>NZ_JBFAIG010000008.1:0-302139 GCF_040654575.1 Streptomyces sp. NPDC050674
GCACCGGGCGCAGCCCCAAGTACGTCCAGTACGAGGGACTCCACCCGGCACGCCGAGAGCACGCACCAGACGCCGCAGGGCCCGCCCTCCGGGCGAACGGAGGGACTTTGCGGACACGACCTAGGGGCGCTTCAGCCGGCTGAAGCGCCCTCGGTGGAAGAGCAGCGGGCCGTCCGGGTCGTCCTCGCCCGGGCCGAGGGCGGTGACCCGGCCGACCACGATGAGGTGGTCGCCGCCGGTGTGGACGGCGTGGACCGCGCAGTCGATCCACGCCACGGCACCCGTCAGACGCGGTGCACCCGACCGCGGCGCCGCGTCGTACGCCACGCCCGCGAACTTGTCCGCACCGCTCACCGCGAACGCCCGGCAGAGCTCGCCCTGGCCCGCGCCCAGGACGTTGACGCAGAACACCCCGGCGCGGGCGATCCGCGGCCAGGTCGTCGACGTCCGGCCGACCATGAAGGCGACCAGGGGCGGGTCGAGCGAGAGGGAGGTGAAGGACTGGCAGGCGAAACCGGCGGGTGGCGCGCCGGGGGCGGCGGGCGGTGCCGTGATCACGGTGACGCCCGTCGCGAAATCGCCCAGGACCCGGCGGAACTCGGCGGGGTCGAGCGGAGCGCGCTCGTCGGCGCCGACGCAGCGCAGGTCGGGGCGCGGCAGCGCCTCGACCGGCTCCGGGGCGGGCGTGCCGACGGACCTGAGGTAGCGCACGGCTGCTTCCGCCGTCCCTGCTTGTCCCATCATCCGAGCATTGAAACTGACAGGCCATCAGATGTGAAGGGCCGGGGACCGGCGGGAAGGGTCAACGGCCCCTGAACTGCGCGTCGCGCCGCTCCACGAAGCTGCGCACGCCCTCCCGCGCGTCCGCCGTCGTCATGTTGATCTCCTGCGCGGCGGCCTCGGCGGCGAAGGCGGTGGCGCGGTCGGTGTCGAGGGAGGCGTTGACGAGCTGCTTGGTCAGGGCGAGGGCGCGGGTCGGGCCGGAGGCGAGCCGCTCGGCCCACGCGTGTGCCGTCTTCTCCAGCTCCTCGTCCCGGACGACCCGGTTGACGAGCCCGAGGCGTTCGGCGTCCGGGGCGGTGAGCGCGTCCCCGAAGAACATCAGCTCCTTGGCCCGCAGCGGGCCGACGAGGCGGGGGAGGAGGTACGCGCCGCCCGCGTCGGGCACCAGGCCGCGTCGTACGAACACCTCGACGAATCGGGCCGACGCGGCCGCCAGGACCAGGTCGCAGGCGAACGCGAGGTGCGCGCCGAGCCCGGCCGCCGTGCCGTTCACCGCGGCGATCACCGGTTTCTCGCAGTCGAGCACGGCGGCGATCAGACGCTGGGCGCCGGTGCGCAGGGTGCGGGCGACGTCCCCGGCGGCGCGTTCGCCGTTCGCGGCGGTGCCCCTCAGGTCGGCGCCGGAGCAGAAACCCCGGCCCGTCCCCGTGATCACGACCGCTCGCACCTCCGTCGTCGCGGACGCCTCCGACAGCAGACGGATGATCTCCTCCCGCCCGCCGGGAGCGAGGGCGTTGAGGCTCTCGGGCCGGTTGAGGGTGACGGACAGGACGTGGTCGCGGGTCGTGTGCAGCACGGCGGCGCCCGTCATCAGCGGCACACCGCCAGCGCGTCCAGCGCCACGGCGCCCTGCCCCCGCGGCAGCACCAGCAGCGGGTTGATGTCCAGCTCGGCGAGCTGGTCGCCGAGTTCCAGGGCCATCCGCTGGACCCGCAGGACGACCTCGACCAGCGCGTCCCGATCCGCCGGCGGCCGTCCCCGCACCCCGTCGAGCAGGGCCCGCCCGCGCAGCCCGGCGAGCATGTCCCGCGCCTGTTCCTCCCCGAAGGGCGGCACTCCGACGGCGGTGTCGCGCAGCACCTCGACGAGCACGCCGCCGAGCCCGACGGTCACGGTCGGTCCGAACAGGTCGTCGTGGGTGACACCGACGACCATCTCGACGCCCTGCTCCACCATCTGGCAGACCAGGACGCCGTCCAGACAGACGTCCTCGTAGCGGGCGATGTCGGTCAGCTCGCGGTAGGCGTCGCGGACCTGGCTGGCCGAGGTCAGCCCGATCTTCACCAGGCCCAGCTCGGTCTTGTGGGCGATCCGGGCGCCGGAGGCCTTCATCACCACCGGGTACCCCACGAGTCCGGCCGCGCGGACGGCCGCCGCCGCGCTGGTCACCAGTTGCTCGCGCGGGACGCGGATGCCGTAGGCCCGCAGCAGCTGCTTCGCCGCGTGCTCGCTGAGCTGCCGGCCGGGCTGCATCAGGGCCTGCGCCTTGCGGTAGGACGGCGAGGGGGTGCGCGGGGCCTCGTCGAAGGGGGAGCGGTAGGCGGCCGCGAAGCGGTGGTGGGCGAGGTGGGCGCGGACGGCCGTGAGGCAGTTGCCGACCGTGCGGAACGTGGCCACGCGGGAGGAGCCGAGCAGGACCTCGCGGTAGGCCGGTTCGGTACCGACCGGCGAACCCCACACCACGCAGACGAGCTTGTCGGTCCCCTCGGCCGCGTCCACCAGGTCGCGCACGAGCCGGTCGCTGAGCGGGGGGAACGGCCCGGTGATCGGGCAGATCAGCACGCCGACGCCGGGATCGTCCAGGATCGCGTCGATGATCTTCCGGCCGCGGTGGTCGCCGACCGGGTGGCCGCCGTTGTCGACCGGGTTGGCGACGGACAGGTACGCGGGGATCCACTGGTGCAGTTCGGCCTGCTTGGCCTCGGACAGGACCGGCAGGCTCAGTCCCGCCCCGGTCGCCAGGTCGGCGACGTGCGCGCCCGTGCCGCCCGAGATCGAGTAGACGACGACCCCTTCGGCGCGCGGCGGCCGCGCCCGGGCCAGCAGGGCGGCCGTGTCCTGGAGTTCGTCGAGCCCGTCGACCCGGATCACGCCGTACTGGCGCAGCGCCGCGTCCACCACCGCGTCCGCGCCGGTCAGTTTGCCGGTGTGGGAGGCGGCCGTGCGGGCGCCGGTCTCGGTGCGGCCCACCTTGACGGCCACGACCGGCACCCCGCGCCGGGCGGCCCGGTCGGCGGCGAGCAGGAAGGAACGGCCGTCCTTGAGCCCCTCCAGGTAGCAGGCGATGGCGCCGACCTCGGGCTGCTCGGCGAACCAGGAGAGGAAGTCGGCGCTCTCCAGGTCGGCCTCGTTGCCGGTGGGCGCCCAGTGGGAGAGGCGGATGCCCAGTTCCTGCAAGGCGAAGACGGGGCGGCCCTGGTGGCCGGACTGGGTGATCAGCGCGATCGCCGGGCCCTGAAGGTCGTCGCGGAACCGCTCGAAGGCGTTGAGGTTGGTGTTGGGCCCCAGCAGCCGCAGCCCGGACCGCTCGACGGCGGCGGCCAGCCGCTGCTGGGCGGCCTCGCCCTCAGGACCGGTCTCGGCGAACCCGGACGCGAAGACGACCGCGAACCGCGTCTTGGCCTCGGCCAGTTCCTCGATCACCGGGAGGGGGTCGCCGACCAGGACCACGGCCAGATCGATCTGCTCGGGCAGGTCGGACACGGCAGGGCGGCAGGGGATGCCGAAGACGGACGGCCGGGTGGGGTGCACCGGGTACAGGCGGGCGCCGACGCGCTCCGCCCAGTCGGCCAGTTGCCGCGTGATGCCGGTGTTCGGGCGGCCCTCGGCGTCCGAGGCGCCGATCACGGCGACGGACCGGGGGCGGAAGAAGCGGTCCAGGTCGGGTGCGTCGGCGTGCAGCGGCCGTCCGCTGACGTCGAGGTCGCCCGCCTGGGCCGGTCTGCCCTGCACGACGGGTCCGGACCGCTCGCCACAGGCGATGGCCCGGGTCCGGCGGGAGTCGGTGGTGAGGGTGCCGTGAGTCGATCCAAGCATCGTTTCCGCCCGCTCCTGTGAGACAGCCGCCAACTGACGCATTGTCAGATTACTGAACTGATGCGACGTCAGGAACGGTGTGAGCGGGCGAAGTTGCCGAAGCCGTCGACCGGGCGGCCCGGGTCGCTCAGCCCGGCAGCCGGGACACGTCCCCCGGGGCGTTCCGCGCGACGGCCTTGGCGATCTTCACCGCGTCCAGTGCCAGCTCGCGGAGGTTGCCGCTGATCGGGTTGGTGAAACCGGTGAAGTACAGGCCGGGGGCGTTCTTCGGGGCGCGGGCGCCGTGGGTGACGGGCCTGCCGCGGTCGTCGAGCACGTCGAGGTGACCGACCAGGTCCTCCAGGGCGCGGACGTACCCGGTGGCGGCGATCACCACGTCCGGGGAGATCCGGGTGCCGTCGGCGAGGGCGACCTTGCCGCCGTCCTCGAAGCCGTCCACGGCGGCCACGACCTCCACCCGGCCCTTGCGCACGGCGTCGATCAGGCCGACGTCCTGCACCGGGATCGCCCCCTGCTTCACCCGTGTGTACAACCCGGTGTCCGGGCGCGGCAGTCCGTGCGCCGACAGGTCGGGCACGGCCACCTTGGCCTGCACCCGGGAGATTCGGTCGACCAGTCCCACCGGCAGCCGGCGGACCAGGACACCGCTGTACTGGGCGGCCCACCCGGCGGTCGAACGGCGCACGATGTGGGGGACGGTGCGCACGGCGAGCCGGACCCGGGCGGCACCGCTCTCCACCAGGTCGACGGCGATCTCGGCCCCGGTGTTGCCCACGCCGACGACGAGGACGTCCCGGCCGGCGTAGGGCTTGCCGTTGCGGTACTGCCCGGCGTGCAGGAACTCGCCGGGGAAGGCGGAGCGGCCGGGCCAGTCCGGCACGCGCGGGGTGTGGTTGTAGCCGGTGGCCACGACCACCGCCGCGCCGGTCAGCTCCCGGCCGCCGGTGGCGCGCAGCAGCCAGCCCGTGCCGTCGGGGGCGCGTTCGACGCGGGACACCTCGACGCCGGTGACGATCTCCAGGCGGTGGTGCTCGGCGTACTTCTCCAGGTACCGCACCACGTCGTCCCGGGACACCCACCGCCCGAACCGGCGCGGCATCGGCAGCCCGGGCAGGGCCGAGAGGCGCCGGGTCGTGTGCAGGTGCAGCCGGTCGTAGTGGCGGCGCCAGGACGCCCCGACGCGGTCGGACTTCTCCAGGACGACGGCCCGTACGCCCCGGGCCCGCAGCGCGTACGCGACGGCAAGCCCTCCGGGGCCGCCGCCGATGACGTAGACGGGGCGGTCGGCGGGGGGCTGCGCGGAGGCGGGTGTGGGGGGTGTGGAGTCGGCCATGAGCGGGAGCGTAATCCCGGGACCGCTTGATGGGTCTCGGTCAAGACCGGAATTGGTTTCGGATTGATCACGGCTGTGGGGGGAGGGAGAGGGGCTCGTGGCCGAAGGGCCTGCTGGTGACGGCTCGGTGATCGTTTCCGGTGCTCGCGCCGGGTCGCGCACGGGGTTTCCCGTGTCCTCGCCGGGTCTTGCGCTTCGCCGTATCTGACGTACCGTCAGATTTCATGGACACGATCTGGCTCACCGGGGCGCAATGGCTGGCCGTGCTGCGGATCGGGCTCGGGTTGTGGTGGCTGGAGAGCTGGCGGCACAAGGACCGCAAGGCCTGGTTCGAACGGGGCACCGGCATCGCGTGGGCGGCCGGCATCGCCGCTGAGCACCGCTGGAAAGCCGTCCGCGCGGGCTTCGAGACGGCCGTCGCGCCGCACCCGCGCGTGACGGCGTACATCGTCGTCTACGCCGAACTGGCCCTGGGGCTGGGCCTGATCAGTGGCTTCCTCACCCCGGTCGCCCTGGCCGGGGGGCTCCTCCTCAACGCCCTCTACTTCACGCTCATGGTCCACGACGTCGCCGAGCAGGGACAGAACTCGATGATGGCGCTCATGTCGGTGGTCGGCCTGTTCGGGATGTCCTGGCAGACGTGGTCGCTGGACAGCGCGCTGGGCCTGTTCTGATGGCCGCCCGCTTCGACCTGCCCGAGCCCGACGCCTTCACGTCGGTGTACTGGGACGCGGCCGCCGAGGGCAGGCTGCTGATCCGCCGCTGCGGGGCCTGCGGCCGGGCCCACCACTACCCGCGCGAGTTCTGTCCCCACTGCTGGAGCGAGGACGTGACCTGGGAGAGGGCGAGCGGCCGCGCCACCCTCTACACCTGGTCCGTCGTGCACCGCAACGACCTGCCGCCGTTCCCCGGCCGCGTTCCGTACGTCGCCGCCGTGGTCGAACTCGCCGAGGGGCCGCGGATGATGACGGAGATCGTGGGGACGGACGACGACCGCCCGCCCGGCGAGGGCCCGCCGCTGTCGGCCGGGGCACGTCTGGAGGTGGCGTTCCGGGAGGGCGTCCCGGTGTTCCGGGTGGTGTCGGGGGTCGGGCCGACGCCGTCCGCCGAGCCGCGCTGAGCGCAGGGGCGGCCGGACGGTGCGGGAGGTCACGCTCTCCTCGTCCCGGCCCACCGGATCACGCCCCACGGGTTTCAATGGGACCCATGGCCCCCCTACGCGACTCCCTGACCGGCTCCGGCCCGGACCTGCACGGCCACGGCCTCCGTCTGCGCCCCTGGGACGCCGGGTCCGGGGCCGACGTCGACACCTGGCTGCGCGGCCTGCGGGATCCGGAGTTCCAGCGCTGGAACACCCCGCTCAGGCCGGTCACGGACCGGGCGAGCGCGCGGGAGTCGCTGCTCGCGCGGGCGCAGAGCGCCATGGAGGGGACGTCGGTGTCGTTCCGCGTCGCGGACGCGCGCACCGATACGGCACTGGGGCACATCGGCGTCAACGAGATCAAGTACCACCTGAAGGCCGCCCGGATCGGCTACTGGGTGCTGCCCGAGGCCAGGGGCCAGGGCGTCGCCACCCGGGCCCTGCTGCTCGCCGCCCGCTGGGCGCTGAAGGAACTGGGGCTGCACCGCCTGGAGTTGGACCACGCGGTCGGTCACGACGTGTCGTGCCGGATCGCCGAGCGGTGCGGGTTCCCCTACGAGGGCACCCTGCGGGGCGCGATCTTCCAGGAAGGGCGCCATGACGCGTTCCGGGACGCCCATCTGCACGCACGCCTGGCCACGGATCCCGAACCGGATCCCGGGGGCCGGTGAGCCGGGCCGGACGGACGGGTGAGCCGGGCCGGACGGACGGGTGAGCCGGGCCGGACGGCCCGATGTGACGCGGGTCATACGCCCCGGGCGGTGAGTCCGCCCGGCCACGCCGGTCATACCCGGCGCCACCACTTACCCGCAACGCCACCGCAGAAGGGACCGGCCGAGATGACCGCACCCGTGAAGGGCCCCGCCAGTTACTTCCCCTCCATCGAGAAGAAGTACGGCCGCCCGGTCTCCGACTGGCAGGACCTCATCCGCACCTCGCCGCTGACGCGGCACATGGAGCTCGTCACCTGGCTCAAGACCGAGCACGGCCTCGGGCACGGCCACGCCAACGCGCTGGTGGCGCACACGCTCGCCGAGGACAGCGGCGCGTGAGCGGGCCGGGCGCCGCCGAAAAACCAGAGGTGCCCGGGAGGCCGCCGACGGCACCATGAACCATGGACACGGACACGGACACGGACACCGAGGCCGCTTCCGCCACCGGCGGGTGGCGCCTCACCCATGACCTCGACGACTTCCTGACCCGCGCGGGCGCCTTCCTCCGCTCCCGCCCGGCGCTGCACACCGTGCCGCTGACGGTCACGGAGACGCTGCGCACGCGCGGGCGGAGCGTGTACGGCGACGGACCGCCGGAGTTCGGCGTACTGGAACGGGACGGGGCGGTCCGGGCGGCCTTCTTCCGCACCCCGCCGCACGGCCTGGACCTCACCTCCCTCGCCCCCGGGGACGCCGACGTTCTCGCCGCGCGCCTGGCCGCCTCCGGCCGCCGTCTGCCCGGTGTCCAGGCGCAGTGCGACACCGCCGCCGCCTTCGCCGAGGCCTGGCAGCGGCACACGGGCACGACAGCGACCCTCCGCCGGCGCCAGCGGCTCTACCGGCTCGGCACCCTGACCCCGCCCGGCCCCGTACCGCCCGGCGGCCCCCGGGTCGCCGTCGCGGCGGACCGCGAGCTCCTCGTGCGCTGGCACGACGCGTTCGGCGAGGACGTCGGCCAGGGCACCGTCCGCGACTCCGCGCAGTGGGCGGACGCCCGGATCGACAGCGGCGCGATCACCTTCTGGGAGACCCCCGACGGCACACCCGTCGCCATGGCCGGCACCAGCCCCCGGGTGGCCGGACAGGTCCGCGTCGCCCCGGTCTACACGCCGCCCCACCTGCGCGGCCGGGGCTACGCGGGCGCGGTGACGACCGAGGTCACCCGCGCCGCCCTGACCGCCGGCGCGGACGAGGTGCTCCTCTTCGCCGACCTGTCCAACCCCACCAGCAACGGCCTCTACCAGCGCATCGGTTACCGGCCGGTGGCGGACTTCGAGGAGTACGACTTCGGCTGACTCCTAGGCGGCGTCGGCCCGGGGGACCACCCTGATGTTGAACGTGTGGGAGCCCAGGCCGTGTGCGATGCCCATGAAGAGGAAGGCGAAGTGCTCCTGGCCGCGGGCCGTGGTGATGTCGCCGATGTCCAGGTGGGACGAGTCAGGCCAGCCGAGGTCGGTGAGCAGGCGCCCGACGGTCCGTTTGGCCTCGGGGTCGTCGCCGGAGAGGAAGACGGTGGACGGGCCGGCCAGACCGTCCGGGGCGATCATCGCGGTCGAGTCCATGGTGCACAGCGTCTTGACGACGGGGGTCAGCGGGAAGGCCTCCTGGATCTGTTCGGCCAGGCTGCTGTTGGGGTGCGAGAGCCGGGTGTAGTCATCGGAGAGTCCGACCCCGACGTCGATCAGCGGTGTCCCGGCCAGGGCGGGTGCCCCGAGGGAGCGGAGCAGGTCCAGGGAGACGTTCCCCGGGGTCGCGTTGACCAGTACCTCCGCGTGGGCCGCTGTCTCGTCGAGGCCTGCCACGGGCAGACCCAGGTCCGTTCGGTCCTCGGGCTTGCGTGAGCCGAGGAGTACGTCGTGTCCCGCCGCGCCCCACCCGTGGGCCAGCGCGCGGGCGACGTTGCCGGTGCCGAGAAGTCCTATACGCATGCTGCGACGCTATGCGGGGTCACAGTCCCGCGGATCGGGCCACGGACCTGTCCGGCCCGGTACCGAGGGCCTAGTTCGGAGGTCGCCGGTCCCCGGCCGCGCGCTCAGGGCCAGAGCAGTTCGCGGGACCATCGCGCCCCGGGCGTCTCTTGAGCCGCCCGCCGGTAGCGGAGCCGGACGTGCCGGCGGCGCTCGTCGCCCTGGAAGAACTCGACCTCCTCGGCCCGCAGCCGGTACAGCGTCCAGGACGGCACGGGTGCCTCGGGCTCCCGCGACGCCCGCTCCCAGGCCGCCTCCGAGGCCCGGGCCAGCTCGTCCAGCGAGGGCAGCGGCTCGCTCTGGTGCCCGGTCAGTGCCGCCGCCAGCGCACCCGTGGAGCGGGCGTGCAGGTCACCCTGGGACTCCGCGGACGGGGCCGCCGACACCGGGCCGCGCACCCGGACCTGGCGGCCCAGCACCGGCCAGTAGAAGGCGAGCGCGGCATACGGCCGCCCGGCGAGGTGCCGGCCCTTGCGGCTGCCGGCGTGGGACGCGAAGGACCAGCCGTCGGCGTCCGCGCCGTGCAGCATCACGATCCGCACGTCGGGCAGGCCCGACTCGTCCGAGGTCGCCAGTGACATGGTGTGCGGCTCGGTCTGCCCGGCCGCCACCGCCGCCGCGAACCACTCGGCGAACAGGGGCACAGGAGTGTCCGGGGCGGTGTCGGGCGCGAAGGCGGGCAGGCCGGTGACCTCCGGGTCCCAGACCCGCAGTGACCTCAGCAGCTCGTGAAGATCGGTTGCCATGCCTCGATTGTCACCGGTGCCGGCATGCGTCGGGGCTGTGCCGCGTCACACCTGCCCCAGGTCCGACGACACCCACCGCTCCGGCCGCATCCGCAGCACCACCTGCTCACCGTGGCCGGTCCAGGCGGAGTCCACATAGCCGTCGACCTTCTCGGCCGGCAGGTAGCGCGCCGAGATCTCCCGGAGCTGTTCGAGGGTGGCGGGGGAGGAGTCGACGACCGGCCCCTCGACCGACACGTACCGGATCGTGGGCTCCAGCCGGTCCACCATCAGCGAGAACCGGCCCGCCGCGCTGATCAGCTCGTTCTTGCGGGAGTCCCGGCCGGTCATGATCCAGATGTCGCCGCCGGGACGGTACTGGTACCAGATGGGCACCGTCAGGGGCGCGCGGCCCGCCCCCGCGTCGACCGCGAGCGCCGCGATGTGCGGTTCGGCCAGGAACTGTTCACGTTCTTCACGGCTCAGGGCCATTCCGGTCTCCTTCGACGAGACGGTCGGCATGCGGAGCACTACAACGCCCCGGCGGGCACCGCCTGTTCCCGGGCCCCGGTCCGGCATGGACCGCCTGTTCCCGGGCCCCGGCCCGGCAGGGACCGCCTGTTCCCCGGCCCGGCGGCGGGCGGCTCTCACCCGGCCCCCAGCACCACCGTCCCCGACGAGCAGAACCAGCCCCCGGTCCCCGACGCCACCGCCAGCCGCGGCAGCGACCCGTCGCCCCGCCACACCTGCCGCTGCCCGCACTCCCCGCGCAGCTGCCGCACCGCCTCCACCAGCAGGAACAGCCCGCGCATCCCGGGGTGCTGGGCCGACAGCCCGCCCCCGTCGGTGTTGACCGGCAGCTCACCTCCCTCGACCCGCAGCCGCCCCCCTTCCACGAACGCCCCGCCCTCGCCCTTGGCGCAGAAGCCGAGGTCCTCCAGCGTCACCAGGGTCATGTACGTGAAGGCGTCGTAGAGCTCGGCGACGTCGATCTCCGACGGCCGTACGCCCGCCCGTTCGAACGCCAGCCGTCCGCTCACCGCCGCCGGTGACACCGTGAAGTCCGGCCACTGGGACAGCGCCGCGTGCGAGAGGGCCTCGCCCGTCCCCAGCACCCACACCGGCGCCGTACGGCAGTCCCGCACGTACTCCCGCGCCGCCAGCAGCACCGCCGCCCCGCCGTCGGAACGGACACAGCAGTGCAGCTTGGTGAAGGGGTCGGCGATCACGGGCCCGGACAGGACGTCGTCGACGGTGATCGGGGTACGGAACATCGCCTCCGGGTTGAGGGCCGCGTTGGCCCGGGCCTGCACCGCCACCTGTGCCAGCTGCTCGATCGTCGTGCCGTGCTCGATCATGTGGCGGCGGGCCGCCATGGCGTACTTGGCGATCAGGGTGTGGCCGTAGGGGACTTCGAACTGCGAGGGGCCGCGGGTGCCGAAGGACAGCGTCCCGGTGCGGCGGCCCGCCCTGACGTCGGCGCGGGCGGTGGAGCCGTAGACGAGCAGCACCGCGCGGGCGTGCCCGGCCTCGATCGCGTCCGCCGCGTGGGCCGCCATGACCTCCCAGGTGGAGCCGCCGACGGAGGTGGAGTCGACCCAGGTGGGACGCAGGCCCAGATAGTCGGCGATCTCGACGGGGGCCAGCGTGCCCAGGCCGGCCGAGGCGAAGCCGTCGACCAGCGAACGGTCCAGGCCGGCGTCCGCGAGGGCGCGGCGGGCCGCCTGGGCGTGCAGCGCGTACGGGGTCGCGTCGTCCACGCGGCCGCAGTCCGAGAGGGCCACGCCGACGACGGCCGCCTTCCTCCGGGAGGTCATGAATCTGACGGTACATCAGATCAGGGCGGACAGGGGCGGCAGGGCTCTGGGATTCCCCGTTCCGGCGCCCTAATATGACGCACCGTCAGATACGGAGAGAGGGGTGCCCATGGACGCCCGCTTCACCGGCGAACAGGACGAGATCCGCCGCACCCTGCGCGCACTGCTCCACAAGCGGTGCGGCCCCGAAGAGCTGCGGGCCGCCGTCGACACCCCGGCCGGGCACCACCGGGCCCTGTGGGCCGCCCTCGCCGAACGGCTCGGCCTGCCCGGGCTGGCCCTCCCCGAGGCCTACGGCGGTGCCGGCTGCTCGGTGACCGAACTGGCCCTGGCCTGCGAGGAGACGGGCCGGTTCCTCGCCCCCACGCCCCTGCTCGCCACCGCCGTCCTCGCCGCCCCGCTGCTGCTCGCCCTCGGCACCGGCGCCCAGCGTGCCGAGCACCTGCCGCGCATCTCCTCCGGCGCGCTCACCGCCGCCCTGGCCGTGCCGGGGCCCGCCCTCGCCACCGCCCTCGCGCTCACCGGCCACGACCGGCGCGGGGCCTGGGCGGGCGGCGGGCGGGCCGGGGGCGTGCAGGCCCGGCGGGCGCAGGGCGGCTGGCGGCTGTACGGGCAGGCCGAGCAGGTTCTCGACGGACACAGCGCCCGGCTGCTGGTGGTCGCCGCGCACGCCGGGGGATTCGCCCGGTCCCGGGTGCTGCTCTTCCTCGTCCGCCCGGACACCGCCGGCCTCACCCGCGTACGGCAAACCGCCCTGGACGCGACCCGCCCGCAGGCCCGGGTGCAACTGCGCGACGTACCCGCCGAGTTGCTGGGCGCCGAGGACACCGACGTGCTCCCCGCCCTCGCCCGGCTCGGTGACACCGCCGCGGCCTGTCTCGCCGCCGAGGCCGTGGGGGCCGCCGACCGGGTGCTGGAGCGGACCGTCGAGTACGTCGGGCAGCGCGAGCAGTTCGGGCGCCCGGTCGGCTCCTTCCAGGCGGTCAAGCACCGGCTGGCCGACGTGTACGTCCAGGTGCAGGCGGCCCGCTCGGCGGCCTACTACGCGGCCTGGGCCGCCGCCGCCCCGGCCGCCGGGGAGCCGGCCGGCGGCCTCGCCCTCGCCCAGGCGCTCCAAGCCCTGCGCCGCGCCGCGGCCGAGGGGATCCAGCTGCACGGCGGCATCGGATTCACCTGGGAGCACGAGGCGCACCTGTACTTCAAGCGTGCCGCGGGCGACGAGCTGCTGTTCGGGCCGGTGCACCGGCTGCGGGCCCACGCGGCCCACGCGGCACACGTCGTCGAGGAGGCCGGCACATGAGGGGTGCGCGCATGGTGCAGAAGGTGTCGTCGACCCGGGGCTTCGCCCGGGTGGCGCCGCACGTGGTGCCCGCCGTCGACCGGGCCGTCCACCGGCTCACCAGGGGAAGGGTGCTGCTCAGCGCGCACCTGCTGCCCGGTGTGGTGCTGACCTCGACCGGGGCGCGCAGCGGACTGCCCCGGCACACCCCGCTGGCCTGCATGCCGGAGGACGGCGGACGTACCTGGATCCTCGTCGGGTCCAACTTCGGGCGGCCGGGGCACCCCGCCTGGAGTCACAACCTGCTCGCGCACCCCGACGCCGAGATCAGCTGGAAGGGGCGGGACGTCCCGGTCACGGCCGTGCTGCTGGCGGGGGAGGAACGGGCGGCGGCGTGGCGGGCGCTGCTGGCGTTCTGGCCGCCGTACGCGGCGTACCAGGCCCGGGTGGAGCGCGAGATCCGGGTGTTCCGGCTCGTACGGAGGTAGGAAGCGCGACAGGCGGTGGTCCACCCGGGTGGACCACCGCCTGCCAGACAGGACTTGGATGGGTAAGAGGCCGTCGCGCCGCGCTACTTCGTCGGCTTCCGGCCGGTGACGCCCAGGTACACCAACAGGGCGAGGTTCGGTTTCAGTTCGGCCTGCTTCACGCCCCAGGAGGAGAAGCCCTTCTGGTGGGAGGCGACGGCCGCGAGCATCGCGACGAGGGAGCCGGCGACGGCCGCCGGGTTCACGTCCTTGTCCACCCTGCCCTTGGACTGGAGCTCGGCGACGGCGTCCGCGAGGGAGTTGTTCACCGAGTTGAGGATCTTCATACGGAGCTTGTAGAACCGCTTGTCGCCCTCGGCGGCACCGAGATCGACGACCCGGAGGATCGCGTCGTTCTTGCGCCAGAACTCCAGGAAGCCGTCGACGAGTTCCTGGGCCGTCTGCCAGCCGGCCTTGCCGGCCCAGGAGCGGCCCTGAAGGAGTTCCGTCAACGCGGCGCCCTCGGTCGCCATTTGCTCGGCGATCTCCAGGACGGCGCCCTCGACGTCCGGGAAGTACTGGTAGAAGGTCGCGGGCGAAGTGCCCGCCTTCCGGGCGACATCGATGACTTTGACGTCCCGGTACGGGGAGGAGCTGAGCATCTCGCTGAGGCAGTCGAGCAGCTTCTGCCGGGTCGCCTGCCCACGCCGGCCGGCCACGCGGCCGTCGACGGTACGCACTTGTCCTGTCATGCCGTCAGCTTACCGAGGCGCGATCGGGGCGCGATTCGGCCGACTGCAAATGGGGTGTGAGGGAGTGCGGAGGCTGGTGTGCCTGGTCTGCGGGGTGCGGCCGTCGCGGTTACGTTGTCGGCATGGCCGAAAACAGGGCATCGGTGTACGCAGAGGGCGTCCCCTGCTGGGTGGACGCGCAGCTTCCCGACGTGGAGGCGGGCAAGCGGTTCTACGGTGAGCTCTTCGGATGGACCTTCGAGGACTGGTTCGGCTCCTTCGCGCAGGCGCTGAAGGACGGCGAGCCCGTGGCCGCACTGGTCCGCAAGGTGGACGGCCGGCTGCCCACCGTCTGGACGGTGTACTTCGCGACCCCGGACGCACCGGCCCTGGCCCGGCGCGTCCGGGACGCGGGCGGGCAGGTGATCTCGGCGCCGGTCCCGGCCGGCGAGCTGGGCGTGACCGCGCTGGTCACCGACCCGGAGGGTGCCGTCTTCGCCCTGTGGCAGCCGGAGGACCACCCCGGCTTCGGCAGGCGGCACGAGCCGGGCACCTTCGCCTGGGCGGAGCTGTACGCCCGGGACACCGAGGCGGCCAACGCCTTCTACGGCGATCTCTTCCACGAGGCCCTGTTCGGACCGGACGCCGAGCCGGACTTCGGCCGTGCCCCGGTCTCGGACGTGTTCCCGGCCGAGATGCCGCCCCACTTCCTCGTGCACTTCGCGGTCGAGGACGTACCGGCCGCGCTGGAGGACGTCAAACGGCTCGGCGGCCGGGTGCAGGCCCCGCCTTTCGTGACCTCGTACGGCGAGGTCGCCGTCGTCACGGACGATCAGGGGGCGTCCTTCGCGCTGTTGCGCCGCTGAGCGGGCATGGTTTTGGTCATTGTTTGGCCGCCTCTGCACTGAGACATCCGAATTGTCACCGGGTTCGCAACCAGGGCTCCGGCCAGGAAGAATCAGGGTGCGTGCCGCCATGGCGGTGCGGTGGTGAGACGCTGCACGAAGGTCGCGTGGAACATGTGGCTTGGCGCGGCTCGTACGGGGAGGTGGCAGGCAGAGTGGTGGATCAGCTGACGCAGCACGATCCGCGGCGGATCGGGCCGTTCGAGGTGCTGGGACGGCTGGGTGCCGGCGGCATGGGGCTGGTCTATCTCGCGCGTTCGGCGTCCGGCCGGCGCGTGGCGATCAAGACCGTCCGGACGGAGCTGGCCGAGGACCAGCTGTTCCGGGTCCGCTTCACGCGTGAGGTGGAGGCGGCCCGCGCCGTCTCCGGCTTCTACACGGCCGCGGTCGTGGACGCCGACCCGCGCGCCGCCGTGCCGTGGCTGGCCACCGCGTACGTGCCCGCGCCCTCCCTCGAGGAGATAGTGAACGACTGCGGGCCGCTGCCCGCCCAGGCGGTGCGCTGGCTGGCGGCGGGCGTGGCCGAGGCGCTCCAGTCCATCCACGGCGCGGGCCTGGTGCACCGCGACCTCAAGCCGTCGAACGTCCTCGTCGTCGAGGACGGCCCCCGGGTGATCGACTTCGGCATCGCCTCCGGCGTGTCGAACACGCGTTTGACGATGACCAACGTCGCCGTCGGCACCCCCGCCTACATGTCCCCCGAGCAGGCCAAGGACTCGCGCAGCGTCACCGGCGCGAGCGACGTCTTCTCCCTGGGCTCGATGCTGGTCTTCGCCGCCACCGGCCACCCGCCCTTCCACGGCGCCAACCCGGTCGAGACGGTCTTCATGCTGCTGCGCGAGGGCCCGGACCTCGAAGGGCTCCCGGACGAGCTGCGGCCGCTCATCGAGTCCTGCATGCAGATGGACCCGACGGCCCGCCCCAACCCGGCCGACCTCCAGGCCCAGCTGGCCCCCCACCTCTTCGGCTCCGGCTCCGACGACAGCGGCACGGCCTCCGCGTGGCTGCCCGAGCGGGCCGTGGGCATGATCGAGTCCCGCCGCAACGGCCGCGCCGCGGGCAAGCCCGCGCCCGGCGCCGGACGCAGCGGCGGCGGACGCCCCGCCCCCGGCCCCGCGCCCATCCCGCCCCCGCCCTCGCACGACCCCGTCGTCCCGGCGCCCGTACCGGCCCCGGCCGGCGGCCCCGACACCGGCCCGGTCCGGCTGGCCGGCGGCCAGGTGCCCATCGGCCCCGGCCCGCGCGTCGCCGACGTGCGTGCCGCCGCCGTCAAGGCGCCCCCGCCGGAGGCCGCCCTCGCCGCCTCCTGGTCCAAGCCCCGCCCCGGCGTCAACGGCACGGACCCCGCGGTGGGCCCGGCCGTCGCCGCGCCCCCGGCCCCGGCGGCACCGCCCGAGCAGGCCGGCGGCTGGCGGCCCTGGCGCTTCCGCATGTCCAACGACGTCTGGGGCACCCCCTCGGTCGCCGACGACCTGGTCTACGTCACCTCCTTCGAGGTGCACGCCCTGGACGTCGCCACCGGCCGCCGCCGCTTCAAGACCCGGGACGTCGCCTGGTCCATGGCGGTCGCGGACGGCCGTATCCACGCCTCCGACGGGCCCACCCTGTTCGCCCTGGACGCCCGGGAGGGCGGTGACCTCTGGCGCCTCCAGACGGACGCCTGGGTGTACTCGCTCAAGGCCGGCCGCGGCACCGTCGTCACCGGCACCCGCGGCGGCGGCGTCCAGGGCTGGGAGGCCTCGGGCGGCCAGAAGCTGTGGGAGATCACCGGCTGCCAGTCCGACTTCGAGTCCCCCGAGGCCGGGCCCGCCCTGCACGACGGCACGGTCTACGTCTGGCAGGACGCCCGGCTGCGCGCCCTGGACGCCCGCACCGGCGAGGAGCGCTGGTCGTACCCGATCGGCGACGCGGCCTCCTGCGGCGGCGTCCCGGTCCGGCTGACCCAGGCCACCGACGGTTACGTCTACGTCTGCGCCGGCACCCGCGTCCTCGCCCTCGACGTGGCCGCCGGGCACGTGAAGTGGCACTTCGAGGCCCCGGCCGTGTTCCTGTGCCCGCCCACCTTCGTCCCCGGCCCGGCCGTCACCGGCGGCGGCATCTACCTCGCCGACTACCTCGGCACGGTCTACGCCCTCGACGCCACCGACGGCCGCGACCGCTGGCGCATCGCCACCGAGGCCCGCTCCTGCGTGGACCCCGTCCTGGTGGCCGCCGGCCATGTCCACGTGGGCAGCGGCAAGGGCCTCTACACCCTGGACGCGGTCACCGGCACGCCCAAGTGGCGCTTCCAGGCGGGCGGCGACATCGTGGGCGCCCCCTCGGTCGCCGAGGGCCGGATCCACTTCGGCTCCACCGACCACCTGCTGTACACCCTGAAGGCCGACGACGGCCGGCTGCGCTGGAAGCTCGCCACCGGCGGCGAGATCACCGGCTCCCCGGTCGTCCGGGACGGGGTGGTCTACGCGTGCAGCAAGGACCGGTGTGTGTACGCCCTGGACGCGGAGAAGGGCACCGGCACGGCACGCACCGCCTGACCGGCCCGGGACGGCCGTCGTACCGGCGTACGGAAGGGGATCCGGACGGCGGCCGCCGCTTCTCGGAAGCGGTCCGTCCACCGCTTCCACCCCAGACGCTACGCCGGGTGCGTACCGGTCGCCATGCAGTGACATGGTCGTGACAGGCGATCACTAGGCTTTCCGTCATGCGGACACGGGGGAGCGGGCTCAGGTTCACGGCGGTGCTGGTGCTGGTGGTGCTGGCACTGACCGGTTTCTCGTCCGGCCGGGGCCGCGGCGGCGGTCACGGGCACGGCGGCGGAGGCGGCGGCGGGTGCAGCAGCTCCCGCCAGGACCACGACAGTTCGAGGTCGTCGACGTCGAGCGGCGGCTCGTACGGCTCGGGCGGTTCGAGTGGCGGTTCGTACGGCTCCGGCGGTTCGAGCGGCGGGTCCTACGGCTCCGACGACGACTACGCGGGCAGCGGCGGCGGCAGTTCCTCCGCCCGCAGGCCGCACTACGGCTCCACGCCGACCTCCTCCTCCGGCAGCGGCACGAAGCGGCTGAAGGACGGCACGGCGAGGCTGCTCGGCTGCGCGAGCCCGGCGGCCCCCTACGCGACCGTCGAGGTCAGCAACCCCAACGGCCGCAAGGCGGACTTCTCGGTCTCGGTCACCTTCGAGGACGCCCAGGGCATCACCGTCGTCAGCCGGTACGGGGAGGTCACCGTCCCCGCGAACGGCACGGCCACCGTCGACGTCCGGGTGGGCGGCAGCGCGGGCCTGGTGGACTCGGTCGACCACTGCGAGGTCGACCGCCAGGCCCTCGTCGACGACTGACGGACGACTGACGGACGACTGACGGAACCGGGGGCTCAGTCCCGCAGCTCCGTCAGGAAGTCGATCAGCGCCTCGTTCACCTCGGCGGGCCGCTCCTGCTGCGTCCAGTGGCCGCAGCCCGGCAGCACGAGCGGCTTGCGGCGCAGGTTCGGCATCAACTCCGGCAGCCGCTCGATCAGTTCGGGCGTGCCCGGGAAGGCCGGCACGAGGTCCCGGTCTCCGTACACGTAGAGCGCGGGCGGGGAGACGACCGCGCCGTGCCAGGGGGCGGTCAGCTCCCAGTTGCGGTCCAGGTTGCGGTACCAGTTGAGCGCGCCGGTGAAGCCAGGCTCGAAGCTCTCGGTGAGCACGTCGAGGTCCTCCTCGGTGAGCCACTCGGGCAGCACCTCGGGGTTGGGCGCGTCCGCGAGCCAGCCGCGCTCCAGGTCGTCCACCAGGGCCTGCTCGGGACGCCCGGCGTCGGGGGCGTCCCCGGAGGCGGAGTACAGCAGCTTGCGCAGGGTCGTGCGGGTGTCGGCGGTGAACTCGGCCTCCGCGGCCCCGGGCTGGTTGAAGTAGTTCCAGTAGAAGTGCCCGCCGAACCGCTCCCGCATGGCCTCCAGCGGTGGCTGTGCGCCCCGGAACGGCGGCGGCACGCTCAGCCCCGCCACCCCGCGCACCACGTCCGGCCGCAGCAGCGCGGTGTGCCAGGCCACCGGCGCGCCCCAGTCGTGCCCGACCACGAACGCCCGCTCCTCGCCCAGCGCGTGGATCAGCCCGACCACGTCCCCCACCAGGTGGAGGATGCTGTACGCGGACACGTCCTCGGGGCGGTCGCTGCCGCCGTACCCGCGCTGGTCGGGCGCGACCACCCGGAAACCGGCCTCGGCCAGCGGACCGAACTGGTGCCGCCAGGAGTGCCAGGACTCCGGGAATCCGTGCAGCAGCACCACGAGCGGGCCCTCGCCCTGCTCCGCGATGTGCAGCTGTATGCCATTGACGTCGATCATCCGATGCTCAACCACGCTCCCGAGCATACGCATGTATGGGCCACCTGCTTCACTCGCGCAACCGGTACTGCCGCGCCCGCCCGGCGAACAGCCGGGCCTGCCGCTCGGACCCCGCGTTCCCGAGTGCGATGAGGTGCGGTGCCTGCGCGATCCCCTGCGCGCGCCCCGCCTCGGTCGCGGCCCACAGGGCCCGCACGGTCCCCTGCACGGCCTCGGTCGGATACCCGGCGAGGACGGCCGCACACGCCGTCGCCTCGCCCACGGCCTCGCCGCGCGCCGTGAGTTGCGACACCAGCCCGGTCTCGTAGGCCCGCCGGGCCGAGATCCGCTCCGCCGTCCCCATCAACGCCATCCGCGCGACCTCCCCGTAGGGCATGCGCTGCGCCATCAGCACGGACTCGTAGGCGCTGACCATGCCGTAGGTGGTGTGCGGGTCGAAGAAGCAGGCGGTGGTGTCGGCGACGACGAACTCCGCCTCGCCGAGCAGGTAGAAGGCCCCTCCGCAGGCCATGCCCCGCACGGCGGCGACGACCGGCTTCCACAGGTCGTTCGCCTTCGGCCCGATGCCCAGCAGCGGATCGTCCTGTGCGTAGGGCGAGTTCGGCTGCGGCACGACGGCATCCCGGTCGATGCCGGTGCAGAAGGCCCGCTCACCGGCCCCGGTGAGGACGATCGCCCGCACGGTGTCGTCGAACCGCAGCTCGCCCCAGGTGGAGGCGAGTTCGTCGGCCATGGCGAGGTCGACGGCGTTGAGCCGCCCGGGCCGGTTCAGCGTCACCACCGCGACCCCGCTGTCCCGGTCGATCCGCAGGAGGACACTGCTCATGACCGCTCCGGGACCCACTGGGGAAGCCCGTCGTGGAAGACGGCCCGCACCCGGGCGCCGATGCGCAGGTGCTCCCCCGGCAGGGAGCCGAGTGGCCGCCCGGCCGCGGGGACCAGATTGCCCACCAGCCGGATCCGGGGCGCCTCGTCCAGCTCGACGACGACCACGTTGTACGGCGCGTGCGCGGCGTAGTCGGGCAGCAGCGGCGGATGGGCGACGACGTAGGACCAGATCCGGCCCCGGCCGGACACCGGCCGCCACTCGCTCGCGAAGGACTGGCAGTGCGGGCAGCAGGGCCGGGGCGGGAAGCGGAGCTCTCCGCACGCCGCGCAGGCCTGGACGCGCAGTTCGCCCTGGGCGGCGTACTCCCAGAAGGGGGCGCCGTCGGTGTCGGGGACGGGACGCAGCATGGGGTGCTCCTCAACTCCTCAGCAGCAGGGCGGAGGTCGGGACCCCCTCGCCCGCGGTGACCAGGCAGACGGAGGCGCCCGGCACCTGCGCGGTACTGGTCCCGCGCAGTTGTCTGACCCCTTCGGTGATGAGGTTGAAGCCGTGCACATAGGCCTCGGACAGGCCGCCCCCGGCGGTGTTCAGCGGCAGCGGCCCGCCGGTCTCCAGCGCCCCGCCCTCGGTGAACGCCCCGCCCTCGCCGCGCGCGCAGAAGCCGTAGCCCTCCAGGGAGAGCAGGACCAGCGGCGTGAAGGCGTCGTAGATCTGGGCGACGTCGACGTCCTCGGGGGTCAGGTCGGAGTGTTTCCACAGCTGCCGGGCGGCGGCCCAGGCGGGGCCGGTGAGGGGGTCGTCGTTCCAGTAGTTGACCATGCCGTGGTGCTGGGCGGGCAGTGACTGGGCGGTGGAATGGACGTACACGGGCCGGCGCCGGCAGTCGCGGGCGCGCTCGGCGGAGACCACGACACAGGCCAGCGCCCCGTCGGTCTCCAGGCAGTTGTCGAACAGGCAGAGCGGCTCGCTGATCCAGCGGGAGGTCATGTACATCTCGCGGGTCAGGGGCCGGTCGTACATGATCGCGGCGGGGTTCTGGTTGGCCCGGTTGCGGCAGGCCAGGGCGACGTTGAAGAGGTGGTCGCGGGTGGCGCCGTACTCGTGCAGATAGCGGCGGGTGAGCATCGCGATCTCGTCGGCGGGCCGCAGCAGCCCGAAAGGCCGGGTCCACTGGGCCGGGGTCGGCAGCTGGACGGCGGTGTTCGTCCAGGGCCGGGGCCCGCTGCCCCGCTTGCGGGAGCGCCAGGCCACCCCGACGCTCGCCTGTCCCGCGGCGATGGCGGCGGCGAGATGGGCGACGGTGGCGCACGAACCCCCGCCCCCGAAGCCGACCTTGGAGAAGAAGGTGAGGTCGCCGAAGCCGCAGGCCTTCGCCAGCTCCACCTCGTCCGTCTCCTCCATGGTGTAGGAGGCG
The DNA here is from genome assembly GCF_040654575.1 of Streptomyces sp. NPDC050674. NCBI lineage: Bacteria > Bacillati > Actinomycetota > Actinomycetes > Kitasatosporales > Streptomycetaceae > Streptomyces > Streptomyces sp. NPDC050674. Next base: position 21,464 of record NZ_JBFAIG010000008.1, read on the forward strand.
AGGGCGTCGACCTCGCCGGGCGCGATCCCGGCGTCGTCCAGAGCGGCCAGGACGGCGCGGCAGGCGAGGGTGCGTTCGTCCTCCGGGAGCCGTTTGGCGAAGGGCGTCTGGCCGATGCCGACGATGGCGGTGGCGTCCTTGAGGCCTGTCGATCCTGCTGCCATGCTGCGCGCACCTCCGGACCCGAACGGTCGCTGACAGACCGTCAGATTACAGATAATCTGACGGATGGTCAGCTCCTGTGGCGTGGGGAGGCGAGCTGTGCGGGCGGATACGGCATGGGGAAGCGTTCCGGACCTGGTCAGGACGGCGGCCGAGCGGTACGCGGACGTCGAGGCGGTCGTCGAGGGCCGGACCCGCGTCACCTACGCGGAACTGGGCGCCCGCGTGGAACAGGCGGCGGCCGCCTGCCTGGCGCTCGGAACCGAGCCCGGCGACCGGGTCGGCGTCTGGGCCCCGAACTCGCTCGACTGGATCGTCGCCGCCCTGGGCGCCGTCTCGGCGGGCGCGGTGCTCGTGCCGCTGAACACCCGCTTCAAGGGCGCCGAAGCGGCGGACGTGCTGCGCCGCGGCGGCGTGAGGCTGCTGTTCGTCACCGGCACGTTCCTCGGCACGTCGTACGTGGCGACCCTGCGCAGGGCGGCGGGGGACGGCCCGGGGACCGGCCCGCTGCCCGGCCTGCCGGACCTGAAGCACGCGGTCGTCCTCTCGGAGGACGCCCCGGCGGGCTTTTCGACCTGGAAGGAGTTCCTGGCCGACGGGCAGGGGGTCGGCCCGGCGGCCGTGCGGGAACGGGCCGCGGCCGTGCGCGGGTCCTGGCCCTCGGACATCGTCTTCACCTCCGGCACCACCGGCCGCCCCAAGGGCGCGGTCATCACCCACGACCAGACGCTGCGGGCCTTCGACATCTGGGGCGACCTCGCGGGCCTCACCCGCGGCGACCGCTATCTGATCGTCAACCCCTTCTTCCACACCTTCGGTTACAAGGCCGGGGTGATCGCCTCCCTGATGCGGGGCGCGACGATGATCCCGCAGCCGGTGTTCGACGTCGACACCGTCCTGGCCAACATCGCCGCGGAACGGGTCTCGGTCCTCCCCGGCCCCCCGACCCTCCTCCAGTCCCTCCTGGACCACCCCGCCCGGGACGCCCACGACCTCTCGGCCCTGCGCCTGGTGGTGACGGGGGCGGCGGTCGTGCCGCTGCGGCTGGTGGAGCGCCTGCGCGGCGAACTCGGCGTCGGGACGGTCCTCACGGCGTACGGCCTCTCCGAGGCGAGCGGCGTCGTCACCATGTGCCGCCGCGACGACGACCCGGAGGTGATCGCGTCCACCTCCGGCCGGGCCATCCCGGGCACGGACGTACGGGTCGTGGACGCCGAGGGCCACGTCCTGGGGCCCGGGGAGCCGGGCGAGGTCCTGGTCCGCGGCTTCCACGTCATGGCCGGCTACCACGAGGACGAGCGCGCCACCGCCGAGGTGCTGTCACCGGACGGCTGGCTGCGCACCGGCGACGTCGGAGTCCTGGACGCGGCGGGGAACCTGCGCATCACCGACCGCCTCAAGGACATGTTCGTCGTCGGCGGTTTCAACGCCTACCCCGCCGAGATAGAGCGGCTCCTCGGCCTGCACCCGGACGTGGCGGACGTCGCGGTGATCGGCGTGCCCGACGCGCGGCTCGGCGAGGTCGGCAGGGCGTACGTCGTACGGCGCCCCGGCGCCCTGCTGACCGCCGACGACCTGATCGCCTGGTCGCGCAGGGAGATGGCGAACTACAAGGTCCCGCGGACGGTCAGCTTCGTCGCGCGGCTGCCGCGCAACGCCGGCGGGAAGGTGCTGAAGGGCGTGCTGCGCGACGGCGTCACCGGCTGAGCGGCAGGGCCGGGGTGCCGGTGACCGACATCATCAGGGAGTACAGGGTGGTGTCGGCGGCGATGAACAGGCGGTTGCGCCGGGCCCCGCCGAACCGGATGTTGGCGACGGTGCCCGGCACCAGGATGCGGCCCAGCAGCGTGCCGTCGGGGTCGTAGCAGTGCACGCCCCCGTCCAGGGCGGCGGCCCACAGCCGTCCCTGGTCGTCGAAGCGGATGTTGTCGAAGTTGCCCTTCCCGCACGCGGCGAAGACATCGCCGCCGGAGAGGGTGGTCCCGTCCTCGTGGACATCGAAGACGCGGATGTGGTTGGCCACGCTGTCGGAGACGTACAACTGCCGTTCGTCCGGCGAGAAGACCAGCCCGTTGGGTCCCTGGAACCCGTCGGCGACCAGCCGCACCTCGCCGTCGGCGGGGTCGACGCGGTAGACGTTGCGGGCACCGATCTCGCTCTCGCCGCGATGTCCCTCGTAGTCGGTGGCGATACCGAACTCGGGGTCGGAGAACCACACCGACCCGTCCGACCTCACGACGGCGTCGTTCGGGCTGTTGAGCCGCTTGCCCCGGAACCGGTCCGCGATCACGGTCACGGAGCCGTCGTGCTCGGTCCTGGTCACGCGCCGGTTGCCCTGCTCACAGGTGATGAGACGGCCCTGGCCGTCCAGAGTGCTGCCGTTGGGGTACCCGGCGGGGGAGCGGAACACCCCGACGGCCCCGGTGGTCTCGTCCCACCGCAGCAGCCGGTCGTTGGGGATGTCGCTCCACACGAGGTACCGCCCGGCGGGCACGTACACCGGCCCCTCGGCCCAGCGGCACCCCTCGTACAGGGTCTCCAGCCGCGAGTCCCCCGCCTGACACCTCCCTGTCCGGAACCGCTCGTCGAGGGTCTCGTACAGATGGGGCTGCTCGCCGGGCATGGGGGCCGCCTTCGGGATCGGGCCGACGGGTGATCTGCGCGGGTCCACTATCGCGCGCCGCAACGAGCGGCGCACTCTGCCGGGCCTCGCAGTCCAGCAGATAGCAGGACGGCTCCACCAGCCCGCCCTCCGGTGTCGCTCGCCGCCCGCCCCCGGGCCCTGCTCGGTGAAGTGGCGCTCGAACCCCCTGCGCTCGGCCTCCGCCGAGGCGAGCTCATCCTCGAAGCGCTGTCCCGGGTCGCCCTGGGCGACCGGGTGATGCTGGCGCGGCTCAAGGACGCGCACCGTTCCGGCATCCGCGTCGTGACCAGCTCGATGACGCTGATCGAGGCCTACCACGGCCGGGTGAAACGGGCGGCCTGGGCACGGGCGATGTCACGTGTCGTCGTGGAGCCCGTGACCAGGGAGGTCGCCGAGGCGGCTGTCACCCTGCTCCAGGACACCGGGCTGCACGGCCACAGTTACGCGATCGACGCGGCCCTGGCCGTGATCGCGAGCCGGCAGCCCGCGGGCGTGGTGCTCTTCACCTCCGACGAGGACGACATGGGGAAACTGTGCGGACCGGGCGTGCGGGTCGTCGCACTCTGACGCGTCGCCGTCCGCCCGCGGACACACCTCGGCCGCGACGGCTCCCCCTCCGCGCCGCCGCGGCCGAACCCCGTGTTCCGGTGGTGGCTTACTTCGTCGGCTTGAAAGGCTCCGACGTCGCGTGCAGGTCCTTGACCTCCAGCGGCTCCTCGGTCGCGTGCAGGTCCTGCTTCTTGACGGCGCCCTCGTCCTTGGTCTCCAGCGGCTCGTCCGTGGCGTGCAGGTCCTGCGGCTTGAGCTCGTCGCCCATGATCGTCATCTCCCCTTGGCATGGATCAAGCAGTGAGGTCGGCGGGCCCGCCCGGTCACTCCCCCGAGGACGACCGGACGGGCCCACCCGGGCCGCTCGCCCCGGAACATCAGGGCGTGGCCCGTGCGGTGACCCGTCTGCCCCCCGACGCGACGGATCGACTGCGTCCATCATGGCGGGCGGCGATAAACGAATGATGAACGCCCCGACGAGGCCTCAGGCCGCGCGCACCGGGGACAGCAGCGCCCGCACCTCGGTGATCTCGGGCGAGCCCAGCTCCTCGTAGATCGCGGCCGCTTCCTGCCAGCAGACCTGGGCCCGGCCGGTCTGGCCGAGGCCGTCCAGCGCGCGCCCGAGGACCGTGAGGACGTTGCCCCGCCGCCACTGACCGCCGATCCCGCGCAGGACCGTCAGGGCCATCTCGGCGTTGGACGCGGCCCGTGCCGTGCGCCGGGCGGCGAGGTCCACCTCGGCCAGCCGGAACAGGCTCATGCCCTCCCACAGGCGCTGCCTGCTGTCGCGGAACACCTCCAGCGCCTCCTGGAGCCGGTCGGCCGCGTCGCACAACTCGCCGCTCTGGGTGAGGGCGAGACCCAGGGCGTAACGGGCGTTCGCCCCGCGCAGGGCATTGCCCATGCCGTCGTAGATGTCGATGCCCTCCCGGGCCAGCGCGACCGCGCTCTGGGTCCGTCCGGTCGCGAGGTGGATCCGGGACAGGTTGCACAGCGCGGCGGCCTCGCCGGGACGGTCGCCGAGCGCCCGGAAGTGCTCGATGGCCCGGGAGAGATGCTCCTCGCCGTCCGCGTGGCGGTTCTGGTAGAGCGCGATGATGCCACGCGCGTTGCTCGCCCAGCAGACGGGCAGCAGGTCGTCGGCCTCCTGCGCGAGGAGAATGGCGCGCTCGGCCTCCTCCTCGGCCCGTTCGAAACGGCCGCCGACATGATGGACATTGACGAGCGTCATCAGCGCCCGGGCCTCCGCCCGCCCGAGGCCGTGCGACCGGGCCGCGCCGACGAGCGCCTCGGCCGTCGCCTCGTACTCCTTGGAGTTGGCCCCCGACTCCGACAGGTCGTGGGCGGCCCACAGCATGTCGATGGCCCGGGGGAGGGTCTGCGGCAGTCCTGCGGACTGCCGTACGCACGCCAGGAGGCAGATGGCCTCCGCGTACAGCCAGTCCTGCGCCGCGTGCCGGTCGTCGAAGCGCAGCCCCGGGTACGACGTGCGCTCCAGGTGGTCCACCAGCCGGTCGCCCGGGCGCTCGATCGCGTAGACCCCGGCCGCGGACGCCAGATAGAAGTCCAGCAGCCGGGAGAGCGCCGAGCCCCGTTCGCTCGGGGGCAGTTCGTCCCTTTCCGCACAGGCACGCGCGTAGAGCCTGACCAGGTCGTGGAAGCGGTAGCGGCCGGGGGCCGCCGATTCCAGCAGGGAGGTGTCCACGAGGGACTCCAGCAGGTCCTCCGTCTCCTCGGCCGGCAGGTCCAGGACCGCCGCGGCGGCGGCGAGGGAGATGTCGGGGCCGTCCGCCAGGCCGAGCAGGCGGAACGCCCGGGCCTGGGCGGGCTCCAGCTGGCCGTAGCCGAGCTCGAAGGTGGCCGCGACGGCCAGGTCACCGGCCTGGAGCTCGTCCAGGCGGCGGCGTTCGTCGGCGAGTTTCGCCGCGAGGACCGACACCGTCCAGGTGCGGCGGGCGGCCAGGCGGGACGCCGCGATGCGGATCGCCAGCGGCAGGAAACCGCAGGCCGCCACCACGTCCAGGGCGGCCTTCCGCTCGGACGCCACCCGCTCCTCGCCCACGATCTTCGTGAACAGCGCCAGCGCCTCGTCCGGGGACATCACGTCGAGGTCGATCAGATGGGCCCCGGCCAGGTCGAGCATCCGCACCCGGGAGGTGACCAGCGCGGCGCAGCCGTCCGTGCCGGGCAGCAGCGGGCGCACCTGGGCGGCGTCCCGGGCGTTGTCCAGCAGGACCAGCACGCGGCGCCCGGCCAGGACCGAGCGGTACAGGGCCGCCCGCTCCTGAAGGGAGTCGGGGATCGCCGAGTCGGCCGTGCCGAGGGCGCGCAGGAAGGAGCCCAGGACCGTCTCCGGCTCCGCCGCCCGGGCGCCCGCGCCCTGGAGGTCGACGTAGAGCTGCCCGTCCGGGAACGCCGCGCGCGCCTGGTGGGCGACGTGCACCGCGAGGGTCGTCTTGCCGACGCCGCCGATGCCGGCCAGCGCCGAGACCGCCATGACCCGGCCCTCGGCGGAGGCGAGGATGTCGCCCAGCTCGCGCACGAAGGCGGATCGTCCGGTGAAGTCCGGGACGGTGGCGGGAAGTTGCGCGGGGCGTACCGGGGCCGTGGCCTGTTCGGGGGCCGGGGAGGAGGGTTCCGCGAGCCCGGGGTCCGCCTGGAGGATCCGCTGTTGCAGCTCGCTCAGGCCGGGGCGCGGGTCCACACCGAGTTCGTCGGCGAGCAGGCGGCGGGTGTCGGCGTACACGGCCAGGGCCTCGGCCTGGCGGCCGCTGCGGTACAGCGCCAGCATCAGCAGTTCGCGCAGCCGCTCGCGCAGCGGATGGGCCGCGGTGAGGGCCGTGAGCTCGGAGACGGCCTCGGCGTGGCAGCCCTGCTCCAGGTCCATGTCCAGGCGTGATTCGAGGAGCTGGAGCCGCCACTCCTCCAGCCGGACGCGCTGGGCCTCCGCGTAGGGGCCGGGCACGGCGGCCAGCGTCTCCCCGTCCCACAGGGCGAGGGCGCGGCGCAGGGCGGCGCGGGCGTGGTAGAGGTCGCCGGCCGAGCGGGCCTTCTCCGCCTCGGTGGCCAGGTCCTGGGCGACGGTGAGGTCCAGGGCGTCCTCGGCGAGGCCGCGCACCGCGTAGCCGCCGGCCTCGCTGACCAGGACGGCCGGGGCGGCGGCGGTGCCGCCCGGGTCCAGCACCTTGCGCAGCCGGGAGGCATAGGTCCGCACGGCCGCCAGGGCCTGCGAGGGCGGTTCCTCGCCCCACAGGGCGTCGATCAGCTCCGCCGCCGTGGCCGTACGGCCGCCGCGCAGCAACAGGGCTGCCAGCAGGGCGCGTTGCTGAGGTGACCCGGTGGCCACCGGGTCGTCACCGCGCCAGGCGCGCACGGGGCCGAGCACGCTGAAGCGCAGGGCCGCGGACCGTGCCGGTCCGGCCGGCCCGGCCGTCATCGCCGGCTCCGACGTGGAATCGGGACGCCGCTGCTCCGGTACGAGCGGCACACCGTCCGGTACACCGTCCATGCAGTCCCCCTAGACATCCTGAGCAACCAGGCCAGTTTGCCTTGTTGGCGGTGGATACGTCAGCCGTGGGAGACGCCGATCACAGGGTGACACGCGGGAGTCCACAGAGTCTGCACACTCTCCGCGCACGCTTCCGGCCGGACCGCACGGATCGCGCCATCGAGGCCGGACCGGCCCGCGCCCGCAGAGCTGACGCCCCGTCAGATCGGCGCTACCGTGAGCGCCATGGACACCCACGACAGCACGTTTCCGCTGATCATCTCCGTGGACGACCACACCGTGGAGCCCGCGAACGTCTGGCAGGACCGGCTTCCGGAGCGGTACCGGGGCGTCGGGCCGCGGGTCGTCCGGGCCCCCGTGAAGGAGATGACCTTCCTCGGAGGGCGCTTCAAGCCGGTCATGGGGCGACCCGGGGATGACGGCCCCGTCGGCGACTGGTGGGTCTACGAGGACCTGCGCCGGCCCCTGACCCGGCTCGACACCGCGGTCGGCTGCGACCGGGACGAGATCCGGCTCGAAGTCATCACCTACGAGCAGATGCGGCCCGGCTCCTACGACGTCACCGCGCGCCTCGCCGACATGGACGTCAACCACGTCCAGTCCGCCCTGTGCTTCCCGACCTTCCCGCGCTTTTGCGGACAGACCTTCACCGAGGCGAAGGACCACGAGCTGGGCCTGCTCTGCGTGCGGGCCTACAACGACTGGATGGTGGAGGAGTGGTGCGGCCCCGACGCGCACGGGCGGCTCATCCCCCTGCCCCTGATCCCCCTGTGGGACGCCGAACTGGCGGCGGCCGAGGTCCGGCGCAACGCCGCCCGCGGGGTCCGCGCCGTCGCCTTCTCCGAGATACCGCCGTTCCTCGGACTGCCCTCCATCCACACCGACGACTGGGACCCGTTCCTCGCCGCCTGCGACGAGACCGGCACGGTCGTCGCCATGCACATCGGCTCCAGCAGCCGCATGCCCTCCACCTCCGCGGACGCCCCGCCCGCCGTCGGCTCCACCATCACCTACGCCAACTGCTGCTTCTCCATGGTCGACTGGCTGATGAGCGGCAAGTTCGAGCAGTTCCCGAACCTGAGGGTCATGTACGCCGAGGGGCAGATCGGCTGGATCCCCTACATCCTGGAGCGGGCCGACGTGGTGTGGGAGGAGAACCGCGGCTGGGGCGGCGTCGCCGACAAGGTGCACCGGCCGCCGTCCGAACTGTTCGCCGAGCACGTCTACGGCTGCTTCTTCGACGACGCCTTCGGGCTGCGCAACCTCGACTCCATCGGCGTCGGCAACGTCCTCTACGAGACCGACTACCCGCACTCCGACTCCACCTGGCCCAAGTCCCGCGAGGTCGGCGAGGCGCAGATGGGGCACCTGGAGCCCGACGTGGTCGAGCGGATCGTGCGGGGGAACGCCATCGAGCTGCTCGGGCTGACGGACGAAGGGCTGTGGCCGGGCGGCGGCGGAGGCGCGCGGTGAACCTGCGCTACGGGATGCAGCTGCCCGTCCAGTCGCAGAGCACCCTCTACGCGGAGGCCTGGGAGGCCGCCGCCGGGCCCGCCGACCTGCTGGAGATCGCCCGCGCCGCCGACCGGGCCGGGTTCCACTACCTGGCGGCCTGCGATCACGTCGGCGTCCCCCGCAGGCTCGCCGCCGCCATGAGCACCGTCTGGTACGACCCCGTCGCCACCCTCGCCCACCTCGCCGCCGCCACCGAGCACGTCCGGCTGCTCAGCCATGTCGCGATCGTCGGCCTGCGGCACCCCCTCCTGACCGCCAAGCAGTACGCCACGCTCGACCACCTCAGCGCGGGCCGGCTGATCCTCGGGGTCGGCGCCGGGCACGTCCAGGAGGAGTTCGAGGCCCTGGGCGTCGACTTCCACCGGCGCGGTGCCGTGCTCGACGAGTGTGTCGACGCCCTGCGTGCCGCCCTCGGGCCGGAGGAGTTCCCCGAGCACCACGGCGAGCTCTACGCCTTCGAAGGGCTCGGCCAGCGGCCCCGGCCCGTGCAGGACCCCGTCCCCCTGTGGGTCGGCGGCTCCTCGCCGGCCGCCCTGCGACGGGCCGCCCTCAAGGGCGACGGCTGGCTGCCGCAGGGAGATCCGCGGGACCGGCTGCCCGCGCAGATCGCCCGGATCGGGGAACTGCGCGAACAGGCGGGGCGGCGGGACCCGTTCACGGTGGGGGCCATCGCCGAGCCGCTGTACGTCGGCACGCCCCGGTGGGACGTGGGGCGCCGGACCCTCACCGGGGACCCGCGGCGGCTCGCCGAGTCGCTGCGGGCGTACCGCGCCATGGGCGTGCACCAGATCCAGGTGCGGTTCCGCAGCCGGAGCCGCGCCGAACTCATCGACCAGATCACGGCGTTCGGCGCCGGGGTCGCCCCCGAGCTGTGAGGAGAGCCCATGGGCAAGCTCGACGGACGGGTCGTCATCGTCACCGGCGCCGCACGCGGCCAGGGCGAGCAGGAGGCCCGGCTCTTCGCGGCCGAGGGGGCCCGGGTGGTCCTCGCCGACGTCCTCGACGACCGGGGTGAGGCGCTCGCGAAGGAGATCGGCGCGCTGTACGTCCATCTGGACGTGGGGCGGGAGGACGACTGGAGGTCCGCCGTCGCCGCCGCCAAGGACGCGTACGGCCACGTCGACGGGCTGGTCAACAACGCCGGCATCCTGCGCTTCAATTCCCTTCTCGACACACCCCTCGACGAGTTCATGCAGGTCGTCCAGGTCAACCAGGTGGGCTGCTTCCTCGGCATCAGAGCGGTCGCCCCGGAGATGCCCGAGGGGGGCACGATCGTCAACACCTCCTCGTACACCGGCCTGACCGGGATGGCCGCCGTGGGTGCCTACGCGGCCACCAAGCACGCCGTGGTCGGTCTGACCCGGGTCGCGGCCCTGGAGCTGGCCGGGCGGGGGATACGGGTCAACGCCGTCTGCCCGGGGGCTGTCGACACCGCGATGTCCAACCCGGCCCGGCTGGACCCGGACGCCGACCTGGAGGAGACGGCGAAGGGGCTCGACCGGCTGTACCGCAAGCTCGTGCCGCTGGGCAGGGCCGGGCGGCCCGAGGAGGTGGCCAGGCTCGCGCTGTTCCTGACCTCGGAGGACTCCTCGTACATCACGGGGCAGCCGTTCGTGATCGACGGAGGCTGGCTGGCCGGGGTCAGCGTCATCTGACGGGCCGTCAGCTATTGACGCTCCCGGGAGCCGGTGGAACAGTCGGAGCCATAAATCTGACGCTCCGTCAGAACCAGACTCTGGGGCGGTGAACCTCCTTGGAATTCGGCATCTTCGTTCAGGGATACGTCGGCAAACGGGCCGAGACCGACCCGCTGGCCGAGCACAAGGCGCTGATGGAGGAGACCGAGTACGTCATCGAGGCGGACAAGTGCGGCTTCAAGTACGCCTGGGCCTCCGAGCACCACTTCCTGGACGAGTACTCGCACCTGTCCGCCAACGACGTCTTCCTCGGATACCTGGCCCACGCGACCGAGCGGATCCACCTGGGCTCGGGGATCTTCAACCCGCTCGCCCCGGTCAACCACCCGGTGAAGGTCGCCGAGAAGGTCGCGATGCTCGACCACCTCAGCGGCAACCGCTTCGAGTTCGGCAGCGGGCGGGGCGCCGGGTCGCACGAGATCCTCGGGTTCATGCCGGGCGTGACCGACATGAACCACACCAAGGAACTCTGGGAGGAGACCATCGCCGAGTTCCCCCGGATGTGGCTCCAGGACGAGTACCAGGGCTTCCAGGGCAAACACTGGTCGCTGCCGCCGCGGAAGGTCCTGCCGAAGCCGTACGGCCGGGCGCACCCGGCGATGTGGTACGCCGCCGGGTCGCCCCCCTCGTACGCGATGGCGGCGAGGAAGGGGCTCGGCGTGCTCGGCTTCAGCGTCCAGAAGGTCTCCGACATGGAGTGGGTGCTGGAGCAGTACAAGACGGCGATCGTGGACGCCGAGCCGGTCGGGGCCTTCGTGAACGACAACGTGATGGTGACGACCACGGCGATCTGTGCGCCGACCCACGCGGAGGCGGTGCGGATCGCCGCGAGCGGGGGGCTGCACTATCTGCCCTCGCTCGTCTTCCGGTACCACGACACCTTCCCCCGGCCCGAGGGCTTCCCGGTGTGGCCGGAGACGCTGCCGGAGTACACCGAGGAGTTGGTGGAGGTGCTGATCGAGGAGGAGTTGCTGATCTGCGGCGATCCGGACGAGGTGCTGCGGCAGTGCCGGCGGTGGGAGCGGGCCGGGGCCGATCAGCTGAGTTTCGGGTTGCCGGTGGGGGTGCCCAAGGAGGAGACGTTGCAGACGATCCGGCTGGTCGGGGAGCACGTGATTCCCGAGATCGATACGGATCCCGTGCACCGGACTTCGCGGTTCCGTCAGGGGGCCTGAGCGTTCGTCGGCGGGTGCGGCGTTCGTGGTGGCTTGTCGCGCAGTTCCCCGCGCCCCCAGGGCGCCTACTCGAGGGAGTTGAGTGGTCATGCTCGATCACGTGATCAGGGGGGCGACCGTCGTCGACGGGACCGGTGCGCCCGGCTTCACCGCGGACGTCGGCATCAGGGACGGCCGTATCTCCGTGGTGGGGACGGTCACCGAGGAATCACGGTCGGTCGAGGACGCCACCGGCCTCGTCCTCACCCCCGGCTTCGTCGATCCCCACACCCACTACGACGCCCAGCTCTTCTGGGACCCGTACGCCACGCCGTCCCTCAACCACGGGGTCACCACCGTCGCCGGCGGGAACTGTGGGTTCACGCTGGCCCCCCTGCATCCCGACCGGCCCGAGGACGCCGACTACACCCGGCGGATGATGTCCCGGGTCGAGGGCATGGCGCTGGTGGCGCTGGAGGAGGGGGCGCCCTGGACCTGGCATTCGTTCGGGGAGTACCTGGACGCCCTGGAGGGGCGGATCGCCGTCAACGCCGGCTTCATGGTGGGGCACTGCGCGCTGCGGCGGTACGTCATGGGGCCCCGGGCCGTGGGCGGGCAGCCGAGCCGGGAACAGCTCGCCGCGATGGTGCGGCTGCTGCGGGAGGCCATGGACGCCGGAGCCTGGGGGCTGTCCACCACCCAGTCGACCAGCCACTCCGACGGCGACGGACAGCCCGTCGCCTCACGGCACGCCCAGCCGGCCGAGCTGCTGGCGCTGGCGCGGGCCGTCGGGGAGTGCGAGGGCACCCAGATCGAGGCGATCGTCGCGGGCTGTCTGGATCAGTTCAGCGACGCGGAGATCGACCTGTTCGTGGAGATGAGCGCGGTGGCGGGACGGCCGCTGAACTGGAACGTGCTGACGATCGACGCGGCCGTTCCGGAGCGCGTGCCCCGGCAGTTGCTCGCGAGCGAGCAGGCGAGGAAGGCCGGCGGCCGGGTCGTGGCGCTCACCATGCCGATCCTCACGCCCATGAACATGTCCCTTGGCACCTTCTGCGCGCTCAACCTCATCCCCGGCTGGGGTCCGGTGCTCGGGCTGCCCGTGCCCGAGCGGATCGAGAAGCTGCGGGACGCGGCCGTACGGGACGAGCTGCTGCGGCGGGCCCGGTCCAAGGAGGCGGGCGTCTTCCGGCGGCTGGCCAACTTCGGGCGGTACGTCATCGGCGACACCTACAGCGAGGCGAACGCCGGGCTGAGCGGGCGCGTGGTCAGGGACATCGCCGAGGAGCGCGGGCAGGAACCCTTCCAGTGCCTGGTGGAGATCTGCGCCAACGACGGGCTGCGCACGGTGCTGTGGCCGATGCCGACCGACAACGACCCGGCGTCCTGGGCGCTGCGGGCCCAGACCTGGCAGCACGAGGACGTGCTGCTCGGCGGGTCCGACGCGGGCGCGCACCTGGACCGGATGTGCGGGGCGCCGTACACCACCCGGTTCCTCGGGGACTGCCTGCGCGGGCGGCGGCTGGTCGCTCTGGAGCAGGCCGTGAGGATGCTGACCGACGACCCCGCGCGGCTCTTCGGGCTGCGCGAGCGCGGGCGGATCGAGGAGGGCTGGCACGCGGACCTGGTGCTCTTCGACCCGGAGCGGATCGACGCGGGCCCGGCCACCCTGGTGCACGATCTGCCGGGCGGCAGCCCGCGGCTGGACTCCCGGGCGCTGGGGGTGCGGGCCGTGTGGGTCAACGGGGCCGAGGCGATCCGGGACGACGTGGTGACCGGGGCCGTACCGGGCCGGGTGCTCCGCTCGGGGCGGGACACGGAGACGGTGAGCACGAGGTGACGGCACGGCAGCCGCTGTTCGTCGGCGGCTCCTGGGCGGAGCCGGACGGCGGGCACTACGCGGTGATCGACCCGGCGAGCGAGCGGACCGTCGGGTGGGCGCCCGAGGCCTCGCGGGATCAGGTGCTCACGGCCTGCGCCGCGGCCCGCGAGGCCTTCGGGCCGTGGTCGCGCACATCGCCGCAGGAGCGGGTGGCCGTGCTCGGACGGGCGGCGGGGATCATCGCCGCCCGGCTGCGGGAGTACGCGTCGCTGGCCCGGGCGGAGACCGGAGCGACCCTCGCCACCGCACGCGGCATGCAGGTCGGCGTCGCCGCCGCCCGCTTCCGGCGCTACGCGCGTGTGGAGCCCGCCGAGTGGGCGATCCCGCCGCAGATCAACGAGGCGGGGCCGATGGGGAGGGCCGCTGTGCTGGGCGCCCTGGCCGTCCGGCAGCCCGTCGGGGTGGTCACCTGCGTCACCTCGTACAACAATCCCTGGGCGAACGCGGCCGGCAAGATCGCCCCCGCCCTGGCCATGGGCAACACGGTGGTGGTGAAACCGGCCCCGCAGGACCCGCTGTCGGTCTACCGCATGGCGGGGGCCCTGGAGGAGGCCGGTGTGCCGCCGGGTGTGGTGAACGTGGTCAGCGGTGCCCGCACGGAGGTCGGCGAGGCGGCCGTGGCGTCGCCGGACGTCGACATGGTCAGCTTCACCGGCTCCACGGCGGTCGGGCGGCGCATCGCCGAGGTGTGCGGGCGGGACATGAAAAGGCAGTTGATGGAGCTGGGCGGGAAGGGCGCGGCGGTCGTCTTCGACGACGCCGACCTCGCCTCGGCGGTGGCCGGGATCGGGACCACCTTCTCCTTCTACAGCGGGCAGATCTGCACGGCACCGACCCGGGTCCTGGCCCAGCGCGGCATCCACGACCGGCTCGTGGCACAACTGTGCGGCTACGCGGCCCGGTTGAAGGTCGGTGACCCGGACGAGCCGGACACCGTGGTCGGCCCGGTCATCTCGGCGGCGCACCGGGACCGGGTGGAGTCGTACGTCGGACTGGGCCGCGAGGAGGGCGCGGTGGTGGTGACGGGCGGCGAACGACCCGGCCTGCCCAGCGGCTTCTACGTCGCCCCCACCCTCCTGGCCGGCTGCACCAACGACATGCGGGTGGCCCGCGAGGAGATCTTCGGCCCGGTGGTGACCGTGATCCCCTTCGACGAGGAGGAGGAGGCCGTCACGCTCGCCAACGACACCGACTACGGGCTCATCGACTACGTCTGGTCCGGGGACGTGGCCCGAGCCTTCCGGGTGGCACGGCGGCTGCGGGCCGGCGGGGTGGGCGTGAACACCGTCGGGCGGAACATGGAGGCACCCTTCGGCGGCTTCAAGCACAGCGGCGTGGGCCGGGACGTCGGCAGCTACGCGCTGCACGCCTACAGCGAGACGCAGGCGATCGTCTGGCCGGGCTGACGCGGCTCAGGCGTCCAGATCCACCCGCACGGTCAGCAGGTTCGTCCCGAGGGCCCGTACCCCCAGGCTGTTGACCCGGGGCAGCGTCCGCAGCCGGGCCAGGGGGTCGTCCTGCGGCATCAGGTGAGCGGTGCCCTCGTGCCACCGCCCGCGGATGCGGACCCGTACCCGCGGATCGGCCGCGATGTTGCGCACGTACTGCGACCGCTCGCCGAACTCCGACACCAGCCAGAAGGAGTCGCCGACGCGGCGCCCGCCCACCGGTGTCCGGCGGGGCAGTCCGGAGACGCGGCCCGTCGTCTCCAGGACCGTCTGGAGGGGGAGGCGGCGCAGGAGGGGGTTGAGTCGGCGCTGGACGGCCGTGGTCGCGCGGAACCTCAGGTCGGGGCGGCGGGACATCGTCGGCGGGTCTCCTTCACACGAAGCTCTCACAGAACGCGCGATGGTTCCTGCTTCAATGATCCCGGACGCGGCATCGAGGAGAGCGGGTGGCTGCGGATGCGGATCGTGAC
Organism: Streptomyces sp. NPDC050674; assembly: GCF_040654575.1. Classification (NCBI taxonomy): domain Bacteria; kingdom Bacillati; phylum Actinomycetota; class Actinomycetes; order Kitasatosporales; family Streptomycetaceae; genus Streptomyces; species Streptomyces sp. NPDC050674. Next base: position 36,493 of record NZ_JBFAIG010000008.1, read on the forward strand.
CTGGAATCTCTGGTGGCGCTTCGGGCCGTGGCAGGCGCGGCAGAAGGCGATCCTCACGGCCCTGCGGGAGCTGCGGCCCGACGTCGTGGGGCTCCAGGAGGTGTGGGCGGCCGACGGCGAGAACCTCGCCGAGTGGCTGGCCGGTGAGCTGGGCCTGCACTGGGCCTGGGGCGCCTCGCCCGCCCCGGAGCGCTGGCAGCGGCGGATCGGGGACCCCACGGTCGGCATCGGCAACGCCGTGCTCAGCAGGTGGCCGGTCGTCGGCCAGGACGTGCTGCCGCTGCCCGCCCCGGCCGACACGGACGACGGCCGCGTGGCCCTGTACGCCCGGCTGGCCGGACCGGCCTACGAGGTCCCCTTCTTCACCGCCCACTTCAGCTCCGCCCTGCACGCCTCGGCGGTGCGCTGCCGGCAGGTCGCCGCGCTCGCCGAGTTCGTCGCCCGGCACGGCGGCGACTCCCCGTTCCCGCCCGTGGTCACCGGCGACCTCAACGCCTGGCCCGACTCCGACGAGATCCGCCTCCTCGGCGGCTACAAGACGGCCCCGACCGTGCCCGGGCAGGTCCTCGTCGACGCCTGGGAGTACGCCGACCCGGCCGCGCCCTGCGCCACCTGGGACGCGGCCAACCCGCACGTGGTGGCCGGCCGCAAACCCGGCGCGCGCATCGACTACATCCACGTGGGCCCGCCCGGCCCCGGCGGACTCGGCCGGGTCCGGGACGTACGGCGGGCCTGCGACGGCCCGGTCGACGGGGTGTGGCCCTCCGACCACGCGGCCGTGGTCGCCGACCTGGCGGACACCCCTAGCGGCGCCCCAGGAACACCGGGTTCGTGAACGCCGCCAGCGGCCCGGGCAGCGGCCCCGCCGCCGCCTCGTGGCGCAGTTCGGCCCGTACGTACGCCGCGTAGGACGGCGTCGTGCGCCACTCGACCGTGCCCGAGCCGGACACCGGCAGCGGGGCGCTGGTGTGGACGACGCCCTGGTCGGTGACGAAGCGGACCGTGCAGCGCGGGGCGCCGGTGACCTCCAGGCGGACGGTGACCGGGCTGTCGGGGTCCACGGTGAGCCGCTCGCCGATGCCCGCGTGCTCGCTGCGTCCGCCGGACACCCGCAGCGACAGCGTGACCCGCGCGGACTCGGCGACGTAGGACCGCCCCGCCCGGATGCCCTCCTGGATCGCCTCCCGGGTCAGGTCGTCGGCCAGGACGACCGTCTGGGGGCTGCCCACGGCGTCCGGGGAGCGGTGGGCGTCACTGCTGCCCATCGCCGGGAGCCAGCCGCGCCCGTCCCGCACGGACGCCACGAGCATGCTGTCCCAGTCGGCCAGCGCCACCTCGTCGTCGGGCGTGTAGGGGCCGTTCCACACCTCCACCGCGTCCGCCTCGTCGAAGCCGAACTTCCAGTTGCAGCCGACGCAGGTGGCGTGCGGATGGGCCGGGACGACCAGGCCGCCGGCGCGGCGGATCTGCCGGGCGAACCGGCCGAAGCGGTTGTCGCGGGCCCGGTAGCGCCAGTCGACGAAGGTGCCCGGGTCGGTGCCGAGCGCGACCACGTGCCCGTTGCGGGTGGTGACCTCCTCGCCCAGCATCACCAGCAGGTCGTCCCCGGCCACGTCGGCCCAGTGGGCGTGCGCGGAGTGCGTGTTGTGCTCGGAGGAGTTGATGAAGTCCAGGCCGGCGGCCCGGGCCAGCTCCCCGATCTCGGCGGGGGTGCGGCGGCCGTCGGAGTGCCAGGAGTGCAGATGGCAGTCGCCCCGGTACCAGGCCCGCCCCCGGCCCTTCGCCCGCTCCGGCGGATACACCGGCCGTGCTCTCTCGCCCGGCTCCCCGTACGTCAGCGTGAGGGTGATCTCGTACGACAGGCCCTGCGGGGCGACCGTGTACGGGCCGAGCGCGATGTGCCAGGTGCCCTCGCGGACCGGGCCGGGGAGGTAGCCGGGCGTCGCGTCGTCCGCCCGGACGAAGAATTCGGTGCGCGCCCCGCCCGACCAGCCGCGGAAGCCCCGGCCGCCCAGTTCGGTGCCGCGCTCGTCGAAGAGGCCGATGTCCAGGGCGTTGCCCAGGGTGCCGGCCGGGACGGACGGCCGGTCGTAGGTGTAGGCGACCCTGAGCTCCCGCACACCGGCCGGGATCTCGACGGGCACGTACACGAAGTCGGGGGAGCCGGGCGGCAGCGTGCCCCGCACGGTCCTGCTCTCCCGGCCCCCGTCGGCCGCTGATGCGAAGCTCACGCTTCCCAAGGTAAGCGCGGCCGCCGCTCCGGTGGCGAACAGAGCGCGCCGTCCCAACCCGCCGTGGCTGTCCTCGCACATGCTGCTGCTCCCCAGGTGTCGTCGGTGACGTGGCACGGGTGGTGCGGGGTGGTGCGTGTGCACCCTTGTAGTCAGCCGTGAACGGGCGTGCAAGGGAGGGGAATTGGACGGCGGGCGGCAGGGAAACAGGCGGGGGGCCCCGGCGGCCGTGTCATGAGAAAGTCCGACCGGTCGGTATGGACACCCGGGCCGCCCTCGGGTAGAGATGGGTCATGCGCATCGCCGTGACGATCTTCCTCACCGACGAGACGATCACCCCGACCCGGCTCGCCCGGGAACTGGAGGATCGCGGTTTCGCCGGGCTGTACCTGCCCGAGCACACCCACATCCCGGTCGAGCGGACCACCCCCTACCCGGCGGGCGGTGAGCTGCCGCCCGAATACGGCCGCACCCTCGACCCGTTCGTGGCCCTCGGCCAGGCCGCCGCCGTCACCGAGCGGCTCGGGCTCGGCACGGGCATCACGCTCGTCGCCCAGCACGACCCGATCGACCTGGCCAAGCAGATCGCCACCCTCGACCATCTCTCCGGCGGCCGGTTCACCCTCGGGCTCGGCTTCGGCTGGAACGTCGAGGAGGCCGCCGACCACGGCGTGCGGTGGAGCACCCGGCGCGAGCTGGTCCGGGACCGGATGGCGCTGATGCGCGCCCTGTGGTCCCGGCAGCCGCTCGCCTACGAAGGGGAGTTCGGCAGCGTCCGGGCCAGCCACGCCCATCCGAAGCCCGTGCAGCAGCCGCGCGGTCCGGTCGTCGGCCCGCGCACGCTCGTCGGCGGGGCCGCCGGGCCCAAGCTGTTCGCGCACATCAGCGAGTACGCCGACGGCTGGCTGCCGATCGGCGGCCGGGGCCTCGGTGAGGCGCTGCCCGTCCTGCGCGCCGCCTGGGCCGACGCCGGCCGTGACCCCCAGGCCCTCCAGGTCGTCCCCTACGCCGTCCACCCGAGCCCGGGCAAGCTGGCCCACTACGCCGACCTCGGCATCGAGGAGGTCGTGGCGCAGCTGCCCCCGGCGGGGGAGGCGGAGGTGCTGAAGACGCTGGACGGCCTGGCCGGATACCTCTGACCAAGTGCCCTGCCGGGCAGGGCACTTGGATCCCCCTACTAAACTGCGGATCAGTTCGCCACGGGGGGAGAGCGTCTTGAGGCTTTGGTGGTTTTCCTGGCTCCTGCGTCATTTCACCGAGTACGGCTACAGCCAGGGGCTGCTGCGCGCCGCGATCGGCACGACGGCCGTACTGGTGACCTCCGCGCTGGTCTGGCTCACCCTGCACTGCAACCGGCCGGCCGCCGTCGCCGCCGCGGGCCTCACCTCGGCCCTGGGCATCGGGTGGCTGGCCTTCCACTGACGGGGCTCCCCTGAGCCTGATCAGCGCACTCGTATGCTCGAAGGATGACGACTCCCGCGACCTCCGGAACCGGCCCCACCGAGAACTCCATGCGTCGCGCCCTGAAACGGGCCAGGGACGGCGTCTCCCTCGACGTCGCCGAGGCGGCGGTGCTGCTCCAGGCCCGCGGTGAGCACCTGGAGGACCTGTCGGCCTCGGCCGCCCGGGTGCGGGACGCGGGGCTGGAGGCGGCCGGCCGGCCCGGCGTCATCACGTACTCCAAGAGCGTCTTCATCCCGCTGACCCGCCTGTGCCGGGACAAGTGCCACTACTGCACCTTCGTCACCGTCCCGGGCAAGCTCCGCCGGGAGGGTCACGGGATGTTCATGTCCCCGGACGAGGTGCTGGACATCGCCCGCAAGGGTGCCGCGCTCGGCTGCAAGGAAGCCCTGATCACCCTCGGCGACAAGCCCGAGGACCGCTGGCCCGAGGCGCGCGAGTGGCTCGACGCGCACGGCTACGACGACACCCTCGCCTACGTCCGGGCCGTCTCCATCCGCATCCTGGAGGAGACGGGCCTGCTGCCGCACCTGAACCCGGGCGTCATGTCCTGGACCGACTTCCAGCGCCTCAAGCCCGTCGCGCCCAGCATGGGCATGATGCTGGAGACCACCGCGACCCGCCTCTGGTCGGAGCCGGGCGGCCCCCACCACGGCTCGCCCGACAAGGAGCCCGCCGTCCGCCTGCGGGTCCTGGAGGACGCCGGGCGCTCCTCCGTCCCCTTCACCTCCGGGGTCCTCATAGGCATCGGCGAGACCTTCGAGGAGCGCGCCGAGTCGCTGTTCGCGCTGCGGAAGGTGTCGCGGGCCTACCACGGCGTCCAGGAGCTGATCATCCAGAACTTCCGCGCCAAGCCGGACACCGCGATGCGCGGCATGCCCGACGCCGAACTCGACGAACTGGTCGCCACGGTCGCCGTCGCCCGCCTCCTGATGGGCCCGAGCGGCAACATCCAGGCCCCGCCCAACCTCGTCGACGACGAGTACGAGCGGCTGATCCGCGCAGGCATCGACGACTGGGGCGGCGTCTCCCCGCTCACCATCGACCACGTCAACCCCGAGCGCCCCTGGCCGCAGATCGAGCGGCTCGCCGAGAAGTCCCGCGCCGCCGGGTTCGAGCTGCGCGAACGCCTCTGCGTCTACCCCGAGTTCGTCCGGCGCGGTGAGCCCTGGCTGGACCCGCGGCTGCGCCCGCACGTGGCCGCACTGGCCGACCCGGAGACCGGACTCGCCCGGCCCGAGGCCCTCCCGCAGGGGCTGCCCTGGCAGGAACCCGAGGAGGTGTTCACGGCCTCCGGCCGCACCGACCTGCACTCCTCCATCGACACCGAGGGCCGCACCTCGGACCGCCGGGACGACTTCGACGAGGTGTACGGCGACTGGGGCGCCCTGCGCGAGGCCGCCGCCCCGGGCATGGCACCCGAGCGCATCGACACCGACGTACGGCAGGCCCTGCGCACGGCGGCCGACGATCCGACGAAGCTCACCGACGACGAGGCCCTCGCCCTGCTGCACGCGGACGGCCCGGCGCTGGACGCCCTCGCCCGGGTCGCCGACGACGTGCGCAAGTCGGCCGTGGGCGACGACGTCACCTACATCGTCACGCGGAACATCAACTTCACCAACGTCTGCTACACCGGCTGCCGTTTCTGCGCCTTCGCCCAGCGCCGCACCGACGCCGACGCCTACACCCTCTCCCTTGACCAGGTCGCCGACCGGGCCCAGCAGGCCTGGGACGTGGGCGCGGTGGAGGTGTGCATGCAGGGCGGCATCCACCCGGACCTGCCCGGCACGGCGTACTTCGACATCGCGCGGGCCGTGAAGGAGCGCGTCCCCGGCATGCACGTCCACGCCTTCTCGCCCATGGAGGTCGTCAACGGCGCGACCCGCACCGGCCTGTCCGTGCGCGAATGGCTGACCGCGGCCAAGGAGGCGGGCCTGGACACCATCCCGGGCACGGCCGCCGAGATCCTCGACGACGAGGTCCGCTGGATCCTCACCAAGGGCAAGCTGCCCGCCGCCGACTGGATCGACGTCGTGACGACCGCCCACGAGCTGGGCATCCGCTCGTCCTCGACGATGATGTACGGCCATGTCGACCAGCCCCGGCACTGGCTCGGGCACCTGCGCACCCTCGCGGGCATCCAGCAACGCACCGGCGGCTTCACCGAGTTCGTGACCCTGCCGTTCGTGCACACCAACGCGCCGGTCTACCTGGCGGGGATCGCCCGCCCGGGCCCGACCATGCGGGACAACCGCGCGGTCACGGCCATGGCCCGGCTGCTGCTGCACCCGTACATCCCCAACATCCAGACCAGCTGGGTCAAGCTCGGCACGGACGGGGCGGCCGAGATGCTCCGCTCGGGCGCGAACGACCTCGGCGGGACGCTCATGGAGGAGACCATCTCCCGCATGGCGGGTTCCTCGTACGGCTCGTACAAGTCGGTCAAGGACCTCATCGCGGTGGCCGACGCCGCGGGCCGTCCGGCCAGGGCCCGGAACACCCTGTACGGGGAGGTCCCCGAGGAGCGGCAGCGGGCTGCGGCGGCCTCGGACGGGCATCTGCCCCAGCTGCTGCCGGTGCTGGACTGACGGCTCCTACTGGCCCCCGGCGTCCGCCGGCTGCTGCTCCGTCAGGGGCCGGCCGGTCGTGGCGCCGGGGCTCGACGGCCGCGCGGGAGGCGTGCCCCGGCCCAGCCACAGCAGCAGCAGACCGAGGGCGCCGGCGATCGCCGGCCAGTAGACGTAGCGGAAGTCCGTGGCGGGCATGATCGGCGGATAACCGAGGATGTAGGCCGCCGCACTCACGCCCAGCGCCCGGACCGGCATCGCGAAGGCGCCCCGGCCCGGCCGGACGGCGAGCACCAGCGCGACGGCCAGCCAGAACCATCCGCGGAACAGCCAGGGCAGGTCGGCGGCCATCCCCTTGACGTACGAACCGAGCATGTCCTCGAGGCGGGGGTGCGCCACCTCGATGCCCAGGTCGTTGCGGGTGACGCCCGCCTTGTAGGGGTAGCCGGTCTCGAACAGCAGCGACGCGAACAGGCGCAGCCGGTACTGGAGGTACTGCGGCACGTGCCCGCCCATCTCCCGCAGCCACAGGGAGGTGATCTCGCCCGAGTCGCCGCGCAGTCCGTCGGCCGGCCGTTCGTAACAGGCCCAGTAGGCGTCCGACAGGGCGCCGATGCGCCGGCACTCGCGCGCCGAGGCCACGAGCCGGTCCCTGAGGGCGGGCGGGACGTCCGCCGACCGCAGCTCGTCCACCCGCAGCACGTGCACCAGGTCGTCCAGCATGATCTGCGCGCCCTGCTTGGTCTGCAACGGCTCGGCGAACAGCGCGATGGCGGCGGCCGGCACGACCAGCGCGGCGGCGAGCGCGGCCGCGCACCGCACCCAGGTGCCGCGCCCGGGGGCACGCCACAGCGCGAGGACGAGCAGGACGAAGACGGGGATCGCGGCGAGGAAGGCGTTCTTGCGCACGAGCATGGCGTAGGCGAGGAACAGCACACCCAGCCAGAGCAGACCCCAGCGCAGGGCGGGACGGACGTCCCGGTCGCGGATCCGCAGCCCCGTGAACGCGACCGCGCACGCGGCGAGCAGCGCCTGCGCCGCGTGGACGTCCTTCCAGACCACTCCGGCGAACGTCAGCACCCACGGGGCCAGGCCGAGTCCGAGCACGGCGAGCGATCCGCCGCGCCTGCCGGTCAGGTCCCACACGCACCGGGCCAGCACCCACAGCGCTCCCCAGAACACCAGCGACTGGAGGACCAGCAGAGACGTGATCGAGCCGGTCACCGCGATGAGCGCCCGCCAGACCAGGCTGAGCACGGGCGGGTGCCAGTCGGTCAGGGGTTTCTTCCCCTCGGCCTGCCGGAGCTGGTCGAGGCTGTCGGGACTCAGGTAGCCGGGCGCGAAGACGAGGATCGTGGCCAGGCAGCACACGGCGGCGACGGCGGCCAGGACCCAGCCCCAGTGCCGCGCCCGAGGCATCCATCCCATTTGTCCCATGTGCCGGATGCTAACGGCTCAGGGGGCGACGAAGACGTAGCGCCGGTAGGCGTAGAAGCGGAACAGGGTCGCGAGCACCCAGCCGAGGATGCGGGCGGTGTTGTCGCTGAGCGGCGAGTCGAGTCCGAGCAGGTGCCGGGAGGCGTAGACGGTCCCGGCGGTGATGGCGAGCCCCACGGCGTTGGCGACGAGGAAGAGGACCAGTTCGCGGGTCACCTTCTCGCGGTGCCGGTCGCGGTAGGTCCAGTAGCGGTTCCCGGCCCAGCTGAACAGCGCGGCGGCGCAGGTCGCGACGACGGACGCCTGGACCGGAGAGGCGCTCATCGGCCCGCCCCGCGCCCCGCCGGGCAGCCCGAAGACCAGCAGGTTGTACCCGCCGTTGTCGACGACGAACGCCAGGGCCCCGACGACGCCGAACTTGGCGGCCTCGCGCCAGACACCCCGCACGGCGTTGCGCACGGAGGCGGCCGCGGAGGTCATGGCGGAGGAGATCGCGGAAGGGATCACGGAGGGAGGAACCGGCACAAAAGGGAGAGTAGCCACCCGGCGTGCCCCCGCTCGGCGGGCTCGCTCATATCGCATCATTTCCTACTATCCGACAGCGCCTCGGGCGAGGAGTGGGAGTGGCAGTGGAACCGACGATCGCGTGTGTCGTGCCGTGTCACAACGAGGAGGCGGCCGTCGGCAAGGTGGTCCGCGACCTGCGCGCGGCCCTGCCCGAGGCCGTGGTCTACGTCTACGACAACGCCTCCACCGACCGCACGGTCGAGGTCGCCCGGGCGGCGGGCGCGATCGTGCGGGAGGAGCCCCGCAAGGGCAAGGGAAACGTCATCCGCCGTGCCTTCGCCGACGTCGACGCGGACGCGCTGCTCATCATCGACGGCGACGACACCTACGACGCCTCCCGCGCCCGGGACCTGGTGGACCTGCTCTTCGAGGGACCGTACGACCAGGTCGTGGGAGCCCGCCGGGTGACCGACGACGGGGCCTACCGGGCCGGGCACGCGGTCGGCAACAGGGTGCTGACCGGGGCCGTGCGGTCCCTGTTCGGCAACGACGTGACCGACATGCTCAGCGGCTACCGGGTCTTCTCACGGCGGTTCGTGAAGTCCTTCCCGGCGCTCGCCCGGGAGTTCGAGACCGAGACCGAGATGACCATCCACGCGCTGCACCTGCGGCTCCCCACGGCGGAGGTGGTCGTCGACTACCGGGTCCGGCCCGCCGGCGGCGAGAGCAAACTGCGCACCTACCGCGACGGCTGGCGCATCCTGCGGGTCATCCTCGACCTGGCCCGGCGCGAGCGCCCCTCGCTGGTGCACACCGTCCTCGCCGGAGTGCTGGCCCTCGTCTCGGTCGTCCTGGGCATCCCCGTCATCGCCGACTTCATCGAGACGGGCACCGTGCCCCGCGTCCCCACGGCGATCCTGGCCGCCGCGATCATGACGATCGCCGCGCTGGTGCTGCTCTCGGGCTACATCCTCGAATCGCTCACGCACATGCGCCAGGAGCAGACCCGGCTGGTGCACCTGTCCTACCCGGCCCCCGTGCGCACCCCGCGCTACACCGCCCGCGGCGCCGGCACGGGCCCGGTCCCGGTCCGCAAGACCCCCGACGGCCCCTGAGACGGCCGAGCGTCACAGAGGCGGGCCGGGAGCCCCCGAGGCGCCGGGGAAGCGGCGGGTGCGCAGTACGATGATCGGAACCCCGTGTCGGTGCGGGGTCCCGTGACTGAGGAGATGCGTGCCGGTGCCTGCCCGACTGCCTTCGTGGGCCTGGGTGACCGGGCTGACCGTGGGAGCGATAGCCGCGGTGACGGTCCTGGGTCTTCAAGCCGACAAGGGCCCGCACCCCACCGCCACCTCGGTCAAGCCGAGCAGCACGGCCTCGGCGCAGCCCACCCCCACCCCCTCGGCGGCCCCGGCGAGGGTTCCCGACGGCTCCGGCACCGGCCGGCGCATCGTCTACTCCCTCGGCGACAAGCGGGTGTGGCTGGTCGACGCCAGCGAGGCCACGCGCCGCACCTTCACCGTCTGGCCGGGCTCGGTCAGCCCCGACCCGGGCAGCTACACGGTGTCCTCGCGCAACCCGGCCACGACCGGCTCGGACGGCGTCCAGATCGAGCACATCCTGTACTTCGCCGCGAAATCCGGCGTCTCCGTCGCCTTCTCCAACGCCGTCGACGGGGCCTCGCCGCCGCCCGCCGCCTCCGGCTCCAGGACGGGTGGAGTCAGGATGCAGAAGGCGGACGGCTCGGCACTGTGGGCGTTCGGCACGGTCGGCACGACCGTGACCGTGGTCAAGTAGCGGCGGCGCTCAGGAGGCGGAGGTCTCCGTCCGCGGCGCCGACAACTGGTTGACGATCAGCACGACACCGCTGAACAGGAAGATCCGCGTCGCGGCGTCCAGCCCGTTCCAGCTCTTCGACTGCCACATCGAGAACCACTCACCGCCGATCGCGATGAACCCGGCCCCGAACAGCAGCATCACCATCAGCAGCCCGTACGTGGACATCCGCCGGGCGCGCAGGTCATCGCGTCTGGCCCACAGCCAGCTCCCGTATATGAGGACCAGCGCGGCCGCGGTCTCCCAGACGATGATCCCGACGTAGGCGGCGTCCTGGAGCCCCTGGCTCGTGATCGCCCGCCACATCAGGTCCTCGTCCTTGAACGTGGTGTCCATGGCCAGCACGTGCCGGACGAACTGCTGGTTGGTCCCGAAGTCGGTGATGTTCCCGAAGGCGACGAGCGCCATGTAGAGGGCGATGGTCGCGGTCAGCAGGGTGGCGGCGAGCGACAGCGTGCCGCGTGATGTGGAGGTGGCCATGCCGATCATTCTCCCCGCGTGCGGACCTCCGGTGTACCCCACGGGAGTTGGGCGAGAATGACGAGCGGAGTCCGGCAGGGCGAGTCGAGGGGACGTACGGATGGCGCAGGCGAGACCGTCCATGCAGGAGCTGATCCGGCAGCGCGGCCGGGCCGGGTTCGTCGGCCGGAGCACCGAACGGGCCGCGTTCCGGGCCAACTTCACCGTCGCGCCCCATGACGAACGCCACCGCTTCCGCTTCCACGCGCACGGCAACGCGGGCGTCGGAAAGACCTTCCTGCTCCGCGAGTGGGAGCACATCGCCCGCGAACAGGGCGCCCTGACCGCGTACGTCGACGACAGCGCGGGCGGTGTGCCGGAGGTGATGGCACAGATCGGCCGTCAGTTCGCCGCCCAGGGCGCGCGGTTGAAGGAGCTGGAGCGTCTGCTCGCCGCGCACCGGGAGCGTCGGCACGAGGCGGAACTGGCCGCGCTGGCGGTCCTGGACACGCAACCGGAGGCGTCCGCCCCGTCCATGGGCGGCAGGATGGTGGCACGGGCCGGACTGGTCGCCGCCGGCCTGGTGCCGATGGTCGGACCGCTCGCCGGGATGCTGGACGCCGACCAACTCGCCCAGGTCGCCGACCGGTTGCGCGCCAGCCTCATCGCCCGCTTCCGCAACCACGAGGACCTCCAGCTGGTCCTCGCCCCCGAGCAGGTGCTCACACCCGTGCTGCTGCGCGAACTGTCGGACACCTCCGCCCCCTGGATCGCCCTCTTCCTGGACACCTTTGAGCGGACGGGCCCGCACCTGGACGTCTGGCTGCACGAGATCATGACGACGGACCGCCATGGTCCCCTGCCCGCCACCACGGTGGTGGCCACCGCGGGCCGCACTCCGCTGGACCCGGCCCGCTGGGGCGGTCTGGCGGACTTCGTCACCGAGGTGCCGCTCGCACCCTTCACGGAGACGGAGGCACGCGGCCTGCTGGCGGCCAAGGGCGTGACCGCCGAACCGGTCGTCGAGGAGGTGCTGCGCCTCACCGGCGGCCTCCCCGTCCTGGTCTCCACCCTCGCAGAGTCCCGCCCCACCGACCCGGACGACGTGGGCGACCCGAGCGTCACGGCCGTGGACCGCTTCCTTGAGTGGGAGGAGGATCCGGTGCGGCGGACCGCCGCCCTGTCCTGCGCCCTGCCCAGACAGCTGGACGGGGACGTGTTCCGGGCGGTGGCCCAGTGCCCGGAGGAGGACCTGGAGCGCGTCTGGTCGTGGCTGCGGGGCATGCCGTTCGTCACCGACCGCGCCGGCGGACGCCTGCGCTACCACGACGTCGTACGGGCCCCCATGCTGCGCGCGGAGCGCCACCGGTCCCCGCGCGACTGGGTGCGGTGGCAGCGGCGCCTGGCGGAGCTGTTCGGAGGCTGGCGCGAGGAGGCCGCGGCGGGCCGCGGCACCGAGGAGCTGTGGGCCGACGACGCCTGGCGGGAACTGCGGCTGGAGGAGACCTACCACCTGCTGTGCGCGGGGGAACGGGACGCGCTGCCCCAGGCGTTGCGCGACTTCGTCCAGGCGTGCGACGCGGGCGTGGCCGGGCGGTGGGCGCGCGCGCTGGTGGACGCCGGAGGTGACGCGGACGCGGAGGCGGCGTCCCGGTGGGGCGCCGAACTGACCACGGCCCTCGACACCGAAGGGGTCGTCGCCGCCCTCGGGCTGCTCCTGCGCCGTGCCGGACTCGACCCGCGGACCCAGGCCAGGGCCCGGGTCGTGCGGGGCGACGAACTGCGCGGCGAGGGCGCGTACGAGCAGGCCCTCGCCGAGTACGACCGGGCCGTCGCCCTGGACCCGGAGTCGGCCGTCGCCCACCGGAACCGGTCGGGCATCCGGGGAGACCTGGGCGACCACGACGGGGCGATCGCCGACCTGGACCGGGCCGTCGCGCTGGAACCCGGCAACGCCTGGTATGTCGCCCTGCGCGGCGAACACCAGCGGATCGCCGGACGCGACGCCGAAGCGCTGCGGGACCTGACCAAAGCCGTCCGCCTCGACCCCGCCCTCGCCTTCGCCTGGGCCTCCCGGGGCGCCACCCACGAGCGCGCCGGAGACCACGAGAAGGCCCTCGCCGACCTCGGGCGGGCCCTGGACCTCGACCCGGACTACGCCTGGGCGCTCGCCCGCCGGGCCCGGGTGTGGCGTGCCCGGGGAGACAGGGGCCGTCAACTGGCCGACCTCGACGGCGCCCTCACCCTGCTCCCCGACTGGCCCTGGGCCCGCTGCGAACGGGGTGACGCGCTGCGCGCCGCCGGCCGCGACGAGGAGGCGGTCGCCGACCTGGACATCGCCCTCACCCTGGACCCCGCGTACGCGTCGGCGTACGCGAGCCGGGGCGCGTCCCTGGCCCGCCTCGGCCGCCATCCGGAGGCCCTGGCCGACCTGAACCGGGCGGTGGAGATGCGGCCGGGCTACGTCTGGGCGTTGTGCCGCCGGGCCGTGCTGCACGCGGCCATGGGGCGGCCGGAGGAGGCCCGGGCCGATGTGGAACGCGTCCGGGAACTCGACCCCGGGGCGGTGCCGGGTCTGGTCAGCGAGCTGCCGTGAACTTCAGGAACGCGGACCAGGCGTCGCCGGTGAACGACAGTCGGGCGCCGTCCTTGTTCTTGGAGTCGCGGATGTGGATGGGACCCTGAGCGGGGGATATGGCGGCCTCGACGCAATCGGGCCCGTCGTTGCTGCTGTAGCTGCTCTTGAACCAGGCGAGTTCAGTGGTCACGTCTCGTCTCCCAGAACTTTCTCAATGAAGGCCAGGGACTCTCGGGGTGAGAGGGCCTGCGCCCGGATCATTCCATAGCGCATGTCGAGGATCTGGGCGTCCCGAGGCTCGCTGATCACGCGGCTGTGCAGCTGGGCTTCGGAGTGGCCCAGCACCTTGCCGTCCTGGAATTTCAGGAGCCGAAACGGACCTGCCATGCCCGCGTGGTCCTCCCGATCCGTAGGCATGATCTGGATGGACACGTGCCTCAACCGGGCTACGTCCAAGAGGTGTTGGAGCTGGCGGCGCAGTACCATTCTGCCCCCGACCGGCCGCCGCAGGGTCGTCTCTTCCTGGACAAAGGTGATGAGCGGGCGTGGTACGCGGTCGAAGACGGCCTTCCGCGCCATGCGCGCTGCGACGTGCCGTTCGATCTCGTCCTTCGTGTAGGCGGGACTGCGCATGGCGTACAACGCCTGGGCGTACTCCGGTGTCTGGAGCATCCCGTTGATCTGGTGGGTGTCGTAAGCCCCGAGTTCGAGGGCCTCGTCCTCCAGCTTGGCCAAGTCCCGCACCGTCTTCGGATACCGCGCCCTCTCCACGTCCTCCTTCATCACGGAGATCTTGCCGCCCGCGCCCAGGACCTCATCGGCCTTGTCGAGAAAGTCCGGCTTGGGGATGCGCCGCGCCCGTTCGACGGACGACACCATCTCCTCCCCGTAGCCGATCGCCGAGCCCAGCTCCGCCTGCTTGAGCCCCGCCGCCTCGCGCCACATCTTGATCTGCCGCCCGACCGTCCTGAGCACGGCCGCCGCTTCCTCGTCCTCCACGCCTTCCCCTCCTGACGTACGAGCCGTACGACCCCGTCAGGCGTCCGGACAGTCACGCTCCGTACCGAGGTCATAACTGTTCAGGGTAGGGACGGGCGACCACGCTGGGTGACATGAGTCAGAAATCCCTCACCGAAATCGGCGCCCCCGTACGTCACTTCACGCTCCAGTTGTCCGCCACTCGAAGAGGCGCTCGACTGGCCCGCCTGCTCACCGAACGCCAGCTCGACGAGTGGGGCGAGCCCTGTGACGCCGCCGCGCAGGTGATGGCGGAGCTGGCGTCGAACGCGGTGCTGCACGGACGCGTCCGGGGCAGGGACTTCCGGCTGGCCCTGAAGCTGTACGCCGACCGCACGCTCCGCGTCGAGGTCACCGACGCCCGGGGCGACCGGCCCCCGCGGCTCCCCGGCCCGGCCCCGGACGACGCGGAGGGCGGGCGCGGGCTGCGGATCGTCTCGGCGTACGCGCACCGCTGGGGTGTGGTGGAGGCACCGGCGCACGGCAAGACGGTCTGGGCCGAACTGTCGTTGGGCGGGCGGCACTTGCCGGGGAACGCGGTCTAGGGTGATCCGATGGACGTGGGGGCGGTGGTGATCGCCGTGGCCGGTGTGGCGGGGACGCTCGGGGGCGCCCTGCTCACCCAGCGCGGGGCGGAGAAGGCCAAGCGGCGCGAGCTGGAGATGGCGCGGGACCTTCAGGAGGCGCGCGAGAGCCGCGAGTTGCGGCGGAGTTGCTACACGGCCCTGCATCGCGACGCCCGGCAGTTCTGCACGGCGCTCAGCAGGCACCTCTACGTCCTGCGCGACCGGACGCCCGGCGACGAGGACGTCCAGGCGCTGGAAGTCGCGAAGGACACCTACCGCGACCGCTGGTCCGAGGCCCTGATGATCGCGCCGGACGGTGTGATCACCCCGGCCCGGGAGGTGAACGGGGCCCTGAACCGGGTCTACGGGCAGGTCAAGCGCCTGGAGCAGGGGAACCCCCGGCCGGGCGAGACCCTGCGGTCGGCGGCCGAGGCGCAGCACGGCGTCTGGCCGCTGATCGGCGCCACGCGTGAGGCGATGCGCCGGGACCTGGGTGTGACGGAGACCTCGGCGGCCGACCACGCGACGCGGACGCCCTCCTCCTACAGTGACCTCACCGCCCTGCTCCGCGACTTCGAGGAGCCGGACCGCACCCCGTGACGGAGATCGGCATGAGCGACAAGCGCGAGGCGTACGAGGAGACCGGTGAGGTCCGCGCGTTCTGGGGCCGGCTCGGTCTGCCGGGCCTGATCGACGTCCACACGCACTTCATGCCCGAGCGGGTCCTGCGCAAGGTGTGGCAGTACTTCGACACCAACGGGCCGCTGATCGGCGGGCTCGAGTGGCCGATCACCTACCGGAAGGAGGAGGCCGAGAGGGCCGCGCTGCTGCGGGACTTCGGCGTCCGGGCCTTCACCTCGATGCTCTACCCGCACAAGCCGGGCATGGCCGGGTGGCTGAACGGCTGGGCGGCCGACTTCGCCCGCCGCACCCCCGACTGCCTGCACACCGCCACCCTCTACCCCGAGCCGGAGGTGGAGACTTACGTCCGCGAGGCCCTCGAAGCGGGGGCGCGCGTGTTCAAGGCGCATGTGCAGGTGGGCGCCTACGATCCGGCCGACGCGCGTCTCGACCCGGCGTGGGGTCTGCTGGCCGAGGCGGGCACCCCGGTGGTGATCCACTGCGGCTCCGGGCCCGCGCCCGGCACGCACACCGGCCCCGGACCCGTCGCGCGGGTGCTGGCACGGCACCCGCGACTGCGGCTGATCGTCGCTCACATGGGCATGCCCGAGTACGAGGAGTTCCTCGACCTCGCGGAGCGGTACGACGAGGTGCGGCTGGACACGACGATGGCGTTCACCGACTTCACCGAGGACTTCATGCCGTTCCCGCGCCGGGCCCTGCCCCGGTTCGCCGCACTCGGCGACCGCATCCTGTTCGGCTCCGACTTCCCCAACATCCCCTACCCGTACCTGCACCAGCTCCACGCGCTGGAACGGCTGGGCCTGGGCGACGACTGGCTCCGGGCCGTGTGCCACGACAACGCGGCCGCTCTGTTCACCCGATGAGCCGCTCCCGCACCCACGCCGGGTCGGGGTTGGTGCGTAGACGACCGGCCGGCCGTCGGCCGCGCTGCGTCGCTGTGCCTCGCCCGCGTCGAGGGACCGGGGGAAGACCAGCGGGGAGTGCGTGCCCGCGAGGAGGAGGAAGAACAGGAGCGTGACCACGGCCCAGCCGGTGCTCCCCGTGAGGAACAGCCCCGCGGCACCGGCCGCGCCGGAGAGCACCAGCAGCACCGGCAAGGTCCATGCGCGCTTCATGGAAGCGAAGGGTAACCGCCGTGCGGGCGTCGGCCTCAGCGCAGCCGGTCCACGTACGTGTCCGTGCCCGGCACCGTCGGGACGAACGGGGCCACCAGCTCCACTCTCCCGAGGCCCGGCTCCGCCACCGCCGCGTCGAGGCCCGTGAACCAGGGGTCCCAGCACTCCCGCGGGTCCGTCTGGAGGAACCACAGCAGCGTCAGGCGGGTGCCGACGCCCTCGACCTGTTTCACGTAGGTCATGCGGTCGCCGGGCAGGGGCGTCGGGCTGAAGACCGTCACCAGCGCGGCCGGGGAGCCCGCCAGGCGCCCGGGCAGGTGGCGGGTGCGCAGCCACTCCAGGAGCGCGGCGCGCCGCTGCGGGCTGTCCGCCTCCACGACCTGGAGCACCAGGCCCGCGTAGGGGTGGTCGAGGGCGTGGACGTCACGGGGACCGGCCGCCCCGTCGCGGTACACCGTCGCCTCGTGGTTCTGGAACGCCGTGAAGACGTGCGTGCGGTCGTGGTAGACGCGGGCGTCCCGGTTGAGGCGCTTGTTGATGGCGACCGTCCAGCGCATGTGGTCGTCGTAGCGGCCCGCGGTGATCCAGTACGTGGAGAGGTAGCAGCCGGCGGTGACCGGCCGGGCGATCGCCGACTTCGCGGGGTAGCGCAGGAGTTGCAGGTCCCGGGTCGCCACCCAGCGGCGGCCCGCGTACATCCAGGGCATGGCCATCGCCCCGGCGTAGTAGTGGTCGTCCTCGTACCAGCGGTTGTACGCGTACTCGTGGCCGGGATGCGGCTCGACCATGGTGATGAGGGCGTGCCCGGGGTGGGTGCCGTAGGGGCCGACGGCGGCCAGTTCGGCGTACAGCTCGCTGCGGGTGTCCTCGCTCATGCCTTCCCCTTCGTCGGCGGCTCGCCCATACTCTGACGCTCCGTCAGATAGAGCGCCAGGGTTCCGGTCCGGGGAGGTCCTGCCATGTCACTGCTCGCGGGGAAGACGGTCGTGGTGTCGGGGGTCGGGGCCGGGCTCGGGCGGCAGGTCGCGGCGGCGGTCGTACGGGACGGCGGGCGTGCCGTGCTCGGCGCCCGGACGCGGGCGAGCCTGGCGAAGACGGCCGCCGAGCTCGACCCGGGCGGGGCGCGCACCGCGTTCCGGGCCACGGACATCTGCGACGAGGCGCAGTGCGAGGCGCTGGCGGAGGTGGCGCGGGAGCGGTTCGGCGGGATCGACGCCGTGGTGCACGTGGCCGCGCTCGACAGCTGCTTCGGCGGTCTCGAGGACGCCGACTTCGCGTCCTGGCGGACCGTGCTGGAGGTGAACCTGCTGGGCACGCTGCGCATGACACGGGCCTGTCTGCCGTCGCTCAAAGTGCGGGGCGGGTCCGTGGTGTTCGTGGGGACGCAGTCGGCGGTGGCGGCCCCCTCGCAGGTGCGGCAGGCGGCGTACGCGGCGTCGAAGGGGGCACTGACGAGTGCGATGTACTCGCTGGCGCGGGAGCTCGGGTCGTACCGGATCCGGGTCAACACCGTGCTGCCGGGCTGGATGTGGGGGCCACCGGTGCGGGCGTACGTGCGGTACGCGGCCCAGTCCGAAGGGGTGCCGGAGGCGACTGTCCTGGAGCGGCTGACCGGGCGGATGGCGCTGCCCGAACTGGCCTCGGACGCCGATGTGGCCGACGCGGCGGTGTTCCTGGCGTCGGACCGGGCGCGGTCGATCACCGGACAGTCGTTGCTGGTCAACGCCGGGGAGCTGATGCGCTGAGTTCATATGGATGAACCAAGGCCATCACATCGAACATTTTTACCTCCCTTTGACCTTACGCTCACTTGTCGTGTTCACGCGGTAGCGCCCACGATGAGCGCCGGGCTGATCCCTGGGAGGGCGCACATGAACGGTCTCGACTGGGCCGTGCTCATCGGCTACTTCGCCGTGATGGTCGCGATCGGCGTCTGGTCGCACAAACGCGTCGACAACGTCAGCGACTTCTTCACCGCCGGCGGCAAGATGCCCTGGTGGCTCTCCGGCATCTCGCACCACATGTCGGGCTACAGCGCGGTGATGTTCACCGGGTACGCGGGCATCGCCTACACCTACGGCGTCACGTCCTTCGTCACCTGGTCCTTCCCCATCGCCCTCGGCATCGCCATCGGGTCGAAGCTGTTCGCCCCGCGCATCAACCGGCTGCGCTCCCGGCTCCATGTGGCCTCCCCGCTGGAGTACCTGAAGAACCGCTACGACCTCAAGACGCAGCAGGCGCTGGCCTGGTCCGGGATGCTGCTGAAGATCGTGGACGTGGGCGCGAAGTGGGCGGCGATCGCCACGCTGCTGTCCGTCTTCACCGGCATCTCCCTCAACCAGGGCATCCTCATCACCGGCGCCATCACGGCGATCTACTGCACCATCGGCGGCCTGTGGGCGGACGCGCTGACCGAACTCGGCCAGTTCGTCATCCAGTTGCTGGCCGGCGTCGCGATGTTCGTCGCGGTCGTCGTACGCCTCGACGACCACGGCGGCTTCTTCGGCGTCTGGGACTCGCCCGAGCTCCAGGGCCACGAGAAACCGCTGGTCGGGCCGTACGGCACGGTGTTCCTGCTGGCCTTCCTCTTCATCAAGCTCTTCGAGTACAACGGCGGCATGCTCAACCAGGCCCAGCGCTACATGGCCACACCGAACGCCAAGCAGGCCGAGCGGTCGGCCCGGCTGTCGGCGATCCTCTGGCTGGTCTGGCCGCTGGTGCTGTTCTTCCCCATGTGGATGTCGCCGCTGCTGGTCGAGTCACAGAAGCCGGACGGCTCCGACTCCTACGCCCTGATGACCGAACAGCTCCTGCCGCACGGCCTGCTGGGCCTGGTCATCGTCGGCTTCTTCTCGCACACCATGGCCATGTGCTCCTCCGACGCCAACGCCATCGCGGCCGTCTTCACCCGGGACTGTGCGCCGGTGATCTGGGCGCGGGCCCGGGCCTGGAGCGAGAGCCAGGGCCTGCGGGTCGCCCGGATCGCGACGGTCGTCTTCCTCGGTCTGTCCATGGCGGCGGCGACACAGGTCAACTCGCCCACGTTCAACGACATCATCACGGTCGTCATCAAGTGGGTGGCCGGCCTGATGGGCCCGATGGCGATCCCGATGATGCTGGGCCTGCTGCGCGCGTTCCGCCGCTCCGGCCCGACCGCGGCCCTGGTCAGCTGGTCGATGGGCCTGCTCGCCTTCTGGCTGGTGAACTACCCGATCCACTGGAACGTCGAGGGCGGCGTGCCCCTCCAGTACCAGGTCTCGATCCCGCTGGCCGTCTCACTGGTCCTGTACATCCTCGTCGGCTTCCTCCGGCCGGAGGACACACCGGAGCGGCTGGCGATCATCGAACGCATCAACACCGACGACGACGGATCGGCCGCGGCCCGGATCCCCGCCCCGCCGTCCCCCACGGACGAGGTGGTCCGCACCGCCAAGGACTGACCCCGCTGCCACGACCGGGCGGTACACCCCCGCACGAGGGGGTGTACCGCCCGGCCGCATGGACGTGGGTCCGTCGGGTCAGGCCCTCGGATAGCGGGCCAGCCAGCCGGGGGAGGAGCCCGCCGGGCCGTGCAGGGCCGGGCCCTGGGTCATCTCCATGGCGAAGTCGTCGGCCAGTTCCAGAATGGTGGGGCGGCCCTCCAGCTCGGCCAGCCAGCCCGGCGGCAGGGCCGTCTCGCCGTGCAGGGCACCGAGCAGGCCGCCGGTCAGCGCGGCGGTCGTGGCGGACGGGCCGTCGTGGTTCACCGCGAGACACAGCCCGTGCCGGACGTCGGCCGCGACCAGCGCGCAGTACACCGCGGCGGCGACGAGCCCCTGCGCCGTACCCGCCCCGGCCAGCTCCGCCACGCGTTCCGGACCGGGCATCCCCTGCCGCACCGCGCCCAGCGCGTGCTGCAACGCCTCCGACACCGGCTGGTGCCCCGGTCGCGCGGCCAGCAGCCCGAAGGCCCGCTGCACGGCACCGTCGAGGCTCTCGCCCAGCGCCAGCGCGTGCACGATCACGGCGTACGCGCCCGCCGCGAGGCAGGCCGTGGGATGACCGTGGGTCTGCGCCGCGCACTCGACGGCCAGCTGGGCCACCAGCTGCGGCTCCCAGCCCACGAGCAGCCCGAAGGGAGCGGACCGGGCCGCCGGCTCGGGTCCGGCCTCACCGGGGTTCTTCGGCGCCTCCGGCGTGCCCATGGTCGGATCGCCGAGCCCCAGCAGCAGGGCGCGACTGGGGTCCCGCCGCGCGTACAGCCACTCCTCCCGCGCCAGCCACCCGTCCTCCTTGCGGCGCTCGTCGGGCCCCCAGTCGCGCTGGGTCGCGGCCCAGCGCAGATACGCCCGGTGCAGATCGGTCGGCGGATGCCAGGCACCGGTGTCCCGCCTGACCTGCGCCCGGATCAGCCCGTCGACGGAGAACAGCGTGAGCTGGGTGAGGTGCGTGACGGCGCCGCGTCTGCCGTAGGCAGGGGCCAGGTCCACCAGGCCCTCCGCCCCGTGCGCCTCCCTGATCCCGTCCAGGGTCAGCCCGTCGACCGGCGCCCCCAGCGCGTCGCCCACGGCCACGCCGAGCAGGGTCCCCCGCACCCGGCTGCGGAAGTCCTGCTGCTCTGTACGGCCCCAGACGGCGCCGGCAGTCGCACCCACCTAGACCTCCCCGGGGCACCGTCCATACGTACGACAGCTCAGCACTGTAATCGAACGGGAACGAGGGGTTCGGAGGGGCGCGATCCGGCGGACCGCGCACCGGTCAGCGCAGCTCCTCCGGGCAGGGAGTGCCCCGCGGGAACTGGTACGGCGCCGCCAGGCGATACGTCCCGGCCCTGGGAGCCAGCAGCTCCGTCCACTTGTCGCCCTGCGCGTCCTCCTCCGTCTCCGCCAGGCAGCCGTTGACGTTCACGTACGTCTTCGGCTCGTCCTCGGGACGGTTCGCGGACTCCTCCGTCTCCTGCGGCGGCTTCAGGCTCTTGCCCTGCGCGTCGACGATGCTCAGCCACGGCGAGTACGGGATGCGGACCAGGATCCGGCCCGCCTTCTTCACCTGGAGGACCATCTCGCCCTGCTCGGCCCGCTCGACCACCGCGTTCGGCTCGGCCAGCTGGGTGGGCGCGGTCACCTTGAACAGCTGCCAGGTGTCGTTGCCCCAGATCTGCGTCAGATACGGCAGCCCGCGCCGCACCAGAGCCCGCTCCCGCTGCCCCCCGTCACCGTCGGGCTCGCCCTTCGGCAGCACGACGTAGTGCACGGCCCAGCGCTTCAGCCACTCGTGGTAGTTCGCCGAGTTGAGGGTGTCGTCGTAGAAGAGGGGGTTGCGCTCCATGTCGGCCTGCCGGTTCCAGCCGCGGGCCAGATTGACGTACGGGGCGAGCGCGGAGGCCTCACGGTGGGAACGCGCGGGGACGACCTCGACCCGGCCCTTCTCGGCACCGACCTGCTGCAACTCGTTGACCAGCGGCGCCAGCTCGCGCGACCAGGACGCCGCCGGGGCCGTGTGCACGATGTCGTCGACCGTCTTGAAGCCGATCCACACCCCGAAACCGCACAGCGCCACCACCGCCGCGTACCACTTGCGGCTGCGCGGCACCGTGAACGGCAGCGCGGCGACCAGCGTGACCCCGGCGAACAGCATCGCGAGACGCGTGATGTTCGAACCGATCTGGGAGCTGATCAGCCACACCAGCACGACCCCCAGGCCGTACACCGCGGCCGTGAGCCGGACCGTCTTCCACTCCTGCGGGACCAGCAGACAGGTGAGGACCGAGAACGCGAGCGGCAGCAGCACCGAGCCGATCATCATCGGCTGCGTCCCCGAGAACGGGAACAGCCACGCCGACAGCGCCACCACCGCCGTGGGCGCAAGCCCCAGCGCCCACGCGCCCGGCCGCCGCTTCTGAAGGAACAGCGCCACCGCCACCAGGCCCACGAAGAGGCCCGCGACCGGCGACGCCATGGTGGCCAGCGCGGCCAGCGGCGCCGCGCTCAGGGCCTTCGCCCAGCGCTTGTACCGCCACCGGTACGGCCAGCAGAACACGACGGCGACCGCGCCGAGCGCGAACATCATGCCGAGACCGAACGTCACCCGCCCGGACACCGCGTTGCAGAAGAGCCCGAACACGCCCGCCAGCGACGCCCACAGCGGATTGCGGACCGAACGGCTGCGCAGCAGGAGCAGCGTCAGCAGCCCCGCCGAGACCGTCCCCGCGATCATCATCGTCGTCCGCACGCCCAGCACGGACATCAGATACGGCGACACCACGCTGTACGACACCGGGTGCATGCCGCCGTACCAGGCGAGGTTGTACGCCGAGTCCGGATGCCGGCCGACGAACTCCGCCCAGGCGTCCTGCGCGGCAAGATCGCCCCCGCTGTTCGCGAACGTGAAGAACCAGAGGATGTGCAGCACCGCGGCGAGGCCCGTGATGGACAGGACCGGGTGCCGCAGCATGCGCTCACGCAGCGCCAGCACGGAGGCGGGCCACTCGAACCGGGCCCCGCCGTCCGCAGGCGTTCCCGGTGTCTCGCGCGGCTGTGCTGTTCCAGATGTCTCAGGCGTTTCGGGCAGGCGTATTCGCGGGCCTGATACCGAGCCCGGATCGGCGTCGTCTGCGCGTGTCGGCTCCGCAGTGGCCACTCGAAGGCACTCCCCGTGTCCCGTCTTCTGTTCTCGGCTTCGCCGCCGCGCCGCCGCGAACGGCGACCTGTCCCGATTCGGGACGCTAGCACGCACCCCGCCGGGCAGCGCCCGGACGGGCCGTTACCGGCGGGGTGCGGTGGTGCGGGCTCGCGCCCCGGGTCAGCCCAGTCGTGTGAGCTTGGCCGTGAAGCCGGGCTCCACCAGGTCCTTCTTCAGGGCGACCGGCACCTTGACGGCACTGGTGGTGCCGTCGCCGACGGTGAGCGTGCCCACCTTCGCCCCGGCCTTGGCCGTGTGCGGCAGGTCGTCCCCGGCGAACGTCAGCTTGACGGACAGGCCCGCCCAGCCCACGGCCGTGACGTCCTCGGTGACGGCGACCGGGGTGCGGCCGCCGAGACCGTCGTCGGCGTAGCCCACGACCTCGCCCTTCTTCAGGATCGTCGCCGACTCCAGCGCGCCCTGCGCGGCCCGGATCAGCTTGTCGCCCTCGTGCAGCGCGGCGCCCAGGATCGTGTTGTCCGGGCCGCCGGCGGGCTGGCGCACGACCGCGCCGATGATCCGGTGCGTCTCGCCGTTCACGTCCTTCCTGGCCGCGAAGACGAGGTTGCCGAGCGCCGAGGTGGTGGTGCCGGTCTTGATGCCGGTGACGTCGTTGGAGCCGACCAGGCGGTTCCAGTTGTCGTGCTTCGTGCCCTTGTAGTCGACGTACGACATCATCGCCGCGACCTCACGGAAGGCGGGCTGCTGCATGGCGGCCCTGGCGAGCTTCACCTGGTCCACGGCCGTGGAGACGGTCGTGTTGTTCAGGCCCGACGGGTCGGTGTACGTCGTGTTCTTCATGCCGAGGTCCTTGGCGGCGTCGTTCATCTTCTGCACGAACGCCTTCTCGGACCCCGCGTCCCAGCGGGCGAGCAGTCGCGCCACGTTGTTCGCGGACGCGATCAGGATGCTCTCCAGGGCCTCCCGCTCGGTGATCTTGTCGCCCTTCGTGACGTCGACGGTGGACTCCTGTCCGGCGTCGGACTGGTCCTGGGCGGCCTGGTCGATCGGGATCTTCGGACCGTCCTCGCCGCTCTTGAGCGGGTGGTCGCGCAGGACGAGGTAGGCGGTCATGACCTTGGCGACGCTCGCGATCGGCACGGGCTTCTGCTCGCCGGAGGACCCGAACGTGCCGATGCCCTGCACGTCCAGCGCGGCCTGGCCCTGGGTGGGCCAGGGGATGTCGACCTTGCCGCCCTTGAACGTGTAGCTGTCCTCGGCGGTGAGTTCGAGGGTCGGTGAGGGCAGCGGGCGCACACTCTGCACGACCGCGAAGACCACCACGAGCAGCAGCACCAGCGGCGTCCAGATCTTCACCCGCCGGGCCGCCGTCCGCAGCGGGGTCTCCGGGGGCGGCGGGGTGTTCGTCAGCTCGGCCAGCAGGTCCAGCGGCGGCTTCGGCGGCAGCGGCTGCTGCGTGGTCCGCTCGGGGCCGACGGTGGGCACGGGCGCGGTGGCCTCGGCCGGGGCCGGCTTCCTGGCCGCCGGTTCGTCCAAGGGCTTGAGCGCGACGAACTTGCTGGTCCGCTCGGCGTCCTTCTCCGGCACGTCCGTCTTCGGAACGTCCGTCTTCGGGAGGTCCGACTTGGGGAGGTCCTTGGTCCCGGCTCCGAGCTTCAGCATGGTGGTGGGCTGATCGACCGGGGGCCGCAGGGCCTTGAAGACGGCGGTGGGCTGGTCGACGGGCCGTTCGGCGGCGGCCTTCGGTGCGCCCTCGGCTTCTTCGTCAGCAGGCGTGACCGCGGAGGCGGGCTCGGCACTGCTGGAAGCCCGGGGATCAACCGGCTTGGACGCCTTGGTGGGGGGCTTTCCGTCGGCGTCGGTCGTGGCGGCGGCACCCTTGGCGGAACGGTCCGCCTCCGGCTCGTCGGCGTCCTTCACGGCCTCCCGGGCCACCTCGGCCCGCCCGACCGCACGGCGCCCGGCAGCACCGCCGTCCGCGCCACCTTCGACGCCCTCACGGCTCCCGGCGGACTCGTCCACCGGCTCGGCGGTCTTCCCGGCGGGGGTGGCCTTCCCGGCCTCGGTGGTCTTCCCGGCCCGGGCGGTCTTGTCCGCCTGCCCGGCGGTCTCGCCGCCCTTAACGGACCCTCCCGCCTCTGCGGTGGTCTTCCCGGCCCGGGCGGGCTCGTCCGCCGCCGCGCTGGTCTTGCCGGCCTCGGCGGGGGTGTTCGCCTGCCCGGTGGTCTTGCCGGCCTTAGCGGGGCCTCCCGCCTCTGCGGTGGTCTTCCCGGCCCGGGCGGGCTCGTCCGCCGCCGCGCTGGTCTTGCCGGCCTCGGCGGGGGTGTTCGCCTGCTTGGTGGTCTTGCCGCCCTTAACGGACCCTCCCGCCTCTGCGGTGGTCTTCCCGGCCCGGGCGGGCTGGTCCGCCGCCGCGCTGGTCTTGCCGGCCTGGGCGGGGGTGTTCGCCTGCTTGGTCGTCTTGCCGGTCTCGGTGGGCTGGTCCGCCGCCGCGCCGGTCTTCCGGGCCTCCGTGGGCTCGGCCGCCTCCGTGGCGGGCTTTCCAGCCTCGGCGGGCTCGTTCGCCGCCGCGGTGGTCTTTCCGGCCTCGGTGGGCTTGTTCGCCTGCCCGGTCGTCCTGCCGACCTCGACGGGCTCGTCCGCCTGCCCGGTGGTCTTGCCGTCCTCAGCGGGCTTCCGCGCCTCTGCGGCGCTCTTCGGGGCCCCGGTGGGTTCGTCCGCCTCCGCGGTCGTCTTCCGGGTCCCCGTGGACTCGTTCGCCGCCGCGGTGGTCTCCCCGGTCCCGGCGGACTCATCCGCCTGCCCGGCCTCAGCGGGCTTCCCCGCCTCTGCGGTGGTCTCCCGGGTCTCGGCGGGCTCCCCCGCCTCCGCGGTCGTGGCCCCGGCCTCGGTGGGCTCGGTGGGCTCATCCGTGCGCCCGGTGGCCCCCTGGCCGCCCTGGGCGCCCTCGTCGCCAGGCTCCTGGTCCGCCGAAGCGACCCACGCGGCCACGGCGTCCCGCAGCCGCCCGTCACCGCCCCCCGCGTCGGAGGACACCGCGTCGGAAGACCCGGCGTCGGCGGACCCCGCGTCGGAGGACCCCCCGTCCGACGACCCGGCGTCAGCCGCCGCGTCCCCGGGGCCCGAGTCGTTCGCCGAGCGCCCGGTGTTGCCCGGGTCCTTCGCCGAACGGGTGGACAGCACGCGGGTCGCCGTATCGGCAGCACCCCGCGTCGAGGACTTCTCCGCGTCCCGGGACACCGCGAGCCGCGGGTCGGCGGATTCGCTCCTGGCCTCCGGAACCGGACTCGCGCTCCCCGACGTCCTTCGTGCCGACGACTCGCGCTGCTTCGACCTGTCGGGGGACTCGCCCGCCACCGATGCCTCCTCCTCGCGCCGCACTCCCCGCGTACGCGTACCGAACCGTGAACCGCCGCCCGTGACACCGCTCGGCGCTGTCCGAACCATGTACCAGTGTCCTGTGTGCGGGCCAAACCCAGTCGGTAGACGAGAACGACATACCTACTGGTTCCACTACGAACCGGTCACGCACCCTCGACAGACCAATGTGAGAGGGGTCACCCTGTCTTTCATCCACGCGGGGAGGCATGGATGGGCAGGAGCCGCAGAACACTTCCGGAGGAGCTTCTGCTGCTGGCGTTGGACCCGACCACGGGTACCACCGCACAGCCGCAGTCGCTCGACCTCGGTCTGGCCGGAGCACAGCTAGTAGAGCTGGCGCTGGCCGGACGGATAGCCCCAGACGGGGATCGTATCGCCGTGGTGGCACCACGGCCGACTGGAGATCCGACGTTGGACTGCGCGTTGGAGTTGCTGCGAAGGCGTGGCGCTCCCGTGCGGGCAGTGAACTGGATTGGCGGGCCGCGACTGGGGCTGCGCCAGACCTACCTCTCGCATCTGGAGCGGTGCGGCATGGTGCATGCCGTGGCCGGCCAGATGTGCGGAGTGCTGCCGACGACTCGCTACCAGGCGACGGACACCGAGATCAGCCGGGAGATCAGGGCCCGGCTGGACTCCGCGATCCGCACCGGCGTACCGCCGGACCCGCGGACCGCGGCCCTCGCCGCACTCGCTCACGCGGTCGGTCTCGGCAAGCACCTGTACCCGGGCAACGAGGGGCGTTCCTCTCGATCCCGGCTGCGGGACCTGATCAGGCACGACCCCATGGGCGGTCTCGTCGCGCACGCGGTGATGGACGTCCAGAACGGCGTCGCGGCCCAGCCGCGCCGCAACCCGGCACCGCCCGGCCGTCAGGCCGCGGGCGGAGCCAGGCCCGCACCGGAACCCGCCCGCGGCGTTCCGATGCAACCGCGCCACGGATCCATGGCGCGCGCCGTGGCCCACTGAGCCGCGCCGCGCCCGCACGGCCTACGACCGGTGCACGCACCACGGGACCCACGAACCCGGTCACGGGAGCCGCTGTCCGAGCGGGGCGAAGAGAGCGCAGACTCTCTTCGCCCCGCTCGGCGTGCCGTGCCCGAACTGGCGTGTACCCGTCGCATATCCACCGTTTCCCAGCGGTAGTAAGCACCTTGGTGGCAGTCTGCTCAACAGCAGATACGCAAAGTAGAGGCACGCAGCCGGAGGTGCACGTCCCGTGGCGTCCAATGTCAATCCCACCGTCAGGCGGCGCCGGCTCGGCCAGGAGCTCCGCAGGCTCCGCGAGCTCAAGGGCATGACGGCCGAAGAGGTGGCCGAGCGGCTGCTGGTGTCGCAGTCGAAGATCAGCCGGCTGGAGAAC
Organism: Streptomyces sp. NPDC050674; assembly: GCF_040654575.1. Lineage (NCBI taxonomy): Bacteria > Bacillati > Actinomycetota > Actinomycetes > Kitasatosporales > Streptomycetaceae > Streptomyces > Streptomyces sp. NPDC050674. The sequence goes on from NZ_JBFAIG010000008.1 coordinate 64,277, forward strand.
GGGCGGCGCAGCATCAGCCAGCGCGACGTCCGCGACCTGTGCGGGGTCTACGAGGTCGAGGACCAGCGCATCGTCGACTCGCTGATGCAGATGGCCAAGGACTCCCGGCAGCAGGGCTGGTGGCACGCCTTCGGGGACATCCCCTACAGCGTCTACATCGGCCTGGAGACCGACGCCGAGTCGCTCAGAGTCTACGAACCCCAGATCATCACCGGCCTGTTGCAGACCAGGGCGTACGCCGAGGCCATCATCCGCGGCGGTTCGCCCGAGGCGTCGGAGGCGGACAACGACAAGCGCGTCGAGGTCAGGCTGCGCCGGCAGGGACGTATCACCGCCGAGACGGAGCCGCTGCGGCTGTGGGTGGTGCTGGACGAGGCGTCCCTGCACCGGGTCGTCGGCAGCCGCCAGGTGATGCGCGAACAGCTGGAGCACCTCATCGAGATGTCGCAACTGCCCCACATCACCGTGCAGGTCCTGCCGTTCGAGGTCGGCGCGCACGCGGGCATCAACGGCCAGTACTCCATCCTGGAGTTCGCCGACGCGGCCGACTCCAGCGTGGTCTACATCGAGGGCGTCACCAGCGACCTGTACCTGGAGAAGCCGCTCGACGTGCAGAAGTACACGGTGATGTACGAGCACCTGCGCGCCCAGTCGCTGAACGTGGACCAGTCCCGGCAGCTCATCGAGAACGTGGCGAAGGAGTACGCGCGCTGAGCCGTCACGGGAGGACGACCTTCCGCCGGGCAAAACGCGGGATGCTACCCCGTGACACGCCTGGCTGGAAGACTCCCCTGGAATATGCCATCCGGTCGAGTGAATGACTGCTCCGAACGAGGATGTGGGCGAGTAGCGTCGATCACGCCAACCACCAGCACGGGTTGGCGTAAACGCAACTGGCAACGGAGCGATCATGGCAATTCGTCTGGGCGCCACGGAAACGTGGACGACGTCCTCCTACACCAACAACAACGGTGCGTGCGTGATGGTCAGGTCGACCGTCGACGAGGCCCTGGAGCTCGGGGACACCAAGATCCCCGAGGGCCCCAAGCTGGCGTTTCCCGCCGACGCGTGGAGCGCCTTCGTGGCCTCGGTCAAGGCCTGACCACCGACCGACAGCACCACGAGCGTCACCGGCAGAGCCCTCTCGACCAGCATCGCCGTCCTTGCCGAGAGGGCTCCGCCTGTGCCCGGAGACGGGTTTCCGAGACAGCTCAGCTCACCGGGAACGCCACGTCACACACCGGGTCCTCGGGGCCGGCCGCCGCCCAGTCCGCGAAGTAGAGCTCCCGGCAGGGGCCGGTCGCCGTCAGTCCCCGCGCCGCCATCCACTCCTCCACCGCCTCGAACGCGGCCAGGATCTGCGGGTACGCCACCTGCGCCTTGGTGATCCTGGTGAACGCCAGCCGCCGGGCCGGTTCCACCCGTACCGCCGTCTCCCACGCCCTGCCCCGCCGCTGCGCCCAGGCCCGGGCCGCGGCCTCGTCGGCCACCGGCACACACGCCTCAGCGGGGCCGTCGCTCTCCATCGACACCTCCGCGTGATAGGCGACGTACGGCACCCCGGTCATGCCTCCGCACTCCCGGGCCGCCTCCTCCAGCCGTCCCAGTGCAGCCCCGATCCACGCCGGCAGCTCGGCCGCCAGCGTGTGCCGCTTCTCGGAGACCACCACCTGGGCGGGCACCTCCACCGTCTCGACCGTGAACGTCCCGTACATCTCGGAGCTCCTCCCCGACAGTCGTCCACGGAGGTATGCGGCGAGCGTCCGCTGTCCCGCCACCCGCGCCTCGACGTCCGCCCAGTACGTGCCGAGCAGCTCGGCGGCCGTCGGCCCGTCGCCCGCCGCGACCACCTCGGCGATCCGGGCGAGCGGCATGTCCAGCTGCCGCAGCAGCGCCACGAGCCGGGCCCGTTCGACCTGACCCGCGTGGTAGTAGCGGTAGCCGGTGCCCGCGTCGACGTGCGCCGGGGCCAGCAGGCCCAGCCGGTCGTACAGCCGCAGCGCCTTCGCCGACAGGCGGGCGCGCGCGGCGAACGCCCCGATGGTGAGCAGTTCCAGGTCCCGTTCCGGTCCGTCCACCACGGCATCCTCCGTCACCGGGCGGCTCTTCCGCCCGATGACGAGGACACTCGGGCCTGACCCAGGGGCAAGGTCAACGCCCCGCCGGCGCCCTTCTAGGCCAGCTGGGCCTCGATCGCCGCGACGACCTCCGCCGCGTCCGGCTCGGTCTGCGGCGAGAAGCGGGCGACCACCTGGCCGTCCCGGCCGATGAGGAACTTCTCGAAGTTCCAGCGGATGTCCCCGCTGTGCCCCTCGGCGTCGGCGAAACCGGTCAGGCGCTGGTACAGCGGGTGCCGCCCCTCGCCGTTGACCTCGACCTTCTCGGTCATCGGGAAGGTCACGCCGTACGTCGCCGAGCAGAACTCGGCGATCTCGTCGGCGTTGCCGGGCTCCTGCCCGAGGAACTGGTTGCAGGGCACGCCGAGGACGGAGAAGCCGCGCCCGGCGTACTGCTCGTGGAGCTTCTCGAGGCCCGTGTACTGCGGGGTCAGGCCGCACTTGGAGGCCACGTTCACCACGAGCACGGCCTTGCCCGCGTACTGGGACAGGTCGGCGGAGCCGCCCTGGAGCGCACCGATCTCGACGTCGAGGGGAGAGGAACCGTTGGTAGTCGTCATGAGCAGACCCTAGCTCCGCCGGGTGCCGGGCCTCTGGGGGGCCTCGGTGGCCTCCACCAGCACCTGCCCCGCCGCCGTCCGCGAGTACAGCACCGACCTGCCCGCCCGCCGCCGCTCCACCAGACCGGCGTCCAGCAGCACCCGCAGATGCCGCCCGACGGAACCGAGGCCCTGCCCGGTCACCGCGACCAGCTGGCTGGTGCTCAACGGCGAGCCGAGCCGGACCAGCACACCGGCGCGGGCCGTGCCGAGCAGCGCGCCGAGGCTCGCGGGCACCGGTCTGCCGCCGGGGTCGGCCAGCGCCCCGGCGCACGGGTAGACCAGCGCGTACCGGTCCGTGCCCTCCCACGCCACCCAGCCGATGCGCTGCGTCGTGATGGGCACGAACACCAGCTCGGCACCGGACAGCTCGCGCGGCGGGTACTCGTGCGCGTTGACCTGGAGCCGGTTCTCCCCGAGCCACTGCGTCCCCGGCCGCAGCGTGTCCAGCGCCGACGCCCAGCCGCCCCGGCTGACCTGTGCGGTCCGCGCGACCACATCGGCTTCCAGAACGCGCCGGCGTTGGGGCCAGTACGGCTGTACCGCCGTCGTCCAGACGTACGTCAGGAGGTCGGCGGCGCGCTCCGGGAGGTCGTCGCGGTGCAGCGGAGGCGGGACCGGGCCGCGCAGCGAGACGGTGAGGTCCGTGCGGGCCGCCACCGGGTCGGCCGCCCGCACCCGCGCGACGCCCCGCTCGAAGGTCTCCCCGTCGCGCGGGGCGGGGGACAGGAAGTCGGCCGTCCACTCCCGCCCGATCCCCGCGCTGATCAGCTGCGCGGTCACCGGGTCCCGGGCCAGCCGACGCCGGTAGGACGGCAGATGGGCGTCGAGCCACCGCCGCTCGCCGGGGTGTGCCGCCTCGGCCGAGTGCAGCAGCCGCAGACTCGCGAAGGCCTCGGCGAACGGCGAGATCACGAACCGGCTCCGCGCCAGGGTGTCGGCGTTGATCTGCCACCAGCCCACGGAGCACCCCCTCCCCGACGTTTCGCGCCTGCGCGAAACAATAACCACGCGGGCGGGGCCGCCGAAGACTCCGCCCATGCGCAGTTACCGCGATCTGTTCCGCACACCCGAGTTCACCCCGTTCTTCCTGGCCGCGTCGGCGCAGCAGGTCGCCCAGACGATGGGCAACCTGGCCCTGGGCATCCTGGTGTACCGGGCGACCGGGTCACCGCTGCTGTCCGCGGTGAGCATGTTCGGCTCCTCGCTGGTGCAGGTGCTCGGCGCGACCTTCCTGCTCTCCGCCGCCGACCGGCTGCCCCCGCGCGCGGCCCTGACGGCCCTGTCCCTGCTGTTCGCCGCGGCCACCGCCGCACTGGCCCTGCCCGGTCTGGCCGTCTGGGCGGTCCTCGCGATCGTCGTCGCCAAGGGGCTGGTGGAATCGGTGGGCGGGGGAGTGCGCTGGGGCCTGCTGAACGAGATCGTCTCCAAGGACGGCTATCTGCTCGGCCGCTCGGTGTTCAACATGATGAGCGGCCTCATGCAGATCACCGGCTACGCGACCGGCGGCGCGCTCGTGGCCCTGCTGTCCCCCCGGCTGTCCCTGCTGGTGGCCGCCGCCCTCTACGTGACGGCGGCCGCGGTCGTACGCCTCGGACTGACCCGCCGCCCGCCCCGGACGACGGGCCGCCCCTCGGTGTCGGCGACCTGGCGTGCCAACGCCCTGCTCTGGTCCTCCCCGCCCCGACGGCAGGTCTACCTGGCCCTGTGGGTCCCCAACGGCCTGGTCGTCGGCTGTGAATCCCTCTACGTCTCCTACGCACCCGCATCCGCAGGCACCCTCTTCGCCTGTGCCGCGTTCGGCATGCTGGCCGGGGACGTGCTGGTCGGCCGGGTGCTGCCGCCCGGCCCGCGTTCCCGCCTCGGCTTCCCGCTCCTGCTGCTCCTGGCCCTGCCGTACGTGCCGTTCTTCCTGCACCCGGCGCTTCCGCTGGCGGCGGCCGCGGTCACCCTGGCCTCCGTGGGGTTCGGCGCGGCCCTCGTGCAGCAGGAGCGACTGGTGGCCCTGACGCCCGACGACCTCACGGGCCACGCCCTGGGGCTGCACTCGGCCGGGATGCTCACGATGCAGGGGGTGGCGGCGGCGCTGGCGGGGTCGCTCGCCCAACTGACCTCCCCGGCTTGGGCGATGACGGCGATGGCCGGGGCCTCGGTGGGCGTGACGTTGCTGCTGAGGGGCGCGGCGGGGAGGGCGGAGCTGAAGACGGTGCCCTGCTGAGGGAGGTCCGCGGGCGGCGGCTGACGGAAAGGCCAGTACGCCAGTAGGCCACCAGGCCAGTCGGCGAGTCGGTCATCCGGTCAGTCGTTCAGCCGGCGCCCGGGCCCCTCGCGGCCTCCACGAACACCTCGGGGACCTCGTTGTCCACCACGACCCGGGACAGCAGGACGGCCAGCCGGTCCCGCTCGGCGCCGCTCAGCCCGGACGGCAGAGCCTCCATCCGACGGCAGGTCTCGGCGTAGAACTTCCGGGCGAGCGCGGCCCCTTCGTCGGTCAGCCCGACCCGCACGGCCCGCCCGTCGCGCGGGTCGGACTCCCGCCGTACCAGCCCGCGCCGGACCGTCCGGTCCACCAGCCCGGTCAGACTCGACTTCGCCAGCCCGAGCGTCTCGCCGAGCTCGCTCATCCCGTACGGCTGCGCCATCAGCACGCACAGCAACTGCCCCTGCTGCGGCGTCAGTCCGTACGTACGGCTGGCCTCCGCGTACACACCGTCGACCAGGAACGCCGCGCGCACCAGCGCGGCGACGACTCCCACCTGACCGGTTGCCCCGTTCCCCATCGGGTCAGGGTACCGACCGGTCACTCCTCGTCCGGGGCCTCGCCCTCGATGAGGCGTTCGGCGATGTCGTCGGCCCACTCCTGCGCCCAGCGGCGCAGCCCGGGCACGGACGCCGGGTCGAGACCGTGGACGGTGAACGCCCTGTCGTCGAGCCAGTCCGTGCCGGTCAGCCGTGCCTGGAGGTCGGTGAGGTCGAAGGTGCCGGGGGCGTGGCGGCGGCCGAGTTCCTCCAGTTCGGGGTGGCTCCAGCGGGCCGAGGCGGCGTGCACGTCGACCAGGTCGCGTGCCAGTCCGCGGTCGGCCAGGTCCCGCACCCGGGTGCCGATCAGATCGTCCAGGGCGAGCGCCGGACCGAGCGCCGTCTCCACGGGCGGGCGCCACAGCATCTCCTTGCGGACACGGACCTCGCACTCCGTGCCGCTCGCCGCGTCCGTGACCAGGAACTGCGCGGTCAGCGGCTCGGTCTCCAGGGTCCGCACGAGCCAGCCGCGCCCCACCAGGCCGGACCGGACGGCCCCGGCGATGACGTCCATCGCGGCCGGGTGCTCGGTCGCCAGGTCCACGTCCGGCCCGGCCCGCTCGACGAGCCCGTGCGCCAGCACCCCGTAGCCGCCGCCGAGAACGAGGGAGTAGGCCTCACCCACCCCCAACAGATCCCCGAGAAGCCGACCGACGGGCTCGGGCACGGGGGGAGGGACGGACATGCCCCGATTATCCCGTGACACCGAACCAGCACTGCCCCCACCGACCCGGACGGGTGACGCCCCCCGGCCATCTCGGGGACGCGGGGAACGCCGCGACAGGCCGCCGGGGCGAGGCTCTTTCTTGGGGGCGCGGGGAACTGCGCGACCAGCCCCCACGGCGCCGCACGTTCCCGGGGGACGCGGGGAACATCGCGACAGGCCGCCGGGGCGAGGCTCCTTCTTGGGGGCGCGGGGAACTGCGCGCCGAGCCTCCACGGCGCCGCACCCGCTCAGACAGGGGCGCGGGGAACTGCGCGACCCCTGCCCAACCCCACCCGCACGGGACGACATACCTACACCTTGCGCCCCACCCCGCAATACGCATCCACGGCGACGCCCCCGAAACCGGCGTCACCCGAAGCCCCCGGCCGCCACTCGGGAACCCGGACCACACCGGGCTCCACCAGCTCCAGCCCCTCGAAAAACCCGGCGATCTCCGCGACGGCACGGACGTGATACGGCACCGCCCCACTGGAGTTGTACGCCTCGGACGCGGCGATCATGCCCTCACTGGTCGCGGTGCTGTCACTGATCACCAGGTGGCTGCCGGACGGCAGCCCGGCCATGAGCCGCCGCACCAGATCGCGCGCCTGCTCGTAGTCGGCCACATGACCGAGGGTGTTGAGGATCATCAGGCCGACCGGCCGGGAGAGGTCGAGCGTGCCGGCGGCGGCCTCAAGGACGGCCTCGGGGTCGTAGAGGTCGGCGTCCAGATACGCGGTCCTGCCCTCGGCGGTACTGGTGAGCAGGGCGTTCGCGTGCGCCAGCACGATGGGGTCGTTGTCGACGTACACGATCCGGGCGTCGGGAGCGACGCGCTGCGCGACCTCGTGGGTGTTGTCGGCCGTGGGCAGACCGGTGCCGACGTCGAGGAATTGCCGTACCCCCTGCTCACCGGCCAGATACCCGACGGCCCGGCCCAGGAACCGGCGGCTGGTGACCGCCACGTCCACGAGCCCCGGGAAGATCGACTTGATCTGGTCCCCGATCTCGCGGTCGACCTCGTAGTTGTCCTTGCCGCCGACGAAGTAGTTCCAGAAGCGGGCCGAGTGCGGCTTGGAGGTGTCGATACGTGCGCGCAGCCTGTCATCGGACACGGCGTGGCCTCCTGGGGGGGGTGGGAAGGGGGGACCGGCCCACCAACCTAGGTGAACCCGCCGCCGCGCTCGCGGAGTTGCCCTCCCCGCCTCCGGCCTGCCGTGGAGTTTCGGCCACGGCCGCCCGCTACACCCCGCGGGAGGCGAAACCGCCCAGGTCCGCGCCGCCCTCGTGCCCGTGGTGCCGGGTGACCAGCCAGAACGCCCACGCCAGGGACCACAGCAGCAGCCCGGCGGCGACCGGCGTACCGAAGATGACCAGCAGCCCGGCTCCGATGTTGGCCCCGATGCCTCCCGCGGTCAGGATCCGCCACCCCACCCCGGCCATGAGCCCGAGCACCACCAGCGGCCCGAGCACCCCCCACCACCGCCGGTCCAGCGCCCCCCGCAGCGAGGCCCGCACGAGCACCCCCGCACCGGCCGCCGCCAGCGCCAACGCGAGCCCCCCGGCGACCGCGGCCACACCGTCCGCGATGTCCCACGGCTGGAACGCGTAGTCCAGTTCACTGGCCGGCAGCCCGTCGTAGTTCTGCTGCCCCATCAACCCCCAGGCGGCCACGGGTACCCCACCGACGAGCGCGACCCCGGCCCCGAACAATCCCCGTTTCGTCATACGTCAAGGATCGACGGGCAGCGGAGGGACGTCATGAGCACGCGTACTCATGTACGACACGCGCCGACGGCCGACTGTGAACCGCCGGCCCGGCGCCCGCCGGGACCGCGCCCGTGGCGCGACGGCGGGTGTGCCGTCGCGCCGGGCGCTCAGGACGGGGCCACCGCGCGGCCCGTCTGAGGGGAGATCGCTCCCGCGCACAGGCCTCGGGAGGCCAGGCCCTGGGCGATGCGCGGAATGGCCGCCAGGGTGTTGGCCGGCCAGTCGTGCATCAGGATGATCTGCCCGTTGGTGAGGCGGGCGGCGGACTGGACGATCGCGTCGGTGCTCGCGCCGTTCCAGTCCTGGGAGTCGACGTTCCAGATGATCTCGGTCAGGCCGTACCGGGACGCGACCGACTTGACCGTCGCGTTCGTTTCGCCGTACGGGGGCCGGAACAGTTTCGGCGTGCCGCCGCCCGCGCTGGCGATGGCCTGCTGGGTGCGGGAGATCTCGGAGTCGATCTGCGCCTGGCTCAGCCGGGTCAGGTGCGGGTGGGTGTAGCTGTGGTTGGCGACCCACATGCCGGCGCTCACCTGGGCCCGGACCAGGGCCGGGTCGGCGGCCGCGTTGCGGCCCTGGTTGAACATGGTGGCCCGCAGGCCGTTCTGCCGGAGCGCGCCGAGCAGTCGCGTCGTGGTGCCGGAGGGGCCGTCGTCGAAGGTGAGTCCGACGTAGCCGGCACCGCAGGCGGCCGCCCGTGCCGGGGTGGCGGTCGAGGCCGTGGTGGCCGTGACCACGAGGGCCGCGGCCGCCGCGACGACGATCGGCACGCGCTTCGCCGTCACGGCCCCACCCGGATGCTGGAGCTGCCGCTGCTCCGGTATCCCTCGGTCGCCATGATCATGTAGTACTTGAAGTTGCCCAGGGGCATCCCGGCCCGGGCCCACGCGTCGAAGTGGTTGCCGGTGGTGATGGTGCCGCCCGTCCGCTTCGACTGCCGCACGCTCCAGTACTGGTCGAAGGTGCGCACGCCCTCGACGGACGGGGCGTTGTACCGCGTCGTCTTGTAGATGTCGTACGTGCCGCCGTCGCTGGTGACGGTGCCCTTGTACGTGCCCGTGGGCCGGTAGGTGCCCCAGTTGTCGACGATGTAGTACTCGACGAGCGGGTTCGCGGTCCAGCCGTAGAGCGTCAGGTACGCGTTCCCGGACGGGTTGAACGAGCCCGAGTAGGTCACCGTGCGGCGGGCGCCGGTGCTCCAGCCCTTGCCGGCGACGAAGTTCCCGGTGTTGCGCCATGAGGTGCTGTAACTGCCGCCGGAGGACAGGGTCATGGAGACCGTGCCCGGCGCGTCCGTCCAGAACGAGTAGTGGTAGCCGTTGTTGGTGCCCGTCTGGTTCGTGGTGACGACGGTGTCGGCGTGCGCGGTGCCCGGCATCGTGAGGGCCGCGGCCGCGACCATCAGCATCGTGAAGACGCCGCTGAGGAGCAGCCGCAAGCGGCCGGATGACTGGTTCATGGGGTGCTTCCTCCATGTCCTCGTGGGGTGGGTCTATGGGGGAGCTCTGTCATCCGGGAGTGTTGGCCTGCCCCTGTCAACTGTCAATGGTTTCGGCGTTTGTCGCGAAAGCTTCGGCACCATCCGGGAAAGCCGAAAGGCGAATAGCTGCTGCTCACACGACAGTTGGCGGCTCGATGTCGTCGAGTGTCCAAAGTCATCCGCCGCCGCATGGGCGGAGGGATGGGCTCCGCTCGCCGAATGTTTCGGAGGTCTTCCGGAGCAAGACGCATCACCGCACGGGCCCCGGCCCCCGGGCTTTCCGCACCGTCAGGGCAGGTCCCGGCGGATCAAGGCGCGGGCGAAGGGTTCTCCGGTGGCCCGCGCGAAGGCCATCCGCTCGCGCACCTCGACGAGGGTGCGGGGGCGGTAACCGGGGCCGCCGCAGCAGCTCTTGTGGAAGCGCACACCGGCGTGCAGCAGCACAGAGAGGGTCCGCCAGGCGGCGGTGTCCCGCCTCTTGGGTGCCGCGAAGGCGGAGCCCACGTGGATCAGCGGTCCGGCGCAGCGCGGACAGACCCGGCCGGAGTCGTGCCGGCCGGGGTGGGGCTGCTTGTACGAGGCCCGGCAGGGCAGGCAGACGTACGAGGTCTTTCCATGGGCCATGCGGCAAGGGTAGAGCCGCAGCCGGGCCGGGCTCGAGGCGTTTCCGGCGGTCAGGACCATGCCGACGGCGCACCCACCCCCAGGACGCCGAGCATCGCCCGGGTGGCCGGGCTGGGGTTGAAGCGGCTCCACACCAGGTACTCGGTCCGACGCGGTCCGTCGGCCACCGGGACCAGCGCCAGCCCGGGGTCTCCGGCGGCCCGGGGCCGGATGAACGCCGACGGCAGCAGCGCGATGCCGAGCCCGCGCGCGATCAACTGGGTGATCAGCTCGACGACTCCGGCTTCGTACGCGACCTCGCGCGCCAGGCCCGCCGCGGCGAAGGCCTGATCGGACTGGGCCCGGGCGGGCGTACCGCTCACGAAGTCCACGAACGTCTCCTCGGCGATGTCCCGCAGCGTGACCCGGCCGGATTCCGCCAGCCGGTGCCCGGCCGGCACCACCAGCACATGCTGGTCGTGACCGAGCACGACGGCCTCCACACCGACCGGCGGTTCGCCCTCCGGCACGCCGAGGAAGGCGATGTCGAGCTCGCCCCCGCGGACCGCCGCCGCCAGGTCGTCACTGCGTCCGGACCGGAGGGCGACGCGGACGTCCGGATGCCGCGCGCGGTACCGCTGAAGCAGCTCGGGCACGTCGACGGCGGCCGTCGTCACGATCACACCGACGGCGAGCCGGCCGCGCACCACGCCGGTCGCGGCGGCGGCGTCGGCGGCCGCGCGGTCCGCGGCGGCCAGACACTCGCGTGCGCCGGCGACGAACGCCGTGCCCGCGGGCGTCAGTTCGACCCGTCGGCTGGACCGGGCGAACAGCTTGACCCCGAGCTCCCGTTCGAGGGCGGCGATCCGGTGACTCAGCGACGACTGCACCACGAAGCAGCGTTCCGCTGCGCGGGTGAAGTTGCGGGTTTCGGCCACGGCGACGACGTAGCGCATCTGCTGGAGGTCCACCCATCCATCGTTCTGGCTCATGGCTGCGATGACAAGCATGTGTTGGACACATGGAAGGGCGTTTCTGAGACTTCATCACATGCAGACCCCGCCCACGTCGACCGCGCCGGTGCCCGGCAGCCCGGGCATCTCGCACGCCCCGCGGCCGGCCACCACCGCCGCCCTGACCGCGCTCACCGCGCTCGCCCCCGCGTCCTGGGGCACCACGTACGTCGTCACCACGCAACTGCTCCCGCCGGGACATCCGCTCTTCGCCGGGATGCTCCGCGCCCTGCCCGGCGGGCTGCTCGCGCTGGCGATCACCCGCGTCCTCCCGCGCGGGGACTGGTGGTGGAAGGCCGCCGTCCTCGGCGCGCTCAACATCGGCGCCCTGTACCCCCTCCTGTTCGTCGCGGCCGAACGACTTCCCGGCGGTGTCGCCGCCACCCTCGGCGCGGCCCAGCCGCTGCTGGTCGCCGGGCTGGCCGTGGCGCTGCTCCAGGTCCGGCCGACGGTCTGGCGCCTGACCTGGGGTGTCCTCGGCGTGGTCGGCGTGGGACTCGTCGTGCTGGGGCCACAGGCCCGGCTGGACGCCGTCGGCGTCCTGGCGGGCCTCGGCGGTACGGCCACCATGGCTGCCGGGATCGTCCTCACCAAGCGGTGGGGACTCCCGGCCGGGGTCGGTCCGCTCACCCTGACCGGCTGGCAACTGACGGCGGGGGGCCTGCTGTTGCTTCCCCTCGTCGCGATCGAGGGGACGCCGCCGCGCATCGACGCCGGAGCCGCCGGGGGATACCTGTGGCTCGGCAGCGTGGGCGGACTGATCGCCTCCACGCTGTGGTTCCGCGGTGTCGGACGACTGCCCGTCGGCGCCTCCGCACCGCTGGTGCTGCTGTCCCCGCTGGTCGCAGCGGTGATCGGCGCGGCACTTGGCGAGTCACTGAGCCCGCCCCAGACCTTCGGCTTCGTCCTCGCCCTGGCCGCGTTGCTCGCGGCGCAACTCGATTCACCACGCCTGCCGGGCCGCACGGCACGCCCCGGGCGGAGAGAACCACAACCCCGAAACACCGGCTCGCACAACGACCACACACGAGAGGGACGGACCCGATGAGGACAACGACGGACCACGGCATGACGATCGCCGTGGTGGGCGCCACCGGGATGGTCGGCAGCCGGGTGACCGACGAGGCCGGCGCCCGGGGACACCGGGTGCTCGCCCTGTCCCGGAAACCGGCGGACACGCCCACCGGGAACTCGAACGTGACGCCGCTCGCGGTGGACACGACCGACGCGGACGCGTTGCGCGAGGCACTCGCGGGCTCCGCTTCCCACCGGGCCGCGGACGCCGTCGTCCTGGCGGTGCGCACCGTACCGGTCGACGAGCGGTTCCTGGTCGGCGCCACCCGTACGGTGCTGGACACGGCGGCTCGGCTCGGCATCCGCGTCCTGGTCGTCGGCGGCGCCGGCGCACTGCGCAGCCCCGGCGACCGCGACCTGCTGGTCGCGGACAACCCAGCGTACGTGCCGCCCGACATCAAGGCCGTCGCCGCCGCCGGGGTCGCCCAGCTGCGGACCTGCCGTTCCCACACCGACGCCGACCACGTCTACCTGAGCCCACCGGCCCTGCTGGAACCCGGCATACGAACGGGCCGCTACCGACGCGGCACCGACACCCTGCTCCTCGACGCGGACGACCGCTCCTGGATCAGCGCCGAGGACCTGGCGGTGGCGGTGATCGACGAACTCGAGACCCCGGGTGCCGACCCCTTGATCACGGTCGTCCACGACGGTCAACACAGTCCGGCATGAACAGGGCGGGCCGTCGGCATGGGCAGGGTGCCTCCTGGGCCGACACCGTCGGCCACTCATCTGCTCACTCTTGACCGCCATGTACTTTGTATCGCAAAGTTGGCAGGACAGGCCGTCCGGCGGTTCGCTCACCAGCGCTGCCGAAGCGACAAGCGGGGGAGACATGGGGACACCCACATCGAGCGGCGCGCCATCCGAACCGAGGGCGGACGCTGCCGCCCTGTTGGCCGCGACGGAAGGCCTCCGGGCCAGCACCCGCACGCAGATGAACGGCGCGTGGGTCCCCCTGCTCGGCTTCGGACTCCTCGCACTGGCGGCCGCTCCGATAGCCCGGTACGCCTTCAACTTCGGAGCCCACGGGCGCAACGTCGGGTCCTATCCCACCTTCGCCTACGCCGAGCTGACCGGCCTGTGCGTCGTCCACGAACCGGGAACCCCCTGTCTGCAAGGCGAGTTCGACGGAGCCGTCCTGCGCTTCGCGGCCTGGGGTGTGTGGTTCGCGCTCCTCCCTCTCGCCTGGTTCCTCTTCGCCCGCTGGTACCGCCTGCGGGGGGAGGACCGGGGCATCGTCCCCCGGCGCGGCATGTGGGTCGGCGCCGCCGCCGCAGCCACCGCAGTCATCACGACAGCCCTGGTGGCGCTGCTGTTCGGCAGGAACCAGTCGTGGGAGGCCATGCTGCTGGAAAACAGGTATGCCTCCCCGTGGTACCTGGTCGGCATCGGTCTCGTCGCCCTCGGCGTTGCCGAACGCAGTTGGATCGCCGCAGTGGCCGGCACCGCTCACACCCTGGTGCTCACCGCATACCTGGGAGCTTCCTGGGGCAGTGGCTGGTTCCCTTGGTACCAGCCCGCTGCCCCCGGCTGGGTCGACGGACCGCAGGCCAAGGCCCTCCTGCTCGCCGCCCTCCTGCTGCTCGCCGGTCTGTGCGAGTGGGCGATGACGGTCCGCCGCCGGGACGCGGGCGGTATCGGTGCGCGTACGGTCGTCTCATGAGTGTCGAGGACTCGACCGCCGCGCGGGACGACCAAGAGGGACCACATCCCACCCAGGCACTGGATGACACCGTCCACCAGCGCGTGCGGCTCGGTGTCCTCACCATCGCCAGCGAAGCCGACCGGGTCGAGTTCGGCTTCCTGAAGAAGCAACTGGCTGTTACCGACGGCAACTTGTCCCGGCACCTGAAGGTGCTGGAGGAGGCGGGAATGATCAGTACGGAAAAGGGCTACGCGGGTCGACGCCCCCGGACGTGGATCACCCTCACGCGCGAGGGCGCACAGGCCCTGGACACCGAACTCCGTGCTCTGCGCGCACTCGTGCTGCGCCTGGAAAGCCCGCGCCCCGTGTCGGGGCCACGCGACGGCTGATCACCGCTCGGAGAGTGCGATCCGGACGCGACCCAGCGGCGCCGTCGCGTGGTCCTGTCGAACCTGCCGGGCCGTGCATGAACGCCCACGTCCGCCGCTGTTGATTTCGACCATGGGTCAGCCGGAGCTAGCGCTTCTTACGGATCCTGCGCTTCTTCTCCTTGGCTTCGTTCTCCTTGCGCTGTGCCACACCGTACGCAGACCACGGTCCCTGATGGACCGGACACCGGGAGGTGCCGGTCACCACCTTCCGCTGGCAGCGCCCGCCTGTCTTGGTCGGCGCACCACACTTGGCCATGCCACTTCCCCCTCCGGTCTCGACACGCGGTACCTGGAGCTTCAGAAACCGTGGCTCGGCTTCCGTCGGCAGGGAAGGCGCATACCGGATCGCCGGGTGCGCGCGGGCGTACGTCGGGCGCCACTGGCTCGGCAGACCGTACAGCTCTGGACTGACAGAGCTGCTCGCTAGCCTGTTCGCGTGACCCCTACCGATGACCGGGCTTTCCCCGAGGCCCTCGCCGCCTCTCTGGCACTTCCCTTCGACTACGGCGACGGCGACGGCGACGGCGTCGACTTCGAGGCGTTCCCGGCCTTCCTGTCCGCCGAGGAGACCACCGACTGGTTCCGCGCCTGGACGGGCAACGGAGAACTGGACGGCGACAGCTTCCGCGTGTTCGGCCAGGACGGATCGGGGGGTCATGCGGCGTTCTGGCTCGTCCACCCCGACCGCCCGCTCGTCGAGCAGCCTGTGGTCTTCCTTGGGTCCGAGGGCGAGACCGGTGTCCTGGCGCGCGACCTGTGGGCGTTCCTGTGGCTGCTGGCCGGCGGATACGGGCCCTGGGAGGCGGCCACCTCGTACGAGACCGACCGGACCGCGCACCCCGACCAACGGCTGACGGCCGTAGCCGAACGATTCGCCGCCGGCCACAAGCAGTCGGCGGCTGAAGTCATCGAAGAGGCGACCCGGGAGTATCCGGACTTCGACGACACCATCATGGAGCTCTGCCGCTGAAGGGTCCCCGGCCGCCCGCACGGACCCGCTCCGCTCGGTCCTCGGGCCGCCGCCGCGACGGCACCGCGCCGGACCGCCGTCCCGCCGGTGCCCTCGGCGCGCCGCTGGCTAGTCTGCACACGTGATGACCGAGTTGGCCTTGCTGTCCCAAGTCGCCTGGCACGGGCGGGAGATCACCGCGCCGCGGCTGCGGGGACTGTTGGCGTTGCTCGCGGAGGACCTGCGCGCCGGCTGTAGCACGGGGCGGCTGGTCGAAGGGCTGTGGGCGGACGAACTGCCCGAGCGGCCGGGCAAGGCGGTGCAGGTCCTGGTGTCACGGCTCCGGGCCCAGCTGGGTGCCGATCTGGTCGTGAGCACGCCGACGGGATACCGGCTGGCACTGGACGAGGAACAGGTCGACAGTTCCGCGCTGCTGCTGCGCGAGGCCGCCGGCGCCGAGCGCGCGCGGGCGGGCGATCACGAAGGCGCCTTGCAGCAGGCCGAGTCGGGCCTGGCCCTGTGGGACGGGAGCGTGGGCGCCGCCGCGGGAGAGGACCTGCGCGATCCGGTGGTGGCCCTGCGCACCGCTCGGGTACGGGCGTTCCGCTCGCTGGTCCGCTCCCGGGCGCTCGCACTCGCCCGGCTGGGGCGGCGCGAGGAGGCAGCGGCACCGCTGGCCGAGCTGGCCGGTGAACTGCCGCGCGACGAGGAGGTGCTGGCGGAGCTGTTGCGCTGTGAGGCCGCCACGACAGGGCGGGCCGCCGCGCTGACCCGCTACGACACCTATCGCCGCGAGCTGCGCGATGAGCTGGGCACCGACCCGGGACCCAGGCTCAGATCCGTGTACCAGGAGTTGCTGCGCGCGGACGTGCCGCCGGTCCGCCACGGCGTCACACACGAGCCGAACCCCCTGCTGGGCCGGGACGCCGACATCGCTGCCGTGGCCGCGCTGCTGCGTGACGCCCGGGTGGTCACCGTCGTCGGTCCCGGCGGTCTTGGCAAGACCCGCCTCGCCCATGCGGTGAGCCGCGCGGCCGAGCAGCCGGTGGTCCACTTCGTCACGCTGGCCGGTGTCATCGCCGGCGACGACGTGGCCGGTGAGGTGGCCTCCGCCGTCGGCACCGCGGAAGGGCGGCAGTTCGCCGGCGGCGGCGACGCGGTGAGCGGCATCGTCGCCGCGCTGGGACCGGGGCCGGTCCTGCTCGTCCTGGACAACTGCGAGCAGGTGATCCACGGCGTGGCCGATCTCGTACAGGCGCTGGTGTCGCGGTCGAAGGGGCTGCGGATCCTGGCCACCAGCCGGGCCCCGCTGGGGCTGACCTCGGAGTCCGTGTACGCGCTGCCTGAGCTTTCCCTGGCGACCTCGGCCGAGTTGTTCGAGCAGCGCGCCCGGGCGGCCAGACCCGGCGTGGAACTGCCCACCGGCCCGGTCACCGAGATCTGCCGCCACCTGGACGGGCTGCCGCTGGCCGTGGAACTCGCCGCGGCCCGGGTGCGGGTGCTGTCCGTGACCGACATCGCACACCGGCTGCACAACCGCTTCACGCTCCTGCGCGGCGGCGCCCGAGACGCTCCCGAGCGGCATCGCACGCTGCGGGCGGTGGTCGAGTGGAGCTGGAACCTGCTGGAGCCCGACGGCAGGGCGGCGATGCGGGCGCTGTCGGTGTTCCCGGGCGGCTTCACCGAGGAGTCGGCGCGGTACGTGCTCGGCGAGACCGGCGACGAGGACGCCTTGGCCCTGCTGGAGCAGCTGGCCGACCAGTCCCTGATCAAGGTGGACGACAGCCCGTCCGGAGTGCGCTTCTCCATGCTGGAGACGCTGCGGGAGTTCAGCGCCGGCCGGCGGGCGGAGGCGGGCGAGGAGGAGGCGGTGACCGGCCGGTTCCTGACCTGGGCCCGCGATTTCGGCCGCGCCCACCACGATGTGCTGTTCGGCGGCGACCCGTTGCCCGCCTGGCGCCGGATGCGGGCCGAGCAGGACAACCTCGCCCTGGCCCTGCGGCACGCGCTGGACCGTGGCGACGGGCCGGCCATCGCGGCCGTCACCGCCGTGCTGGCCTCGCTGTGGGCCACCGACTCCCACTTCGCCCGCCTCGCCGCCCTCGCCGCCGACACCGCCGGGCCGCTGTCCCATTTCCGCCCCGGACCCGACAACCCCGAGGACGTGGAACCGGCCCGCAGCGCGGCGGCCGTGTGCGCAGCCAGTCTCTTCATGGGCTTCGGCCCGCACGCCCTGCGCCAGCTCGTCACGCTGCGCCGGCTGCCACCCGCCCGCCCGGACACCCTGCCCCGGGCGATGGCGGTCGTGCTGTGCGCCGTCCCCGGCATACGCCCGCCCGAGTACGCGCGGCTGGAGGAACTCTGCGACGCCGACGAGCCCATGCTGGCGGGCATCGCGGCCGGCGTCGCCAGCTACGTATGGGAATCCGAGCACCAGACGGAACGCGCGCTGGACTGCGCCCGGCGGATGCTCGGCGCGCTGGAACCGCTCGGCAATCCGGCCATGCGGCTGCTCGGGCACGGCAGGATCAGCGAGCTGTGCCTGCAGTCCGGGCGCGGCGCGGAGGCGTACGACCATCTGCGGGCCGCGCGGGACGAACTCAGCGAGTTCGGCGCCTGGTTCGACCTGGCCGGCATCGGCTGGGGGCTGGTGCTGGCCTGTCTGCACCGCGGGGAGTTGGACGAGGCGGAGTACTGGCTGGGGCTCACGGCCGCGGACCAGCAGCCGGAGGCCGCCCAGGCGTACACGCCCGATCATCCGGCCCGGGCGGAGATCGCGCTGGCCCGGGGGCTGACCGAGGTCGGGCTCGGACTGTGGCGGCAGGCCGTGGAGGGGGTGCGGGAGGCCGGCTTGCTGTATGCCGACGATCCGTTCATGGAGCCGTGGCTGCTTCAGGTGCAGTCGGCCGCGGTGGCGGCGCACGCACAGCACGGACGGCTGGAGCCGGTGGCGAAGCTGGCCGCGGAGTTGCGGGAGCGGCTGCTGGAGATGCTGTCCGGCCCGTCGGGCCCTTCCGGTGACCGGGCGCCGGTGGAACTGCCGGTGTACGGCACGGTCCTGCTCGCCCTGGGCTTCGCCGGGCTCGCCCGCGGCGATACGGCGGCCATGCGGCTGGTGGCGCTGGCGGAACGGATGCCGGTGGTACGGGAGTTCCCCACCCTCTCCCTGGCCCGGTCCCGGCAGGCGGCCGAGAACGCCGACAGGGCGGCGTACGCCGACGCGGAGTCGGAGTACGCCGCCCTGGGGCGGGAGGAACTGCGGGCAGCGGCGCTGCGCGAGCTCAACTCCGCGGCTCGCGGTTGAACAGGGACCGGGACCACCAGTAGCCCAGCAGGCTCAGGACCAGGCACCAGGCGACGGCGAGGACGGCGTTCTTGGTGCCGATCCCGGTGCCCAGGAGGAGGCCGCGCAGGGTCTCGATGGCGGGCGAGAAGGGCTGGTACTCGGCGAACCAGCGGAGCCAGCCCGGCATGGCGTCCACCGGCACGAACGCGCTGCCCAGGAGCGGAAGGATCATCAGGGGCTGGGCGAGGTTGCTGGCCCCTTCGGCGTTGGGGGACGCCAGGCCCATGCCGACCGCGAGCCAGACCAGCGCCACGCTGACCAGCGTCAGCAGGCCCACCGCCGCGAGCCACTCGAGCGGCGTCGCGTCAGGCCGGAAGCCGATGGCCACACCTACGCCCAGGACCACGGCCAGGGCCAGCAGCGACTGGATCACGCTGCCGGCCACATGGCCGATCAGCACGGAGGTGCGGGAGACCGCCATGGTGCGGAACCGGGCGATGATGCCCTCGGTCATGTCCATGGCCACGGACACGGCGGTGCCGATCGCGATCCCGCCGATGGTCATGAGCAGGATGCCGGGGACGAGGTAGGCGACGTACTGGGAGCGGTCCGCGGTGCCGCCGTTGATGCCGGCGCTCATCACATCGCCGAAGACGTACACGAAGAGCAGCAGCAGGATGACGGGGGTGAGGAGGAGGTTGAGCGTGAGGGAGGGGTAGCGACGGGCGTGCAGGAGGTTGCGCCGCAGCATGGTGAGGTTGTCGCGGAAGGTGTGAGTGACGGCGCTCATCGGACGCTCTCCTTGGGGGTGGCCTGCGGGGACGGGGCGGGGGCGGGCCTGCCGGTCAGGGCGAAGAACACGTCGTCCAGGTCCGGGGTGTGCACGGACAGTTCGTCGGCCTCGATGCCGGCGGAGTCCAGCCAGTCGAGGATCGCGCGCAGCTCGCGCTGGCTTCCGCCACTGGGGATCTGGAGGCTGAGCGTCTCGTCGTCGCGGGTGGTCTCGCGCAGCGCGGTCGCCGCCCGTTCGTACGCCACCGGGTCGGAGAAGCGCAGCCGCACGTGACCGCCGGGGACGAGCCGCTTGAGCTCCTCGGCGCTGCCCTCGGCGACGAGCTTGCCGCCGTTGAGCACGGCGATGCGGTCGGCGAGTTCGTCGGCCTCCTCCAGGTACTGGGTCGTGAGGAAGACGGTGACGCCGTCGGAGACGAGTGCGCGGATGATCTGCCACATGGTGTGACGGCTGCGCGGGTCGAGTCCGGTGGTCGGCTCGTCGAGGAAGATGATCCGCGGGTCGCCGACCAGGGTCATGGCGATGTCGAGGCGGCGCTTCATGCCGCCGGAGTAGGCCGAGGCGGGTTTCTTCGCGGCCTCGACGAGGTCGAACCGCTCCAGCAGCTCGGCGGTGACCCGGCGCCCCTCGCCGCGGGAGAGGTGGTGCAGGTCGGCCATCAGGAGCATGTTCTCCTCGCCGGTGATCAGACCGTCCACGGCGGAGAACTGGCCGGTGACCCCGATCGCGGCGCGCACCGCCTGGGCCTCGGCGGTGAGGTCGTGCCCCGCGATCCGCGCCTGTCCGCCGTCGGCGGAGATCAGCGTGGACAGGATGTTGACCGCGGTGGTCTTGCCGGCGCCGTTCGGCCCGAGGAGGGAGAACACCGTACCGGTGGGCACCTGGATGTCGATGCCGTCGAGGACGGTCTTGTCCCCGTAGGACTTGCGCAACCCGGTGGCTGCGATGGCGAGTTCGTGACCTGTCGTCGTCATGCCGCAGAGCGTGCGGCCGAGGCGGTTCAGTACGGCCTCAACGGGGTTTCAGTCCATGGGCGAGGGGTTTCAGGGCCCTGAAACCCGCAGGTGCCTGAAAGACATCGGCCGTCAAGGCCCGCTCGTAGCCGCTGCTGTCCGCCGTTGTTGATGCCAGCTGTGGGTCAGGTCGGCCGAGGCACCTGCCGCGCGGTGCTGTTTGCCCTGGTCAGGGCAGCACGGTGAGCCACTTGGTCCGGCTCATGCCGCCCTGTGTCGGACCGTCCGCTCACATCGCTCACCCGCTGCCGGCTGCTGAGCAGCGCGTGGGTCAGATCTGGCCGAGGTCGATCCGTACCGGGAAGGGGGCCGCTACCTTGAGGACGCCGGTGAACACGTCTCCGTCCCGGTAGGTCTTGGTCGCGGGGTCGAGGACGTAGGTGTACACGAGAGGAACGCCTGTCGCGGCCTGCTCGATCCGCCAGTAGAAGCCGATGCCCGCCTTGGCGTACTGGTCGACCTTCACGATCCGGTCGGTGGTCTCCGAGCCCGGTGCCACTACCTCCGCGACCAGCAGCACGTGCTCAGGGCGGGTGGGAATGATGTCGATCGTGTCTGCGCGGTACACGATGACGTCCGCGCGGCGATTGGTGAGTGGGACGTCCTGAAGCCGGACGTCGAAGTCCGTGTCGGCGTTCCACTCCGGGCCCGCGGCGGCATCGAGGGCGTTGGCGAGAATCCGGGCGAGCCGGTTGTGCCGCTTGGACGCACTCGGAGTCACGACGACCATGCCGTCCACGATCTCGATACCGGCGCACTGCTCCTCGGACCAGGACTCGTACACCTCCGCCGTGATCTGCTCATGCATCCATGCCGGGGCCACCATCTCGGCCGCTATGAAGCACCTCCTGGACGCTGTGCTGCGGGCACGATCCCGCTGGATTCAGCGTACTGTCTGCCGTCCGTCCGGCGCGCTTGTCCCGCTCACGCACCCTCCCCGTCGGCCGCCGTCCGGCCAGCGCGCCCACGGCAAGAGTGAGGAACCGGCACGGTGGCCTCGTCACCAGGGGACCGGAACAGTCCAGCGGCAACACTGACCCATTGCGGCAGCCGTCGCGGTACCGCGGGCGCCGATACGGCGCGTCGGGGACCTGTCCCGTTCGGTACGCGTCCGCTGCCCGAGGCGGATGGGGTGATCGCCGAGGCCGCCGCCAGGTCTGTACCGCACGCCGACGGCGCCTCTGAGAACGCCGTGATTCGAGTGGGCTACCGACCCCGACTCCACCACCCGGCTGAGGCGTTCTCCCGTCCCGACGAGGCGAACGCCGCTCGCTGTCAGGAAGCACGGGCCACGGCGTAGTGCGCTCGGCGGGGTGGGACCCGGTCCAGCGGCCCGCTCCGTCGAGCGCGATCAGCCGTTCGCGATCCCGTCCCGGGGGCGGTAGCAGGCAGGGACGGGTCGCACGGACCGCGGTGCTGCCGGATGTGTCGCCGTCATGACGGTGCCCTCATTTCGCGGCTCCGACCCGGACCAGCGTGCAAGGAGGACCACTGACGGGCCCCTCGTCCGGGATGTCGCACAAAGTTCGGTACTTCGTTCAGCGATCGAAGGTATGGCCCTGCCTGCCGAGCGTCAATAACTCCGCCGAAGAAGGTGCTTTCGCGCCGGGCGACCGGCAGTCCTTCACCCTCGCCCGCTGCCCCGTGTTACCCAAACGTGATGGCCTGCTTCTCGCGCAACCTCTTGACCAGGGGGGACGGCGGGCGCTCATATGACCTCCCCATCACTGACCACTTGAGGGAGGTACGGCCGTGGCACATCCTTGCGGCCAACGATTAGCCCGCACCTCTCCTTGCGAAAGCCGGGCGAAGTGAGCGCCCGTACTCCCTGCGACGCCGCCGGGTCCGGGTTCGCGCCCCGGAGCCGGAGTTCTCACCCCTGCTGAGCGCGGTCCGCCAGGGCCTGCTCGCAGTGGGGGAGTGAAGCCGCACCCTGCTCCTGGAGCCGTCGAGGAGTGGAACGAGGGTGCGGCCCGACCGGAGCACCTCCGGTCGTCATCGAGCCGGACCCATCGCCCGCGTCGGCCGGGCGACATCAGCGCCACGACCACTTCACCGGCCCCTCCCAGATTCCGCCCTGCCCTCTGATCCGCTCCTCGGTGCCGAGCACCTCGCCGGCTCCCCGCCCTCCGTGTCCGGCCGTTCCCGGCCGCACTCCACCCTGACCACCCTCTGACAGCGCGCGCCACGCATGTTCAATATTTCGAACGTTGGTCGGCCTGCAGAACGGCATCACTTTCCTGGTTTCGGACGGAACGTCAGAAGCCGCAGCAACCGAGTCCCGTCCCCGGGCCGGCTCAACGAAGGAGATCAAGCATGCTCAGCAGAAGAAACTTCCTCACCGCCGCGGTCGGTGTGGCGGCTGCGACCGGACTCGCGGCCTGCGCCAAGGAGGACGGCAGCGCTGCCGCCGCCGGCAGCGGCAGCAAGGCGCTCACCCTCGGCTTCTCCCAGGTCGGTTCGGAGAGCGGCTGGCGCACCGCCAACAGCGACTCGGTGAAGTCGGCCGCGAAGGAGGCGGGGTACACCCTCAAGTTCTCCGACGCCCAGCAGAAGCAGGAGAACCAGATCTCCGCGATCCGCAACTACATCGCGCAGAAGGTCGACGTCATCGCCTTCTCGCCGGTGGTCGTCACAGGGTGGGACGCAGTGCTCAAGGAGGCCAAGGCCGCGAAGATCCCGGTGGTCCTCACCGACCGCTCCGTCGAGACCTCCGACGACTCCCTGTACGTGACCCTGGTGGGCTCCGACTTCACGGACGAGGGCCGGCGCGCCGCCAAGATCCTGGAGAAGGTCCTGGAGAAGGCAGGCCACAAGGGCGCCGTGAAGATCGCCCAGCTGGAGGGCACCACCGGCGCCGCCCCCGCGATCGAGCGCGCCAAGGGCTTCAAGGAGGTCATGGACGCGGACCACGCGGACGACTGGAAGGTCGTCGTCAGCCAGACCGGTGACTTCACCCGGGCCGGCGGCAAGCAGGTCATGGCGGCCTTCCTCCAGTCCAACCCGGACATCAACGTGCTCTTCGCGCACAACGACGACATGGCCATCGGCGCCATCCAGTCCATCGAGGCGGCCGGCAAGAAGCCCGGCAAGGACATCCTCATCGTCTCCATCGACGGCGTGAAGGACGGCTTCGTCGCCATGTCCGAAGGCAAGATCAACGCCATCGTCGAGTGCAACCCGCTGCTCGGCCCGCAGTTGATGGAGGTCGTGAAGAAGGTCAAGGACGGCGAGACGGTCGAACGCTGGATCAAGACCAAGGAGAGCGACTTCATGCAGGACCAGGCCAAGGACGCGCTCCCCTCCCGCAAGTACTGACCGACCGTCCCCACCGGCGGGAGCCTCCGGACGGCCGACATCCCTCGGCCGGGAGGCTCCCCGCGGACCTGGACCATTCACGAGGAGCGCTGCCATGGCAGAGCCGCAACCCGTCCTGGAGATGACGGGCATAGTCAAAGCGTTTCCGGGGGTACGTGCTCTGTCGGGCGTCGACTTCCGGCTCTTCCCCGGCGAGATCCACGCCTTGATGGGCGAGAACGGTGCGGGGAAGTCCACTCTCATCAAGGTGCTGACGGGCGTCTACTCCCTGGACGGCGGCACGATCACCCTGGACGGCGAGTCCGTACGGTTCGGCAGCCCGCTCCAGGCGCAGCAGGCCGGCATCAGCACGGTCTACCAGGAGGTCAACCTCTGCCCCAACCTGTCGGTGGCGGAGAACATCTTCATCGGACGCGAACCCACCCGCGCCGGCCGCATCCAGTGGAAGCGGATGCGCAAGGAGGCGGCGGAGCTGGTCGACCGGCTCGGACTCGACGTCGACGTCGCCGCGCCGCTGTCCTCGTACCCGCTGGCCGTGCAGCAACTGGTCGCGATCGTACGGTCGGTGGGCACCGGAGCCCGGGACGGCGCGGGACTCGGCACCAAGGTGCTGGTCCTCGACGAGCCGACCTCCAGCCTCGACCGCGACGAGGTACTCGAACTGTTCCGCCTGATGCGCCAGTTGAGGGACGAGGGCGTCGCGATCCTGTTCGTGTCGCACTTCCTCGACCAGATCTACGAGGTCTGCGACCGGATGACCATCCTGCGCAACGGCACCCTGGTCGGCGAGCACCTGGTCCGCGACCTCGACCAGGTCGGGCTGATCGAGCTGATGATCGGCAAGGCCCTGGACCAGCTCGAGGAACTGCACGAGCACCAGCTGCGCTCCGACGTCGGCGACACACTGGTCAAGGCCGAGGGGCTCGGCCGCACCGGCGGGGTCGCCCCCTTCGACCTGGAGATCAACAAGGGCGAGGTGCTCGGACTAGCCGGCCTGCTGGGATCGGGCCGCACCGAACTCGCCCGGCTGCTGTTCGGCGCCGACCAGCCCGACAGCGGCAAGGTGACCATCGGCGGCAAGCAGGTCTCGATGAGCGCCCCGAACGACGCCATCGAGGCCGGTGTGGCGTTCTGCTCGGAGAACCGCAAGAGCGAGGGACTGGTCCCCGACCTGACGGTGCGCGAGAACATCATCCTCGCTCTCCAGGCGGCCCGCGGCTGGACCCGGCCCATCCCGGCCTCCCAGCGCGACGCACTCGTCGCCACGTACATCAAGGCACTGGACATCCGCCCGGCCGACCCGGAGGCCCGCGTCGGCCGGCTCAGCGGCGGCAACCAGCAGAAGGTACTGCTCGCCCGCTGGCTGATCACTCAGCCGAAGTTGCTGATCCTGGACGAGCCGACGCGCGGCATCGACATCGGCGCCAAGACGGAGATCCAGAAACTGGTGGTGTCCCTCTCCGAGGACGGCATGTCGGTGCTGTACATCGCGGCCGAACTGGAGGAGGTGCTCCGGCTCAGCCACACCATCGGAGTGCTGCGCGACCGCCGGCTGGTGGCGCGGCTGACCAACGGGCCGGAGATCACCACCAGCAAGATCCTCGAGACCATCGCGAGCGGAGAACACCAGTGACCACCACCTCCCGCTGGCGAGCACTGACGCATCACCACCTGTTCTGGCCGGTCGCGGTCCTGATCGCCCTGCTGCTCGTCAACGTCCCCTTCACGCCCGACTTCTTCTCGGTCAACATGACGGACGGCCACCTCTACGGCAGCCTCGTCTCCATCGTGCTGTTCGGCTCACCGCTGATCCTGGTCGCGGTCGGCATGACCCTGGTCATCGCCACCGGCGGCATCGACCTCTCCGTCGGTGCCGTGGTCGCCATCACCGGCGCCCTGACCTGTTCGTACATCAGCGACCAGGCCGACCAGAACACCCTGTCCGCGGTGTTCCTGGCGATGGGCATCGGGCTGGTGGCCGCGGTCGTCTGCGGTCTGTGGAACGGCTTCCTGGTGGCCAGGATGGGAATCCAGCCCATCATCGCGACCCTCATCATCATGGTCGCGGGCCGAGGTGTCGCCCAGCTGATCACCGACGGCCAGATCATCACCATCAACAGCGAGCCGTACAAGCTGATCGGCGGCGGCTACTGGCTGACCCTGCCCTTCTCCGTCTTCGTGGTGGCCGCGGTGGTGGCCGTCACCGTGGCGCTGACCCGCCGCACGGCGCTCGGCCTGCTGGTCGAGTCGGTCGGCGGCAACGCCGAGGCCAGCCGCCTGGTCGGCATCAGGGCCACGCGCATCAAGATCATGGTCTACATGTTCTGCGCGCTGTGCGCGGGCATCGCGGGCCTGATGATCAGCTCCAACACCTCGGCCGCGGACGGCAACAACGCCGGTCTGTGGATCGAACTCGACGCGATCCTCGCCGTGGTGATCGGCGGCACCTCGCTGCTCGGCGGCCGGTTCTCCATCGGCGGCACGGTGGTCGGCGCCCTCGTCATCCAGACCCTGACCACCACGATCTACACCATCGGCGTGCCGACCCAGACCAACCTGGTCTTCAAGGCCGCCGTCGTCATCATCGTCTGCCTGCTGCAGTCCCCGAAGTTCCGGGCCAAGGTCTTCGGCGCGAAGGGCCCCAAGGGCCCGCGCCGGGACGCCGCCCCGGTGGAGCCCGCTCCGGCGGCCGGCGCCGTCCCGAAGATGGAGGTGTCGCGATGAGCGCGACCGCCCAGACCCCCAAGGCGGCTCCGAGCGGCAGCCTTGCCTCCCGTGCCCGTGGCGCGCGCCTGCTCGGCGACCGGCGTCTGCCCGTCCTGGTCACGGCCGCCTTGTTCATCGCCATGTACGTCGGTGGCCTCAGCCGGTACCAGAACTACGGGTTCGGCGAACCCCAGGTGTTCCTCAACCTGTTCATCGACAACGGCTATCTGCTGGTCGCCGCCATCGGTGCCACCTTCGTCATCATGTCGGGCGGCATCGACCTGTCCGTGGGCTCGGTGATCGGCTTCACCACCATGTTCACGGCGTGGCTGGTGGAACGTCAGGGACTGCCACTGCTCCTGGTCGTCCCCCTCGCACTGGCCGTCGGCGCCTTCGGCGGTTTCCTGATGGGCTACGTGATCCACAACTTCGAGATCCAGCCGTTCATCGTCACGCTCGCCGGGCTCTTCCTCTTCCGCGGACTGTGCCTGGTCATCAGCAAGGAGTCCATCTCCATCAACGACGCCTCGGTGGGCACCCTGGCCCAGACGCGAGTGTCACTGGGCGTGGGGGACCTGTCGATCGGCGCCGTCGTGGCCCTGGTCGTCCTCGCCGTCGCCGCCTACGTGCTCCACTGCACCCGCTTCGGACGCCGTGTGTACGCCATCGGCGGCAACGAGCAGTCGGCTCTGCTCATGGGCCTTCCGCTGGGCGGCACGAAGATCGCCGTGTACACGGTGAGCGGCTTCTGCTCGGCCCTGGCGGGTCTGCTGTTCATGCTGTACATCCAGTCGGGCGACCCGCTGCACGCCGTCGGCATGGAACTCGACGCCATCGCCGCCGTGGTCATCGGCGGCACCCTGCTGACCGGCGGTTCCGGGTATGTGCTGGGCACGCTCTTCGGGGTGCTGGTGCTCGGCCTGATCAAGAGCGTCATCACGTTCGAGGGGACGCTCAGCTCCTGGTGGACGAAGATCGCCACGGGAGTGCTGCTGTGCGCCTTCATCCTGATCCAGCGGACCATGACGGCACGCCGGAAGACCTGACGGGCACCGCTGAGAGCCGCGACAGCGTCGAGTGAGCCGACGCCGTCGGCGCGGCGGCCACGAGTGCAACGGAAAGCCGGAGAAAGGACAGGAAACGCACATGCGTACGCTTCTCTCCAGGCTGTCGGCGATATTGCTCGCCGCCTGCCTCCTCTTCACAGGCCAGGCCCTGACCACACCTCAGCGGGCCGCCGCCGCCGACCCGGGCTACCTGATGACGCACTTCATCGGGGAGGGTTCGACCGGTCAGCAGATCTACTTCTCGCACAGCACGGACGGCCTGAACTGGAGGGACCTCAACGGCGGCGGGATGACCCTGCGTTCCACGGTGGGAACCCGTGGGGTGCGCGACCCCGCACTGGTCAGAGCCCCCGGCGGGGGCAAGTACTGGATCATCGCGACCGACCTGTGCATCGGCTGCGGGCAGTCATGGGACGACTCCATGAACAACGGCAGCCGCAACCTCGTGGTGTGGGAGTCGACGGACCTGGTCACCTGGTCGCAGCCGTGGCTCCTCAACGTCGCCGGCGCCATCCCCGACGGGCGCAACGCCTGGGCGCCGGAAGCGATCTGGAATGCCGAGACCAACGACTACGTCCTGTACTGGGCGACGAACGCGACCCGGGACGGCGTGCTCAAGCACCGCATCTACTACGCCCGCACCACCGACTTCCGCACCATCACCACCCCGCAGCTCTACATCGACCGCCCCGGCACCCAGAACATCATCGACACCCAGATCGTCGAGGTGCCCTCCGGCGTCGGTGACTTCCGCTACGTGCGGGCCTCCGGCGACGGCCAGATCACGCTCGAAGGCAGCAACTCGATCCTCGGTACGTGGACCGATCTCGGCAACCTCTCCGGCATCGGCCTGACCGGCTCCCAGGTCGAAGGCCCGATGTGGATGAAGTTCAGGGACCGCGACGAGTGGACCCTGTACCTCGACCAGTACGCCTCCGGACGGGGCTACATGCCGGTCACGACGACCAACCCCTCCGCCCCCGGCACCTACCGCCTCCCGGCATCGGGAAGCTACAACCTGGGCGGCACGAAGAAGCGCCACGGCGCGATCCTCACCCTCACGGCAGCCGAGGAGAGCCGTGTACTCGCACGCTGGCCCAACACCCCGGCCAAGCGGCTCCAGTCGTTCAACTTCCAGGATCGCTACGTCCGGCACACCGACTTCGACGTGCGCATCGACCAGAACGTCACGGGCCCGGACGCCCAGTTCCGGCTGAGGCCCGGCCTGGCGGGCTCGGGCACGGTCTCCTTCGAGTCGGTGAACTTCCCCGGCCATTTCCTGCGGCACTCCAACTACGACTTCCAGCTGGCCCACAACGACGGCACCCCCCGGTTCGCCGCGGACGCCACCTTCCGCCAGGTCGCCGGCCTCGCCGACCCGACATGGTCGTCCTTCCAGTCGTACAGCCACCCCGACCGGTACATCCGCCACTACGCCTACGAACTCCGCCTCGACCCGATCACCACCACGACGGCCCGCAGCGACGCCACCTTCCGCGTGACGAACTGACCCACACCGACAGGCGATCGTCATGAAGTGACGCGCCCAACGCCTGCGCGAGGTCCCTCGGCCATGGCGGGGCCGCAGGCGGTTGTGTCCGCGGCGCCGTTTCGGGCCTCGCAGCCTGAGCGGTGCGCGGCTGCCATGTCCGCTGAGTCCTCGTACAGGTCACCACCCCGGTGACCTGTACGAGGCTGTGACGTGTCTCACCGGAACTCGCTTGCACCGTACGTCAGTTCAAGACGTGACCACAGATATGCGAACCCGGGTGCGAAACGGAGATCCGGGCGCCTTCGCGGAACTCTTCGACGAGTGCGCCCGCGCGGTGTACAACCACGCCTTCCGGCTGACCGCAGACTGGTCGCTGGCCGAGGACGTGATGTCCACGACCTTCATGGAGGCGTGGCGGCGCCGGGCCTCGGTCGAGGCCGAAGGCGGCTCGCTGCGGCCGTGGCTGCTGGGGATCGCCACCAACGTCGCCCGCTCCCACCACCGCAGCAACCGCCGCTACCGCAACGCGGCGAGCGCCGCGGCAGCCGCGAATGCCGCCGAGGAACGGGTCGAGGACCACGCCGAGGAGACCGCCGGACGCCTGGACGACCGGCGCCGTATCAACGCCACGCTCGCCGCCCTCAGCCTGCTCAAGCGCCCCGAGCGCGAGGTCCTGACGCTGTGCCTGTGGGAGGGGATGGAGTACGCCGAGGCGGCCCGCGCCCTCGGCATCCCGGTCGGCACCGTCCGCTCCCGCCTCTCCCGCGCCCGCGCCAAGCTGCGCAAGCTCACCGACGCGCAACTGCTCGGAGAAAAACGGGAACCCACCCGCACGAACCGGCAGATAACAGGTGATCGCGGATACGCGGTCCGGTCCGCACAGGAAGGAAACCGATGAACGCCAGCCCCTCCCACCGGCCCCACCCGGCCGAGTGGACGGAGACGCAGAGTCTGCTGCCCTCCGCCGAGCGGGATCTGCCGGCGGGCCGCCACCAGTTCCACAAGGAGCAGATGATGGCCCGGATCCACGAAGACCTGCGCACCTCCTCCCGTACGTCCGCCACCTCTCCGGTCGCGCCCGTGAAGCGCTCCAACCCGTTCCTGCGCCGTACGGTCCTGCTCCCCGCCGCGGCCTTCGCCCTGGCCGGCGCGGTCGTGGGCGGTCTCGCCCTCACCGGCGGCGGCGCGGACGACGGCAGGACCGCCCTGGCCACCGGCCCCGCACTGACCACCCGCATCGGCGTCGCCGACCCCAAGGGCGCCCCCCAGCTCCTCGAACGCATCTCCCTGGCCGCCGCCGACACCTCCGCGCCCGCCCCGCGCAAGGGCCAGTACATCTACATCGCCTCGAAGGTGGCCGACACCTACATCAAGACCGTCGGCGACAAGAGCGAGGTGGTCAGCGACGAGCTGCACGCCCGCCAGGTCTGGAACTCCCTCGACGGCAGGGACGGCTGGCTGATCGAGGCCGGCAAGACGAGCGACAAGGGCATCACCCTGAAGGGCGACACCCCGTTCACCGGCGCCTACAACGCCCTGGCCGAGCTGCCGACCGACCCCGACGCGCTGCTCCAGCGGATCTACCGCGAGTCGGACGCCGTCCGGGACCCCGAAGTCCCCCGCGACCAGGCCGCCTTCGTCGCGATCGGCGATCTGCTGTTCGAGAGCTACCCGCCCGCCGAGGTCGGCGCCGCCCTCTACAAGGCCGCGGCCAAGATCCCCGGCGTCATCGCGGTGAACGACGCGGTCGACGCCACGGGCCGGCACGGGGTCGCGATCGCGCGGGAGAACGACGGCGAGCGCATCGAGTGGATCTTCGACAAGAAGACGCTGCGGTTCCTCGGCCAGCGCATCGTGGTGGTCAAGGCCACGGCGGACGATCCCCTCAAGGTCGGTACCGTCACGCACACCAGCGCGATCACCGAGCGCGCGGTCGTCGACGCCAACAAGCAGCTCCCCGGACAGGCGAGCTGAATGCGCGACAGAACCGCGAGCGCCTCGCTGGCCGCCCTGCTGGTGGCGGGGCTGATGACGGGCGTCTCGGTGGCGGCCACGGGCTCCGGCCTCGGCGTACGGACGCAGGACACCGCCACGGTCGCGGCGCCCGGCGGCTCCGTCCTCGGCGCGCGGACCGCCGGCTCCGCCTCCGCGGCCGGCCGGTACGTCACCCTTCTCACCGGTGACCGGGTCCGGCTGGACGCCCGGGGCCGGGTCACGGGCGTACGCCGGGCACCGGGCCGTGAGCACGTCCCGGTGTCCGTGCGCGGCGTCTGGGGCGATCAGTACGTCGTTCCCGCCGACGCCGCCGCCCTGATCGGCCAAGGCGTCCTGGACATGCGGCTGTTCGACGTCAGCGGCCTGATACGCGCAGGCTACGACGACACCCGGCGCCGCACGCTCCCGCTGATCGTGTCGTACGAGGGCAGGTCCGCCCAGCGCCGGAGCACCCAGAAGTCACTGGTCGCGGACGCGGACGCCACCGTGCGCCGGGAGCTGCCCAGCGTGGCGGGCGCCGCGATCACCGTGCCCAAGGCCGGAGCCGACGACATGTGGCAGGCCCTCACCGCGGAGCAGGGAGTCGCGCGGGTCTGGCTGGACGGCCGGTTCAAGGCGCCGGCGGACGAAGACGGCGCGAACGCGCGGGAGTTGGGCGGAGGCGTCGCGCAGATCGGCGCCCCGGCCGCCTGGGCGGCCGGATACGACGGCAAGGGCGTCAAGGTCGCCGTCCTGGACACCGGCATCGACACCACACACCCGGACCTCGCCTCGGCGGTGACGGCAGCGAAGGACTTCAGCGGCACCGGCAGCACCGACGACAAGGCCGGCCACGGCACGCATGTCGCGGCGACGGTGGCAGGCTCGGGAGCCCGCTCCGGCGGGCGTTACAAGGGAGTCGCACCCAGCGCGAAGATCCTCAACGCGAAGGTGCTGAACGACGACGGCGAGGGCACCGACTCGTCCGTCATCGCCGGCCTGGAGTGGGCCGCCGGGCAGGGCGCCAAGGTGGCCAACCTCAGCCTGGGCCAGGTCGACACCCCGGGGGAGGACCCGGTCGAGGCGGCGGTGAACGCCCTCTCGAAGAGCACCGGCATGCTCACCGTCGCCGCGGCCGGCAACGAGGGCCCCGACGCGGGAACCGTCGACTCCCCGGGGGCCGCGGAGTCGGCGCTCACCGTGGGCGCCGTCGACGGCGAGGACCGGCTCGCCGACTTCTCCAGCACCGGCCCGACCGCCGACACCGCTCTGAAACCGGACCTCACGGCGCCGGGCGTGGACATCGTCTCGGCTGGGGCGGCACACGGCCACATGGGCGACCCGGCGGCCGACGGCTATGTCTCCATGTCCGGTACGTCGATGGCAACGCCGCATGCCGCGGGGGCGGCCGCGATCCTCGCCCAGCGGCACCCCGACTGGACCGGCGCACGGATCAAGCAGGCGCTCACCGCGTCCACCACCCCGACCACCGGCGCGACCGGCTACCAGCAGGGGACGGGCCGGCTCGACGTGTCCCGGGCACTTCAGGGGGCGGTGGCGAGCGAACAGACCTCCGTGTCCTTCGGCAAGCAGCTGTGGCCCCACACCGACGACCGGCCGGTCACCCAGCACATCACCTACCGCAACGACGGCGACCACCCCGTCACCCTCGACCTGACGGCCACCGCGACCGGCCCCGGAGGCAGCACGGCCCCCGAAGGCATGTTCACGCTGAGCACCACCCAGCTCACCGTCCCGGCGGGCGGCACCGCCGGCGTCGACCTCACCGCGGACACCGGCGTCGAGGCGGCGGACGGCACCTACTCGGGCGCGCTGGTCGCCACCGCGCGGAACGGCGCCGACCCCGCGGCCGTACGGACCGCCTTCGGCGTCGTACGCGAGGCCGAGTCATACGACCTCACCCTGAAGTTCCTCGACCGCGGCGGCCGGCCCGTGAGCGCTCCGCTGACCGAGATCCTCGGGTACTCGGGCACGTACTGGACCACGAACCTCAAGGACTCCGAGCAGATCTCCAAGGGCGTGTACCGGGTGCGGGTCCCACGCGGCGACTACGTCGTGGACACCGTGCTGGACGACGCCGGGGGCACCTCCGCGCTGGTCCGGCCGCGGCTCTCGCTGACCGGGGACACCACGGTCGTCCTCGACGCGCGCAAGGCGAAGCCGGTCGCGATCACCGCGCCGCAGGGCGCGAAGATGTCCGACGGCCAGCTCAACCTAGCCGTGGGCACCGGGGACACTGGGGGCGAACCGCACAACAGCACCCTGTTCTGGGGAACGTTCAAGAACCTGCGCACCGCGACCCTCGGACCGAAAGCCCCGGCCGGGAGACTCAGCACGCAGCTCGGCGGCCTGTGGCAGAAGGGCAGCACCACCTACCACCTGCTCCACAACCTGCCCGACCGCTTCCCCACCGGCTACCGGCACACCACGCGCACGAACGAACTGGCCCTGCTGAAGCGCAACTTCGGCTCGTCCGCCGCCCACCGCAAGGGCATCGTCAACGTCCTGTGGAGCAGCCCCACCCTGTCGCTGGGCACGGTGAGCGACCCCTTCCCACTGCCGACGACCGCGAAGATCTACGTCACCACGCCCAAGGGCTTCAAGTGGACGGCCAACCTGGGCCAGCGAAACGCCACCGGAGACGACGACGTCTTCTACGGCACGGAGAGCCCGAAGTCGTACCGGTCGGGCCAGACCTACACGGCCACGTACAACGTCGGCGTCTTCAGCCCGATCACCGGCGGCCGGTACGGCGCACAACGCGACGGCGACACCCTGAACCTGTGCATCCCCGACCTCGCCGACGGGGCCGGTCATCCCGCCTCCTCCGTCGCCGAACGCCACACCACGGTGACCGCGAACGGCAGCACTCTGCTCGACAACGACGGCGACCTCTGCCAGACCGTGGAGAAGCTCCCGTCCGTCCCGGCCCGCTACACGATCCGAACGAACCTGACCCGCCCGCCAGGCATGGCCACGACCACGAGCCGCCTGACAGCGGCCTGGACCTTCACGTCCAGCCCGTCCGACTCCGGCCCCCTGCCCCTCTCCACGGTCCGCTTCCACCCGAAGCTGACCCCGACCGGCACGGCTTCGGCAGGCCGCCGCACCACGATCCCCCTCTCCCTCCAGGGCCCGGCGGCCGCTCACCTCAAATCTCTGACGGTGAGGGTCTCCTACGACGCCGGCAAGACCTGGTCCCCCGCCCCGGTGACCACCACCCACGGCAAAAGGACCCTCACCCTGACCCACCCGGAAAACGCCCGCTCGGTCTCCCTCAGATCCACCCTGACCGACACCACCGGCAACACCTACGCGGTGACGATCCTGAAGGCATACCTCCTGACCTGACGTGGTCCAGACACTCCTCGACGCGGTCACGCATCATCTGGAGCACTTCGCCGCTGCCGACCGATGACCAACGACCGGGACCGGGCCATCGCCGACCGGCTCGGGACCATGATCCGGGGCAGCGGGGGAGTGGCCGGCCCCGAGCTCTTTGAAAAGGACCGGGCGGGCTCGTAGCAGCATGGACGCGGCACGGCGCCTGAAACGACGAAGGACCAGCCCGGGAGGAAACCCCTCCTGAGCTGGCCCCTTCTCTCTGTGCCCCCGGCAGGATTCGAACCTGCGACACCCGCTTTAGGAGAGCGGTGCTCTATCCCCTGAGCTACGAAGGCAGTGGCAGTGGACGCAAGCAGCGACGTGCCCGTGGTCCGGGAGGACCACAGGCGTCAGCGTACCGGATGTGGGTCGGGCGGGTGTGGGGGTCAGGTCAGGGGGACGTGGGTGAAGCGGGACGCCGTGTGGAGGTCCGTCTGGATGCGGGCTGCCGTGGCCGTCAGTTCCGGGAGCAGGTCCGTCACGCACTCCCTCGCGGTGCGGCGGCTCGCGTGCATCGCCGTGTTCAGGGCCGCCACGACCCGGCCCGACCGGTCGCGGACCGGGACGGCGATCGAGCGGAGGCCCTCTTCCAGTTCCTCGTCCACCAGGGCGTAGCCCTGCGAGCGGACCGAGGTCAACAGGTGTTCCCACGTCCGCTTGTCCGTGATCGTGCGCGGGGTGAAGGACCGCAGGTCCTGAGCGCCCCGGACGGTTTCCGGCGCGTCCGCCAGCAGGACCCTGCCCAGTGCCGTCGCGGGGGCCGGCAGACGTGTGCCCACCGTGATGTTCACGCTCATCACCCGGGTCGTGGCCACCCGGGCCGTGTACTGGATCTCCTCGCCGGAGGCCGACAGCACCGCCACTGACGTCGACTCGTGGATGCGGGACGTCAGGTCGGCCAGGTGGGGCTGGGCGATCTCGGGCAGAGACGTGCGGGACAGGGGCGGGAAGCCCAGGGAGAGGACCCGGGGGGTGAGGGTGAAGACGCGGCCTGTCGTGGTCACCAGGCCCAGGTGCTCGTAGGTGATCAAGGCCCGGCGCGCCGTCGCCCTGGCCAGGCCCGTCGCCCGGGCCACCTCCGTGAGGGTCAGCTCCGGCCTGCCCTCGCCGAAGGCCGTGAGGACCGTCAGCCCCCGGGCCAGGGATTCGATGAACGCGCGGCCCAGGCGCTGCTTCGACGCGCCGGTCCACAGCGCCAGGTCCGACGGGGGAGGGCCGGGCGCGAGGTGCGGGGCGGCGTGGAGTTCGCGTTCCATCGCCGCCACCGCGGACCGCAGCCTCGGCAGCAGTGTCGTCCGCAGGGTGCGTGCGGTGTGCCGGCTCGTGTGGCTGACCACGCTCGCCACGCTCGCGATCCGGCCGTCCGGGCCGGGGGAGCGGACCGGTACCGAGATCGCTACCAGGCCCGGCTCGATCAGCTGGTCGTCCAGGGCCCAGCCGTTCTCCGACGCCTGCGCCGTGCGGCGCGCGAAGTCCTCGTCGTGCCCTCCGTCCGCTCCGCGTGTGCGGGGCGGTACGGCCGTGAAGGACAGGTCCCTCGGGTCCGCCGCCCTGCGGTCCCGCCAGCGTTGCCAGTCGGTGGCCGTCCACTCCGTGGCGAACAGCGGGCCGGGTGCGGTGCGTTCGGCCGGGAGCAGGTCGCCGATGCGGAAGCTGAGGGACATCGCGCGGCGGCGGGTCGCCTGGTGGATGAAGCGGATGCCGTCGCGGTCGGCGACCGCCAGGGAGACCGACTCGTCCAGTTCGTCGGCCAGGGCGTCCGCGTGCGGGGAGAGCAGGGCGGGCAGGCGCAGGGCCGACAGGTAGGCGTTGCCCAGGTCCATCAGGCGCGGGGACAGGTGCACGTCCCGGCCGTCGAAGCGGACGTAGCCCATGCGGGCGAGCGTGGCCGTGATGCGGTCGACCGTGGAGCGGGCGAGGCCGGTGGCCCGTTCCAGGCCGCTCAGGCTCAACGTGCCGCTGGCTTCCGTCAGTTCCCGCAGCACCGCGATGCCGCGGATGAGGGGAGTGACCGTCTCGGCGGGGGCCCCTCCCTCCGGGAAGGTGCTCGCCGTACCAGCGCCCGGGGCACCCAGGGTCGCCCTCCGCGCCGCCGACGCGGCCGTCTCCTCGACCGGTGGCCCCTTCTCGTCGGCCGGCGGGGCGGACCCCTCCGGGGTCTCGGACTCGGGCTTCGCTGGCATCGGCTCTCCGGTACGGCGCTCGCGACGGTCGCGGCAGGCCCACCGTAATCCGGAAACGGCGGCCCGGAGACCGGGAGGGACGCCATGCACCTCTTGCCCCGCGCCTGACAGGTACGACCTGCCCCTACTCCCTTGTCACCCGCACTCGACGACCATCCTCCACCCCCGCGCCGGCCGCTCCCGCCCCCACCCCCTCCACCTCGATCGTGATCCCCCTCGCCGCGTCCCGGAACGTCTCCCCGGGCGTGAGCGGCGCGTCCGACAGTTCCGCGTGGACGTTCGGCGCGCGGGTGCAGCCGCCGCTGTCGCGGCGGGAGTCGTGGACGGTGACCGGGCCCATGCCCGTGTCCACCTCCGCGTCGACCTTGTAGACGAGCACGCCCGGGCGGCACACGGTCTCGTCGTTGCCGGCGCGGGTGCGCAGTTCGACGGCGTAGCCGGTGGTGCCGTCCAGGGGGACGAAGACCAGCTTGGAGCCGCCCGCCCGGGCCAGGGGCGTCAGGGTGTACTCCGTGACGCCGGGGGCCGCGGCGCAGTGGACCTGGGCGGCGTCCAGCCAGCCCAGCTTCCACTTGTGCCAGCCGAGGAAGTCGTTGTTGGCGCCCCAGTCCTCGCTCATGATGTCCCAGTGGCCGACCGCGCCCCCGCCCTCCGCGGTGTACAGGTCGGGCAGGCCGAAGACGTGGCCGTTCTCATGGGGGAGGACGCGGTAGCCGGTGCGGTCGTAGGAGCCGGAGCCGTCGTCCTGGCGGGAGTAGACGAAGGAGGCGTTGGCCACGGGTATGCCGTCGGCCAGGGGGGCATCCTTGTTGCCGGCGAAGGTGACGGACAGGACCGTGTCCAGGGCGGAGGGACCGGCGTTCGGGGTGACCAGGACGTTCAGCAGGTCGTACGCGCGGAAGTCGACCTTCGGGTCGGCCGCGGCGACCAGGTCCTGGACCAGCGCGCGGTAGCCGGGCTCGAACGGGGCCCCGCGCTCTATGCCGTACTCCCGGAAGGACTTCGGCATCCGCAGCCAGCCCGGTATCGGGGTCTCGGGGCGGTAGTCGAGGCGGCCGTAGGAGCTGGTGCGGAACCACTCGCGGGTCTGCGGGAAGAACTCGTGGAAACGGTCCTGGGCGTCGCCCTCGCCGGGCGCGTCCGAGAAGTCGATCATCAGGGTGAGGGCACGGACGGTGCCGGTGGAGCGGGTGTAACCCGTGGAGGTGGGGATGCCCTCGGACATCTGGACCTCGCGGGCGCCGCGGATCATGCAGGGGCCGTGCGCGGGGGTGTGGGACAGGACGATCGGGCCGGCTCCCGCCGTACTGGTGCCCGGGGTGAGACGGCCCGTGCCGGCCGAGGTGCTGACCGTGAAGGTCAGGGCCGACACGCAGGCCAGGGCGGCCAGCCGGCGGCGGGGTATCCGGTGGCCGGCCGGGCC
Source organism: Streptomyces sp. NPDC050674 (assembly GCF_040654575.1). Classification (NCBI taxonomy): domain Bacteria; kingdom Bacillati; phylum Actinomycetota; class Actinomycetes; order Kitasatosporales; family Streptomycetaceae; genus Streptomyces; species Streptomyces sp. NPDC050674. The sequence continues at coordinate 102,126 of NZ_JBFAIG010000008.1, forward strand.
CCTGCCGTCCCGGCGGGGGCGCCGTGGCCGCGGTTGCCTGCAAGGGACCTGCAAGGGACCTCCCGCGCCACGGCAGCCGCCGGTGTCCGGCTGCACCCTTGCGCTCACCCTGCGTCGCGGGGTGGGGGGACGCGCGCTGGAGGAGACCGATCGTGGGTTTCCCGCCGGTAGCGGCCCGAGGGTCTTGTGAGCCAGGTCACAAACAAATTCCGCGCGAGCGGGAAATACCGGGGACCCAGTCCCCGTTTAGCCATGTGTCCGATCGAAACGGGGACCCGCTCCCCGGATCGCAGCATCATCAGTCCGACGGAACCAGGAGTACGCCGTGCAGACCGCCAGCCCCGAAGCGCGCAAGGTGCCCCGGCCCCGCGCCGACGCCCTGCGCAACCGGGAGCGGATCGTCACCGCCGCCCGGGAGATGTTCGTCGAGCACGGCCCCGAGGTGCCGCTCGACGAGATCGCCCGCCGGGCCGGCGTCGGCAATGCCACGGTGTACCGCAACTTCCCGGACCGCGACGCCCTCGTCCGCGAGGTCGTCTGCTCCGTCATGGACCGGACGGCCGCGGCCGCCGAGGCCGCTCTCGAGGAGACCGGTGACGCGTTCGAGGCGCTGGAGCGCTTCGTGCACGCCGCCGCCGACGAGCGGATCAGCGCGCTGTGCCCGATGGTCTCCAGCACGTTCGACCAGCACCACCCGGATCTGGAGGCCGCGCGCGAACGGGTCGAGCGGCTGATCGCGGAGGTCATGGACCGCGCCAGGTCGGCCGGACAGCTCCGGTCCGACGTGGACGTGGGGGACGTCATGATCGCCGTGGCCCAGCTCAGCCGGCCCCCGGCCGGTACCGACTGCTTCCGGGCCGACCGCTTCGTCCACCGCCATCTTCAGCTGCTCCTGGACGGGCTGCGGGCTCCCGCCCGCTCCGCCCTCCCGGGCGCGGCCGTGACCATGGAGGATCTGCGCCGGCCCTGACCGTTCCACCCGGCCGATCGGTTGCGTCCGATCGCCCGGCTCCGCCCGATCGCCCGGCTGTGTCCGATGAGTTCAGGCCGCCCCACCGGTCTGAAACCTGAACGAACGACCCGAACGACTCGAACAACCCGACCGACCCTGCGGCCGTCCCCCTGGACGCGCCGTCGGTACGCGACACCCTGCGCGACCCTTTTCGTCCCGAAGTACCGAATTTTTCCGTCACGAAGTCCCGAAGTGGGTATCCCCATGTCTGAAACAGCCTCGAAGGCCCTGGGTGCACCGGTGAGAGAACCGGACGCCGGCCGCTGGAAAGCGCTCGTCTTCATCGCGCTCGCCCAGCTGATGGTCGTCCTGGACGCCACCATCGTGAACATCGCCCTGCCCTCCGCCCAGCAGGACCTCGGCATCTCCGACGGCAACCGGCAGTGGGTCGTCACGGCCTACGCCCTCGCCTTCGGCGGTCTGCTCCTGTTCGGCGGCCGGATAGCCGACCTGTGGGGCCGCAAGCGCACCTTCGTCCTGGGTCTCGCGGGCTTCGCCGCGGCCTCCGCCCTCGGCGGCGCGGCCACCAACGAGGCCATGATGTTCGGCTCCCGTGCCCTCCAGGGTGTCTTCGGCGCCCTGCTCGCGCCCGCCGCGCTCTCCCTGCTCGCGGTGATGTTCACCGACGCCAAGGAGCGCGCCAAGGCGTTCGGCATCTACGGCGCGATCGCCGGTGGCGGCGGCGCGGTCGGCCTGATCCTGGGCGGCTTCCTCACCGAGTACCTCGACTGGCGCTGGACGTTCTTCGTGAACATCCCGTTCGCCATCGTCGCCGCGGCCGGTGCCTACTTCGTCATCCGTGAGCCCGAGGGCGGCCGCAACCGCTCCCCGCTCGACGTCCCCGGCGTGATCCTGTCCACCCTGGGCCTGGTCGCCCTGGTCTACGGCTTCACCCGCGCCGAGTCCGACGGCTGGAGCGACTCGGTGACCGTCGGCATGTTCGTCGCCTCGGTCGTGCTGTTGGCGTCCTTCGTGCTCGTCGAGGCCAAGGTCAAGGCCCCGCTGCTGCCGCTGCGCGTGATCACCGAGCGCAACCGCGGCGGGATCTACCTCTCCCTCGGTCTCGCGATCATCGCGATGTTCGGCCTGTTCCTCTTCCTGACCTACTACCTCCAGATCGTGAAGGGCTACTCGCCGGTCAAGACCGGGTTCGCCTTCCTGCCGATGATCGCGGGCATGATCACGGGCTCCACCCAGATCGGCACCCGTCTGATGACCCGGGTCGCGCCGCGCCTGCTGATGGGCCCCGGCTTCCTGGTCGCCGCGCTCGGCATGCTGCTGCTGACCCAGCTGGAGATCGGCTCCTCGTACGCGGCCCTGCTGCTGCCGGCGATGCTGCTGCTCGGTCTCGGCATGGGTACGGCGTTCATGCCGGCCATGTCGCTGGCCACCCAGGGCGTCGAGCCGCGGGACGCCGGTGTCGCCTCCGCGATGGTCAACACCTCGCAGCAGGTGGGCGGCGCGATCGGCACGGCCCTGCTGAACACCATCGCCGCCTCGGCGACCACGGCGTACGTCGCCGACCACATCGCCGGCGCGACCAGCCGGTCCCAGCAGCAGCTGGTCCAGCTGGAGGCCATGGTGGAGGGCTACACCAGCGCCATCTGGTTCGCCGTCGGCATCCTGGTGGTGGCCGCCGCGATCGCCCTGACCTTCGTCAACGCCGGCCGTCCGGGCGGTACGACGGTGGCGTCCTCCGAGGAGGGTGCGGCGGACGAGGTGCCGGTTCCGGTCGTCGCCCACTGACGGCCGCGCACGCCACCCCTTCGGGCCATCCGTAGGCACGGGGAAGGGGACGCCCCGTACCTATGGAATCCAGGACCTGCCCCGGCCCCGCGTCAGCGGAGCCAGGGCAGGTCCGCCCCCGCTTCGGCCGGCTGAAGTCCCTCGGCGACGATCCGCATGATCTCGCCGAGGGACTTCTGCTGTTCCGGGGTGAGCCGGTCGAAGACCGCCTGGCGCACGGCCTCCACATGGCCCGGCGCGGTCTTCCGCAGCACGTCGAGACCCTCGTCCGTGAGGACGGCGAACTGGCCCCGCTTGTCGTCGGGGCAGTCCTCGCGCCGGACCCAGCCGTTCTTCTCCAGGCGCGCGATCGCGTGCGAGAGCCGGGACCGGGTGATCTTCGCCAGCATGGCGAGCTCGGTCATCCGCAGCCGCCGCCGCGGCGCCTCGGCGAGCTTGACCAGAAGGCCGTAGTAGACGTGCGGCATGCCCGCGTCGCGCTGGAGCTGACGGTCGAGGTGGTCGTCGAGGAGGGTGACGCCCTCCAAGAACGAACGCCAGACACGCTGCTCCTCGTCGGTGAGCCAGCGCGGTTCCTGGGGCTCCGCGGCGGAGCCGGGTGTCGGTGCGGATGCGGGTGCCTTCATATGTCCCACTCTACGTGGACCCTTCTTGAACTTTAAATAAATGGCTCGTACAGTTTTGTCAGGAACCATTGTGGAAGGAGCCGCAGCATGTCCGCCGCCACTCAGGAGCGCATGCCCGCTCTGTACCTCAGCCACGGCGCGCCGCCCCTGGCGGACGACCCCGTCTGGCCCGGTGAACTGGCCGCCTGGTCCGCCGGACTGCCGCGCCCCAAGGCCGTCCTGATCGTCTCCGCCCACTGGGAGGAGGCCCCGCTCGCCCTCGGTGCCACCGAGACCGTCCCGCTCGTCTACGACTTCTGGGGCTTCCCCGAGCACTACTACCGGGTGACGTACGACGCACCCGGCGCACCGGAGCTCGCCGAGTCCGTACGCAAGCTGCTGCGCGCCCCCGGCATGCCCGTCCAGGACGTCCCCGACCGCGGTCTCGACCACGGCGCCTACGTCCCCCTGGTCGAGATGTACCCGGACGCCGACCTCCCGGTCCTCCAGGTGTCCATGCCGACGCTCGACCCGGTGAGGCTCATGGAGATCGGCCGCAGGCTCGCCCCGCTGCGGGACGAGGGCGTGCTGATCGTCGGCTCCGGCTTCTTCACCCACAACCTGGCCGCGCTCCGTCAGGGCGGCGTCCCCGCCTGGTCGGCCGAGTTCGACGACTGGGGCCGCCGGGCGCTGGAGGCGCGCGACGTGGACGCCCTGCTCGACTTCACCCGCAAGTCACCCGCGGGGCAGCTGGCCCACCCGCGCACCGAGCACTTCGCCCCGCTGTTCGTGACCATGGGCGCGGCCGACGCGGCCGGTGAGCTGGACGCCCAGAAGTCGGTGATCGACGGGTTCTGGATGGGCCTGGCGAAGCGGTCGGTCCAGTTCGGCTGAGCACCTAGAGCGGCTTCTCGTACCAGGCCACGTCCCAGTAGCGGCCGAACTTGCGCCCGACCTCCCGGTACGTGCCGACGTGCCGGAAACCGAAGCGCTCGTGCAGCCGGGCCGACGCCTCGTTCGGCTGGGCGATGCCCGCGTAGGCCCGGTGCAGGTCCTCGCCCGACAGGGCCTCGAAGAGAGCCGCGTAGAGGAGGGTGCCGACGCCGCGGCGGCCCGCGTCCGGGGCGACGTACACGGACGTCTCCACGGAGGTGGCATAGGCGGGCTTCGGCCGGAAAGGGCTGGAAGTGGCGTACCCGAGGATCCGCTGTGCACCCGGTTCCCTGGCAACCATCAGCCGGTGCGGCCCGTCTTCAAGGTGGGAGAGCAGCCAAGGGCGGCGCTCCTCCGGAGTGAAGATCACGGTGTCGAATGTGATCGCCGTCTCACGTACATAGTGGTTGTAGAGGGCTGTGAGAGCTTCGAGGTCGTCCTCGACTCCTGGTCTGACCTGCACCTCTGTACGCTCCGACGGCATCCGGCCTCCCTGTGTGGCCGGACAGGGTACTGCATGATCAGAAAAATCGGAGGCCGGGTTGGGAATTCTGTCCTGATTCCAGTCGTTGTTTCCATCGGATGCAGGGCACCCGAGGAGAGTCCGGAAGGTCCCGGAAGACGGAGTCCCGCGTCCGAAGGACCACCCGCTGACCTCACCATCGCAAGGGAGCTCGCATGGCAACCCGTGCCGTCGCCCGTCGTCAGTCCGCCACCGGCGAGACGGCCGACGCGGCAAGCAGTGTTCGCGCCCATGGCGGCGAGATCGCCGACCGCGACCTGGTCGGCATGTATCTCGACGAGATCGCGCGCACACCGCTGCTCGACGCCGCCAAGGAAGTCGAGCTGTCGCAGATCATCGAAGCGGGTGTGTTCGCCCAGCAGATCCTCGACGGCCTGGAGGAGAACAAGGCCGGGGCCTCGCCCGAGGAGCTGCGGGCCCTGGTCGACGCGAGCGAGCGGGCCAAGGATGTCTTCATCCGCTCGAACCTGCGCCTGGTCGTGGCCGTCGCCCGCCGCTACCCCCGCAGCGGCCTGCCCCTGCTGGACCTGATCCAGGAGGGCAACGCCGGCCTGGTGCGCGCGGTCGAGAAGTTCGACTACCGCAAGGGCTTCAAGTTCTCCACGTACGCGACGTGGTGGATCCGCCAGGCCATCACGCGCTCGATAGCCGACCAGTCCCGCACGATCCGCCTGCCCGTCCACCTCGTGGAGGAGCTCGGCCGGATCCGCCGTGTGCAGCGCGAGTTCAACCGCGAGCACGGCCGGGACCCGGAGCCCGCGGAGATCGCGGCCGAGCTCGGCTCCACGCCCGAGCGCGTCACCGACGTGCTCGACTGGGCCCGCGACCCGGTCTCGCTGAACATGTCGGTGGACGACGAGGGCGAGACCCAGTTCGGCGACCTCCTGGAGGACACCTCCGCGGTGTCGCCCGAGCAGTCGGTGCTCACCCTGCTGCGCAGCGAGGAGCTCGACGACCTGATCGGCCGCCTCGACCAGCGCACGGCCTCGATCATCAAGATGCGCTACGGCATCGAGGACGGCCGGGAGCGCACGCTGACCGAGGTCGGCAAGGAGCACGGCCTGACCCGCGAGCGCATCCGGCAGATCGAGAAGCACGCGCTGCTGGAGCTGAAGAAGCTGGCCCGCAGCACCGGGTTCGACGCGGCGGCGTGACCACCGCCCGCCCCCGCCCCGCCTCCGGCACGTGTCCGCGCGGGCGGCGCGAGGCCGGTGAGCACGGTGAGCGTCCGGGCGTACGACCCGTCCCCACAGCCGGTGGGTGACGGAGCGTGTGCGCCCGGAGGGCACCGCGTACGCCGGGTGGCGAAAGACAGCGCAAACATGGCGTTGTAACGCCGCTTCAATCCGCGGAGTCAGGGAACAAGACTTCTGGGTCCACCAGTTCGGACCCGGGTCGCACCCTGACCCACCAGCCAAAGTCCCGTCGCACTCCCCCCGGCGCCGGGACTTTCCCCGAGGCCGGGCCTCGGCGTCCTTCCCCCCGGACGCCGGGCCCGGCTTTCGTCGTGCCCGGTTCGTCGCACGGGTTCGTCGTGTCTCGCCGGATGTCGTTTCCGGAGGGTGTTCCGGATGCCGTTCCGGAGGAGGGCATTCCAGAAGGGTTGGAGAGCGGGCCACCCCGTACCTGAACCACGGGGTGGCCCGCCAGATGGCAGATTGTGTCACATGGGCATAGCCTGCCGGGCGTGAGCAGCACCACCCCGCCCCCGTCTCCGCCCTCACTGACCGAGCGGCGCAAGGCCGAGACCCGCATGGAGATCGCCCGGGCCGCGGCCGGCCTCTTCGTACGGCACGGTCTGCGCGCCACCCGCGCGGAGGACATCGCCCAGGCCGCCGGCATCGCCCCGCGCACCTTCTACCGGTACTTCGCGACCAAGGAGGAGGCCGTCGCCCCGCTCTACGCGGCCGGCGCCCAGCGCTGGGTGGAGGCGGTACGCGCCGCCCCCGCCGGCACCGGAGTGCTCAGAGCCCTGGAGCAGGGGGTCCACCACACCCTCACTCCCGGCCTCGGCGTCTCGGCGGCCTCCTGGGAGTGGGTCCGCACGCTGCTGCGCCTGGCCGAGGCGAACCCGTCGCTGCGCAGGGTGTGGGCGGAGGTGTGCCAGACCTCGGAGCGGTTGCTGGGCGAGGTGCTGGCGCACCGGGTGACACGTGCAGACGCGACCCGGGGCTCCCGGACGCCAGAGGCTCGGAGCAGCGGCGACAACGTTGCCGGGGTGGGGGAGGAGACCACGCGGGCGACTGGCGGGGAACCCTCCGCCGTCAGCCCCGAGCTGCGCTTCGCCGCCGCCGTGGCGAGTGCGGCCGTCCGTGCCGCCCTGGAGGCCTGGGCCGAGGGGGACGGGCCCGTGGAGGGACCGGAGGGTCCGGCGGGACTCGCCCTGCGCAATCTCGCCGCGCTGCGGGACTTCCCCTGGGCGCCGTGAGGAGGTGGTCCTGAGTCCTGAGGGCATCCGTGCCGGACCGTGACGTCCGGCACCGGGCGCGCCGTCAGCTCACCTCCCCGCCCGAGCCGCGGCCCTCGCCCGCCGCTCGGCTCAGCCGCGCCCCCAGCTCCCGCACCGCCGTCACCAGTTCCTCCGGCTGGTGCACCACGAAGTCGCACTCCAGCATCGCCAGCCGGAACGCCACCCACTGAACGGCGTCTCCGGCCGACCCCCGCAGCCGGCACCTGCCCTCGTCCAACGGCTCGGGCGTGCCCAGCCAGCGCGGCACCCGGGCGGCGACGAAGCCGGCCGGCGCGGCGAACGTGACCTCGAAGTCGTAGGTCTGCTGCTGCCGTTGCACGGAGCGCCGCAGGTACTCCGCCGCGTCCCCCGTCGGCAGCTCCCGCGGTGCGAACCGGGCCCCGGTGGCGAACGGCTCGCTGACCCGGTCGACGCGGAACGTGCGCCAGTCGTCGCGGTCGATGTCGTAGGCGACCAGGTACCAGCGGCGGCCCGTCGAGACCAGCCGGTACGGCTCTGTCAGACGCCGTGACTCGGTGCCGTCCGCGGCGCGGTAGGCGAACCGCAGCCGTTCGTGCCCGGCCACCGTCGAGGCCATGACGGTCAGGGTCTCGGGCGCGATGCTCGGCCCGTCGCCGCTGGTCAGCGGGGTGGTCGCGGCCTGGAGAGTGGTCACGCGGTGGCGCAGCCGGCCCGGCAGCACCTGCTCCAGCTTGGCCAGCGCCCGCACCGACGCCTCGTCCAGGCCCTCCACGGCGTGTCCGGCCCCGGCGCGCAGCCCGACCGCGATGGCTACGGCCTCCTCGTCGTCGAGCACGAGCGGCGGCATGGCCTTCCCCGCGACGAGCCGGTAGCCGCCGTCGGAGCCCTTGGTCGCCTGCACGGGGTAGCCCAGTTCACGCAGCCGGTCGATGTCGCGCCGGACCGTGCGGCGGGAGACCCCGAGCCGCTCGGAGAGCTCGCCGCCGGGCCATTCGCGGGGCGTCTGGAGGAGGGAGAGGAGCGTCAGGAGCCGTGCCGGGGTGTCCGTCGTCATGCCGACGAGGATGCCGTACCACTAGGACATGATCTGACCTATTGCCCGTCTACCTTCACAGCATGAACTCCACCGACACCACCCCGGGCACGGCGGGCGGCGGGACCGACCGCCGGCGTTGGTTCGCCCTCGCGATCGTGATGACCGCGGCCTTCATGGACCTCGTCGACGTGACGATCGTCAACATCGCCATCCCGTCGATCCAGCGCGACGCGGGCGCCTCCTTCAGCCAGATCCAGTGGATCACCGCCGGGTACGCCCTCGCCTTCGCGGCAGGGCTGATCACCGGCGGGCGGCTCGGCGACATCCACGGCCGCAAGCGGATCTTCCTCGTCGGCATCGGCGGCTTCACGGTCGCCTCCGCGCTGTGCGGCCTCGCGGTGAACCCGGAGATGCTGGTCGCCTCGCGCTTCCTCCAGGGCGGCATGGCGGCGCTGATGGTGCCGCAGGTGCTGTCGATCGTGCACGCGACCTTCCCGGCGCACGAGCGGGGCAAGGTGTTCGGGCTGTTCGGCGCGGTCGTCGGTCTCGGGGCCGTGTCCGGGCCGCTGCTCGGCGCGCTGCTGACCGAGTGGAACCTGTTCGGCTGGGAGTGGCGGCCGATCTTCCTGATCAACCTGCCCGTGGGTGTCGCGGGCCTGATCCTCGGCAGCCGTTTCATCACCGAGTCGAAGGCGCCGCGCGCCCTGAAGCTGGACCTGGTGGGCATCGCGCTGGTGACGCTGGGCCTGCTGATGCTGATCTACCCGCTCACCCGGGGCCGTGAGCTGCACTGGCCGGTGTGGGGGTACGTCTCGATGGCCGGCTCGCTCGTCGTCCTCGCGGTGCTGGTGGCGTACGAGAGGCGCAAGGCGGCGCGGGACGGTTCCCCGCTGGTCGAGCTGTCGCTGTTCAGGGTGAAGAGCTTCGCGGCCGGGATCGCGGTGCAGACCGTCTTCGGTGTCGCGCTCGGCGTGTTCTTCCTGGTGTGGACGCTGTACATGCAGGCCGGGCTGGGCTGGAGCCCGCTCAAGGCCGGACTGACCGGCGTGCCGTTCTCGATCGCCGTGTCGCTGGCCGCCGGGATGTCGGTGCAGAAGCTGGTCCCGCGTTTCGGCCGCAAGGTGCTCCAGGCCGGTGCGCTGGTGATGGCGGCCGGGGTGCTGCTCTACATCTGGGAGTCCGGGCACTACGGCCTGGACATCGCTCCCTGGCAGATGGCGCTTCCGCTCGTCGTGATGGGCGTGGGCATGGGGCTGATCGTCGCGCCGCTGACCGACGCGATCCTCTCGGAGGTGCCGCGCGAGCACGCCGGTTCGGCGTCGGGGCTCATCAACACCGTGCAGCAGATGGGCAACGCGCTGGGCCTCGGCCTGGTGTCGGTGGTCTTCTTCGGCACGATCTCCGACCATCTGCGGCGGGAGCAGATCGGTCCGGCCTTCGCGGACGCGTTCCAGAACGCGCTGGGCTGGGTCGCCGCGCTGATGGGCGCCATCTTCCTGCTGATGTTCGCGCTGCCGAAGCGGCCCGCGCAGCACGTGGAGGGGGAGCAGGCGCCGGTGGAGGAGAGGGAGCCGGTGCTGGTCTCCTGAGCCGCCGGCCGCCCCTCGGGCTCGGCACCTCCGGGTGCCGGGCCCGCCTGCGTTTCCGGCCCTGCCCGAGCCGATGCCCGGGCTGAGACCGGAGTTCATGCCCGGGTCCGAGTGCACGCCCGAGTCAACCCGGAGCTCATGCCCGGATCCGAGCCCGCCCGAGCTCATGCCCGGGTCCGAGTCCACGCCCGAGCCGCGCTCGAGTGCATGCCCGGGTCCGAGCCCACGCCCGGGCTCATGCCCGATTGGGTCCGAACCTGTTTACTTCGCGGACATCTCGGCGTAGCCTCCCGCTGAAACCACACGTTCGGGCATGAGGCGGAGGCGAACGGACATGTACGCACCGGAGCGGCAGCAGGAGATTCTCCGGCTCGCCCGTGACGGCGGCCGAGTGGATGTCGTGTCGCTGGCCGAGGAGTTCCAGGTGACGGCGGAGACGATCCGCCGGGACCTGAAGGCCCTCGACCGCGCGGGCCTGGTCCGCCGCGTGCACGGCGGGGCCATCCCCGCCGGGCGCCTCGACTTCGAGCCGGATCTGGCCGAACGCGAGACGACCGCCGCCGACGAGAAGGACCGGATCGCCAAGGCGGCCCTCGCCGAACTCCCCGCTGAGGGCACGGTGATCCTCGACGCCGGGACGACGGTGGCCCGGATGGCCTCCGCCCTCCCGCTGGAGGCCTCCCTCACCGTCGTCACGCACAGCCTGCCGATCGCGGCCCGCCTCGCCGACCACCCCGGCATCCAGCTCCACCTGGTCGGGGGGCGCGTACGGCACCGCACCCGCGCCGCCGTGGACGCCTGGGCGCTGCGGGCGTACGGCGAGATCCGCGCCGACGTGCTGTTCGTGGCCGCCAACGGCTTCTCCGCCGAGCACGGCCTGACCACCCCCGATCTCGCCGAGGCCGCGGTCAAGCGCGCGGCCGTGGCCGCCGCCCGCCGCGTGGTGCTGCTCGCCGACTCCACCAAGCACGGCGAGGAGCACTTCGCGCGCTTCGGCGACCTGAGCGATGTGGACCTGCTGATCACCGACAGCGGGCTGAGCCCCGAAGACGCCGTCGCGATCGAGCGCGGCGGCACGGAAGTAGTGCGCGCATGATCCTCACCGTCACCCCCAACCCGTCCCTGGACCGCACCTACGAGGTGCCGTCCCTCGACCGCGGCGAGGTCATCCGCGCCACCGGCGAGCGGATGGACCCCGGAGGCAAGGGCGTGAACGTCTCGCGGGCGGTCGCCGCCGCGGGCCGGCGCACGGTGGCGGTCCTGCCCCTGGGCGGCGCCCCGGGCGCCCTCGTCGCCGAACTGCTCGACCAGCAGGGCATCGAGGTCGCGCCCGTCCCGGTCGCCGGGGCGACCCGCTCGAACATCGCCCTCGCCGAGTCCGACGGCGTCCTGACGAAGATCAACGCGCCCGGCCCCGAACTGTCCGCCGCCGAGCGGGAACTGCTCCTGGAGACCGTGCGGCAGCAGTCCCGCGAGGCGTCCTGGATCGCCTGCTGCGGCAGCCTCCCGCGCGGCCTCGCGCCCTCCTGGTACGCCGAGCTGGTCGCCCGCGCGCACGCCGCCGGGGCCCGGATCGCCCTGGACACCTCCGGGCCCGCGCTGCTGGCCGCCCTGCGCGAGCGGCCCGACGTGGTCAAGCCGAACGCCGAGGAACTCTCCGAGGCCGTGGGCCGTCCCCTCGCCACGGTCGGCGACGCCGTGAAGGCCGCCGAGGAGCTGCGCGAGATGGGAGCCCGGGCCGTCCTCGCGAGCCTGGGCGCCGACGGACAGCTGCTCGTCTGCGACCAGGGCGCCTGGTTCGGCAGCGCGCGCGTGGCCGCCGTGCGCAGCAACGTGGGTGCCGGCGACTCCTCCCTCGCCGGTTTCCTGATCGCCGGCGGCAACGGCCCCGAGGCCCTCGCCTCCGCGGTCGCGCACGGCGCCGCGGCCGTCCAGCTGCCCGGCAGTGTGATGCCGACGCCGGGCGACCTGGACCCGGCGGCGGTCACGGTCACGGCCGAGGTCCCGGCGGACCGCGTGCTGAAGGAGCCGGTCACATGACGTACGACGAGCACCGCCGGCCGACGCGCGGGCGGCGGGCCCTCTCCCCGTTACTCACCGGCCCCGCCCCCGCCTCCCTCACCCCCCACCGCACCCCCGTCCCCCTCCCCGCCCACCCCTCCCACCGGGCGATACGCGTGCTAAGGAGCCCGCGATGAGCGACATGATCACGGCGGACCTGGTCGACCTCGACCTGTCCGCCGACACCAAGGAAGCGGCGGCCCGTGCCCTCGCGGAGCGCATGGTGGCCCTGGGCCGGGTGACCGACCTGGACGGCTTCCTCGCCGACGTGGCCGCCCGTGAGGCCCAGATGCCGACCGGCCTCGACGGCGGCATCGGCATCCCGCACTGCCGCAGCGCGCACGTCACCGAGCCGACGCTCGCGTTCGGACGCAGCGCCGACGGCATCGACTTCGGTGCCCCGGACGGCCCGGCCGACCTGATCTTCCTGATCGCCGCGCCGGCCGGCGCCGACGACGCCCATCTGACGATCCTGTCGTCGCTGGCCCGCCAGTTGATGGACAGCGAGTTCACCGACGCCCTGCGCGCGGTGGGCGACGCCCCGGCCGCGGCGGCACTGATCCGCGGCGACGAGCCGGAGGCATCCGCACCGGCGGCTTCCGAAGACCCCGTGGCGTCGGCGGGAGCGGCCTCTCCCGCCGCCGCCACGGTCACCGGCGACGACGCCGCCGCGGACGAGCCGTCCCCGCAGCGCCCGTTCCGTATCGTCGCCGTCACCTCCTGCCCCACCGGCATCGCCCACACCTATATGGCGGCCGAGTCGCTGGAGAACGCCGGCCGGGAGGCGGGCGTCGAACTCACCGTCGAGCCCCAGGGATCGGCCGGTTTCACCCGGCTCGACCCGCAGGTCATCGCGGCGGCGGACGCCGTGATCTTCGCGCACGACGTGCCCGTGCGCGAGAAGGAGCGGTTCGCCGGCAAGCCCACCGTGGACGTCGGCGTGAAGGCGGGCATCAACCGTCCCGCCGAACTCATCGCCGAGGTGCGCGAGAAGGCCGCCCGCGGTGAGGTCACCTCCGGATCCGCCCCGGCCACTCCCGTGGAGCGCTCCGGCGAGTCCGGCGAGGGCTACGGCACCAAGCTGCGCAAGTGGCTGATGTCCGGCGTCAGTTACATGGTGCCCTTCGTCGCGGCGGGCGGTCTGCTGATCGCCCTCGGCTTCGCGATCGGCGGCTACAAGATCAACAAGGCGCCGTCGGTGATGGACCACTTCCTGTGGACCCAGGCCGACAGCTGGGCCGCGCTGCTCTTCCAGATCGGCGGCGTCGCCTTCGGCTTCCTCGTCCCGGTCCTGGCCGGCTACATCGCCTACGGCATGGCCGACCGGCCCGGCATCGTGCCCGGCTTCGTCGGCGGCATGATCGCGTTCAACATCAACGCCGGGTTCCTCGGCGGTCTCGCGGCCGGTCTGATCGCCGGCGGCGTGGTGATGGCGATCCAGAAGGTGAACGTCCCGGCGGCACTGCGCGGCATCATGCCCGTGGTGGTGATCCCGCTGATCTCCTCGGCGATCGTCGGGTTCCTGATGTTCGTCGTCATCGGCAAGCCCATCGCCGAGGCCCAGAAGGGCATGACCGACTGGCTGAACGGCCTGTCCGGCAGCAACGCGATCCTGCTCGGCACCCTCCTCGGCCTGATGATGTGCTTCGACCTCGGCGGCCCCGTCAACAAGGTCGCCTACACCTTCGCCACGGCCGGCATCGCCGTCACCAGCCCCAGCGACTCGGCGATGAAGATCATGGCCGCGGTGATGGCGGCCGGCATGGTCCCGCCGCTGGCCATGGCCCTGGCGACGACCGTGCGCGGCAAGCTCTTCACCCAGACCGAGCGCGAGAACGGCAAGGCCGCCTGGGTGCTCGGCGCCTCCTTCATCTCCGAGGGCGCGATCCCCTTCGCGGCCGCCGACCCGCTGCGCGTCATCCCGGCCTCCATGGCGGGCGGCGCGGTCACCGGCGCCCTGTCGATGGCCTTCGGCGCCACCCTGCGCGCCCCGCACGGCGGCATCTTCGTGGTCCCGCTGATCGGCAACCCCTTCCTCTACCTGGTGGCCATCGCCGCGGGCGTCTGCGTCACGACCGCCCTGGTCGTCGTCCTGAAGGGCATGCGCAAGCCGGCCCCGGGCGCCGCGACGGCCTCCGGCGAGAGCGGCGCGGTGCCGGCGGCGGAGACGAAGCAGCCCGTGGCGGCGTGAAGCGGTGAGGTGCTGGAGGTTCGCCCCTTTCGGGGTGTGTGAACCGTTCATGCCGCCTGCGAGATAGATCACGAAAATCACGACCCGGGACCATGAGTCCCGGGTCGTGGTGTCTACTGGGGCGCATGCCCGAGCACCTCTCCCGATGGCCCGAAGGCCACCCGCTCCCCGCCCTCCCGCAGCAGCGGCAGACCGGTCACCGGTCGGAGTCCGTGGAGCTGACCGGCGAGGAGAGAGCCGCCTTCGCCGAGCTGGTGCGCCACCTCGGCGACCGGCACTGAGGCCTCTCAGGGAAGTGCTGAGGCCCTCTCAGGAGAGCTGCGCCGCCCGTCGCTCCATCGCCTCGCGCGCCGCGTCCTCGCTGGCGTACACCTCGCACATGTGCCGTCCGTCCGGCGTCGCCGTGTGCTCGACCTCCCAGAGGGAGATCTCCTCGCCGTCGCGCAGCAGGAACGCGTGCTCGTAGAGCGAGAAGCCCAGTCCGGCCCGGCCGGCGCGGCACGGCCGGCCGAAGGCCTGGGTGATCTGGTGTCCGGACGCCGTGGCCAGCCGGGCCGCCGTGTCCTCGCCCGGACGGTCCGCGTTCTCCGCCCGGCGCAGTAACCTGCGCGCGTGGTCCGCCGAATTCTCCCCGGCGTACGCGTGCCGGGGCGAGGGGACCGGGGACAGCTGCACCGTCACCGGCAGCTCGAAGTCCGGGGTGTCCGGCGGCAGCGGCAGCCGTGCGGTGGCGGCGCGCAGCTCCTCCTCGTCCACGTACACCTCGTGCTGCGGCTCGCTGTCCGGCGCGGTGTTGTGGACGAGCTCCCACAGGGTGAGCGCCGAACCGTCGGCCAGCAGCCAGGTGTGCCGGTACGTCTCCCGGTGCAGGCCCGCGCTGTGGTGCGCCGAGTGCAGCGAACCGTCGTGCGCCAGCGCGCAGTCCAGACGCCTTATCGTCTCGTCCGGTAGCTCGAAGGAGTTCAGGGCGCGGCCGAGGAGTCGCGCGAGGTGCTCCTCCGGAGACTCGGGCGAGTCGTGGGGTTCGTACGCTGCCGTCTCGTACGGAACGCTCAAGGTTTCTCCCGGCGTTGCTGCATGTCACCTTGTGAGTGCATACCGTAGCCCCTCGGTCGGACATCATGTCCGGGAACCGAGAAAACGTACGTCCGGGAAAACGCGCGAGCCGCGCGAAAAGTTCCCGCGCGGCCCGGTCGCTCCGTCAAAAACCCCAGTTGGGGCGCTCTTTCGGGTGGTCACCCAGCCGCTCAGGAAGCGCTGTCCGCGACCCACTGGCTCCACGGCATGTTCCAGCCGTTGAGTCCGTTGTCCGGCGCCACCGTCTTGTCGGGGGAGTTCTTCACGACCACCACGTCCCCGATCAGGGAGTTGTCGTAGAACCACTTGGCGGGCGTGCTGCCCCCCGCGCCCTGGACATCGGCGAGACCGACGCAGCCGTGGCTGGTGCCCGCGCGGCCGAAGGGCGGATTGCCCTTGTTGTACCAGTAGTTGCCGTGGATGAACGTGCCCGACGTCGTCAGACGCATCGCGTGCGGCACGTCCGGGATGTCGTACTCGCCGCCCAGCCCCACCGTCCGGCTGTTCATCCTCGTCTGCACGAACTTCTCGGAGATCACCATCTGCCCGTTGTAGGTGGTGTGCTCCGGGCTGCCCGCCGAGATCGGGACCGTCTTGATCGTCTTGCCGTCCCGGACGACCGTCATGGTCTGGGTGTTGACGTCGACCGTGGAGACCTGGGAACGGCCCACCGTGAAGGTGACCGTCTTCTTCTGCACACCGAAGACGCCCTTCGCGCCCTCGACCCCGTCCAGGTCGATGTTCATCGTGACCTTGGAGCCGGCCTTCCAGTACTCCTCCGGCCGGAAGTCCAGCCGCTGCCCGTTGAACCAGTGCCCGACGACC
The DNA here is from genome assembly GCF_040654575.1 of Streptomyces sp. NPDC050674. Taxonomy (NCBI): domain Bacteria; kingdom Bacillati; phylum Actinomycetota; class Actinomycetes; order Kitasatosporales; family Streptomycetaceae; genus Streptomyces; species Streptomyces sp. NPDC050674. The sequence goes on from NZ_JBFAIG010000008.1 coordinate 118,155, forward strand.
TTCTGCCCGCTGCTGGAGTTCACCGTGATGTGCGACTGCACGTCCTTGCGCTCGGTGATGGGCTTGTCGAAGGTGAACGACACCGGCATGCCCACACCGACCGTGGTGCCGTTGTCCGGCGTGTACGTGCCGATGAAGCTGTTCGACGTCGTCACCGTGGTGAAGATCGAGTTGGCCGCGGCCGTCCGGCCGTCCGCGTCCTTGGCGGTCGCCGATATCTGGTACTTCGTGCCGCGCTCCAGCTGCTCCTTCGGCTTCCAGACCTTGCCGTCGGACGACACCGAGCCCGCGACGGTCTGACCGCTGCCCGCGACCGTCATCTTCACGTCGGTCAGCTTCCCGTCGCTGACCTTCACGCCCGTCGAGTTGATGGACGCTCCGGTCGAACCGTCCTTCGCCGAGATGGCGATCTTCGCGACGGACGTCTTGGTGCCGCCGTCACCGCCCTTGGCGTCGTTCTCGGCTTTGGCGCTGCCACCGCAGGCGGTGAGCGTCAGGGCGCCGACCATCAGGGCGGCACAGGCCCCCAGAGTGCGCCGCGCTGAAATGTTCGGCGTTGTCACGGGCTGCTCCCAGTTCATGTGATGTCGCGTTGATCCGCTCCGGTACGTGGGACAAGAGGGGCCGGGGAACCGGTGGGGTTCCGTCCGTTCCCCATGAAGGCCGTCACGTGACAGAACCGCGACAAATTCCGGGACCGCTGTGGCTCCGCTGTGCGTCGCGGACCTGCTCAGCGGCCCGCGTACAGCTCCCCGTACGACGGCCACGTCCCACCCGGCCCGTCGACCGGCTCCGCGGCCCGCACGGCCCGCACGATCGCGCGCGTCACCATGTCGGCGCCCGCCGCGAGGATCTCGTTGAGCGCGAGCGGGTTCGCGGCGTCCAGGGCGCGGCCCCCGGTCGCCAGCGCGAACACCGTGTCCCCGTCGTTGAGCAGATGCACCGGACGCACCGCCCGGGCGATGCCGTCGTGCGCCGTGCCGGCCAGCTTCTGCGCCTGCGCCTTCGTCAGCTCCGCGTCCGTGGCCACCACCGCGAGCGTGGTGTTGAGCGGCGGCGGCGTGCTCCTCGCGGCCGTCTCGGCGAGGCGCCGCTGCGCGGCCGCGTGAAGGGCCGCCTCCGGATACTCCACCCGTCCCTCGAACAACTCCCCGTAGAGCACCCCCGTTTCCGGATCCACCGTCGATCCCGCCGCGTTGGCCACCACCAGCGCGGCCACCGTGATCCCCGACCCGAGCACCGTGCTCGCGCTGCCCACGCCGCCCTTCACCACCCCCGTCACCGCTCCCGTGCCCGCACCCACACACCCCTGCGGTACGGGCGCGCCGGGTTCGCTCGCCGCGGCGGCCTCGACCGCGGCCCGGCCGGTCGCCGCGTCCGGCCGGGCCCGGAAGTCACCGCCCCGCCCCAGGTCGAAGACGCAGGCGGCGGGCACCACCGGCACGACATGCGCGGGGTCCGCCCCGACCCGGATCCCGCGCCCGCGTTCCTCCAGCCAGGCCATCACCCCCGACGCCGCGTCGAGCCCGTACGCGCTGCCGCCGGTCAGCACGACCGCCTCCACCGTCCGCACCACGTTGCGCGGATCCAGCGCGTCCGTCTCCTTGGTGCCGGGGCCGCCGCCCCGCACGTCCACGGCGGCCACGGCCCCGCCCTCCGGGGCGAGCACGACCGTGGTGCCGGTGAGCCAACCGTCGCCGATACGTGTCGCGTGCCCCACCCGCAGGCCGGCGACATCCGTCAGTGCGTCAACTGTCATGGGCGACAGTGTCGTCCACGGGTGACCTGACCCGGTCGGTGTCGTTCAGCCGCCGGCCCCGGCGGGCGCACCGGACCGGCGGGTGCCGTGCCGGTTCGTCGCCGCCGGTCCGCGGGGAGCGGCCTGCGGGTGAGCTCGCCCGGGTCGGGGCCACGGGTTCACCTGGCCGGGCGGCCGGGCGGCGGGCACGGGCGACCTCACCCGGTCGGGGGCACCGGACCGCCCACCCCGGCGGCCGGGCGGACGGTGAGCGTCTCCCCGGCCGCCACCGACAGCGCGCACACCGCGCCCGCGGCGAACACCGCCCAGTGGCCCAGGAACGTACAGCAGATCACCAGCAGCGCGGTCGTCGGCAGCACCAGCTGCTGAGTGACGCCCCGCTTGAAGTGGCGTGAGTGCAGGGCCCACACCGTGAGCAGGTACAGGGCCGTCGGCAGGGTCACGGCCGCCGACGCCGCCAGCGTGGAGACGTGCGCCTTGCCGACCGTCTGCTCCACGGCCACCTCCAGCCCGGCCCCGATCGCCGCCGCCGAGGCGAACACCAGGTAGTGGCCGTAGCCCCACAGGAACGCCTGCCGGTTGGACCGCAGATGGCCGTGGATGGGCACCACGAAGTAGATCCACCACGCCGCGAAGATGATCAGCAGCCCGCCCGCCGCGACGGGGAGGAGCTCGCCCAGCGCGTCGTGCTCGTCGATGCCGGACTTCATCGCGACCGTGGCGGCCGCGATCGTCTCGCCCAGCACGATGATGGTGAACAGCCCGTAGCGCTCCGCGATGTGGCGGGGATGCCAGGACGTGCTGTGTCCCCTCTCGGCGAAGGGCGGCACGCACATCTCCAGCAGCGCCATGACCAGGAACCACCAGGGCCGCGCCCCCTCGGGCAGGAACACCACCCCGAGCCAGCCGACCTGGCACGTCAGCACGCCGCCGGCGTAGCGCAGGGCCGTCGTCCGCTCCGCCCCCTCGCCGGCGCGGGCCGCCCGCAGCCACTGGGCGGCCAGGGCCACGCGCATGATGAGGTAGCCCAGCCAGACGACGAGGTAGTCGTGGTCCTCGAACGCCCGGGACACCCCAGCGGCGAGCACCAGCACACCCGCGATCTGCACCAGCGTGACGACCCGGTAGAGGACGTCGTCGTTGTCGTACGCCGAGGCGAACCAGGTGACGTTCATCCACGCCCACCACAGCGCGAAGAACACCATCGCGTAGTCGAGGATGCCCCGGCCCGCGTGCCCCTCGGCGACGGAGTGCACCAGCTCGACACCCGCCTGGGCGACGGCCACGACGAAGCACAGGTCGAAGAAGAGCTCCAGCGGCGAGGCCGTCCGGTGCGGCTCGTCGCGGCCACGGGCCCGAAGCCTGCGCAGCGGCCCGCTGTCGCCGGGTGCGCCGGGTGCGCCGGAGGGGACGGGCGGGGGAGTGGGGCTGGACGTCATGCGTCCCAGCACAGCAGAGGGCGCGGGGATTTTCTCCGCGACCGTACCCTGGTTGCATGAGTACCGCCCCCGGCCCCGAGCCGCGCGAGCCGAAGCCCGCGCTGGTCTTCGACGACCCGTTCGACCAGCAGTCCTCCGACGACACCGACCGGGGCTGGGGCGAGCGCACCGACTCCGGCGGCAGTGCGGCGGACCTCAAGCGCTTCCTGGACGAGAAGCCGCCCCACCACCTCTGAACCGCCCGGGCGGCCGCTACCGCCGGTCGTGTCCCGAGCCCCGCTGGGCGATCAGGGCGTCGCGGATCTCCTTCAGCACCTCCAGCTCGGTCACCTCCATGACCTCCTGCGTGCCCTCCTTGGCCTTCCGGCGGGCTTCCTGGCGGGCCAGGTACTTCGACATGGGCAGGACCATCAGGAAGTAGACGACCGCGGCGGTGATCACGAAGCTCAGGGTGGCGCCGAGCACGGAACCCCACAGGATCTGGATGCCCTCCTCGCCCTTGCAGCTCGAACTCAGACACGAGCTGTAGTGGTCGAGGTTCTTGGTCCCGATGGCTCCGACGACCGGGTTGATGATCCCCTTCACCAGGGCGTTGACGATGTTGGTGAAGGCGGCACCGATCACCACCGCCACCGCCAGGTCGACGACGTTCCCGCGCATCAGGAAGGCCTTGAAGCCTTGCCAGACGCTCGGTTCCTTCTTCTCGCTCACCTCGGGGCCTCTCCTCGCACAAGCAGCTTGTGGAACAAAACGCTCCGCAACCTACGGCAAGGGGAGGCCGGGCCGGATACCTGGGTCCCTCCGACGAAGGACGTGACGGGACCGGGCCCGTGAGCGCGGGGCGCCTCATCACCGCCCGCGTCCGGAGAGCGCCCGTCGCCCCGACGTCCGTCAGCAGAACGTCCGCCACACCAAGGTTCGTCACCACAAGGTCCGTCACCACAAGGTCACCGCCAACCGCGCCGTGGCACTCGCGCCGGCCAGCCGCGCGGCGGTCGCCCGGGGCACGGACAGCACGATCAGCGCCCCGCCGTCGCCCGCGCCCTCCACCGGCTCCGGCACCTTCGTGACCCTGGCGCCGCGCGCGACCACCCTGGCGTCACCGCCCGACGCCGTCTCCTCGGCGGCGATCACGTCAACCCGGTCGCCGGGCCGCAGCAACCGCACGGTGGCCGCGTCGGAGATGCGGACCGGAGCCGTCACCGCCGCCGCGGCACCACCCCGGGGCACGGGCTGCTCGCCGGCCGTCGGGGCCGTGTGCGCGGGAGGCCGCGCCGGGGGATGACCACGGGCCCCCTCGGCAGCGCGCGGGCCCGCCGCCACGAGTGCCGTAGCGGTGACCGCGAGCCCGGCGGCCAGAGCCCGGCGCCGGTGCCGGGCGAGCCGGCCCGAGCGGTGACCGCCGCGGACCCGGACCGGATCGAACCGTGGCACCTCACGGGGCGCGGGCACCTCGGCCCGGGGCGGGCCCGGGGCGACGGACCAGGAGGGAGACGAGGGCACGACCGAGGACCGGGCGAGAGACACGGAGACCACCACCTGCGACGAGGGACCGGCTTGCGCTCCCCACGATGAGGCCTCACGCCACCGCCCGCTCCGGCCTGTGGACCCACGGCCGGCCTGGGGACAACTCCCTCACCCGAACGACGACGTCCGGTTCTTCCCGGCCGCGCGAGGCCCTCCGGCCCTCCGGCGCCGTCAATGCTGCCGACACCGCCACGCCGCCGACACCGACACCGGCACGCTTCGGAAACCGACACCGCCACGCTGCCGACACCGACACCGCCGCTGCCTGCACCGCCGCCGACACCGCCGACACCGCCGCCGCCGATTACGGCAACACGAACCCCGGATCCATCCCGCCCAGCGCACTCACGCACAAGCAGTCCCGCTCACCCTCGGCAGGCAGCCCCGCCACCGCGTCGAACAGCACCCCCCGCAGCCGGTCCACATTCGCCGCGAACACCCGCAGCACCTCGTCGTGCGACACGCCCTCCCCGGTCTCCGCACCCGCGTCGAGGTCGGTGACCAGGGTCAGGGACGTGTAGCAGAGCTCCAGCTCACGGGCGAGTGCCGCCTCCGGGTGGCCGGTCATGCCGACCACCGACCAGCCCTGCGCCTGGTGCCACAGCGACTCCGCGCGGGTCGAGAAGCGCGGCCCCTCGACGACGACCAGCGTGCCGCCGTCCACCGGCTCCCAGTCCCGGCCGCGCGCCGCCTTCAGCGCGACCGCCCGCCCGGCGGGGCAGTAGGGATCGGCCAGCGACACGTGCACGACGTTCGGCACCGAACCGTCGGGCAGCGGCAGCCCGTCGAAGTACGTGTTGGCCCGGGACTTCGTGCGGTCGACCAGCTGGTCCGGGACCAGCAGCGTGCCCGGTCCGTACTCGGGGCGCAGGCCGCCCACGGCGCACGGGGCGAGGACCTGGCGCACACCGACCGAGCGCAGCGCCCACAGGTTGGCCCGGTAGTTGATCCGGTGCGGTGGCAGGTGGTGACCCCGTCCGTGCCGCGGCAGGAAGGCGACCCGCCGGCCGGCGACCTCGCCGAGGAAGAGGGAGTCGCTCGGCGGTCCGTACGGGGTGTCGATGCGGACCTCGGTCACGTCGTCGAGGAAGGAGTAGAACCCCGAACCGCCGATGACACCGATCCCGGCGCTCCCCTTGCCCGCAGAGCCCGCAGAGCCCGCAGAGCCCACACGGCTCACAGAGCCCACAGGGTCCGGCTCCGCGGAGCCCGTCACGTTCGCCTTGTTCGCCATGCCCGCACCCTAACCGCCCGCACAAACACCGAGGACCCCGTCGCCCCGAGGGCGACAGGGTCCCGTAAGAATCAGGCCTTACGCGGCGGTGGTGCTGCTGGAGGAGCTGCTCGTGCTCGACGAGGAGCTCGAGCCGGAGCTCGACGAGCCGGAGTCCGAGGACGACGAGCCCGAGGACGAGGTGCTCGACGACTTCGACGCAGCCGGGGAGCTGCTCGACGAGGAGCCGCGGCTGTCGTTCCGGTAGAAGCCGGAGCCCTTGAAGACGATGCCGACCGCGGAGAAGACCTTCTTCAGGCGGCCCTTGCACTGGGGGCACTCGGTGAGGGCGTCGTCGGTGAACTTCTGCACCGCCTCGAGGCCTTCGCCGCACTCGGTGCACTGGTACTGGTAGGTCGGCACTGTCTTCCTCCTGGCACTCTCACTCGATGAGTGCTAACGACGATCCATAGTGACGTATTCCGGCCGCTCAGTCCACTGCCACCGGCACGCGGTGACCCACGCCACGTGCGACCGTGCGGCCGTTGGCCCGTGCCGCCAGGCGGGAACGCAGGGCCAGGAGGGTCACCAGGGCCAGGACCGTGCCGCCCATCGGGACCAGGAAACCGGCGCCCGACCAGAGGCGGTCCTCCAGCTGTCCGGCGACCGTGACGGCCGCGGCCTGGCCGAGCGCGACCGCGCCGGTCAGCCAGGTGAAGGCCTCCGTGCGGGCACCGGCCGGGACCAGGCTCTCGACCAGGGTGTAGCCGGTGATCAGGGCGGGTGCGATGCACATGCCCACCAGCAGGCCGAGGCCCGCGAGGACCGGTACCGAGTGGGCGGCCCACAGGCCCGACGCGGTGAGGGCGAGCGCCGCGTAGCCGACGACCAGGCGGCGCTGCGGTGCCACCTTCCAGGCGATCGCGCCGCAGACCACGCCGGAGAGCATGTTGCCCGCGGCGAAGACACCGTAGAGGACGCCGTTCAGGCCCGGCTCGCCGATCGACTCGGTGAACGCGGCCAGGGAGACCTGCATGCCGCCGAAGACGGTGCCGATGCCCAGGAAGGTCACGATCAGCACGCGCACCCCGGGGACGCGCAGGGCGGAAGCGTGCTCCACGCGCGCGTGGCCGCCGCCGGAGACCGACGGCTGGGTGCTCTTCTGCGCGGCGAACAGCAGACCGCCGATCAGGGTGAGCGAGGCCTCCGTGACCAGGCCGGCGGCCGGGTCGACGGCCGTGCACAGAGCGGTGGCCAGCAGCGGTCCGACCACGAAGGTCAGTTCGTCCGTGACGGATTCGAAGGCCGCCGCGGTCGTCATCAGCGGCGAGTCCTTGAGCTTCACGCCCCAGCGGGCCCGCACCATCGGGCCGACCTGCGGCACCGAGGCGCCGGTCGGAACGGCGGCCACGAACACCGCCCACAGGGGCGCGTCCAGCAGCGCGAGCGCCGTGAGGGTCAGTCCGGACGCCGCGTGCAGCAGCACGCCGGGGACCAGTACGGCCCGTTGCCCGTAGCGGTCGGCGAGGCGGCCGCTGTAGGGCGCGAACAGGGCCATGGAGACACCGGTGGCGGCCGCGGCGGCGCCCGCCGCTCCGTACGAGCCGGTGGTGTGCTGCACCAGCAGCACGATGGAGATGGTCAGCATCGCGAACGGCTGGCGTGCCGCGAAACCGGGGAGCAGGAACGTCCAGGCGCCGCGGGTGCGCAGCAGCCGGCCGTATCCCGGGCGGGCGGAAGCCGTCGGGTTCTCCGGCGTCTTCGAGGTGACCGTGGACTCCACGGCCCGTGCCTTTCTGCCGCCTGGTAGCGCGCCCCTGGGTGGGCGGCGCCGAGAGCTGTCCTCTTGCGCGGAACTGCGGTAGATGCCGGGGCCCGGTGAGGAGGGGTGTCCCGACCGCCATACGGTCGCGCCAGCTCTGCGTCAGGCAGAGTTGGTTCGATCTGGGTTACGCCTTCATCGTACAGGGATCAAGGAGGGTGTGCCTGTGAAAGTGAGCACCATGGGGCCGCCCGCCCTGTGAATCACAAAGGGGGCAAAACGCCCCTCAGGTGTTCGTCCCGTCCGTCCCCAGCCAGCCGGCCAGCTTGCCGCCGTGCCCCACGGCCCGCAGCCGGCTCTCGGTCGCGTCCCGGACCGGGTCCGTGGCGACGACGAGGAGCTCGTCCTGCCGCTGCAATATCGTCGTCGGCAGCGGAACGAAGGATTCGCCCCCGCGCACGATGAGCGTCACGGCGGCGCCGTGCGGCAGCCGCAGTTCGGCCACCTCCACGCCGTGCATCTTCGACTCGTCGGGGATCGCCACGGACAGCAGGTGCCCCCGCAGCCGCTCCAGCGGGGCCGACTCGATGCCGAGGTCCGCGGCCTCCGAGCCGTCCCCCAGGCGCAGCTTGCGGCCGAGCCATGGCAGCGTCGGGCCTTGGACCAGGGTGTAGACCACGACCAGCACGAAGACGATGTTGAAGATCCGGCGGCTGGCGTCGACCCCCTCCACCATGGGGATGGTCGCCAGGATGATGGGCACGGCGCCGCGCAGTCCCGCCCAGGACATCAGCGTCTGCTCCTGCCAGGGCACCCGGAACGGCGACAGGCAGAGCACCACGCTCAGGGGTCGCGCCACCATGGTCAGCACCAGCCCGATGACCAGCGCGGGCACGATGTCGTCACCCAGCTCGTGCGGGGTGACCAGCAGGCCGAGCAGGACGAACATGCCGATCTGGGCCATCCAGCCGAGGCCGTCGGCGAATCCGCGCGTGGCCGGCCAGTGGGGCAGCCGCGCGTTGCCCATCACCATCGCGGCGAGGTACACCGCGAGGAAGCCGCTGCCGTGGGCCAGGGCGCCCGCCGCGTACGCCACCACGGCGATCGCCATGACGGCGATCGGGTAGAGGCCGGACGCGGGCAGCGCCACGTGCCTGAGGCCCCAGGAGCCGAGCCAGCCCACCGCGAGGCCGATGCCCGCACCGATCGCGAGCTCCAGCACGATCACGCCCAGCAGGACGTACCAGTGCTCGACCGGGCCCGCCGTGGACAGGGACACCACGAGGATGACCACCGGGGCGTCGTTGAAGCCGGACTCCGCCTCCAGCGTGCCCGTCACGCGCGCGGGCAGCGGGATCTTGCGCAGCACCGAGAAGACCGCCGCCGCGTCGGTCGAGGAGACGACCGCCCCGATGATCAGCGCCTGCCGCCACTCCAGGCCGATCAGATAGTGCGCGGCCGACGCCGTGACCCCGACGCTCACCGCGACACCGGCCAGCGCCAGCGCGGTGGCGGCCGGCAGCGCGGGCTTGATCTCCTTCCACTTCGTGCCCAGACCGCCCTCGGCCAGGATCACGACCAGGGCCGCGTATCCGATGACCTGGGTCAGTTCGGCGTTGTCGAAGTGGATGTCGCCCACGCCGTCCTGGCCCATGGCGACGCCGATCCCCAGGTACACGAGCAGGCTGGGGAGCCCGCTGCGCGAGGAGATCCGTACCGCCGCGACGGCGATGAGCAGGACGAGCGAGCAGACGAGCAGGAGCTGGTTGAGGTGGTGAACAGTCAGCGGCCGAATCCTTCCCTGGCCCGCACGCGCTTGCGCGTGGGCTCACGTACATCGCACATGAAGCTGTGGCGCAGCGCGCCAACTACTTCGTTACCTTACCTAACTCTTGACGATTTCTTGACACTTCCGAGGGCAAGATCGAACGTCAGTCCGCGCTGGTTCCCGACTCCGCGTCAAGGGCCGCAAGGCCCTGCGCCTATCGTTGCTCCAGCGCTCAGTTAAAAGCACAGCCGAACCTGCCGCTCGCGTTAGGACAGCAAGGACAGCGATGCCCCCCAACACCACCGCCTCCACGGGTCAGCAGCCCGGCAAGTCCGGCAGGAGAAAGGGGCGCAAAGCCCGCCTTTTCGTGCTCGTCCTGGTGCTGGCCCTCATCGGAGGCGTGGCCTACGGGTCGTACTGGTCCATCAGTACCGTCCGGGCCTCCTTCCCGCAGACCAAGGGAACGCTCACGCTGAAGGGCCTGTCGGGCCCCGTCGAGGTCAAGCGCGACGACTACGGCATCCCGCAGATCTACGCCTCCTCCGACGCGGACCTGTTCATGGCGCAGGGCTACGTCCAGGCGCAGGACCGGTTCTACGAGATGGACGTGCGCCGCCACATGGCCTCCGGCCGGCTGTCGGAGATGTTCGGCAAGAGCCAGGTCGACAACGACGAGTTCCTGCGCACCCTCGGCTGGGACCGGGTCGCCAAGCAGGAGTACGACACCAAGCTGTCGGCCTCCACGAAGAAGTACCTCCAGGCGTACGCCCAGGGCGTCAACTCCTACCTCCAGGGCAAGGACGGCGAGGACCTCTCCCTGGAGTACGCGGCGCTGGGCTTCACCAACGACTACAAGCCGCAGGCGTGGACCCCGGTCGACTCGATCTCCTGGTTGAAGGCGATGGCCTGGGACCTGCGCGGCAACATGCAGGACGAGATCGACCGCGCCCTGCTGACCAGCCGCCTCGGCCCCAAGCAGATCGCCGAGCTGTACCCGCGGTACCCGTACGGCCGGAACAAGGCGATCGTGCAGGAGGGTCAGTACAGCGAGCTGACGAAGGCGTTCGAACAGGGCGGCACGAGCGGCGCGTCCGGCACCTCCGGAACGAGCGGGACCGGCGGCACCTCCACCGGCACCGCGGGCACCGCGGGCACCGCGGGCACGGCGTCCGGCGGCTCCGGCACCCCCGGCACCGCCTCCGGCACGTCCGGCACCGCCTCCGGCGCTTCGGGCACCGGGGGCCTGGACAGCCAGCTCGGCGGCCTGACCGACGTCCTGGACGACCTCCCGTCGGCCGTCGGCGTGAACGGCGACGGCATCGGCTCCAACTCCTGGGTCGTCGGCGGGAGGTACACCATCACCGGCAAGCCGCTGCTGGCCAACGACCCCCACCTGTCGCCCTCCCTGCCGTCCGTCTGGTACCAGATGGGCCTGCACTGCCGCAGCGTCTCCAGCACCTGCCAGTACGACGTCAGCGGTTACACCTTCGCCGGCATGCCCGGCGTGATAATCGGTCACAACCAGGACATCGCCTGGGGCATGACCAACTCCGGCGTCGACGTCACGGACCTCTACCTCGAGAAGATCACCGGCGACGGCTACCTGTACGACGGCAAGGTCAAGCCCTTCAAGACGCGCGAGGAGACCATCAAGGTCGCCGGGGGTGAACCCCGGAAGATCGTCGTGCGGCAGACCGAGGACGGGATGCCCCTGCTGTCCGACCGCGACGAAGAGCTCGTGAAGGTCGGCAAGAAGGCCACCGTCGACACCGCCGCACCCGACCGGGGCGACGGCTACGGCGTCGCGCTGCGCTGGACCGCCCTGCAGCCCGGCACCACCATGGACGCCGTCTTCGCCATGGACAGGGCGAAGAACTGGACCGACTTCCGCAAGGCGGCCGCGCAGTTCGAGGTGCCCTCGCAGAACCTGATCTACGCCGACAACGAGAACCACATCGGTTACACGCTGCCGGGCAAGATCCCCATGCGGACGAAGAAGGACGACGGCTCCGTCCCGGCGCCCGGCTGGGACCCCGAGTACCGCTGGACCGGCTACATCCCGCAGGACGCGCTGCCCTACGAGTACGACCCGGAGCGCGGCTACATCGTCACCGCCAACCAGGCCGTGATCGACCCGGACAAGTACCCGTACACGCTCACCGCGGACTGGGGTTACGGCGCGCGCAGCCAGCGGATCACCGACCTGATCCAGTCGAAGATCAAGGACGGCGGCAAGATCTCCACGGACGACATGCGCCAGATGCAGCTGGACAACAGCAGCGAGATCGCCCGGCTGCTGGTGCCCACGCTGCTGAAGATCGACCCGGGGAACAAGGACGTCCGCGAGGCGCAGAAGCTGCTGGAGGGCTGGGACTACACCCAGGACGCCGACTCCGCGGCGGCGGCCTACTTCAACGCGGTCTGGCGCAACGTGCTCAAGCTCGCCTTCGGCAACAAGCTGCCCAAGGAACTGCGCCCCAAGGGCCAGTGCCTGTGGGTCGAGCCGGTCAACACCACCGGCCCCGCCGACGAGGCCGAGAAGGTCCGCGAGTGCGGCCGGCGCGACCCCGACCGGGCGCAGCCCGACGGCGGCGACCGGTGGTTCGAGGTGGTCCGGGGGCTCATGAACCAGCCGGACAGCGACTGGTGGCAGACGCCCAAGGTGGGCACCCGTCCCGCCGCGCACAACCGCGACGAGCTGTTCAAGCGGGCCATGATCGACGCCCGCTGGGAGCTGACCGCCAAGCTCGGCAAGGACATCGACTCCTGGAGCTGGGGCCGGCTGCACCGCCTGTTCCTGAAGAACCAGACCCTCGGCACCGCGGGTCCCGGGTTCGTCCAGTACGCCCTCAACCGCGGCCCCTGGGAGCTCGGTGGCGGCGAGGCCACGGTCAACGCGACCGGCTGGAACGCGGCCGGCGGCTACGGGGTGGTGTGGGTGCCGTCCATGCGGATGGTGGTGAACCTCGGCGACCTCGACAAGTCGAAGTGGATCAACCTCACCGGCGCCTCCGGGCACGCCTACAGCGCCCATTACGTCGACCAGACCGACAAGTGGGCCGACGGTGAACTGCTGCCCTGGTCCTTCTCGGACCAGGCGGTCGAGAAGAGCACGACCGACAAGCTGGTGCTCAAACCCTGAGCCGCTGACCCCGGCAACCACAACGGCCCTCCACGCGCGCGTGGAGGGCCGTTCCGCGTCAGGGCTCCTGGCGGAACCGCCGCACCCCCGACGGTGTCACCACCGCGTGCACCGGCCGGTCGTGCGGCTCCTCCGGGACGTGCGCGACGACCTCGGCGTCGTACAGCAGCACCACCAGGGCCGGGTGGGCGCCCGCCCGCTCCAGCCGGGCCAGGACCCGGTCGTAGGAGCCGCCGCCCCGGCCGAGCCGCATCCCGCGCGCGTCGACCGCGAGCCCCGGCAGGAGCACCGCGTCGGCGGTGGTCACCGCGTCCGGCCCGAGACGCTCGCCCGCGGGCTCCCACAGCGTCATCCGGCCACCGTGCCGGACCCGCGCGAGCGAGCCCTCACCCCGGTACTCGCCCCAGTCCAGGTCGTTGTCGGGCAGCAGGGCCGGCAGCAGCACGCGCACGCCCCCGGCGCGGAGCGCGTCCAGGAGCGCGAGCGTCCCCGGTTCACTCCCCACTGAGACGTACGCCGCCACGGTCCCGGCCCGCGCCAACTCGGGCAGCTCCAGCGCCCGGGCGGCCAGCGCGGCCGACGTTTCCCGCAGGTCATCCGCCGTCAACCCGTTCCTCACCGCGAGGATCTCGCGCCGCAAACTCCGCTTGTCAGGCTCGCCCGGACGTGCGATAGGCCTCAATGGTTGCTCCCGTACTATGGCAATACGCTCATATGAGCGCCTATGAACCGGAGCCGCAGATTCCATGCAAAGGCACCGGATAGGGTGGCGCACATGACTCAGCACCCTCGGATCAGCAAGGCTGTCATTCCCGCAGCAGGCCTCGGCACCCGGTTCCTTCCGGCCACCAAAGCCACTCCCAAGGAGATGCTGCCGGTCGTGGACAAGCCCGCGATCCAGTACGTGGTCGAGGAGGCGGTCGCCGCGGGTCTCGACGACGTCCTCATGGTGACGGGCCGTAACAAGCGCCCCCTCGAGGACCACTTCGACCGCAACTACGAGCTCGAGTCGGCGCTCCAGAAGAAGGGCGACGCCGGCCGTCTCGCCAAGGTGCAGGAGTCCAGCGACCTCGCGACCATGCACTACGTCCGTCAGGGCGACCCCAAGGGCCTCGGCCACGCCGTCCTGTGCGCCGCCCCGCACGTCGGCGACGAGCCCTTCGCGGTCCTCCTCGGCGACGACCTCATCGACCCGCGCGACCCGCTGCTCCAGCGCATGGTCGAGGTCCAGGAGCAGCGCGGCGGCAGCGTCATCGCGCTCATGGAGGTCGAGCCCGAGCAGATCCACCTCTACGGCTGCGCCGCGGTGGAGACCACCGAGGACAGCGACGTCGTCCAGGTCAGCGGCCTGGTCGAGAAGCCGGACCCGGCCGACGCGCCCTCCAACTACGCCGTCATCGGCCGGTACGTCCTCGACCCGCACATCTTCGACATACTGCGCCGGACCGAGCCGGGCCGCGGCGGCGAGATCCAGCTCACCGACGCCCTCCAGCAGCTCGCCGAGACGTACACATCAGCGGCTACCGCCGCGGAGAAGACCGGCGGACCCGTGCACGGCGTCGTCTTCAAGGGCCGCCGCTATGACACCGGCGACCGCGGTGACTACCTGCGTGCCATTGTCCGACTCGCATGCGAACGTGAAGACCTGGGCCCGGACTTCCGGACCTGGCTTCGCAGTTACGTAGCCGAGGAGATGTAGCACGTTGAGCAGCGCCGCGCCCCACGTCACCGGCCAGGACCACGCGCCCGACCACCTCTGGTCGGTGGACGAGCACCTGGAGGACATCCTCGCCACCGTCCGGCCCCTGGAGCCCATCGAGCTGCATCTGCTCGACGCCCAGGGCTGCGTCCTCGTCGAGGACATCACGGTGCCGGTGTCCCTGCCGCCCTTCGACAACAGCTCGATGGACGGCTACGCGGTCCGGGTCGCGGACGTGGCGGGCGCGAGCGAGGAGTTCCCGGCGGCCCTGGAGGTCGTCGGGGACGTCGCCGCGGGCCAGGCCGAACCGCCTCACGTGGGGCCAGGCCAGGCCGCCCGCATCATGACGGGCGCCCCGCTGCCGCCCGGCGCCGAGACCGTCGTGCCCGTGGAGTGGACCGACGGCGGGCTCGGGGAGGGCCCGGTGCACGGCATGCGCGCCCGCAGCCTCGCCCCCGAGGGCGCCACCGGCCAGGTGCACGTGTACCGCCCGGCCGAGGCCCGCGCGCACGTGCGCGCGAAGGGCAGCGACGTGAAGGCCGGCGACCGCGCCCTGGAGGCCGGCACGATCCTCGGCCCGCCCCAGATCGCCCTGCTCGCCGCGATCGGCCGCGGCACCGTCCGCGTACGCCCGCGCCCGCGCGTGGTGGTGCTCTCCACCGGCAGCGAACTCGTCCAGCCCGACACGGAACTGGGCACCGGTCAGATCTACGACTCCAACAGCTTTGCCCTCACCGCCGCCGCCCGCGACGCCGGAGCCATCGCCTTCCGCGTGGGCGCCGTCGCCGACGACGCCGAGACCCTGCGCTCCACCATCGAGGACCAACTGGTCCGCGCCGACCTGATGGTCACCACGGGCGGCGTGAGCGTCGGGGCGTACGACGTGGTCAAGGAGGCCCTCTCCCACGTCGCCGACGAGGACGAGGCCGGCAGCGGCATCGACTTCCGCAGGCTCGCCATGCAGCCCGGCAAGCCCCAGGGCTTCGGCTCCATCGGCCCCGACCACACCCCGCTGCTGGCCCTGCCCGGCAACCCGGTGTCGTCGTACGTGTCCTTCGAACTGTTCGTCCGTCCCGCGATCCGCGCCCTCATGGGCCTGCCGGACCTCCACCGCCCGACGACCCGGGCCACCCTGACCGCCGGCAAGGCACTGACCTCCCCGAAGGGCCGCCGTCAGTTCCTGCGCGCCAGGTACGCCGACGGCGAGGTCACCCCGGTCGGCGGCGCCGGTTCCCACCTGGTCGCGGCCCTCGCCCACGCGGACGCCCTGATCGCCGTCCCCGAGGACACCGTCTCCATCGAGCCCGGCACCGACGTCGAGGTGATCCTGCTCGGCTGAGACCCGCTGGTTGGGGGTACCGTGTCGCGCACAGCAGGCCCGTGCGCCGCACCGCGACGGGCCCGGACCGGGAGCGCCACACAGCATGAGCACGCAGGACCCACCCCCGCACGACGGCGGTACGCCGGATCGGCTGACGCACATCGACGAGGCGGGTGCCGCCCGTATGGTCGACGTGTCGCAGAAGGACGTGACCGCGCGCACCGCCCGCGCCAGCGGACGCGTCCTCGTCTCGCCCCGTGTGATCGAACTGCTGCGCGGCGAGGGCGTCCCCAAGGGCGACGCCCTCGCGACCGCGCGGATCGCCGGGATCATGGGCGCCAAACGCACCCCCGACCTGATCCCGCTCTGCCACCCGTTGTCGGTGTCCGGTGTGAAACTGGACCTGTCGGTCGCGGACGACGCCGTGGAGATCCTGGCCACCGTCAAGACGACGGACCGCACGGGTGTCGAGATGGAGGCCCTCACCGCGGTCTCCGTCGCCGCGCTCACCGTGATCGACATGGTCAAGGCGGTCGACAAGGGAGCGGTCATCACAGACGTACGGGTGGAGGAGAAGACGGGCGGCAAGTCGGGCGACTGGAGCCGGGCATGACCTATCGCGCTCTCGTCGTCACGGCCTCCAACCGGGCCGCCGCCGGCGTCTACGAGGACAAGGGCGGCCCGCTGATCGCGGACGGCCTGAAGCGCTTCGGCTTCGAGGTCGAAGGTCCGCAGGTCGTCCCCGACGGCGACCCCGTGGAGGCCGCTCTGCGCGCGGGTGTGGACGCCGGGTACGACGTCATCGTCACCACGGGCGGCACGGGCATCTCGCCCACCGACCGCACCCCCGAGGCGACCCGCCGCGTGATCGACCACGAGGTGCCGGGCATCGCCGAGGCCATCCGGGCGTTCGGCCGCGAGAAGGTGCCGACCGCGGCGCTCTCCCGGGGTCTGGCCGGAGTGGCGGGCGGGACGCTGATCGTGAACCTGCCCGGCTCCAGCGGCGGTGTGAAGGACGGCCTCGCCGTCCTTCAGCCGCTGCTCGTGCACGCCGTCGACCAGCTCCGGGGCGGCGACCACCCCAGACCCGGCAGTGGGGGTGCGAGCTGAACAGCCCAGCCTGGCCGGTGGAGCTGGTGGACGGCGACATCGTCCTTCGGCCCATAAAGCTGCGCGACCAGCGGGCGTGGCGCGAGGTCAACCGGCGCAACCGCGACTGGCTGCGCCCCTGGGAGGCGACGATCCCGCCGCCCACGCCCGGCGGGCCGATGGCGCACCGCCCGACCTTCCGCCAGATGGTCCGCCACCTGAGGTCGGAGGCGAACGCGGGCCGGATGCTGCCCTTCGTCATCGAGTACCAGGGGCGGCTGGTCGGGCAGTTGACGGTCGCCGGGATCACCTGGGGCTCGATGTGCTCGGGGCACGTCGGCTACTGGGTGGACGAGTCGGTCGCCGGCCGCGGGGTGATGCCCACGGCGGTGGCGCTCGTCGTGGACCACTGTTTCCGCGCCGTCGGGCTGCATCGCATCGAGGTCTGCATTCGCCCGGAGAACGGGCCCAGCCGCCGGGTCGTGGAAAAACTCGGATTCCGCGAGGAGGGCCTGCGGCCGCGTTATCTCCACATCGACGGAGCCTGGCGCGACCATCTCGTCTTCGCGCTCACGGCGGAAGAGGTCCCGGACGGGCTGCTGAGGCGCTGGCACCGGGCGCGATCGCAGAGTAATCCGGGAATGCGGCAGCCCCCCGGAAATTGAATAAGTGTTCGAAATTGATCGGCCGGTGACCGTCTCGGGGCAATGAATTCCCGGCATGAGTGGTCTGCTGATCGCATCGGTCACAAAAAAAGTTCGAAATATCAGCCAGATCGTGCGACACACCGGCTCAATTGGCAGATGGCCTCACGCAAACCCCTCTACGGTGTGAGGCGTGAGCAGCAGCGGCCTCATCTACGCAGTCATTGTCGGGGCCTGGGCCGCCTACTTGGTGCCGATGTGGCTCCGTAGGCAGGACGAGCTGAACGAGGCCCGTCCGACGGAACGCTTCAGCACCGCCATCCGGCTCCTGTCCGGAAAGGCGGCCATGGAGCGCCGGTACGCCAAGGACCTGCGGGCGCGCTCCGCCGACGAGGGGGAGCAGGACGCCGGTGACCTGGACGCCGTCACCGACTCGGTGGACGTCCGGGCCTTCGCCGTGTCCAAGACCCGTCCGCACACCCAGGTGCCCCTTCCGCCGCCCGGCCCGGAGCAGCCGGCTCGCCCGGCGGAACCCGAGTCCCCGGCCCGTCCGTCGCCCGCCGCGAACGCGGCGCGTTCCGGGCGCCCGCGGGAGCGGGTCCCCGCCGCCCGGCGCGGCGCCTCGGCGCAGGCGGACCAGGCGGCCGCGGCGCGAGCCCGGCGCTCGAAGGTGCTCGCGCGCCGCCGGCGCACCACCATCATGCTGTTCCTCGCCTTCACCCTCGGCGCGATCGTCGCCGCGGTCGGCGGACTCGCGTTCCTGTGGGCGCCCGGCGTGCCCGCGGTCATGCTCAGCGTCTACATCGCCTACCTCCGCTCCCAGGAGCGCCGCCGCTTCGTGTACCAGATGGACCGCCGCATGGCCGAGGCCGCTGCCCAGCGCCTGCGGGAGCGGCAGCGCCAGCCCCGGCGGCGCCCCATGGCCGACGAGGAGATCGACGAACCGGAGGAGGGGCCCGAGCCGGTGACCGACCCCGGTCTGTCGGCCCTCGCGGCGGACCGGCGTGCCCTCGTCGAGCAGACCGACCACGCGGAGTGGGTCGACCAGCAGCGCGAGCGGCAGCGGCGGCCCGGGCAGGGCGGCGACAGCTGGGAGCCGGTGCCGGTGCCCCTGCCGACGTATGTGACGGCCCCGGTCGCCCCGCGGGCCACCAGCGACGTGGACCTCGGCGCCCCCGACACCTGGAGCGCGGCCCGGTCGAGCACGGTCACCCCTCAGGCGGACGACGACTCGGGCGCGCCCGGCCACCCTGCCGAGCCGGAGCTCCCCGCCCAGGACTCGGCCGACGGTGACGGCGACGGCCGCGGCGACGCCCTCCCTCCCGCTCGGACGCGCTCGCGCGGGGGGACCCCCAGGGCGGCCTCCGCGCGACGGGCCCGCGAGCGTGGCCGCACCCCGCTGTTCGACCAGTACGAGGACGGGGAGCGGCCCCGGGCCGCCAACGAGTAACGCCACGAAGCCGCAGGTGACCGCCGCTGGGGAACGGATTTCCAAGCAGGCCGATCGGGGTGCTAAAGTTTCACTCGTTGCAAGGGCCTGTGGCGCAGTCCGGTAGCGCACCTCGTTCGCATCGAGGGGGCCAGGGGTTCAAATCCCCTCAGGTCCACGCAGCTCAGAGCCCGGTCGGGAAACCGACCGGGCTCTGACGTGTGTTCAGCGCCACGTCCTTGTCCAAGCGTGCGATCTTCCTCCTCGGCTCGCTGCCCTGGGCGGCGCCGCATCCGACGATCGTCTGGCGGCGCGCGCCCGCAGGACCCATGAGGCTTCGCGGAGTCGGTCGGTGAGCGTCCGTCAGCCCGTGGGCCGGAGCAGTTTCGCGAAGCAGCGGCTCGCGTCGTGGAAGCGGTAGTAACCGAACTTGGCGCACGGCTCGTAGCCGCTGGACGTGTACAGGGCGATGGCCTCCGGCTGCTTGGTGCCGGTCTCCAGGACCATGCGGACGCGGCCGGCGGCGCGGGCGTCCTCCTCCAGGGCCGCCAGGACGCGACGCGCCAGGCCCCGGCCGCGCATGCCGTCGATCACATACATGCGCTTGAGCTCGGCGTCGCCGTCGAGGTTGCCCTCCTCGTTGGCGTCCTGGGCGCGCCAGCCGCCCGAGGCGACGGGGGTGTCGTACTCGTCGTACACGATCAGGTAGACGCCGTTCGGCGGGTCGAAGTCCGCGGCGGCCATGGGCGTGGCGTCGCCGTCGTCGCCGTAGCGGACGGCGTACTCGGCCTGGACCTGGTCGTTCAGCTTCACGGCGTCGGGGTGGTCGAAGGAGACCCGGCGTATGTGCATGGCCGCTACCGTATTCGATCCGGAACTGGACCCCGTCCAGTCTGCCGGTATCGTGCCGGGGTGCTCACTGTGACCTCTGTGAATGTGAACGGGCTGCGTGCCGCCGCGAAGAAGGGCTTCGTGGAGTGGCTCGCGGAGACCGAAGCCGATGTGCTGTGCCTCCAGGAGGTGCGGGCCGAGCCGGAGCAGTTGCCCGGGCACGTCCGGGAGCCCGAGGGGTGGCACGTGGTGCACGCGCCGGCCGCCGCCAAGGGCCGGGCCGGGGTGTCCCTGTACAGCCGCCGCGAGCCCGACCGGGTGCAGATCGGGTTCGGTTCGGAAGAGTTCGACGGCAGTGGGCGGTACGTGGAGATCGACCTGCCAGGGGTCACCGTCGCCTCCCTCTACCTGCCCTCCGGCGAGGTCGGCACCGAGCGCCAGGAGGAGAAGGAACGCTTCATGGGCGAGTTCCTCGCCCACCTGAAGGAGCTGCGGGAGCGTGCCGCCGCCGAGGGCCGCGAGGTACTGGTCTGCGGCGACTGGAACATCGCCCACGAGCGGGCCGACCTGAAGAACTGGCGCGGCAACCAGAAGAACTCCGGGTTCCTGCCGGAGGAGCGGGAGTGGCTGACCCGGGTCCTCACTCCCGAGGACGGCGGCTACGTGGACGTCGTACGCGCCCTGCACCCGGACACCGAGGGGCCGTACTCGTGGTGGTCGTACCGGGGGCGGGCCTTCGACAACGATTCAGGTTGGAGGATCGACCTCCACGTGGCCACCCCGGGGCTGGCCGAGCGGGCGGTCAAGGGGTTCGTGGAGCGGGCCGCCACGCACGCCGAGCGCTGGTCCGACCACGCGCCGGTCACCGTCGTCTACGGCCGCTAGGGCCTGCGCATCCTCCGGTCCAGCGCCAGCGACAGTTCCGCCTCCACCACGCTCCGGGCCAGGGGGCGCAGGCGGGGCAGGTCGGTCTCGGAGGCGTGGCGCAGGACCAGGTCGGTGAAGAGGTCCGCCAGGGCGTCGGTGTGGGTGCGGACCTGTTTGGCCGCGGCCAGGACCTCCGCGAGGGGGATGCCCTCGTGGACGAGGGCCGAGGAGACGTCGAGCAGGCGGCGGCTGATGTGGACGATTTCCTCGCCGTCGGTGCCGAGGTAGCCGAGTTCCATCGCGGCGGCGAGGTTCTCCGGTGTGGCCTCGCCGGCGAAGTGGTCGGCGAGTTCCTCCGGGGTGAGATGGACCGGCTCCTCCTCGGTGGGGCCGCCGACGCCGAGCAGGTCGCCGACGTCCCGGCCGTGGTCGAAGGCCTCGGCCAGTTCGGCGATGCCGCTGAGGGTGTGCCCGCGCTCCAGCAGGGCCGTGATCGTGCGCAGCCGGGCCAGGTGGTGGTCGTCGTACCAGGCGATGCGGCCCTCGCGGCGGGGTGGCGGGATCAGCTTGCGTTCGCGGTAGAAGCGCAGGGTGCGCACCGTGATCCCGGCGAGGCGGGCCAGCTCTTCCATGCGGTATTCACGCTTCTCGGCCACCTGGGCACCTTAAGGCGTACCGAGGGTAACTTTCCTGGCCCCGCCCCCTACCCATCGGTACGCCGCTGCCCTACGCTCCCATTGCGCCAGTGTTCACTGGCGCGGTTCTCGTGGTGTGTGGAGGTGTCGGCATGGGCGAGCGCGAACGCGAGCACGTACGGGTCGCGGTGGTCGGGTCCGGGTTCGGCGGGCTGGGGGCCGCCGTGCGGCTGCGCCGCGAGGGCGTCACCGACTTCGTCGTCCTGGAGCGGGCGAGCAGTGTCGGCGGCACCTGGCGGGACAACAGCTACCCGGGGTGCGCGTGTGACGTGCCGTCCCACCTGTACTCGTTCTCCTTCGCGCCCAACCCCGACTGGCCGCGCACCTTCTCGGGGCAGCAGCACATCCGCGCCTACCTGGAGCACGTGACGGACGTGTTCCGGCTGCGGCCGCACATCCGCTTCGACTCGGAGGTGAAGCGGATGGCGTGGAACGCCGAGCGGCTGTGCTGGGACATCGAGACCAGCAGCGGCAGCCTGTCGGCGGACATGGTCGTCTCGGCCACCGGGCCGCTGTCCGACCCGAAGGTGCCGGACATCCCGGGCCTGGCGTCCTTCCCGGGCAAGGTGTTCCACTCCGCCCGCTGGGACCACGACTACGACCTGCGCGGCAAGCGCGTGGCGATGGTGGGGACCGGCGCCTCGGCCATCCAGATCGTGCCGTCGATCCAGCCGCAGGTCTCCCGGCTCACCCTCTTCCAGCGCACTCCGCCCTGGGTGATGCCGCGCATGGACCGGGCGATCAGCGACGCGGAGCGGTGGCTGCACCGGCGGCTGCCCTTCACCTCGCAGGTCAGGCGCGGACTGCTGTGGGGCATCCGGGAGTTGCAGGTCCAGGCGTTCACCAAGCGGCCGAACGAGCTCGGCTTCGTGGAGCAGCTGGCCAAGCGGAACATGGCCCGGGCGATCAAGGACCCGGCGCTGCGGGCCAAGCTCACCCCGGACTACCGCATCGGCTGCAAGCGGATCCTGCTGTCCAGTGAGTACTACCCGGCGATCGCCCGGCCGAATGTGGACGTCGTCGCGAGCGGCCTCGCCGAGGTGCGCGGTTCCACCCTGGTCGCCGCCGACGGCAGTGAGGCCGAGGCCGACGCGATCGTCTTCGGCACCGGGTTCCACGTCACCGACATGCCGATCGCCGACCGGGTCGTGGGCGCCGACGGGCGGACCCTCGCCGAGGCCTGGAAGGGCGGCATGGAGGCGCTGCGCGGCGCCTCGGCGGCCGGCTTCCCCAACTGGATGACGGTCATCGGGCCCAACACCGGCCTCGGGAACTCCTCGATGATCCTGATGATCGAGTCCCAGCTGAACTACCTCGCCGACTACGTCCGGCAGCTCGACGTCCTCGGCGGCCGGGTCGCCCTCGACGCACGCCCCGAGGCCGTGCGCGCCTGGAACCACCGGGTGCAGGAGCGTATGAAGCGCACCGTGTGGAACACCGGCGGCTGCACCAGCTGGTACCTCGACGCCAGCGGCCGCAACACCACCATCTGGCCGGGCACGACCGCCGAGTTCCGGCGGGCGACGCGCCGGGTGGACCTCGCCGAGTACGACGTCCTGCGGGCGTCCGCGCCGAAGAAGGCCACGCAGGAGACCGCGGCGGCGGAGAAGGCCACCGCGGTGAAGAACGCGGGGGTGCAGGCGTGAGCCGTCTCCCGTACGTCGACTCCGGCCCCTACGCCCCGCCCGCCCCGGCGCGCGAGCTGACCGCCGTCTCCGCCGACGGTGCCCGGCTGCACGTCGAGATCCACGGGCCCGACGCCGGTCCCGCCGTCGTCCTCGCCCACGGCTGGACCTGCTCCACCGCCTTCTGGGCGGCGCAGATCCGCGACCTCGCCGTCGACCACCGGGTCATCGTCTACGACCAGCGCGGGCACGGCCGCAGCCCCGCGAGCCCGGCGTGCAGCTCCGACGCGCTCGCCGACGATCTGGAAGCCGTCCTCGAAGCCACCCTCGCGCCCGGCGAACAGGCCGTGATCGCCGGGCACTCCATGGGCGGCATGACCGTGATGGCGGCCTCCGGGAGAGCCGCCTTCCGGGCGCACGCGGCCGCCGTCCTGCTGTGCAGCACGGGCAGTTCGCAGCTGGTGGCGGCCTCCACCGTCGTCCCGCTGCGGCCCGGGCCGGTGCGCACCTGGCTGACCCGGCGGATCCTCGGCTCCCGCGCCCCGCTCGGGCCGGTCACGCCACTGGCCCGCCGGATCCTCAAGTACGGCACGATGGGGCCCGGTTCGGCCCCCGACATGATCGAGGCGTGCGCCCGGATCGTGCACGGCTGCCCCCGCACGGTCCGCCACGCCTGGTCGCAGGTGCTGGACATGCTGGACCTCGACCACGGCGTGCGGGAGCTGGACGTGCCCACGGCCGTGATCGTCGGTACGGCGGACCGGCTGACCCCGCCGGCGCAGGCCCGTGCCCTGGCCGCCGCGCTGCCGCACTGCACCGGGATCACGGAACTGCCCGGCATCGGCCACATGACGCCCGTCGAGGCGCCCGGACCGGTCACGCGCACCATCCGTGAACTGGTCCACGCACACATCCAGGTCGTCACGGAGGAGAGCGCATGAGCAGGGTGAGCCTCGAAGGCAAGGTCGCGGTGGTGACCGGGGCGGCGCGCGGCGTGGGGGAGTTGCTGGCCCGCAAGCTGTCCGCGCGCGGGGTGAAGGTGGCGCTGGTCGGTCTGGAGCCGGACGCGCTCAAGCAGGTCTCCGAGCGGCTGCACAGCGAAAGCGACCACTGGCACGCCGACGTCACCGACCACGAGGCGATGGCCCGGGTCGCGGGCGAGGTCGAGGAGCGCTTCGGCCGGGTCGACATCGTCGTGGCCAACGCCGGTGTGGCCACCGGCGGTCCGTTCGCCGACTCCGACCCGGAGTCCTGGCGGCGGGTGATCGAGGTCAACCTGATCGGCTCGGCGGTGACCGCCCGCGCCTTCCTGCCGCTGCTGACCCGAAGCCGTGGCTATCTGCTCCAGATCGCCTCCCTCGCCGCGATCACCCCGGCGCCGATGATGACCGCGTACTGCGCGTCCAAGTCGGGCGTGGAGGCCTACGCGCACAGCCTGCGGGCCGAAGTCGGGCACCGGGGCGTGAAGGTGGGCGTCGGATACCTGTCGTGGACCGACACCGACATGGTGCGCGGGGCCGATCAGGACGACGTGATGCGGGAGTTGAGGCAGCGGCTGCCTTGGCCGTCCAACAAGACCTATCCGCTCGGCCCGGCCGTGGACCGGCTCGTGGAGGGGATCGAGCGGCGGTCGAGCCATGTGTACGGGCAGTGGTGGCTGCGCGGGATGCAGGGCGTGCGCGGTTATCTGCCCGCGGTCATCGGCACGGTGGGCCAGCGCGAGATGCGGCGGTTCGCGGACCGGCTGACCGGCATGCGCACGGGCCTGGTCGGAGCCGGTGGGGCGGCCGACGAGCAGCAGCGCACTACGCTCCGTGAGTGATCGACATGCGCAGCGTCACGGCCCGTGTGAATCTGATCGAGCCAGATCCCCTCACCCCCAACGGGAGTGAACCCACATGGGTATGAAGGACCAGTTCCAGGAGAAGTCCGAGCAGTGGCAGAACCAGGCCCGTCAGAAGGCGGACCAGGCTCGCGAGCAGATGCAGGGCCGCGGCCGTCGGCGCGAGGAGGACATGGACCCCTCGCAGCCGCAGCGTGACCGTGAGCGCTCCGAGCCGCAGCGCGAGCGTGAGCGTGAGCAGGAGGACCGCTTCGACCAGGACTACGACGTCTGACGTCACGCGGTGAAGGAAGGGGGCGCCCCCGAGCGGGGCGCCCCTTTCCGCTGCGTCGCCCGCCGGCCCGTCGGCTCACGACCGGGGCGGCAGCTTCGGGCGGGAGCGGTCCGGTACGTCGCTGTAGGTCGGCGGCGTGGCCGGCGGGTTGCTCTCCAGCAGCCCGAGTGCCAGCTCCACCGCGTCGGTCAGCTGGGCGTGCCGCCCCTCGGCCCAGTCCAGTGGAGTGCGCAGGACGTCGATGTCGGGGGCGACGCCCTTGTTCTCCACGGACCAGCCGTAGGCGTCGAACCAGGCGGCGTTCATCGGCACCGTGATCACCGTGCCGTCGCCCAGCTCGTGGCGGCCGGTCATGCCGACCACTCCGCCCCAGGTGCGCTGCCCCACGACCGGGCCGAGCTTCAGCAGCTTGAACGCGGCCGTGATCATGTCGCCGTCGGAGGAGGTCGCCTCGTCCGCCAGGGCCACCACCGGACCCCGTGGCGCGTTCGAGGTGTACGACACCGCCTGGGCGTCCCGGGTCAGGTCCCAGCCCAGGACGGTCCGGCTCAGTGTCTCGACGACCAGCTCGCTGATGTGGCCGCCCGCGTTGCCGCGCACGTCCACGATCAGCGCCGGGCGGGACACCTCCATGCGCAGGTCGCGGTTGAACTGCGCCCAGCCCGAACCGCCCATGTCCGGGATGTGCAGATAGCCGCAGCGGCCGCCGCTCAACTCCCGCACCACCGCACGGCGTTTGGCCACCCAGTCCTGGTAGCGCAGCGGCCGCTCGTCGACGAGCGGGACGACCGCGACCCGCCGGGGCGGGCCCTCGCCCCCCGCCGGGCGGAAGGTCAGCTCCACCGTCGTACCGCCCGCACCGGCCAGCAGCGGGTACGGGCCCGCGTCCGGATCCACCGGGCGGCCGTCGACGTGGGTGAGGAGCGCGCCCTCACGGATGCCCGTGCCGGCCAGCGGGGAGCGGGCCTTGGAGTCGGAGGAGTCGCCGGGCAGGATCCGCTTGACCATCCAGCCGCCGTCCCGGCGCACGAAGTTGGCGCCCAGCAGGCCCTGGCGGCGCTGGTAGTGCGGCGGGCCCTCGTTGCGCCGGGCGGCGGTGACGTAGGCGTGGGAGGTGCCGAGTTCGCCGAGGACCTCGCGCAGCAGGTCGGCGAACTCGTCGGGGGAGGCGACCCTTTCGACCAGCGGGCGGTACTGGTCCAGCACCCCGTCCCAGTCGATGCCGCACATGCCCGGGTCCCAGAAGTAGGCCCGGATCAGCCGCCCGGCCTCCTCGTAGGACTGTCGCCACTCCGCCGCCGGGTCGGCCACGTGCAGGATGCGGC
Organism: Streptomyces sp. NPDC050674; assembly: GCF_040654575.1. Classification (NCBI taxonomy): domain Bacteria; kingdom Bacillati; phylum Actinomycetota; class Actinomycetes; order Kitasatosporales; family Streptomycetaceae; genus Streptomyces; species Streptomyces sp. NPDC050674. The sequence continues at coordinate 144,407 of NZ_JBFAIG010000008.1, forward strand.
GCGCGTCGATCCACACGGTGGAGTCGCTGTCGCCCGGTTCGCTCGCCGGTACCGCGCGCAGCTCGCCCTCGTCGACGATCACCAGCCGGCTGCCGTCGCCGCTGACCGCGAACCAGTCGAGGTGCTGGGCGAGTTCGGACTTCTTGGCCTTGGTGATGCCGAAGTGCTCCAGGGTCGGCCGGCCGCTGGTGTCGTCCGGGTTGGCGAACGTCTCGCCGAGGGCGCCCGAGATCGGCCAGCGCAGCCACACCAGCCCGCCGCCCGCCACCGGGTACAGCGCCGAGTACTTGGAGGCGGCCACCGGGAACGGCGTGACGCGGCTCTCCAGACCCTCCACCTCGACGGTCACGGCCCCGTTGTCCCCGTTGTCGTCGTCCTCCACCGGGTCCAGGCCCCCCGCGGCCGGGCGGCCCTCCGGGTTCACCGCGAACGGGGAGGGCGTCGCGGAGGACAGCGGCACCAGGTACGGGCGGCAGCCCAGCGGGAAGGACAGGTCGCCGGTGTGCACGTCGTAGACGGGGTCGAAGCCGCGCCAGGACAGGAAGGCGAGGTAGCGGCCGTCGCGGGTGAAGACCGGGTTCTCGTCCTCGAAGCGGCCGTTGGTCACGTCGACGATCAGCCGGTCGGCGAGCCGGGCCATCTTGATCTGCCGCAGGGTCCGCCCGATGCCCGGGTGCGACCAGGTGAGCCACGCCCCGTCCGGGGAGAACGCGAGGTCGCGCACGGGCCCGTTGACCGACCGGATCAGCTCGGTGACCTCGCCGTCGGAGTCCTCGGTGACGTCGATGAGGAGGAGCCGGCCGTCGTGCGAGGCGACCGCGAGCCGCTCGCCCTCCGGGTCCGAGACCAGCTCGCGCACTCGGCCCAGCGCTCCCGGGGCCAGCCTCCGGGGCGCCCGGTCGCCGCTGGCCCGGGGCAGGGAGGCGATCTCGACGGCGTCCTCGCCCTCGGCGTCGGTCACGTACGCGACCCGTCCGCTGCCGCCGAGCATCTCCGGCAGCCGTACCCGCACGCCCGGGGTGTCGGTGAGGGCGCGGGCCGGGCCGTCCCGGTGGGTCAGCCAGTACAGGCTGCCGCGCACCACGACCGCGCCGGCCCGCCCGGTCTCGTCGACCGAGAGCCCGTCGATGTGCCGGGACGCCGCCACCTGGTAGGGGCGCCGCCCCGCGCGCGGCCCGCTCAGCCGGACGTCCAGCCGGCGCGGCTCGGAGTCCGGGGACAGGTCGTCGACGATCCACAGGTCGCCCGCGCACTGGTACACGACCCGAGTGCCGTCGCTGGCGGCGTGCCGGGCGTAGAAGGCGTCGTGGTCGGTGTGCCGGCGCAGGCCGGAGCCGTCGGGGGCGCAGGAGTAGAGGTTGGCGACCCCCTCGTGGTCGGAGAGGAACGCGATCCGGCCGCCGACGAACATGGGGGAGTGCAGATGGCCGCCGAGGCCCTCCAGCAGTCGTTCGCCGTGCAGCCAGAGCCTGCCCGTGGCGCCGCCGCGGTAGCGCTTCCAGGAGGCCGGTTCGTGCGGCGGGGTGCCGGTCAGCAGCAGGGACCTGCGCTCGCCGTCCACGTCGGCGACCTGGATGTCGGAGACCGGCCCCCAGGGCAGTTTGCGGCCCGGGTCGCCTTCGGGGGAGACCTTGTAGGCCCAGGTGTAGTAGGAGAAGGGCTCGCCGTGGGAGGCCACGGCCAGGATCTCGCCGTCCGGTGTCCAGCCGCAGACCCGGGTGTCGGCGCTGCTCCAGTGGCTCACCTGGTGGCCGGGGCCGCCGTCCACCGGGACGACGTGGACCTCGGGCACCAGGGTGCGCCAGCTCGTGTACGCCAGGTGGCGGCCGTCGGGCGAGAAGCGCGGGTGGCCCAGCTTGGTGCGGTCGACGGTGAGCCGCCAGGCCCGGCCGGGGGAGTCGAGCGGGGCGAGCCAGAGGTCGTCCTCGGCCACGAAGCACAGCAGGTCGTCATGGAGGTGCGGCAGACGCAGATAAGTCACGTCCTCATGCTTTGCCGGGGGACGGACCAGGGCAACTCCAGGCGAACCGACCAGCTGTGACCCGGCAGACGTACGAAACGGTTTCGTTTTCATGAGGGGTGCGCTACCTTGGCGGTGTACGAAACAGTGTCGTTCGGAGCAGGAAGGCGGAAGAGATGACTGAGGTCGCCACCGCGCGTCGCAGTCGGATCACCCCCGAGCGTGAGGCCGAGCTCTACGCGGCCGTGCTCGACCTGCTCCGCGAAGTCGGCTACGACGCCCTCACCATGGACGCCGTGGCGGCGCGCACCCGCTCCAGCAAGGCCACCCTCTACCGCCAGTGGGGCGGAAAGCCCGAGCTGGTGGCGAAGGCGATCCGGCACAACAAGCCGGGCAGCATCGCCGACGTCGACACCGGGTCCCTGCGCGGCGACCTCCACGCCCTCACCGCCCGTGAGGACGACTGCGCCATGCAGCAGAACGCCGCGCTGATGCGGGGCCTGTTCATGGCCGTGCACGCCAACCCGGACCTTCTTAGGGCCTTCAAGGAACTGCTCATCGAGCCGGAGATGGAAGAGTTCCACCGGGTGGTGCACAGAGCCGTCGACCGCGGCGAGGTCCGCGCCGACTGCCCCGCACTGGACTACGTGGTGCACATGCTCGTGGGAGCTTTCGCCACGCGCACGCTGATCGACGATCAACCGCCGACCCAGGCCTTCCTCACCTCGTACATCGACGCCGTGGTCCTCCCCGCCCTCGGCGTGCCCACCGAGTAGTCCCCCTCGTCCAGCCCCCTACCTGACGTCTCCGCTCATGTCGTCGGGCCGATCACCCCTGCCCTGAAGACCACACGACTGACCTGGAGTACGCCCTCGTGGCCACTTTCCTCTACAAACTCGGCCGGCTCTCGTTCCGGCGGCGGCACTTCGTCGCCCTGATATGGGTGGCGCTGCTGACCCTCGCCGGTGTCGGCGCGGCCGGCGCCCCCACCGCGGGCAACAGCTCGTTCTCCATCCCCGGCACCGAGGCCCAGAAGGCCTTCGACCTGCTGGAGCAGCGCTTCCCCGGCACCAGTGCCGACGGCGCCACCGCACGCGTCGTCTTCAAGGCGCCGAGCGGCGAGAAGATGACCGACCCGGGCAACAAGGCGACGGTCCGGGACACGGTGAGGGAGCTGTCCGACGGCTCCGACGTCGTCCGCGTCACCGACCCCTACCGGGCGAAGGCCGTCAGCAAGGACGGCACCATCGCCTACGCGCAGGTGTCGTACAAGGTCTCCGGCATGGAGCTGGACGACGCCGCGAAGGACGCCCTCAAGGACACCGCGCAGGACGCGCGCGAGGCCGGGCTGACCGTCGAGATCGGCGGTGACGCGCTCCAGGCCGTCCCGCACACCGGCTCCAGCGAGGTCATCGGCATCGCGGTCGCCGCGGTCGTCCTGGTCATCACCTTCGGCTCGCTGGTCGCGGCCGGGCTGCCGCTGCTGACGGCGCTCATCGGCGTGGGCATCGGCGTCTCCACGATCACCGGCCTGGCCAGTGCGCTGGACCTCGGCTCGACCACGTCCATCCTGGCCATGATGATCGGCCTGGCCGTCGGCATCGACTACGCGCTGTTCATCGTCTCCCGCTACCGCGCCGAACTGGCCGAGGGCCGCGAGCGCGAGGAGGCGGCGGGCCGGGCCGTCGGCACGGCGGGTTCCGCGGTGGTCTTCGCAGGTCTGACGGTGGTGATCGCGCTGGTGGGCCTGTCCGTGGTCAACATCCCGATGCTGACGAAGATGGGCATCGCGGCGGCGGGCACCGTGGCCATCGCCGTGCTGATCGCCCTGACGATGATCCCGGCGCTGCTCGGCTACGCGGGCCGGAAGGTGCGGCCGATGGGGGAGAAGGGCAAGCTCCTCGGCCGGGCGAAGAAGAAGGACCAGCCGGCCAAGCCGAACCTGGGCACGCGCTGGGCGAGCTTCGTCGTGCGCCGCCCGGTCGCCGTCCTGCTGCTCGGCGTCATCGGCCTCGGCGCGGCGGCCGTCCCGGCGACCTCCCTGGAGCTCGGCCTGCCCGACGACGGCTCCCAGCCCACCTCCACCACCCAGCGCCGCGCCTACGACCTGCTGTCCGAGGGCTTCGGGCCCGGCTTCAACGGCCCGCTCATGGTCGTCGTCGACGCGAAGGGCAGCGACGACGCGAAGGCGGTCTTCGCCGAGACCCGCGAGGAGATCAAGGGCCTGAAGGACGTCGTGACGGTCACGCCGGCGCAGCCCAACAAGGCCGGCGACACCGCCACCATCACCGTGATCCCCGGCTCCAAGCCCTCCTCGGTCACCACGGAGAACCTGGTGCACGGCATCAGGGACGCGGGCGCGGGCATCAAGGCCGACACCGGCGCGAACGTCCTGGTCACCGGCAGCACGGCCATGAACATCGACGTCAGCGAGAAGCTCAACGACGCACTGGTGCCCTACCTGGTGCTGGTGGTGGGCCTGGCCTTCCTGCTGCTGATCGTGGTCTTCCGCTCGATCCTGGTCCCGCTGAAGGCGGCCCTCGGCTTCCTGCTGTCGGTGATGGCGGCTCTCGGCGCGGTCGTCGCGGTCTTCCAGTGGGGCTGGCTGTCCGGCCTGATGGGCGTGGAGCAGACCGGGCCGGTCATGTCGATGATGCCGATCTTCATGGTCGGCGTGGTCTTCGGCCTGGCGATGGACTACGAGGTGTTCCTCGTGACCCGGATGCGCGAGGCGTATGTCCACGGTGAGAAGCCGGCCCAGGCCGTGGTCACCGGGTTCCGGCACGGCGCGCGCGTCGTCACCGCCGCCGCGGTCATCATGATGGCCGTCTTCGCCGGGTTCATCGGCTCCTCCGAGTCGATGGTCAAGATGATCGGCTTCGGTCTCGCGACCGCGGTCTTCTTCGACGCGTTCATCGTCCGCATGGCCATCGTCCCGGCCGTCCTGGCCCTCCTCGGCCGCAAGGCGTGGTGGCTGCCGAAGTGGCTCGACCGCGCGCTGCCCAACGTGGACGTCGAGGGCGAGGGCCTGCGCGCCGGCTCCGGCGACGACGACGGGGACAGGGAACTGGTCCGCGTCTGACGACTCGCGGAAGACCGGCCGGTGAGGGCGCTCCGTGCCCTCACCGGCCTTTTCACCTTGGCATGCCGACCTCGGCCCACACCGTCTTGCGCGGGTGTGGGCCCGGTGTCACGCCCCAGCAGTCGGCGAGGGCGGCCACGACGACGAGGCCCCGGCCGCCGGTGGCGTCCTGGGCCGGCCGCCTGAGATGGGGGAGCCGGTCGCCGCAGGTGTCCGTGACCTCGATACGGAGGGTGCCGCCGACGACGTGGAGCGTCAGCCGGAAGTCCCGGCCGGGGACGCGCCCGTGAGTGGCGGCGTTGGCCGCGAGCTCGGCGACGATCTGCTCGGCAGGGCTCAACGGCAGTCCCCAAGCGCGGAGTTGCTCCGTGGCGAGGAGGCGGGCGAGCCGGGCTCCCCGGGGCGTGGGCGAGAGCAGCAGGCTGAGGTTGCGGATGGCGGTCTCCTGGTTCATGTGACTCAGCGTGGCGGAGTCCGTGCCCCGTGACCGGCGACAGCGGGTGTGCGTATCGCTGCTGTCCGGGGTTTGTCTCGTGCTGTCTCGGCTGTCCCGGGCGTTGTACGGGTACGGCTGCGCGATGGAGGTGGGGCATGAACGAGGCTGTCGACGAGGCCGGCTGGGACGTCGAGCCGGGCGACGAGATCGAGCCGCTGGTCCAGGCGGTGGGGAAGCTGCTGAAGGTGTGCCGGGAGGCGGCGGGCATGCGGGTCGCCGAGCTGGGCGAGGTGCTCGGCTACGGCGAGGACATGATCCGCAAGATGGAACGCGGGGCGCGGATTCCCCGGCCGGAGTACCTGGACAGGGCGGATCAGGTGCTGAACGCCCAGGGGCACCTGAGGGCGTTCATGAAGGACATGGAGAGGGCCCGGTACCCGAAGAGGGCTCGGGAACTGGCGCAGTTGGAGGAGCGGGCGGTGGAGATGCTGCTCTACACCACGCATCACATCCACGGCCTGTTGCAGACGCCCGAGTACGCCGAGGTGATGTTCGAGAACCGACTCCCCGCGCTCTCGCGCGACGTGGTGGAACGCGCGGTCGCGGCACGGATGGCCAGAAAATGCGTGTTCGATCGGGACCCTGCTCCGGCTCTGAGTTTCGTCCAGGAACAGGTGACGCTGGAACGCCCTCTCGGAGGCAGGATGGTGTTGCGCCGACAACTCGAACACCTGCTGGAGGTGGGAGAGTCGCGGACCATCTCGCTCCAAGTGATGCCGACTGATCGTGAGGAGCATGCCGGTATGCACGGGCTGATCGAAGTGCTGAGGTTCTCGGACGGTACGGGGGTCGGTCGTTCTGACGGTGCGTTCAACGGCCGTCCCGTCTCAAGTCCGCGGGACCTCAGGGTCCTTGAACTGCGCTATGGGATGATCCGGGCGCAGGCTCTCTCTCCGAGGGAGTCGCTGGCCTTCATTGAGCAAGCGCTGGGGAGACTATGAGCGCCACGGAACTCCACTGGGTCAAGAGCAGCTACAGCAGCGGACCTGACCCCGGCGACTGCGTAGAGGTCGCCCACACCCCCGCCACGATCCACGTCCGCGACTCCAAGACCCCGGACACTCCCCACGTGACGGTGGTTCCCGCCACGTGGGAGTCGTTCCTCGGGTACGTCACCGAGTGACAGCCGGGCCTCCTACGCCGCCTGTGGATGGAGAACCACCTTGGTGTAGCCCTCGACGCGCTTGTCGAACTTCTCGTACGCCGACGACGCCTCGTCGAGCGGCAGCTCGTGCGAGACGACGAAGCTGGGCTCCGCGCGGTCCTCGATGATCATGTCCCGCAGGTGGCGGTTGTACCGCTTGACGTTGCACTGGCCGGTGCCCAAGCGGAGCCCCTTCTCGAAGAGGCGCCCGACGGACACCATGAGCATGCCCTTCTTGGACTGCTCGTCCGGACCGCCCGGATCGCTCGGGACGTAGAGGCCGGGGATGCCCAGCGCGCCGGTCGGGCGGACCGTTTCGACCAGGGAGTTCAGGACGATCGCCGGTTCCTCGCGGTCCTCGCCCTGCGCCTGGGCCTGGTAGCCCACCGCGTCGATGCCCTTGTCGGTCCCCTGGCCTCCGGTCTGTTCCTTGATCTGCTCCGCCGGGTTGCCCTGGGTGAAGTCGACCGGGACCGCGCCGATCTCCTCGGCCTTCTGGAGGCGTTCCGCCACCCGGTCGACCACGAAGACCTTGCTCGCCCCGCGCAGCATCGCGGAGTAGGCGGCCATCAGCCCCACCGGACCGGCGCCGTACACGGCGACCGTGTCGCCGGGGCGCACGTCGGCCAGTTCGTTGCCGTGGTAGCCCGTCGGGAAGATGTCCGCGAGCAGGACGAAATCGGTCTCCTTCTCGGTGCCCTCCGGGAGCTTGAGGCAGTTGAAGTCGGCGTACGGGACCCGTACGTACTCCGCCTGACCTCCGGTGTAGGGCCCCATCGCGACATAGCCGTAGGCCCCGCCGGCGAAGCCCGGGTTCACCGTCAGGCAGAAGCCCGTGTAGCCCGCCGAGCAGTTCTTGCAGAAACCGCAGGCCACATTGAACGGCATGACCACCCGGTCGCCCTTGCTGAGGGTGGTGACCCCCTCTCCTGTCTCCTCGACGACGCCGAGGTTCTCGTGGCCGAACACGATGCCCGGCTCCGCGGCCGTGCGGCCCTCGTACATGTGCAGGTCGGAGCCGCAGATGGCCGTGGACGTGACCCGGACGAGCACATCGTTCGGGTGCTGAATGCGTGGATCCTCCACTTGCTCGATCGCTACCTCGAAGGGCCCCTTGTATACGACAGCCCTCATCGTCAAGCACCTCCGTCTGTGCCGTGGCTCATATACCAGGCTGGTGCATGATGAGACGATTTGCACCCAGAGGAGAAAGGAAGTAGGGCTTTGTCTCGTCGTATCGGCACCCTTCTCGTGGCGGTCTCCGGACTGTCCGGCACCACCTACCCGGTCGGGACCCGTGTGGCCATCCAGGGCAACGGCGGATCCGTCGACGGCTTCGTCGACGGAGACTGGCTGCCGCTCGCCTGGTGGGAGTTCGCGGACGTCCGCCCGGAGGACGCCACCGGCTGAAACGGCCTCGCGTGCCGTCTACACGTACCGCTAGCGTGCGGGGCATGACGACGACAGCCGCCGCCGCCGAAGGTTCTGGAGCTCATCCCCGATTCGCCGAGGCCCTGCGGGAGCTCGGGCTCGGAGACCTCCTCCAGCAGGTCCGCAGGTTTCCGGAGGCCACGCGCACCGCCGCCGAGGCCGCCGCCGCCATCGGATGCGAGCTGAGCCAGATCTGCAAGTCGCTGATCTTCGCAGTGGACGATGTGCCGGTCCTGGTGCTCATGGACGGCTCGTCCCGCGTCGACCTCGAACTCGTCCGCAAGGAGCTCGGCGCCGACAAGGTCACCCGGGCCAAGGTGGACGTCGTACGGGAGACCACCGGGTACGCCATCGGCGGCGTGCCGCCCTTCGGGCACCGGACCAGGACCCGCGTGCTCGCCGACCGGTCCCTGCTGGACCACGACGTCGTCTGGGCCGCGGCCGGGACGCCGTACTCCGTGTTCCCCATGACCCCCGAGGACCTCGTCGCCCACGCCGGCGGCACCCTGGGGGACGTGCGCGAGCGCACCGCGTGACCCCCCTGGTCACCGCCGTCGTCCTGCTCGCCGCCGTCACCCACGCCAGCTGGAACGCCATCGCCCACAAGATCACCGACAAGCTGGCCGGCTTCACGCTGATCTCGGGCGGTGGCGCCCTGATCGGGCTGGCCCTGGCACCGTTCGTGGTGTTCCCGGCGGCCGGGGCGTGGCCGTATCTGCTCGCCTCCGCAGCCGTCCACATCGCCTACTACGCCCTGCTGATGAAGTCCTTCCGGCTGGGCGACTTCGGGCAGGCCTATCCCATCGCCCGGGGCACCGCGCCGCTGGTCGTGACCCTGCTCGCCGCCCTCTTCGCGCACGAGGTGCCCGACGGGTGGGCCGCCGCCGGGATCGCCCTGTCGTGCGCGGGGCTCACCGGCGTCGCCCTGTGGGGACTGCGCGGGCGGCGGCCGGACTGGGCGGCGATCGGGGCGGCCCTGGCGACCGGGCTGACCATAGCGGTGTACACCGTCCTCGACGGTCTCGGCGTGCGGGCCTCCGGGTCCTCCCTCGGCTACATCGCCTGGCTGATGGCGGTGCAGGGAGTCGTCATCCCGGCCTACGCGGCATGGCGCCGGCGCGGTGACACGGTCGCCCTGCTCCGGCCCTTCGCCGCGGTCGGGGTGCTCGGCGCCGCGCTGTCCGTCGCCGCCTACGCCCTTGTCCTGTGGGCCCAGACCAGGGCCGCACTCGCGCCGATCGCGGCGCTGCGCGAGTCGTCGATCATCGTGGGCGCGGCCATCGGGGCGGTGTTCTTCAAGGAGCGGTTCGGCGCGCCGAGGATCGCGGCGGCCGGGCTGCTGGTCGTCGGGATCGGGCTGATGCTGCACGCCGGATAGGCCCGGCAGCCGGGTGCGTCCGGACCGTGCGAGGAGCACCCTGGAACTAAGGGTTCCGGAGGTGATCGTCATGATGCACACCACCGTGGGGTGGCACGTCGAGATGGAGTTCGCGGAAGACGACCAGCACACGCGAGCGGCCGCGATGGTCCGCCTGCCCGACGGCACCGAGGTACGGGGGCACGGGCACGCCAGCCGGCACCGGACCGACGCCAATCAGCCGAGGGTCGGGGAGGAGATCGCCGGGGCCCGGGCCCTCAACGAACTCGCCATGGCGCTGCTGACCAAGGCCCACGAGGAGATCGACCAGGCGTCCGGCCGGACCTCGCACCCCATTCACGTCTAGCGGCTCCCACCGGTCTGTATGGGGGCTCCTACCGGTCCAGGACTCCCCGCACCGCCCGCACCAGTCCCTGCGCCCGCGGATCCGCCGTCACGGTCTTGCGGAAGCCGTTGGTGACGTAGCCGAAGGCGATCCCCGTCTCCGGGTCGGCGAAGCCGAGGGCGCCGCCGCGGCCCGGGTGGCCGAAGGAACCCGGGGAGAGGAACGGCGAGGCGCTGCCGTGCAGCATGTAGCCGAGGCCGAAGCGGGTGCCGACCACCAGGACCCGGTCGGGGCCCGCCGACTCCTCGGCCCGGGCCCGTTCCACCGTCTGAGGCGTGAACAGGCGCGCGGCGCCGGCCGTGTCGCCGATCAGGGTCGCGTAGAAGCGGGCCAGTCCGTCCGCCGTCGCGATGGCGTTCGTCGCGGGCAGGGCGGACGCGCGGTAGGCGGGGTCGTTCTGGTCGGGGAAGGGGGAGATCGCGGCGAAGGCCCGGCGGGTGAGCGAGTCCGGGTCCTCGTAGGCCTCGGTGACCGAGCGCTTCGGACGGGCGCGCAGGCCCCCGGCCGGTTCGGCCCCCTCGACACGGCCCACCCGCCCCACCCGGCCGGCCTCCGACTCCGGCAGCCCGAGCCAGAGGTCGAGGCCCAGCGGGCCGGTGACCTGCGACGCGAGCCACTGCCCGGCGCCCTGCCCGGTGACGCGCCGCACGAGTTCGTCGAGCAGCCAGCCGTAGGTGAGCGCGTGATAGCCGTGGTCGGTGCCGGGCTCCCAGGCGGGGGCCTGTGCGGCGACCGCCTCCGGGCCCCTCAGCGGATCGAGGGCCTCCTGCGGGGTGAGCGGCCGGTCGAGGACGGGCAGCCCCGCACGGTGGTTCAGCACGTGCCGGACCAGCACCCGCTCCTTGCCCCGCGCCTTGAACTCCGGCCAGTAATGCCCGACCGGCGCGTCCAGGTCGAGCTGCCCGCGCTGGTGCAGCAGCAGGAGCACGGCGGCGGCGACCCCCTTCGTCGCCGAGCGCACGACCTGGGCGGTGCCGCGCTCCCACGGGGCCGTGCCGTCGACGTCCCTGGTGCCGCCCCACAGGTCGACGACCTTGTGCCCGTCCCGGTAGACGGCGACCGCCGCGCCCCGGTCCCCGAGCGTGGCGAAGTTCCGTGCGAACGCGTCCCTCACCGGCTCGAAGCCCTCGGCCACTGTGCCGTGCACGTCCACGCCCGTACTCCTCGTCTCGCCGCTGTGCCGGTCGTACTCCCCTCTAGCCAAGCAGGATGGTCACGTCGATGTTCCCGCGGGTCGCGTTCGAGTACGGGCAGACCTCGTGGGCCGCGTCCACCAGCCTGGTCGCCAGGCCCGCGTCGACGACCGGCAGGGAGACGCTCAGGGCGACCGCGAGGCCGTAGCCGCGCTGCTGGTTGGGGCCGATGCCGACCTTCGCGGAGACCGTGGAACCGGTCAGGTCGTAGCCCTCGCGGTTGCCCACGAGCATCAGGGCGCTGTGGAAGCAGGAGCTGTAGCCGGCCGCGAAGAGCTGTTCCGGGTTGGTGCCGTCGCCGTCGCCGCCGAGCTGCGGGGGCATGGCGACCTTGAGGTCGAGCTGACCGTCCTGGCTGGTGACATAGCCCTCGCGGCCCCCGTGGGCGGTGGCCTCCGCCACGAACATGATCTTCGTCGGGCGGGTGTCGACGGCGGGGCCGTCAGTCATGCTGTCCTCCCCCGGAACCAGGTGTGCACCAACACATCGTGCACAAGGTACTGGCCGGTAACTCCCGTGCCGTGCCCAGGGGGTGGCAACCGGGGGTAACCCTCAGCGGGCCCGGTCCGCCGCCGCCGGCCCGGCCCGGTCCGCCGCCGACCCGGCCCGCTCGGCCAGCCGCCACAGCTCCGCGCGCAGCCGCCCGGCCTCCGCCGCGTCGAGCCCCGTCGTCGTCAGCAGGGCTCCGGGTACCCGCCCCGCCCGCTCGCGGAGTTCCTCCCCGCGCCCGGTCACGGCCACGAGCACCGAGCGCTCGTCCCGCGCCGAGCGCTCACGCCGGAGGAGACCGGCGGCCTCCAGGCGCTTCAGCAGGGGCGAGACCGTGCCGTAGTCGAGGCGCAGGGCCGCGGCCAGTTCCTTGACCGTGGTCTCGCCGCGCTCCCAGAGGACCAGCAGCACCAGGTACTGCGGATAGGTGAGGCCCAGCTCGTCGAGGAGCGGGCGGTACGCCGCCGTCACCGCGCGCTGGGCGGCGTACAGCGCGAAGCACAGCTGCTCGTCCAGCAGCAGTGATCCGTCGCTCTCGTCGTTGGTCACGCGCCCATTGTCACGGACGGGCACCGGCCGCAGGGACGGAACGCGGATCGAAACCGAACGGCAGCTCCAGGCGGTGGGCCCGCATCAGCTCCTCGTCGGCGAGCAGCTCGTTCGTCTTTCCGTCGGCCGCGATCACCCCGTCGCTGAGGATCAGGGAGCGCGGGCACAGCTCCAGGGCGTAGGGCAGGTCGTGCGTGACCATCAGTACGGTCACGTCCAGCGAGCGCAGGATGTCCGCCAGCTCGCGGCGGGAGGCGGGGTCGAGGTTGGAGGAGGGCTCGTCGAGGACGAGGATCTCCGGCTCCATCGCCAGCACCGTCGCGACCGCCACCCGGCGCCGCTGCCCGAAGGACAGGTGGTGCGGGGGCCGGTCCTTGAACTCGGCCATGCCGACCCGCTCCAGGGCCCGCTCCACGCGCTCCTCCAGCTCGGGGCCCTTCAGCCCGGCCGCCGCCGGCCCGAAGGCCACGTCCTCCCGGACCGTCGGCATGAAGAGCTGGTCGTCCGGGTCCTGGAAGACGATGCCGACCCGGCGCCGGATCTCGGCCATGTGCTGCCTGCCGACGGGCAGCCCGGCCACCCGCACCGTGCCGGCGCCGCCGGTCAGGATGCCGTTGAGGTGCAGCACGAGGGTCGTCTTGCCGGCGCCGTTCGGACCGAGCAGCGCGACCCGCTCGCCGCGGGCGATCGAGAAGTCGACGCCGAAGAGGGCCTGGTGGCCGTCGGGGTAGGCGAAGGCGAGTCCGAGGACCTCGAGGGAAGCAGTCACAGGATCCATCCCAGCAGACAGACGAGGAGGGCGGCGCAGGGGAGGGCGAGGGCGTACGACCACTGCGCCCGGGACGCGGTCACCTCGTCGATGACCGGCATGGAACCGGCGTAACCGCGGCTGACCATGGCCAGGTGCACCCGCTCGCCGCGCTCGTAGGAGCGGATGAACAGCGCGCCCGCCGACTTGGCGAGCACGCCCCAGTGCTTGACGCCCCTGGCCTCGAAGCCGCGTGACTCCCGGGCGATCCGCATGCGCCGCATCTCGTCGGTGATGACATCGCCGTAGCGGATCATGAAGGACGCGATCTGCACGAGGAGCGGCGGGAGTCTGAGGCGCTGGAGGCCGAGGAGCAGTTCGCGCAGTTCGGTGGTGGCGGCCAGCAGCACCGAGGCCGCGACGCCGAGCGTGCCCTTGGCGAGCACGTTCCAGGCGCCCCACAGTCCGTTCACGCTCAGGGACAGGCCGAGGACGTCGACCCGCTCGCCCTCCGCCACGAACGGCATGAGCACCGCGAACGCGACGAACGGCACCTCGATCAGCAGCCGCCTGAGCAGGAAGCCGGCGGGCACGCGCGCGACGTACGCGACGGCGCCGAGCAGCACGGCGTACAGCCCGAACGCCCACATCGCCTCGCGCGGTGTCGACACCACGACGACCACGAAGGCGAACACGGCGGCGAGTTTGGTGTGCGGCGGCAGGCCGTGCACGGGTGAGTGCCCGTGCCGGTACAGCTTGTGCGCGTGCCCGGCTCCCATGTCAGACGCTCGTCACGCTCGTCGTGTCGGCCGGGGATGTGGCGTTCGTACGGCGGCGGCGCACGGCCCAGAACACGCCCGTGCCCGCGACGACCGTGACGCCCACCCCGATGACGCCCGCGAGCCCCCCGGACAGGCGGGCGTCGTCGACGTCCTTGACGCCGTAGTCGGCGAGCGGCGAGTCGGCCACCGTGTGCTCCTCGGCCTTCTTGTCGAGGCCCTGGTCGGCGGCGACCTTCTCCAGACCGTCGGGGTCGGCGGAGGCGTAGAAGCTGACGAATCCGGCCAGGACCAGGGAGGTGACCAGGCCGGCGGCCCACACCGCGCGGTGCGAGGTCCGGGCGGCCACGGGGGCGGGCTCGGCGCCGGGCGCGTCGACCAGCTCGCCGTTCACCCGCAGCTTGAGCTTCTGCGTCAGCCCGCGCGCCCCGTACACCAGGTCGGGGCGTACGGCGATGACCGCGCCGACGGTCAGGGCGGTGATCGCGGCCTCGCCGATGCCGATCAGGACGTGCACACCGATCATGGCGGTGGCGACCTTGCCGATCGAGACGTCGGTGGTGCCGCCGACCGCGTACATCAGGGTGAAGGCCAGCGCGGCGGCCGGGACGGAGACCAGGGCCGCGACGAAGGAGGCCGCGGTGACCGACCGGCGGGTGCGGGGCAGCACCTTCACCAGGCCGCGGAAGAGGGCGTAGGCGACGACGGTGGTGACGATCGCCATGTCGGTGATGTTCACGCCGAGCGCGGTCAGACCACCGTCCGCGAAGAGGATGCCCTGCATCAGCAGCACGACGGAGACACACAGGACCCCGGTGTAGGGCCCGACGAGTATCGCCGCCAGCGCACCGCCGAGCAGATGGCCGCTGGTCCCGGCCGCGACGGGGAAGTTCAGCATCTGCACGGCGAAGATGAACGCCGCGACCAGTCCGGCCAGCGGCGCCGTGCGCTCGTCGAGTTCCCGGCGCGCACCGCGCAGGCTCACGGCGACGGCGCCCGCGGCGATCACACCGGTTGCGGCGGAGGTGGGCGCGTTGATGAATCCGTCAGGTACATGCACCGTTCGATGATGTGGCTTGATGCGAACGATTTGCAAGAGCGTGATGCTTGTTTTATCCCATCCGCGATATATCCGCTCAAGGAGCGCAATCCGGAAAATATGGGACATTGGAAGGGGAGTGGACGCACGGTTTTCCACTCGGATCACGCACGGTGAAGGGGCCGTCCGATGTCCGTAGTCGAGCAGTACGCGCGAGCCCACATCGTCACGGACGCGTCCGTCCCGCTCGTCGACGAGCTGGAGGCGATTCCGGTCACCCTGCGGTACGACCCCGACCGCGACCCCCGGTCGGTGCGCGTCGCGTTGCCGGGGGCCGGGGGCGGCGAGTGGACCTTCGGCCGCGAGCTGCTGGAGGAGGGGCTGCGCGCCCCCGTCGGCAGCGGTGAAGTGCGGGTGTGGCCGTGCGGCCGGGTGCAGGTCGTGGTGGAGTTCCACTCCGCGCAGGGCGTCTCGGTGGTGCAGTTCGAGCGGCAGGCGCTGCTGCGGTTCCTGCGGCGGACGTACATGACCGTCGCGGAACCCGTGACGCACTGACCCGGGCTCAGCCGCCCCTCTTCAGCAGCGCCGCCACGATCGGGCCAGCCGTCGAACCGCCGTGTCCGCCCTGCTGGACCACGCCCGCGGCGGCCAGGTCGCCCCGGTAGGCCGTGAACCAGCCGTTCGGCTTCTTCTGCCCGTCGACCTCGGCCGAACCGGTCTTCGCGCCGACATCCCCGCCGACCCCGGCCATCGCCTCCGCGGCCGTGCCGTACGCGGCCGTGTACGACATGAGTTCACGCAGCTGGGACAGGGTGCCCGCGGACATCGTGCGCGAGGCCTTCGCCAGCCGCCGCCCGTC
Organism: Streptomyces sp. NPDC050674; assembly: GCF_040654575.1. Classification (NCBI taxonomy): domain Bacteria; kingdom Bacillati; phylum Actinomycetota; class Actinomycetes; order Kitasatosporales; family Streptomycetaceae; genus Streptomyces; species Streptomyces sp. NPDC050674. The sequence continues at coordinate 159,939 of NZ_JBFAIG010000008.1, forward strand.
CACCTGCGGGGAGACCAGGTAGGGCTGGTGGAAGGTGCCGGACTTCACCGTCGCCGACACCGACGCCATGTTCAGCGGGTTCATCCGGACCCCGCCCTGCCCGATCAGCGAGGCGCCCATCTGGGCCGCCGACTGCACCGGCACCGCGCCGTCGAAGGACGGCACACCGATCGCCCAGTTGTTCATCCCCAGGCCGAAGACCTGCTGGGCCTGCTTGGTGAGATCGTCGTTCTTCAGCTTCGGCGCCTGGCTGATGAAGGCCGTGTTGCAGGAGCGGGCGAAGCTCGCCTTGAAGGTGCCGTTCTTGATCTCGAACTTGTCGTCGTTCTGGAACTTCCAGTGCCCGTACGTGAAGTACTTCGGGCACGGGTGCTTCTTGTCCGGGGAGGCCAGACCCTTCTCGATCAGCAGCGACGAGGTGACGACCTTCATCGTGGAGCCGGGGGCGAGAGAGCCCTGGAAGGCGGTGTTGAAGCCGGGCGAGGCGTTGGCGGCGGCCAGGATCTCGCCGGTCGACACCCGCAGCAGGACCACCGACGACCTGGCCTTCTTGGCGACCTGCTGTTCGGCCGCCGCTTGCAGGGCCGGGTCCAGCGTGGTCTTCACCGTGCCCGGGGTGCCCTCGCTCAGCTCCAGCAGGGTCTTGTCGGAGAGGTCCTTCGCCTTGGCGGCCTTCCCGCGCACCACGCGCAGTTCGACACCGGCCTTGCCGCCGGCCTCCTTGCCGTACTTCTCGCGCAGTCCGTCGAGGACGGGGCCGATCGAGGCGTACTTCTTCGTGGTCAGTTCACCGCCGTCCCGGTCGAGGGCCTTGACCGGGGGCGTGCCCGCCGCGCCGGTGACCAGCGTGTCGCCGTCCCTCAGGTCGGGGTGGACGACCGCCGCGTGCCAGTCGACCAGGGGCTTTCCGTCACTGGTGCGGCGGACGACGGTCAGCGCGCTGTCGTACGCCAGCGGCTTCTCGGTGCCCTTGTACGCCACCGTGGCCTTGACGGTGAACGGCACCTTGTCGCCCGAGCGGGTGCCCGGGGTGAGGGTGACGTCCTTGATGTGGGCGTCCTTGGTGTAACCGGTGAGCAGCGGCCGGGCCGCGGCCGGGTCGTCGGTGGCCGAGGCGGCCCGGTCGGCCTTGCCGGACTGCCAGGCGGTGAGGAAGGCGCGGGCGGTGGTGGTGACCTCGGCCGGGGACAGCGGGCCGGTCTTCACCTCGGGCTTCCGGTCCGATGCGCGCGTCCCGTCGTCGGCGGCGGCACCGCCCCCGAACAGAGCGTAGGCACCGAACCCGGCACCGCCGACGACCACGGCGATCATCCCGCCGACCACGGCGGGTCCCGTCTTCCGTCGCTCGGCGACGCGCCTTCTGTTGCCCACTGCTGCTCGTTCCTCCGCGAATCCCCAGGGTCCCCGTCGCCCTCGGCTGTCCCAACGACGGCCACCACCCTAGAGTCCCGTCCTGTGGGGGTGAGATCAGCCACCCGTTCGTAGCACGGCTGCGACAATCGGCCCGGCCGCGTCGCCGCCGTGCCCGCCCTCCTCGGTCATGGCCGCCGCGGCGATGTCGTCACGGAACCCGGTGAACCAGCTGTTGGACTTGGCGTTGCCGTCGACCTCGGCGGAACCGGTCTTCGCGCCGATCTCGCCGCCGAGTCCGGCCATGGCCGGCGCGGCCGTGCCCTGCGTGGCGGTGAGCCACATCATCTGCTTGAGCTGGGAGGCGGTGCTCGCCGGCAGTCCTCGGGCCTGTGCCAGCTCGCGGCCGTCCAGCTTCGGCGAGACGAGGTAGGGCTGGCGGAAGGAGCCGGTGATCGCGGTCGCCGTCACGGAGGCCATGTTCAGCGGGCTCATCTGGACCTGGCCCTGTCCGATGGCACCCGCCGCCCGGTCCGGCCCGCCGACCGCGGGGACGCTGCCGTCGAAGGAGACGACGCCGGTCTTCCAATTGTCCCGTCCCAGCCCGAAGCGCTCCTCGGCCTCCTGGGTCAGCGAGGCGTCCGTGAGCGGCTTCTCGTCGATGAGCTTGATGAAGGCGGTGTTGCAGGACCGCATGAAGCTGTTGGCCAGCGTCGCGTTCTCGTCGGGTTTCATGTTCGTGAGGTTCTTGAACGTCTGGCTCTGCCACACCGCGGTGTCGGGGCAGGGCGCCGGGCCCTTCATCGAGGTCACCCCGTTGTCGATCAGCATCGCGGCGGTGATGATCTTCATGGTGGAGCCGGGCGCCGCCTGGCCCTCGAAGGCCGCGTTGAAGCCGTCCGTGCGGTGGTTGGCCACGGCCAGCACCTCTCCGGTGCTGGGCTTGACGGCCACCACCGACGACTGGGCGAACCGCTTGACCGCCTTCTCGGCCGCCGACTGCGCGCTCGGGCTGATGGTGGTGACGAGCTTGCCCGGCTTGCCCTTCGCGACGGTGAGCAGCGGGGTGTCGGGGGCGCCGTTGCCGGGGTGCCGGACGACCAGCTCGATGCCTCGGGTGCCGCCGACCTCGTCGCCGTACTTCTCGCGCAGGGCGTCCAGGACCGGGCCGAGGGAGGGGTACTTCTCCTTCGTCAGCACGGAGCCGTCGCGACCGACGGCCTCGATGGGCGGGGTGGCCGACGTGTCGGTGACGAGGGTGTCGTCCGCCCGCTTCAGCTCGGGGTGCACGACGGACGGCTGCCAGTCGACCAGTGCCCGCCCGGTGGTGACGCCGCGCACGACCTTCAGCTCGCTGCGGTAGCCGAGCGGCTCGGTCTTCCCGTCGTAGACGACCTTCGCCTTCACCGCGTAGGGCACGGTGGTGCCCCTGGCCGCACCGGGCGTGATCTTCACGTCGGTGACGTGCGCGTCGTCGCCGAAGGCGGTGAGCAGCCGCTCCGCGGCCGCGTCGTTGTTCGTCAACGAGGCTGCCCTGGCGGCCTCGCCCTTCTCCCAGGCCGCGAAGAACCTGGCGGTGGTCTCCTCGACCTCGTCCTTGCCGGGCGGCCCCGTCTTCTTCGCGGCGACGCCGCTGCCGCCGTCGCCGTTCAGCGCGCTCACGATGTTGAAGGCCCCGTACCCGGCCCCACCCACCATCACCGCGAACACCCCGCCGATGACAGCGGCTTTGACCCCCTTGCCCATTGGGCCGTCCCCTCCCCGTTGAGCCTCACCCGTTCGATTGAACGCGTTCAGAAAGCTCGATCCCGGGGTGCACTCTAAGCACAAGCGGTTACTGGAGGGCAGTGAGTTTCGATTCTTGGCCGAACGTGGATCAGACCCAGGTGTCCAGCCACATCCGCGCCCGCCAGTCGTCGATCGGGATGGCCTGGCCGGTGTACAGGGGCCAGAAATAGATGAAGTTCCAGGTGATCAGGAGGACCAGGACGCCTGCCGTCGTGGCGCCCGCGACGCGGCGGGTGTCGGTGGAGCGGGGTGGGCCGATGATCGCGCCGAGGAGCATCGCCACCGCCAGGCACAGGAACGGCAGGAAGACGACGGCGTAGAAGAAGAAGATCGTGCGTTCCTGGTACATGAACCAGGGCAGATAGCCGGCCGCGATGCCGCAGGCGATGGCGCCCGCCCGCCAGTCGCGGCGGAAGAACCAGCGCCACAGCACGTAGAGCAGCGCGAAGCAGGCGACCCACCACAGCAGCGGCGTGCCGAGGGCGAGGACCTCGCGGGCGCACTTCTCGCCGGCGTCCGCGGGGCAGCCGTCCTTGCCGGGCGCCGGGGACTCGTAGAAGTACGACACCGGGCGGCCGAGGACGAGCCAGCTCCACGGGTTGGACTGGTAGGTGTGCGGCGAGGACAAGCCGACGTGGAACTCGTAGACCTGGTGCTCGTAGTGCCACAGGCTGCGCAGCCAGTCGGGCAGGAAGGTCCAGTTGCCGCCCTTGCCGCCGGTGGCGGCCCAGTTGCGGAAGTAGCCTCCGGAACCGTCCGTGGCGGAGAGGATCCAGCCGGTCCAGGACAGGAGGTAGGTGACCAGGGCCACCGGGACGGTGGCGAGGAACGCCAGGCCCGTGTCGCGCTTGAGGGCCGCCGTGTACGGGTGCCGGGCCCCGGCGACCCGGCGCGAGCCGACGTCCCACAACACCGCCATCAGGCAGAACGCCGCCAGGATGTACAGGCCGTTCCACTTGGTGCCGATGGCCAGGCCCAGCATCAGGCCCGCCGCCCAGCGCCAGGGGCGCCATCCGAGGCGGGTCGTCTCGGCCGTGTACCGGTCGGGACGGACCCGGCCGTCGGCGTCCACCGGCAGCGCGGCGGCCAGTCGCGCGCGTGCCTTGTCCCGGTCCACGAGCAGACAGCCGAACGCGGCCAGCACGAAGAACATCAGCACGCCGTCGAGCAGCGCCGTGCGGCTCATCACGAAGTGCAGGCCGTCCACCGCCATCAGCGCGCCCGCGAGGCACCCCAGGAAGGTGGAGCGGAACAGCCGGCGGCCGATCCGGCACAGCAGCAGCACGGACAGCGTGCCGAGCAGCGCCGTCATGAACCGCCAGCCGAACGGGTCGAACCCGAACATCAGCTCGCCGAGCCCGATGACGTACTTGCCGACCGGCGGGTGCACCACGTACGCCGCGTCCGTCGGGATGGCCACGTGCGAACCCGACGACAAAACCAGGTCGTTGGCGTTCTTGTCCCAGCTGACCTCGAACCCGCGGTGCACGAGACCCCACGCGTCCTTGGCGTAGTACGTCTCGTCGAATATCACCGCCCTGGGGTTGCCCAGGTTCCAGAACCGCAGCACCCCCGCCAGCAGCGTCACCAGCAGCGGGCCGATCCAGCCCGACCAGCGCACCAGCCGTCCCGCGAGTGTGTGCGGGACGCCGAGAGCCGCCCACAGCCGGGGCCCGGGCTCGGTGTACGGCGGCACCAGGCGCGCACGGACGTCGTCTGCGTCGCTTCTGGGCTGCCCCTGGTAGCCGAAGCGGCGCAGCCGCTGCTGCCAGGACGTCCGCTGCTCGTGCGGCGCCTGGCCCTGCCGGGTGTCCGTGGAGGACGCGGTACTGGTCACCGCGCCATCGTAGGGAACCGTTCTGTGTGAGTCCCGTGCATGGCCGGTATGCGTCCGCATCCTCCGCCCCTGGGAGGAGTCCGCGCCCCCCGGCCCTGGGAGGATGGGAGGGTGATCGGAACCCTCGTACTCGCAGGCACCCCCATCGGCGACATCGCGGACGCCCCGCCCCGGCTCGCCGAGGAACTGGCCGGGGCGGACGTCGTCGCCGCCGAGGACACGCGGCGGCTGCGCCGGCTGACCCAGGCGCTGGGCGTGACGCCCAAGGGCCGGGTCGTGTCGTACTTCGAGGGCAACGAGTCCGCCCGGACGCCGGAGCTGGTCGAGGAGCTCGTCGGCGGCGCCCGGGTGCTGCTCGTCACGGACGCGGGCATGCCGTCCGTGTCCGACCCGGGCTACCGGCTGGTCGCGGCCGCCGTGGAGCGGGACGTGCGGGTCACCGCCGTACCCGGGCCGTCCGCGGTGCTCACCGCGCTGGCGCTGTCCGGGCTGCCCGTCGACCGGTTCTGCTTCGAGGGGTTCCTGCCGCGCAAGGCGGGGGAGCGGCTGGGGCGGCTGCGGGAGGTCGCCGACGAGCGGCGCACCCTCGTCTACTTCGAGGCCCCGCACCGGCTCGACGACACGCTGGCGGCCATGGCCGAGGTGTTCGGGGCCGAGCGGCGGGCGGCGGTGTGCCGGGAGCTGACCAAGACGTACGAGGAGGTCCGGCGGGGCGGGCTCGGGGAGCTGGCCGCGTGGGCCGCGGAGGGCGTGCGCGGGGAGATCACCGTGGTGGTGGAGGGCGCGCCGGAGAAGGGACCCGAGGAGGTCGGGCCCGAGGAGCTGGTACGGCGGGTCCGGGTGCGGGAGGAAGCGGGGGAGCGGCGCAAGGAGGCGATCGCCGCGGTGGCGGCGGAGGCCGGTGTGCCGAAGAGGGTGGTTTTCGATGCGGTGGTCGCCGCGAAGAACGCCACTCCTTAGCGGGGTCCGGGGTGGGGCCCAAGTGCTTGGCGGGGTGCGCGGCGACTGTGGTTGATCGCGCGGTTCCCCGCGCCCCTGAAGGGGCGCTGAAACCCCTCTGAGCAGGGCGCTTTTCGTTTGAGCGTGCGCCCCATGGGTCGGCAAAGCAGAAGGGGCACAGGGGCAAGGGACGCCCAAATCGGGGCCAACAGTCGACAGGTCTGCTGCCATCGGTCCGGCCGAGGAGTCCACTGGGTTGCGGGGGCGGCATCGCCCTCACGCCACAGCGGACCAACAGGAGCTGGCATGAGTGAGATCGCAGGGCAGACCGGGCTCCGCGCCGGTGCGACCGCAGTCGTCAACGAGTCCTACTCCTTCGCCTGCATGCGATGCGGGCACGGCTGGGAGCAGTCGTACGAGATAGAGCACCACACGGACGCCGCGGGTCACGAGTTCGTCCTCTACGTGGCCGACGGCAAGGTGGTGCCCTCCCCGTTGAGCAAGCCCGAATGCCACCACTGCGACAGCCACGTCGTACGGATCATGCGGCCCGGGCGGGTCGCGTCGGCGCGTGACGCGGCGCACCGGCCGTCCCGCGTGCCGCCGCCCGCGGGGCCCGTGGAGGCGCCCGCCGTGGACGCCGAGGCCGGGGCGACGGCGGGCCGGGAACAGCGCGACGACCACCACTGGCACCTGTCCGACCTGCTGCATCCCTTCCAGCGCAAGGCGAGCTGACCCGTCCGGGTCCCCTTCCAGGCACAAGGCGGGCCGACCCGTCCGGCCCGCCTTGTCGACGCCCTCCCCGGTCCTCCCCTACCGGGGAGGGCGTACTCCTTTCGTAGGATCGGGGCATGCCTTCGAACGCCTCCGGCCGCCAGGACAAGAACGCGGCCCCGCCCCTCCCGGAGCCCCTCCGGGCACCGGTCGCCGACTCCCACACGCACCTGGACATGCAGTCCGGCACGGTCGAGGAGGCCCTGGCCAAGGCGGCGTCGGTCGGAGTGACGACGGTCGTGCAGGTCGGCTGCGACCTCAAGGGCTCCCGCTGGGCCGCCGAGACGGCGGCGGCGCACGGCGCCGTCCACGCGACGGTCGCCCTGCACCCGAACGAGGCGCCTCGGATCGTGCACGGCGACCCCGACGGCTGGTCCAGGCAGGGTGCCCGGGAACCCGGCGGCCCGGCCGCCCTGGACGAGGCGCTCGCCGAGATCGACCGGCTGGCCGCGCTGGAGCAGGTCAAGGGCGTCGGTGAGACGGGCCTCGACTACTTCCGCACCGGGCCCGAGGGCAAGGACGCGCAGGAGCGGTCCTTCCGCGCCCACATCGAGATCGCCAAGCGGCACGGCAAGGCCCTGGTCATCCATGACCGCGAGGCCCACACCGACGTCCTGCGCGTACTGAAGGAGGAGGGCGCCCCCGAGCGGACCGTCTTCCACTGCTACTCCGGCGACGCCGAGATGGCGCGGATCTGCGCGAGCGCCGGTTACTTCATGTCCTTCGCCGGCAACGTCACCTTCAAGAACGCCCAGAACCTGCGGGACGCGGTGGCGGTGGCCCCGCTGGAGCTCCTCCTGGTGGAGACGGACGCCCCCTTCCTCACCCCGGCGCCCTACCGCGGGCGGCCCAACGCCCCCTACCTCGTGCCGATCACGGTGCGGGCCATGGCCGAGGTGCGCGGCATCGACGAGGACACGCTGGCCACGGCGCTCGGCGCCAACACCGCACGCGCCTTCGGGTACTGACCCCACCCACCCGCTCCACCGCACGACTGTGCGTAGTCGCGTCGCTTTGGAGAGTGACGACCGCTCCGCTAGGTTCTGGGGGCCCGATCCGGACCCCTCTGGACCTCCCCCGGCCCCTGGAGCGGCGTGAGCACCTCGCGGTACGAGACGTACGAGACGTATGGCCCGGCCTACGCCGACCCCGTGTACGGCGGTTTCGCCGCGCCACCGGTCGACCTGCACAGCGCCGACACCCTCCCCCACGGGACGCCCGGCGCCCACGAGGACACCTACCGCCCCGCCTACGAGGCACCGACCCTGCCCGGCCTGCCCCGGCAGGGTGCCCCGGACGGCGGACCCGGGCCCGAAGGTCACCCGGACCGGGGCGTGGGCGCACGCGCCGGGTCGCGAGCCGCGGCGCGCACCGGCTCGCACCGCAGGGCCGCGCGCCGGCGCAAGGCGCGCTATGTCGAGCGGCCGGACGGCCCGATGCGCCGACTGCTCCCGCAGGCCCTGGTCGTCGCCTTCCTGGCGGGCGGCACCACGGCGTTCGTCGCCGATGACAAGGCGATCGAGCTGAACGTCGACGGCAGGGCGCGCACCCTGCACACCTTCGCCGACGACGTCACCGAGCTGCTCGCGGAGGAGGGCGTCGAGGTCGGCGCCCACGACGTGGTGGCGCCCCGGCCCGGCACCGAGATCAGCAGCGGCGACGAGATCGCCGTGCACTACGGCCGCCCCGTGCGGCTCACCCTCGACGGACAGCGGCGCGAGGTGTGGACGACCGCCCACACGGTGGAGGGCGCGCTGCGGCAGCTCGGCGTGCGGCAGGAGGGCGCCTACGTGTCCATTCCGCGCTCCCGGCGCATCGGACGCGAGGGGCTCGCACTGGACGTGCGGACCGAGCGCACCGTCACGATCATGGCGGACGGGCGCGCCCGTACGGTGCGCACCAACGCGGCGACCGTACGGGAGGCCGTCGAGCAGGCCGGGATCACCCTGCGCGGCCAGGACGCCACCTCGGTCCCGCAGAGCAGCTTCCCGCGCGACGGGCAGACCGTGACGGTGCTGCGGATCACCGGCGGCAAGGAGGTGCGCGAGGAGCCGATCCCGTTCCAGGTGCGGCGGACGGAGGACCCGGACCTGTTCCGGGGTACGGAGGTCGTGGAACAGGCGGGCGAGCCGGGCCTGCGCCGGATCACCTTCTCCCTGCGCACGGTCAACGGCGTCCGGCAGAAGCCGCGCCGGATCGGATCCGAGGTGGTGCGCGAGCCGCGCCCGCAGGTCGTGAAGGTCGGTACGAAACCGCGCCCGGCGTCCGTGCGGGGCGCCGACCACCTCGACTGGCAGGGCCTGGCGGACTGCGAGTCCGGCGGCCGTCCCGACGCGGTCGACTCCTCGGGCACCTACGGCGGCCTCTACCAGTTCGACACCCGGACCTGGCAGGCCCTCGGCGGCAGCGGCCGCCCCCAGGACGCCCCGGCCGCGGAACAGACCTACCGGGCGAAGAAGCTCTACGTGCGGCGCGGAGCCAGCCCGTGGCCGCACTGCGGGGGGCGGCTGCACGGATGAGGGGGAGCCGGAAGGGGCGGGCGGACCCCCGTACCCTTGTCCCGTGACCAGCAGCCCCACCCCCGACGCCCTTCTGGGCCCCGCCGACATCCGCGAGCTCGCGGCAGCCCTCGGCGTGCGCCCGACCAAGCAGCGCGGACAGAACTTCGTGATCGACGCGAACACCGTCCGCCGTATCGTCCGCACCGCACAGGTCCGCCCCGACGACGTGGTCGTCGAGGTCGGCCCGGGGCTCGGCTCGCTCACCCTCGCGCTGCTGGAGGCCGCCGACCGGGTCACGGCCGTGGAGATCGACGACGTGCTCGCCGGCGCGCTGCCCGCGACCATCACGGCCCGCATGCCCGAGCGCGCCGACCGGTTCGCCCTGGTCCACTCCGACGCCATGCACGTCACCGAGCTGCCGGGCCCCGCGCCGACCGCGCTGGTCGCCAACCTCCCCTACAACGTGGCCGTCCCGGTCCTGCTGCACATGCTCGACACCTTCCCGACCATCGAACGCACCCTTGTCATGGTCCAGGCGGAGGTCGCCGACCGGCTCGCCGCCCCGCCCGGCTCGAAGGTCTACGGCGTCCCCTCGGTCAAGGCCAACTGGTACGCCGAGGTCAAGCGCGCCGGTGCCATCGGGCGGAACGTGTTCTGGCCCGCGCCCAACGTCGACAGCGGCCTGGTGTCCCTGGTCCGCCGGAGCGAGCCGCTGAAGACGACCGCCGCCAAGCGCGAGGTGTTCGCCGTCGTCGACGCGGCGTTCGCCCAGCGCCGCAAGACGCTGCGGGCCGCGCTGGCCGGCTGGGCCGGATCGGCCGCCGCCGCAGAGGAGGCCCTGGTCGCCGCCGGGGTCTCGCCGCAGGCCCGGGGCGAGTCGCTGACCGTGGAGGAGTTCGCGCGGATCGCCGAGCACAAGGCGAACCGCCACGAGGAGAAGGAGCCCGCGTGAGCGTCACGGTCCGCGTCCCCGCCAAGGTCAACGTCCAGCTGGCGGTGGGCGCCGCCCGCCCCGACGGCTTCCACGACCTGGCCAACGTCTTCCTGGCCGTCGGCCTCTACGACGAGGTCACCGTCACCCCGGCCGACGGACTCCGCGTCACCTGCGAGGGCCCGGACGCCGACCTGGTGCCCCTCGACCGTACGAACCTGGCCGCGCGGGCCGCCGAAGCGCTCGCCGCGCGGTACGGCCGCAGCCCCGACGTCCACCTCCACATCGCCAAGGACATCCCCGTCGCCGGCGGCATGGCGGGCGGCAGCGCGGACGGCGCCGGCGCGCTGGTGGCCTGCGACGCGCTGTGGGGGACCGGCGCCTCCCGCGAGGAACTGCTCGACATCTGCGCCGAGCTGGGCAGCGACGTGCCGTTCAGCCTGGTCGGCGGTGCGGCCCTCGGCGTCGGGCGCGGTGAGCGGCTGACGCCCCTGGAGGTCGGCGGCACCTTCCACTGGGTGTTCGCGATGGCCGGGCGCGGCCTGTCCACCCCCGCGGTCTTCCGCGAGTTCGACCGGCTCGGCGAGGGCACCGACATCCCCGAGCCCGTCGCCTCCCAGGACCTCCTCGCCGCCCTCGCCAAGGGCGACCCGGACGCGCTCGCCGCCGCCGTCTCCAACGACCTCCAGCCCGCCGCGCTCTCCCTCTTCCCGGAACTCGCCGCCACCCTGGAGGCCGGCCGGGCCGCCGGCGCCCTCGCGGCCCTCGTCTCGGGCTCCGGCCCGACCACCGCGTTCCTGGTCCGCGACCCGGAGTCGGCGGCCGCGGTGGCACAGGCCCTGCTCGTGTCCGGCACGTGCCGGACGGTGCGCACCGCGTCGGGCCCGGCACCCGGGGCCACGGTCGCCGGGCGTTGACCACGTGCCCCCGGTGGCGTGCGCCGGGGGTGCCGGCCAGCGCCCCGTCGAGGGTCGCCGGGCGTTGATCGTGTGCCCCGGCCGCTGCCGGGCGCCTAGGCTTCCCCAGTTGTCCGACCACGGGGAGGCACAGGAGTGCGGGAACTGATCGAGGCCGTACGGCGCGGGGACGCGGACGAGGTCACGGCGCTGCTGGAGGCCGGGGCCGACCCCGACACCCGCGAGGACGGCCTCCCGGTCCTCTGTCTCGCCGTGGCGGCCTACGACCGGCCGGTCGCCGAGGCGCTGCTGGGAGCCGGCGCCGACCCCCTGCGCCCGCTGCCCGACGGGAGCACCCCGCTGACGCGGGCGGTGGACGGCGGATCGCACCTCCTGACCCGCGCGCTCGCCACCAGCCGGATCCCGCTCACGGCACCGGTGCGCGCAGAAGTGCTGGCCCGCATACGGCGGTGGGCCGAGGCGGGCGCGGAGGCCGGACTGCGCCGCCTCACCGGCCGCACCGGGCCGGTGACGCGGATCCGGGTCGAGGACGAGATCGGCTGGTGGTCGGAGCAGCTCACGCTCGGCGGGACGACCGTGCGCGACGAGCACCGGGCGATGCTCACCTCCATGGAGGCCCGCTACGGCATCCGCGCGCCCTTCGACGAACTGGCCGCCCGCGCCCTCGCCCACCCCGACCGGGACCACGTCGTCTGGTGCGACGCGGTGTTCACGCTCGGCCGGCGGGCCGACGAGGAGACCTGGCAGCGGAGCCTGGACCTGCTCGACCACCCCGGCCGGCCGCACCGGCTGCTCGCCGCCGACCTGCTGCTCTCGCTGATCCTCGGAGACGGCACCACGGGAGACGACCCGTTCGGGGAACGGGGGCGGGAGCTCGTGCCCTGGGCGGAGCGGGAGCAGGACCCCGAGGTGCTGGCGGTCCTCCTCCACGCGATGACCCACGACAGCGCCCCGGAGATCGAGGCCGTCGCGCTGTCGTTCCTCACCCACCCGGACCCGGCGGTGCGCGCCCTGGTGCCGGGCAGCGTGCACCACCCCGAGAGCCTCACCGCCGTGCTCACCCTGGCCCATGACGAGGACCCCGGGGTACGCGAGGCGGTGTGCCACTGGCTCGCCCACCTCCGGGGGCACGAGCCCGAGGTGGGGGACACGCTGGTCGCGCTCACCCATGACGAGCGCCAGTCGATCCGCCTCTGCGCCGTGTCAGGACTGGCCGTGCGCGACGACCCGCGCTGCGTCGAGGCCCAGCACCGCGTCGGCCCCGTCGCCGAGGAGCTGCGGGACGACGAGCGGCTGCTGGACGTATGGCGCTACCAGCGCCGCCGGGAGGCGGCGGACGGCGGCTGACCGCCCCGGCCGGAGCACCCCCGCGCGCGACTACCCTGGGAGATCGATCCATCCCCCTTGGCAGGAGAGAAATGGCCGTCAACCTGGTCAATGTCGAGAACGTCAGCAAGGTGTACGGCACCCGTGCGCTGCTCGACGGCGTCTCCCTCGGCGTCTCCGAAGGGGACCGCATCGGTGTCGTCGGGCGCAACGGCGACGGCAAGACCACCCTCATCCGCATGCTGGCCAGGCAGGAGAGCGCCGACAGCGGGCGGGTCACGCACTCCGGCGGGCTCCGCCTCGGCGTGCTCACCCAGCACGACTCCCTCGACCCCGAGGCCACCGTCCGCCACGAGGTCATCGGCGACATGGCCGACCACGAGTGGGCGGGCGAGGCCAAGGTGAGGGACGTGCTGACCGGCCTGTTCGGCGGGCTGGACCTGCCGGGGTTCCCCAAGGGCCTCGACACCGTCATCGGCCCGCTCTCCGGCGGTGAGCGCCGCCGTATCGCCCTGGCGAAGCTGCTCATCGAGGAGCAGGACCTGCTCGTCCTGGACGAGCCCACCAACCACCTCGACGTCGAGGGCATCGCCTGGCTCGCCCGGCATCTGCAGGCCCGCAGGTCGGCGCTGGTGTGCGTCACCCACGACCGGTGGTTCCTGGACCAGGTGTGCACGCGCATGTGGGACGTCCAGCGCGGCACGGTCCACGAATACGAGGGCGGCTACTCCGACTACGTCTTCGCCCGGGCCGAGCGCGAGCGCATCGCCGCCACCGAGGAGGCCAAGCGGCAGAACCTCGTCCGCAAGGAGCTGGCCTGGCTGCGCCGCGGGGCGCCCGCCCGTACGTCCAAGCCGCGCTTCCGCGTCGAGGCCGCCAACGAGCTCATCAAGGACGTGCCCCCGCCCCGGGACAGCAGCGAGCTGATGCGCTTCGCGTCCTCGCGGCTCGGCAAGACCGTGTTCGACCTGGAGGACATCACCGTCCAGGCGGGCCCCAAGGTCCTGCTCAAGCACGTCACCTGGCAGCTCGGACCCGGCGACCGGATCGGCCTGGTCGGCGTCAACGGCGCCGGGAAGACGTCCCTGCTGCGCGCCATGGCCGAGGCCGCCAGGTCCGGCGGCGAGACCCAGCCCGTCGGCGGACAGGTCCGCGTCGGCAAGACGGTGAAGCTGGCCTACCTCTCCCAGGAGGTCGCCGAACTCGACCCCGCCACCCGCGTGCTGGAGGCCGTGCAGCAGGTGCGCGAGCGCGTCGACCTCGGCAAGGGCCGCGAGATGACCGCCGGGCAGCTGTGCGAGACGTTCGGCTTCACCAAGGAGAAGCAGTGGACGCCCGTCGGCGACCTGTCCGGCGGTGAGCGCCGCCGTCTCCAGCTGCTGCGCCTGCTCATGGACGAGCCCAACGTCCTCTTCCTCGACGAGCCCACCAACGACCTCGACATCGAGACGCTGAACCAGCTGGAGGACGTGCTCGACGGCTGGCCCGGTTCGATGATCGTCATCTCCCACGACCGGTTCTTCATCGAGCGCACCACCGACCGGGTGTTCGCCCTGCTCGGCGACGGCGCCCTTCGGATGCTGCCGCGCGGCATCGACGAGTACCTGGAGCGCAGGCGGCGCATGGAGGAGGCCGCGGCCGCCCAGGCCCCCGCGGCGGCGCAGCAGTCGGCCGCCCCGGAGAAGAGCGCCGCCGACCAGCGGGTCGCCAAGAAGGAGCTCCAGAAGATCGAGCGGCAGCTCGACAAGGTGTCCGAGAAGGAGACCAAACTCCACGCCCAAATCGCCGAAAACGCCACGGACTTCGCGAAGGTCGCCGAACTGGACGCCGAGCTGCGGGAGTTGGCCGGTCAGCGTGAGGAGCTGGAGATGCGCTGGCTGGAACTGGCCGAGGACGCGTGAAGGGTGCGTGAAGGCGCATAACGGCGGCATCACGGGCCGGTCCTCCCTTGGGAACAGGGGGTGATCGGCCCGGTGTGCTGTCGGAACCTGGTGATAGAAAGAGTCGTCTTAGAACTTTATGAAGCGACTCTGAGCCCGATGAGCATCTCAGGGTGTGGCTAAAAATCAGTGATCGAACGGGGGAGCCGCTGATGACTCAGCCGCCCAGTCAGCCGCCGCACGGTGGCTTCGGAACACCGCAGAACCAGCCGCACAACCAGCCGCCGCAGGGCGGTGGTCACGGGGTGCCGCAGACCCCGCCGCCGCCCCAGGGCCCGCCCCAGGGGCCGCCGCCCCCGCAGGGCCCGCCGCAGCCCGGCTACGGCTACCCGCAGCAGCCCGGCCCGTACGGGCAGCCGCAGCAGCCCGGCCCGTACAACCCCGGCCCCTACGGCCAGCCGCAGCAGCCGGGTCCGTACGGCCAGCCGCAGCAGCCCGGTCCGTACGGCCAGCCCGGTTACGGCTACCCGCAGCAGCCGCAGTACCCCGGTGCGCCCGGCATGCCGCCCGGGGGCGGCTCGAACAACCCCTTCAAGAACAAGACCGCCCTGATCATCGGCGCGGCCGTCGTCGCGCTGCTCGTGGTCGGCGGAACCGTGTGGGCCGTCACCGGCGGCGACAGCGGCGAGGGCCAGAAGAAGCCCGTCGCCCAGAAGACCGACGACGCCAAGCCCGCCTCCTCCGCGCCGGTCAACCCCGGCGACGGCAGCGGTGACGGCGGCGAGGACCCGGAGGACCTCAACGCGGGCCGCCAGGCCGGCGAGGCCAAGGTCCTCTGGTACAAGGAGGCGCCCGACGCCCCCGGTTCCGGTGCCGACGCCGACGGCATGTGGATCACCGGCAAGACCGCGGTGAAGGCCGCCTACAAGCAGCTCTTCGCCTACAACGTCGGTGACGGCAAGCCGTCCTGGGATGCGATCACCTTCCCGCAGAAGATCTGCGCGACGACTCAGCAGAAGACGTCCGACAACAAGATCGTCGTCGCGTACATGAGCGGCGGCAGCGACCGCGCCAAGTGCAACCAGCTCCAGGAGATCGACCTCGTCACCGGCGAGAAGGGCTGGAAGGAACAGGTCGCCGACGGCGGCCTGTTCGACTCCACGCTCTCCGTCGAGCTGTCCATCACCGGCAAGACGCTGATGGTGGGCCGCTCCCAGTCCGGCACGGCCTACGACGTCACCAACGGCGACAAGCTCTTCGACAAGAAGAAGTACGGCAACGCCTGCTTCCCCGCCGCGTTCGCCGGCGGCGAGAAGCTGATCGCCGTGTCCTCCTGCGGCGCCGGCACCGGCAAGGAGCACGACGAGATCCAGGAGCTCGACCCGAAGACCGGCAAGGCCAAGTGGACCCAGCCGTTCGACAAGGGCTGGCGGGTCGCGCGCACCTACTCGGTCAGCCCCCTGGTCGTCTACAGCACCAACGAGGACAAGAAGGCCTGGAACATCTCCACCTTCACCTCCGGCGGCAAGTTCCGCTCGCAGGTCGGCTTCGACGAGGACTTCGCCCCCGAGTGCGGCTGGGCCATCCTCGAGCGCGACCTCACGGGCTGCCAGGGCGTCGCCGCCGACGACTCCACGCTCTACCTGCCGACCAAGGCCACCACCGGCGCCAACGAGATCGTCGCGGTCAACCTCGCCAACGGCAAGGAGAAGTGGCGCGTGAAGTCACCCGCCGACGAGTCGATGCTGCCGGTGAAGACCGAGGGCGGCAAGCTCATCGCCTATGTGGAGCCGTCGTACGACGCGGGCGGGCAGATCGTGTCCATCCCGACCGGCGGTGGCAGCCACAAGCCGTCCAAGCTGTTGCAGAACCCCGAGGGCGCCGCGGACATCGAGAACAGCTTCTTCTCCAAGGAGATCGACTGGGTCGACGGGCGCTTCTACATCTCGACGAGCCGGCTGAGCGGGAACGACGACACGAAGGAGAAGTTGATGCTCGCCTACGGCAAGTGACTCTTCCTCCCTGCGAACTCCCTTCGTCGTCCGTCCCCTTCCCCGAGGTACCCACGCCATGACCCAGCCGCCGCCCCCGCCGCCCCAGCAGCCCCCGCAGGGGGGCGGCTTCGGCCCGCCCCAGGACCAGCCGCCGCAGACCCCGCCCCCGGCCGGGCCGAACCTGGGCAAGGCCCCGGAGCCGGGGTACGGCTACCCCCAGGCACCGTCCGCGCCGCAGACCCCTCCGCAGACCCCGCCGCCGGCCGCCCCGCAGACCCCGCCCCAGCCTCCGCAGGGGTACGGGTATCCGCAGGCGGCTCCGGCCCCCCAGGCTCCGCAGGGGCCGCCCGGCTACGGCTACCCCGGTCAGCAGCCTGGGCCGTTCGGGCAGCCGCAGCAGGCGCCGTACGGGCAGCAGCAGGCGCCTTACGGGCAGCCCGGTTACGCGCAGCAGCCCGGTTACGGCTATCCGCAGCAGCCCATGCCGCACCAGCCGCAGGCCGGACAGCCGGGCGGCGGCGGGAAGTTCGGCGCGCAGATGCTGATCATCGTCGCCGCGGTCGTGGCGATCGCCCTGATCATCTGCGGTGGCGTCTGGTACGCCTCCTCCGGCAAGGACGAGGGCAGGGAGAACGACACCGCCGGAACCAGCGCCGGCACCGGCGGCACGGACGACGGCAACGGCGGCACCGCCTCCGGCAAGGAGAAGGCGCCGTCCGACCCCGGCGCCAGGGTCCTCTTCCAGGTCCCGGCGCCCGAGGTGAAGAACGACAGCACGGTCGTCGTCTCCGGCTCGTGGCTCACCGACAAGGCGTACGTCAAGAGCGGCATCGCCCAGATCGTCGGCTACGACCGCGACAAGGGCAGCGAGTTGTGGAAGGTCCCGCTGTCCGGCCCGGTCTGCCAGGCCAGTCGCCATGTCACCGACGACAACCTGACGGCGGTCCTCTACCAGCCGGCGATGCCCACCAAGGCCGACCCCTCGCACGGGTGCAGCCAGATCGCGCTCATCGACCTCGACGCGGGCAAGAAGCTGTGGACGAAGACCGTCAAGACCGGTGACCAGCTGATCAACTTCGACAACATCACCCTCAGCGGGAAGACCGTCGCCGTCGGCAGCACCAGCGGCGGCGCCGCCTTCGACGTCTCCGGCAAGCTCCTGTGGAGCCCGAAGCCGGGCGACTCCTGCTACGACGCCGGGTACGGCGGCGGCGCGAAGCTGGTCGCGGTGCGCAAGTGCGGCTCGTACGACCAGCGGCAGCTGCACATCCAGACCATCGACCCGAAGGCCGGGAAGGTGATCTCGGAGTACAAGATGACCGAGGGCATCGAGTACGCGAGCATCGTGTCGACCGACCCGCTGGTCGTGGCCGCCGACGTCGGCGACTCAGCGGGCGACGGCAGCGGCATCTCCGACTTCTTCTCCATCGACGGCAAGACCGGCAAGCTGCGCACCCGCATCTCCGCGCCGGGCGAGCAGTTCGCGGCCCGCTGCGAGGGCATCACCCGCGTCGAGGCCTGCAACCTGCTGGCCGTGGGCAACGACCGGCTGTACCTGCCGACCGAGGAGCACGACGGCACCGGCAAGTACAGCGAGACCAACGAGATCGTCGCCTTCGACCTCGCCACCGGCAAGCAGACCGGGCAGCGGGCCGACGCCGGCGACGGCTACACGATCTCGCCGCTGCGCATGGACGGCGGCAACCTGATCGCGTACAAGCGTCCGCCGTACGACAAGGGCGGGCAGGTCGTGAGCATCGCCGGGGGCAGCTTCAAGGAGACGAAGCTGCTGGAGAACCCCGCGACGAGGACGGTCCGCGACGTGGAGACCGGCATGTCGCCGGAGTACTCCGAGTTCCTGTTCGCCGACGGGCACCTCTACATGTCCAAGGTGTACGCGAGCAAGCGGTCGGCGGTGCGGGACAAGGAGTACCTCGCGGTCGGCTTCGGCACGGGCTGACGAACTCCGACCGGGCTCTGACCGAGTACCGACCGGTTCGTGACCGACTGGTGGCTGCTGTGGCCCCGTCCCTGTTCAGGGGCGGGGCCATCGCTGTTCGGCGCGGTCAACCTGGAGGGAGAGGACTTTCGGTGATCCGGGGCGATTCTCGCCGGTAGGGGGAGCGCAACGTCGAACAAGCGTGTAGCTTCCGGGGGCATGAAGGCGGGGGAGCCGGGGGGCTTCCATGGGGGGCTGGGGTGACTGGGGGGTTGCTCGATGGGAGTACGGCTCATGGTGGTCGACGACCACCGATTGCTGGCCGAGGCGCTGGCTTCGGCGCTGAAGCTGCGGGGGCACCGGGTGCTGGCCGCGGCGGCGCCGGCCGCGGGGGCGGCGGAGCTGGTGATCACGCGGGCGCCTGAGGTGTGCCTGCTGGGGACGGCGGCGCCGGCCGAGCCGGGCATCTTCGACCCGGTGGTGAGGATCAAACGGGAGCGGCCGCAGGTGGCGGTGCTGGTGCTCGGACCGGTGCCGAGTCCCCGGGGCATCGCGGCGGCGTTCGCGGCGGGGGCGTCGGGATACGTCCGGCACGACGAGCGCATAGAGGGTGTCGAGCGGGCGATCATGAAGGCCCGGGCGGGGGAGGCGGCGGTGGCGCCGCAGCTGTTGCAGGGTGCGTTCAGTGAGTTGCTCAACCCGGCGGCCCAACCGGACGACGAGGGCCAGCGGTTGCTCCAGATGCTCACACCGCGGGAGGTGGAGGTGCTGGTCCGGGTCGCCGACGGCGAGGACACCCGTCTGATCGCGGCGGGCATGGGCATCGCCCCGTCGACGGCCCGTACGCACGTCCAGCGGGTGCTGATGAAACTGGGCGTGGGATCCCGGCTGGAAGCGGCGGCGCTGGCGGCGCGGACGGGGTTGCTGGACCGGGCGGGGCCGGTGCGGCGGGACCCGTGACCTCCACGATGCGCGCCCGTCTCGTGTGGCGCCGGGTGGGGGTGCGCGTCGTCGCGTGACGCCGGGCGGTGGGTCGGGGCCGCGCCGGGGGGTGTCCGTCCTCGGAACGGCGCGATGGGGTGCCATACCGACTGACTGTCCGTCGACGCGCCAACCGCTGCGGGCGGACACCCCCCGACACGGCCCCTTCTCGCCGTACGCGGGTGCGGCCCGCGTCGCGTGCGCACGGCGGCGCCCCCGCTGCGGGCGCCCGTCCCGCCCTGGCTGCTAGGAGTTGTCCGGTCGGTCATGTACTGGCCTGCGGTTCAGCGTCAGCGTCCCGTCCGCGGCCGGGGCCCGTCACACCAGGGCGGGTCCCGGCGCGTGGGTGGGCTGCTCCTCCTCCGTCGGCGGCTCGACCGTCAAGTGCGGCAGACGGCGGTCCAGCCAGGCGGGCAACCACCAGTTGGCGCGTCCGCACAGGTGCATGACCGCCGGGACGACCACCGTCCGCAGCACGAAGGCGTCCAGCGCCACGGCCGTCGCGCGGTCAGCACGGCTCCTCACCCGTCGGGGCCGACTCCTTCACGACACGGAACAGCGTGACGGCGAACCACGGCCCGCCGTACCAGTACCCGGGCCCGAGCGGGCGCAGCGTGCCCTGTCCGAGGTGCGCTGTGTAGTCCTTGAGCGCCCACCACAAGTCCGCGAGGACCAGCTGCCCGCCGGGGCGCAGCACCCGCATCGCCTCGTCCACGGCACTGCGGCGCGCCTCGCGCGAGGGGATGTTGTGGATGGCCATCGCGCTCGTCACTACGTCGAAGGACGCGTCCTCGAACGGCAGCTCGGTCATGTCGGCCGTGTGCACCTCGACCCTGCCGGCCACCCCGGCCGCCGCGCCGTTGGCCAGGGTGGCCTCGGGGCTGTTGCCGCTCTGGTCGCCGGTCCACAGGTCGACGCCGTGGGCACGTCCCTTCGGCAGCCGCGTCGCTGCCTCGATCAGCACCATGCCGCGACCGCAGCCGAGGTCGAGCAGCTGCTCGCCGCCCTTCAGGCCGATCCGGTCCAGCTCCCGCTCCCAGAAGCGGAGTTTGCCGCGCAGCGTGGTGTGCAGGTACACCCCGGTGGACGCGAGCACCGCCGCGCCGATGGCGGCCGTGGCTCGTCCACGTCGACTCGGCCGCCACCGGGTGGCGGCGAGGCAGCAGGCGACGCCAACGGCACCGGTCAGGGCGGGGAACGCCGGAGCGTCGACACCGTAGCGGGGGCGGGGGAGAAGATCGTGTGGGTTCGACATACGCGCAGCATCACCAGTGCGGCGGCCGGTGTCTTGAAGAATTGTTCCGTCAGTCGCTCCAGGCCACGTCGTCGACCTCCAGCCAGGGGTCACCCACCACGGTCCCCGGGGTCGCCCCGGTCCGCGCCACGATGTCGCGGTGCAGGTGGGACTGGTCGGCGTAGCCGCTCTCCGCCGCGACCAGAGCGGCGGGTTCACCGGCGGTCAGACGGTGCACGGCGTGGTCGAACCGGACCAGATTCGCGGCGCGCTTGGGCGGCAGACCGATCTGCGCCTGGAACCGGGCCCACAGGCGCTTCCGGCTCCAGCCGACCTCAGTCGCCAGGCCCTCGACCTTCACCACACCCTGACTCGCGACGATCCGCCGCCACGCCCACCCCACCTCGGCGTCCACAGCCGGCCCCTCGGCGATCCGCCGGGCCAGCAGCGCGTCCGTCAGCGCGAAGCGCTGCTCCCAGGTGGAGGCGTTGTCCAGCCCCTCCCGGATCCGCGAGGCCTCCCGACCCCACAGCTCCTCCAGCCCGAACACGGCCCCGTCCAACTCGGCGGGCGAAACCCCCAGCGCCGCACGCACGACCAGCGGTGACAGCCTCACCTGCACACCCTCGTAACTCCCACCCCGCACCCGCACCGCGCCGGACGCCCCGGCCCCGAGCCCGGCAACGATGCTTCCCCGCAACTGCCACCCACCGTCCTGTTCCACGAACGGCATCCCCGAACCGAACTCCAGCGCCAGACTCACCGCGGGCTGCGGAATCACCCTCAGATCGATCGGCACCACCCCCCGGTCCCGAAAGCCGGCCAGCTGGACCCCAGGCAGTTGCAGCGGCCGCTCCGGAAGAGCGACCTCCCACATGTCCGTACCGTCACGTTCCCCCGCGCCGGATCGCATACGTCCATGCTAGGTGCGGCTAGGAGTTGTCCGGTCGATTATGTGACCGTTCCCTGCCTGGGCCGTTGAGGTCTCACGGATGCCGAGTGGGAACGGTTGCGCCGTTCCTGCCGGTAAGCAACGGCCGTTGCGGCAGGTGGCGGGATCACCGGCAGGTGATCGACGGGATTCTGCACCGGGTGCGGACCGGCGTGCAGTGGCGTGACCTGCCCGAACGGTTCGGGCCGTGGAAGACGGTCTAGGAACGGCACCGGCTGTGGTCGGCCGATGGAACCTGGGCCTAGCCGCCCCCGCTGCGGGCATGCGTGCCGCTGGGGGAGGGTGGGCGCAGCGGCACCCCGCTGCGCCTGGACGCGGACCCAGCCGGCCTCGGCACCGGCGTCGGGTGCCCCGCGCCCCAGGGGTGGGCACCCACCCGGCCCCGGCATCGACGCGCGGGGGCTATTCCACCCGGTCGTCGTCCTCCGGCTCGACCCCGGGAGGGGCCGGGGCCACGGGCCTCAGCTTCAGCCACACCAGGAAGAACACGCCCAGCAGCAGCATCCCCAACCCGGTCCACAGGTTGATGTTCACTCCCTCCGCCTTGTCGATGTCCGCGTCGGACGCGGTGAACCCCGCGATCGTGACGATCACGCCGTAGACCACGAACAGCCCGCCGATGATCCGCCGGATGTCGAACAGCCGCGCGGCGGTGGCCGACTTGCCCTGCAGTTCGGTGATCTCCCGTTGCAGGTCCTTCTCGGAGTGGAACTCAGACATGCTCGATCAATCCTTCGTCGGTCAGAACGAGAACGGGATGTAGCAGGCCGCGGCCAGGACGACCGCGCCCCAGCCCAGCAGCGCCGGCTTGCGGTACCAGGCCTCGTCCCCCGGCGCCGGCGGCTCCGCCATGCCGGGCGAGCGCGTGCCGTAGACCAGTCCCTGCAACTCCTCGGCCGGCTTGGGTGCCGTGAACAGCGACACCGCCACCATGACCACCGCCCCGGCGACGAAGCCCGCGATCGCCGAGACGAAGTTGGCTCCCTGGTCGGAGGGGATGTCGATGATGTCCCGCTTGTAGAGGACGAAGTAGTTGATCATCGCCGCGGTGGTGCCCGCGAGCAGCCCCCAGAAGCCCGACTTCATCGACGCCCGCTTCCAGAACATGCCGATGATGAAGACGACGAACATCGGCACGTTGAAGAAGGAGAACAGCGTCTGGAGGTAGGCCATGATGTTGGAGAAGGACCGGGCCAGGAACGCCGTGCCGATGGAGGCCAGGACGCCGATCGCGGTGATGATCCGGCCGAAGCGCACGTAGTACTCGTCCTCGCGGTCCTTGACGACGTACTTCGCCCAGATGTCCGTCGTGAACACGGTGTTGAAGGACGACACGTTCGCCGCCATGCCCGCCATGAACGCCGCGAGCAGACCGGTGACGGCGATGCCCAGCACACCGTTGGGCAGCAGCTGCTCCATCAGGTAGGGGATCGCGTCGTTGTACTGGAGGTCGGAGCCGGGCGTGCCGATCTTCGGCACCAGCACCGCTGCGACCAGGCCCGGGATCATCACCAGGAACACGATGAAGATCTTCGGGAACGCGGCGATCAGCGGGGTGCGCTGGGCCGCCGAGAGGTTCTTCGCGGACAGCGCGCGCTGCACCTCCGCGAAGTTGGTCGTCCAGTAGCCGAAGGAGAGCACGAAGCCGAGGCCCAGGACGATCGTCAGCCAGTTCGCGCCGAGCGGGTTGGCGCTGCCGATGCCGGTGCCGCCCCAGGACGTCATGAAGTCGGCGCCGTGAGCCTTCGTCAGCGAGTCGGACAGGCCGTCCCAGCCGCCGACCTTCTTCAGCCCGAGGGCGGTGATGGGGATGAGGGCCGCCAGGATCACGAAGAACTGGAGGACCTCGTTGTAGATCGCCGAGGACAGGCCGCCGAGGGTGATGTAGGCGAGGACGAAGAAGCCGGCGACGACGATCGCCACCCACTCCGGCCAGCCCAGCAGCGCCTCGACGACGATGGCCAGGGCGTAGAGGTTGACCCCCGCGATGAGGATGGCGGCGAAGGCGAACAGCACCGAGCTGAGCAGGTGCGCCGCCTTGTCGAAGCGCAGCAGCAGGAACTCGGGCACCGAACGGACCTTGGAGCCGTAGTAGAAGGGCATCATCACCAGGCCGAGGAAGACCATGGCCGGGATGGCGCCGATCCAGTACCAGTGCGTGGTGTAGACGCCGTACTGGGCGCTGTTGGCGGCCATGCCCAGGATCTCGGTGGCACCCAGGTTGGCCGCGATGAACGCGAGACCGGTGACCCAGGCGGGCAGGGAACGGCCGGAGAGGAAGAAGTCGAGACTGGTCTTCACCGAGCGCCGGGCGGCGAAGCCGATGCCGAGGACGACGAGGAAGTAGAGGCCGAGGATCGTGTAGTCGAGCCAGTTGGTGGGGAGTCGCAGCTCGGCCGACAGATATGTGGGGGTTTGCATGAGCCCTCGCTTAGTTGCGCGAACCGATACCTCGCGGGAGCTTCTTCTCCGCGTTCAGCAATTGAACCCGGTCGTTGATGCACTTTGTTTGATTGTGATGTTGACGCTTGTGGTGAGTTGTGTTTTGATATGTTGGGTTCTGTTTGAAGGACAAGGAGTCCGGCGTGAAGAAGACCTCGACCCGGCTGGCCGACGGTCGCGAGCTCATCTACTACGACCTGCGTGACGACAGCGTGCGGGACGCGGCCGACCGCCGGCCGCTGGACCGCACCGTCACCACGTCCGAGATCCGCCGCGACCCCCTCCTCGGCGACTCCGTCGCCATCGCCTCCCACCGCCAGGGCCGCACCTACCACCCCCCGGCCGACGAGTGCCCCCTGTGCCCCTCCGAGGGCGACAGGCTCAGCGAGATCCCCGACTCCGCCTACGACGTCGTCGTCTTCGAGAACCGCTTCCCCTCGCTCGCCGGTGACTCGGGCCGCTGCGAGGTCGTCTGCTTCACCTCCGACCACAACGCGTCCTTCGCCGACCTCACCGAGGAGCAGGCCGGCCTGGTGCTGGAGGCGTGGACGGACCGCACCTCGGAGCTGTCCCACCTCCCGTCCGTCGAGCAGGTGTTCTGCTTCGAGAACCGGGGCGCCGAGATCGGCGTGACCCTCGGGCATCCGCACGGCCAGATCTACGCCTATCCCTTCACCACCCCCCGCACGGCGCTGATGCTCCGCTCGGCCGCGACCCACAAGGAGATGACCGGCGGGGAGAACCTCTTCGACGCCGTCCTGGAGCGCGAACTCGCCGACGAGCGGGTCGTCCTGGAAGGGGAACACTGGGTGGCCTTCGTGCCGTACGCGGCGCACTGGCCCTACGAGGTACACCTCTACCCCAAGCGCCGCGTCCCCGACCTGCTCGCCCTCGACGAGGACGCGCGCACAGAATTCCCCAAGGTCTACCTGGAACTCTTGAGGCGCTTCGACCGGATCTTCGGAGAGGGTGAACCCCCCACGCCCTACATCGCGGCCTGGCACCAGGCCCCGTTCGGCTCCCTGGAGGAGTTCGACGGCGTCGTGCGCGAGGACTTCGCGCTCCACCTCGAGCTTTTCACCATCCGCCGCACTTCCGGCAAGCTGAAGTTCCTCGCGGGTTCCGAGTCCGGCATGAACGTGTTCATCAACGACGTGCCGCCGGAGCGCGCGGCCGAGCGACTGCGAGAGGTAGCGAGTTCATGAGCGGGAAGTACCTGGTGACGGGCGGCGCGGGATACGTCGGCAGCGTGGTCGCGCAGCACCTGCTGGAGGCCGGTCACGAGGTCGTCGTCCTCGACAACCTCTCCACGGGCTTCCGCGAGGGCGTCCCCGCCGGCGCGGCGTTCGTCGAGGGCGACATCCGCGACGCCGCCAAATGGCTGGACTCCTCCTTCGACGGCGTCCTGCACTTCGCCGCGTCCTCGCAGGTCGGCGAGTCGGTCGTGAAGCCGGAGAAGTACTGGGACAACAACGTCGGCGGCACCATGGCGCTGCTGGCCGCGATGCGCGAGGCGGGCGTCCGCACGCTGGTCTTCTCCTCGACCGCCGCCACGTACGGCGAGCCGGAGCAGGTCCCGATCGTGGAGTCGGCGCCCACGTCCCCGACCAACCCCTACGGCGCCTCGAAACTCGCGGTCGACCACATGATCACGGGCGAGGCGGCGGCCCACGGCCTGGGCGCGGTCTCGCTGCGCTACTTCAACGTCGCGGGCGCGTACGGCGCGTACGGCGAGCGCCACGACCCCGAGTCCCACCTGATCCCGCTGGTCCTCCAGGTCGCGCAGGGCAGGCGCGAGGCGATCTCGGTCTTCGGCGACGACTACCCGACACCGGACGGCACCTGCGTGCGCGACTACATCCACGTCGCGGACCTGGCCGAGGCCCACCTGCTGGCGCTGCGGGCCGCCGCCCCCGGCGAGCACCTGATCTGCAACCTCGGCAACGGCAACGGCTTCTCGGTCCGCGAGGTCATCGAAACGGTCCGTACGGTGACGGGCCACCCGATCCCGGAAGTGGTCGCCCCGCGCCGCGGCGGCGACCCGGCGGTCCTGGTGGCCTCGGCCGACACGGCCCGCGAGAAGCTGGGCTGGAACCCGTCCCGCGCGGACCTCGCGGGGATCGTCGCGGACGCGTGGGACTTCGCGCAGAACATCGCAAGGGAGCAGTAGTGGGCGCACAACAGGTGCGGGACGGTTTCGAGGAGCTCTACGGAGCCGCCCCCGAGGGTGTCTGGGCGGCCCCGGGCCGCGTCAACCTCATCGGTGAGCACACCGACTACAACGACGGCTTCGTGATGCCCTTCGCGCTGCCGCACACCGCCGTGGCGGCCGTCTCCCGGCGCACGGACGGCGTGCTGCGCCTGCACTCGGCGGACGTCGAGGGCGGCGTCGTCGAGCTGCGCGTCGACGAGCTGGAGCCGGAGGCGGACCGGAACTGGACGGCGTACCCGTCGGGTGTGGTGTGGGCGCTGCGCGAGGCCGGCCACCCGGTCACCGGCGCCGACATCCACCTCGCCTCGACGGTCCCCTCCGGCGCGGGCCTGTCGTCGTCGGCGGCGCTGGAGGTCGTGGTCGCGCTGGCCCTCAACGACCTGTACGAACTGGGCCTGAAGGGCTGGCAGCTGGCCCGCCTGTGCCAGCGCGCGGAGAACGTCTACGTCGGTGCCCCGGTCGGCATCATGGACCAGACGGCGTCGGCCTGCTGCGAGGCCGGACACGCCCTGTTCCTCGACACGCGCGACCTGTCCCAGCGCCAGATCCCCTTCGACCTGGCGGCCGAGGGCATGCGTCTGCTGGTCGTCGACACGCAGGTCAAGCACTCCCACAGCGAGGGCGAGTACGGCAAGCGCCGCGCGGGCTGCGAGAAGGGCGCGGCCCTGCTGGGCGTCGACGCCCTGCGGGACGTCCCCTCCTCCGACCTGGACGCGGCGCTGGCCCGCCTGGGCGACGAGGAGGAGGTCCGCCGTCTGGTGCGCCACATCGTCACGGAGAACGCGCGCGTGGAGCGTGTGGTCTCCCTGCTGGAGTCCGGCCGGACCCGCGCGATCGGCCCCGTCCTCGTCGAGGGACACGCCTCCCTCCGCGACGACTTCCGCATCTCCTGCCCGGAACTGGACCTGGTCGTCGACACGGCCCTGGCCAACGGCGCCCTGGGCGCCCGCATGACGGGCGGCGGCTTCGGCGGCTCGGCGATCGTCCTCGCGGAGGAGGCGGACGTGGACACCATCACCAAGGCGGTCACGGAGGCCTTCGCGGCGGCGGACTTCACGGCCCCCCGCGTCTTCGAAGCGGTCCCGTCGGCGGGGGCCGGCCGGCTGCGCTGACCGACCACGACGGCGGCGCCCCCGCTCCGGCGGGGGCGCCGCCGCCGTCGTCCCGTCAGACCAGCTTCTTCGTCAGCATGTACTCCGTGATCCCCGGCGGGTAGTCCGGCACCACGCACACCACCTCGTACCCCTGCTTCTCGTAGAACCGCGGGGCCTGGAAGTCCCAGGTCTCCAGGCGGGCCGAGCGGCAGCCCCGGGACGTGGTGGCGAGGTGTTCCGCCTGTGCGAGCAGGTGCGCCCCCAGACCCCTGCCGCGATGGCGTTCGTCGACCCAGAGGTAGGTCACGTGGAGCCAGGTCGCCCAGGTGTGGCCGACCAGGCCGCCGGCGAGGTTCTCGTCCTCGTCGTTCACAGCCCACACATGCAAGGGGACGTCCTTTTCGTCCGGAGTTCCCCGCAGGGCGCGCAGGACGGGAGAGGCGGCTGTGTTCGTGTCCCGCAGCCTGGTGCGGAGCAGATCACGTCGGGCCTTGTCGACTTCTGTCTCAAGACGGAACATGCGGCACACCATAAACGCGTCGGACAGTCAGTTCTGCAAATAACCTTCCGCTCCGGGCCCCCGTCCGTACCCTGATGAACAGCGCCGGTGGGGGCCGGTGCCCGTTCAGGGGGCGAAACAGCCGGGTACGACGCCCGGGGTGGGGGTAGCGGTTACTGCACGGCGGCGGCCGTGCGGCTGCGCGGATCCGGACACTCCGGCGTCGTACCTGTGCGGTGTCATCCTCCGGTGCTGGGGTATCCCCTGCTCTTCAAGAGCTCGGGTAAGGGGGTTTCGTGGTTCGCATCCGAGTCCTGGTCGTCGACGACCATCGCATCTTCGCCGAGTCACTCGCGGCGGCCCTGGCCGCCGAGCCCGATGTCGAGGTCTCCGCGGCCGGCAGCGGTCCGGCCGCGCTGCGCAGCCTGGAGCGCGCGGTCGCCGAGGGACGGCGGTTCGACGTGCTGCTGGTGGACGCCGATCTGGGCGGCAAGGTGCCGGGCGCCCGCCCGGCCGTACCCGTGCAGGAGGGCAACGAGGACGGACTCGTCGACGGGATCTCCCTCGTCACGGGAGTGCGCGCCGCGCAGCCGAACGTACGGATCGTGGTGCTCGCCGCGAAGGACGATCCGCGGCGGGCGGCGCTCGCCCTTCAGGCCGGTGCCTGCGGCTGGGTCGCCAAGGACTGCTCGCTGTCCCGGCTGCTCACGGTCATCCGGGGCGTGCTGCGGGAGGAGACCCATCTGCCGCCCGCCCTGCTGACCGGCGTGCTCAAGGAGCTCACCGCCGCCCGCAAGCACCGCACGGAGAGCGAGCGGCTCGTCGAGTCCCTCACTCCGCGTGAGCGGGAAGTGCTGCGGTGCATGGTCGCGGGGCTGGGGCGCAAGGCCGTGGCCGAGCGCCTGTATCTGTCACCGCACACCGTGCGGACGCACATGCAGAACGTCCTGGGCAAACTCGGCGTGCATTCCACGCTCGCCGCCGTCGCCCTCGCCCGGCGGGCCGGGGTCGGTCCCGTCGACCTAGCCGGGGATGTTGTCGAACGGGGCGGTCAGCTGGCGTAGCAGCGCCGCGAGCTCACCGCGCTGGGCCCGGGAGAGCTCCGCGAGGATGGCGCGCTCCTGGTCCAGCAGACCCGCCAGGGCCTGGTCCGCGCGGTCCCGGCCCTCCTCCGTCAGCCGGACCAGGACGCCCCGGCGGTCACTGGGGTCCGGAAGGCGTTCCACCAGGTCCTTCTTGGCCAGGCGGTCGATGCGGTTGGTCATCGTGCCCGAGGTGACCAGGGTCTGGGTGAGGAGCTGCCCCGGCGAGAGCTGGTACGGCGTGCCCGCGCGGCGCAGGGCCGTCAGGACGTCGAACTCCCACGGCTCCAGGCCGTGCTCCGAGAACGCCAGCCGTCGCGCCCGGTCCAGATGCCGGGCCAGCCTGCTGACGCGGCTGAGCACCTCGAGCGGTTCCACGTCGAGGTCCGGGCGCTCCCGGCGCCACGCTGCGACCAGCCGATCGACCTCGTCCTCCATGACGATCAGTGTAGTGGTTGTGTCGACGTAGAGTCTCTTGATGTCCAGTATCTTGACATCGAGAAAGTTCAGCGATCACGCTGGGTGCGTGCCCTTTCAGGCCACGACCAGGACACAGGAGGACCCATGTCCGCAGCCGCCCCCACCTGGGACCCCGCTCAGTACCTCCGGCACGCCGACCACCGCGCCCGCCCGTTCACCGACCTCCTCGCCCGCGTCCCCGACCCGCCCACGCGACCGTCCGCGGGCCGCCCCCGCATCGCCGACCTCGGCTGCGGACCCGGCAACGTCACCACGCTGCTCGCCGCCCGCTGGCCCACCGCCCGCATCACCGGCTACGACAACTCGCCCGAGATGCTCGACAAGGCCCACGTCGATCACGAGGGTCCGACCGCCGGCGGCGGGCGGCTGGACTTCGCGCACGCCGACGTACGGACGTGGACGCCCGACGAGCCGTACGACCTGATCGTCAGCAACGCCACGCTCCAGTGGGTGCCCGGGCACGTCGAGCGGTTCGCCGACTGGGTGGCCGGGCTGGAACCCGGCGGAACCCTCGCCTTCCAGGTGCCGGGCAACTTCGACGCCCCGAGCCACCGGCTCATGCGCGAACTCGCGGCGTCACCGCGCTGGCGCGGCCGGCTCGCCGGCACCCTGCGCCACGCCGACGCCGTCCTGACCCCCGAGGCCTACCTGGAGCGGCTGACGTCCCTCGGCTGCGCTGCCGAGGTGTGGGAGACGACGTACATCCACCTGCTCCAGGGGAGCGACCCGGTGCTCGACTGGGTGAAGGGGACCGGCCTGCGACCGGTGCTGACCGCGCTCGCCGACGAGCCGGAGGCGCGGGAGGCCTTCGTCGCCGAGTACCGGGCGGCGCTGCGCGAGGCCTATCCGGCCGGGCCGCACGGCACGCCGTTCCCGTTCCGCCGCGTGTTCGCCGTGGCCCGGAAGGAGGGCTGATGATCACCGCCCTCGACCACGTCCAGCTCGCCGCCCCGCCCGGCAGCGAGGAGCGGCTGCGGGCCTACTACGTCGGCGTCCTCGGCATGACCGAGATCCCGAAGCCGCCCGAGCTCGCCCGGCGGGGCGGCTGCTGGTTCCGGGCCGGGGCGGTGCGGCTGCACTTCGGGATCGAGGAGGACTTCCGGGCGGCGCGCAAGGCCCACCCGGGGCTGCGGGTGACGGGCATCGACGGCTGCGCCGCCCGGCTGGAGGCGGGCGGCGCGAGCGTGGTGTGGGACTCCGCCCTGCCCGGCCACCGGCGGTTCTACACCCAGGACCCGGTCGGCAACCGCCTGGAGTTCCTCGAACCGGCCTAGCTAGGCCTTGCGGCGCCCTATCAGGTGCGGCTTGGCCTCTATGCCGTCCAGGCCGTGCCACGCCAGGTTCACCAGATGCGCGGCCACCTCGGCCTTCTTCGGCCGGCGCACGTCCAGCCACCACTGGCCGGTCAGAGCCACCATGCCGACCAGGGCCTGGGCGTACAGCGGGGCCAGCTTGGGGTCGAAGCCGCGGCTCTTGAACTCGCGGCCCAGGATGTCCTCCACCTGCGTGGCGATGTCCGAGATCAGCGAGGCGAACGAGCCCGTCGACTGCGGGATGGGGGAGTCACGGACCAGGATGCGGAATCCGTCCGTGTACTCCTCGATGTAGTCCAGCAGGGCGAACGCCGCCTGTTCGCACAGTTCGCGAGGGTGACCGGCCGTGAGCGAGCTGGTCACCATGTCCAGCAGGCGCCGCATCTCCCGGTCCACCACGACCGCGTACAGCCCTTCCTTGCCGCCGAAGTGCTCGTACACCACCGGCTTGGAGACCCCGGCCTTCGCCGCGATCTCCTCCACCGAGGTGCCCTCGAACCCCTTGGCCGCGAAGAGCGTACGGCCGATCTCCAGGAGCTGCTGGCGGCGCTCGGCACCGGTCATCCGGGTGCGACGCACTCGCCGCGGCTTGTCATTGCTGGGGGTGCTGCTCGAGTCGGTCGCCACAGCGACCATCATGCCGCCTCGGCGGGTTCCTTCCCTCGCGGGGAGCCGCCTTCCCCGGTGTGACGGCGCGAATCGATACGCGAGCGTGACGGCCAGCGCACGTCGTAGGCCCAGCCCGCCATCTCGAACCAGCGGATCAGCCGGGCGGAGGAGTCCAGCTGCCCGCGCATCACACCGTGCCGCGCCGAGGTCGGGTCGGCATGGTGCAGGTTGTGCCAGGACTCGCCGCAGGACAGCACCGCCAGCCACCACACGTTGCCCGAGCGGTCACGCGACTTGAAGGGGCGCTTGCCGACCGCGTGGCAGATCGAGTTGATCGACCAGGTCACGTGGTGCAGCAGGGCCACCCGGACGAGCGAACCCCAGAAGAACCCGGTGAAGGCGCCCCACCAGGACATCGTCACCAGACCGCCGATCAGCGGCGGCAGCCCCAGCGACACCACCGTCCACAGGACGAACTGACGGGAGATGTTGCGGAGCGTCTTGTCCTTGATCAGATCCGGGGCGTACTTCTCCTGAGACGTCTGCTCCTCGTCGAACATCCATCCGATGTGCGCCCACCACAGGCCCTTCATCAGGGCCGGAAGGGTCTCGCCGAACCGCCACGGCGAATGCGGGTCGCCCTCGGCGTCGGAGAACCTGTGGTGCTTGCGGTGATCGGCCACCCAGCGCACCAGCGGTCCCTCGACCGCCATGGACCCCGCGATGGCCAGAGCGATCTTCAGCGGCCGCTTGGCCTTGAAGGAACCGTGCGTGAAGTGGCGGTGGAACCCGATCGTGATGCCGTGGCACCCGAGGTAGTAGAAGAACACCAGCAGGCCCAGGTCCAGCCAGCTCACCCCCCAGCCCCACGCCAGCGGCACCGCCGCCAGCAGCGCGAGGAACGGAACGATGATGAACAGGAGGAGGGCGATCTGCTCGATGGACCGCTTCTTCTCGCCGCCCAGCGTCGCGGAGTCCGCTGCGGCGTCGGTGTGCTGACCGGGTGCCTTCGGGGCTTCCTCGATCACATCGGAACTACTGGTCATACGCGTCCCCTGGGGGGTATGTGGTTGGAGAGGGAGTCGCCGGGCCACCGGAACCGCGCTTCCTACGGTTCCGTAACCTACGGCATCGTAAGTATGGCAGTGCGTCGCCCGGCGGCAAGAGCCCACCACTCTGCGCGTCCGGCCGACACCTATCCTTGTGTCGGTCGGACAGCGCGGTCCGCTCTGATTTCTTTCCGGACGACCGGACCGTAAGCGGCGCCCCGCCGCGCGAGACGCCGTCCGGGTTCCCCTCCCAGACGAGCTTCAACACTGCAAGGAGCCGCACCTGTGAGCAGTGCCGACGACCAGACCACCACGACGAGCAGCGAGCTGCGCGCCGACATCCGCCGGCTGGGCGACCTCCTCGGCGAGACCCTCGTCCGCCAAGAGGGCCCCGAGCTGCTGGAACTCGTCGAGAAGGTCCGCCGCCTCACCCGCGAGGACGGCGAGGCCGCCGCCGAGCTGCTGCGCGGCACCGAACTCGACACCGCGGCCAAGCTGGTCCGCGCCTTCTCCACCTACTTCCACCTGGCCAACGTCACCGAGCAGGTCCACCGCGGCCGCGAACTGCGCGCCCGCCGCGCCGCCGAGGGCGGACTCCTCGCCCGTACCGCCGACCGGCTCAAGGACGCCGACCCCGAGCACCTGCGCGAGACGGTCGCCAACCTCAACGTCCGCCCCGTCTTCACGGCCCACCCCACCGAGGCCGCACGCCGCTCCGTCCTCAACAAGCTCCGGCGCATCGCCGCACTCCTGGAGACCCCGGTCATCGAGTCCGACCGGCGCCGCCTGGACACCCGCCTGGCCGAGAACATCGACCTCGTCTGGCAGACCGACGAACTGCGTGTCGTACGCCCCGAGCCCGCCGACGAGGCCCGCAACGCCATCTACTACCTGGACGAACTGCACGCCGGCGCCGTCGGCGACGTCCTGGAGGACCTCACCGCCGAACTGGAGCGCGCCGGGGTCAAGCTCCCCGACGACACCCGCCCCCTGACCTTCGGCACCTGGATCGGCGGCGACCGCGACGGCAACCCCAACGTCACCCCCCAGGTCACCTGGGACGTCCTGATCCTCCAGCACGAGCACGGCATCAACGACGCCCTGGAGACCATCGACGAGCTCCGCGGCTTCCTGTCCAACTCCATCCGCTACGCCGGCGCCACCGAGGAACTGCTGACCTCCCTCCAGGCCGACCTGGAGAACCTCCCCGAGATCAGCCCCCGCTACAAGCGCCTCAACGCCGAGGAGCCCTACCGGCTCAAGGCCACCTGCATCCGGCAGAAGCTGGAGAACACCAAGAAGCGCCTCGCCGACGGCACCTCCCACGTGGCCGGACGCGACTACCTCGGCACCGGCGAACTCCTCGACGACCTGCGGATCATCCAGCGCTCCCTGCGCGAGCACCGCGGCGGTCTCTTCGCCGACGGCCGCCTCGCCCGCACCATCCGCACCCTGGCCGCCTTCGGCCTCCAGCTCGCCACCATGGACGTCCGCGAACACGCCGACGCCCACCACCACGCCCTCGGCCAGCTCTTCGACCGGCTCGGCGAGGAATCCTGGCGCTACGCCGACATGCCCCGCGACTACCGCGCCAAGCTCCTCGCCAAGGAGCTCAGGTCCCGCAGGCCGCTCGCCCCCACCCCGGCGCCCGTCGACGCGCCCGGCCAGAAGACCCTCGGCGTCTTCGGCACCGTCAAGCGCGCGCTGGAGGTCTTCGGACCCGAGGTCATCGAGTCCTACATCATCTCCATGTGCCAGGGCGCCGACGACGTCTTCGCCGCCGCCGTCCTCGCCCGCGAAGCCGGCCTGATCGACCTGCACGCCGGCTGGGCCAAGATCGGCATCGTGCCGCTGCTGGAGACCACCGACGAGCTCAAGGCCGCCGACACCATCCTGGAGGACATGCTCTCCGACCCGTCCTACCGGCGCCTGGTCGCGCTGAGAGGCGACGTCCAGGAGGTCATGCTCGGCTACTCCGACTCCTCCAAGTTCGGCGGCATCACCACCAGCCAGTGGGAGATCCACCGCGCCCAGCGCCGCCTGCGCGACGTCGCCCACCGCTACGGCGTCCGCCTGCGCCTCTTCCACGGCCGCGGCGGCACCGTCGGACGCGGCGGCGGCCCCACCCACGACGCCATCCTCGCCCAGCCCTGGGGCACCCTCGAAGGCGAGATCAAGGTCACCGAGCAGGGCGAGGTCATCTCCGACAAGTACCTCATCCCCTCCCTGGCCCGCGAGAACCTGGAACTGACGGTCGCCGCCACCCTCCAGGCCTCCGCCCTGCACACCGCACCCCGCCAGTCCGACGAGGCCCTCGCCCGCTGGGACGCCGCGATGGACGTCGTCTCCGACGCCGCCCACGCCGCCTACCGGCGCCTCGTCGAGGACCCCGACCTGCCGACGTACTTCCTCGCGTCGACACCGGTCGACCAGCTCGCCGACCTGCACCTGGGCTCCCGGCCCTCCCGCCGCCCCGGCTCCGGCGTCTCGCTCGACGGCCTGCGCGCCATCCCGTGGGTCTTCGGCTGGACCCAGTCCCGGCAGATCGTCCCCGGCTGGTTCGGCGTCGGCTCCGGCCTGAAGGCCCTGCGTGAAGCCGGCCTGGACACCGTCCTCGACGAGATGTACGGCCAGTGGCACTTCTTCAGGAACTTCATCTCCAACGTCGAGATGACCCTGGCCAAGACCGACCTGCGCATCGCCCAGCACTACGTCGACACCCTCGTCCCCGACGAGCTCAAGCACGTCTTCGACACCATCAAGGCCGAGCACGAACTGACCGTGCGCGAGGTGCTGCGCGTGACCGGCGAAGAGGAACTCCTCGACGCCGCGCCCGTCCTGAAGCAGACCTTCGCCATCCGCGACGCCTACCTCGACCCCATCTCCTACCTCCAGGTCGCCCTGCTCAAGCGGCAGCGCGACGCGGTCGCCGCCGCCGAGCAGCCCGACCCGCTCCTCGCCCGCGCCCTCCTGCTCACCGTCAACGGCGTGGCCGCCGGCCTGCGCAACACCGGCTGACCCACCCCGGACACCACCGTGCCCCCGAACCCGCACAGGGCTCGGGGGCACGGACCGTTCCACGTCAGCCGCGGCTCGTCCTGCGCCGCCGCACCACCAGGAACCCGCCGGAGGCCAGCAGCACCGCCGCCACACCCGACAGCAGACCCACCGGCGCCCCGTTACCCGTCTCGGCGAGGTCACCGCCCGGACCGCCCTGCGGCGACGGCGACGAGGACACCGGGCCACCGCCACCCGCCGACGAACCCGGCGACGGCGACGCACCCGGATCACCGGGCTCACCCGACGGCCCCTGCGACCCACCCGGCGAAGGCGACGCGGAGGCCGACCCGGACGGCGACCCCGACGGCGTCGTACCGCCGGGCTCCTGCTCGTCCTCACACTCCGACCAGAACACCTTGTGCTTGGCGGAACCCTTCTCGCCCTCGAAGTTCCAGAACAGCTTGTAGTGCCCGTCCGGCAGCGACAGGTCCTCGCTGCGCCCATGGCCCTGCGTGTCCAGCGCCAGCGCACCGGACTTCACCGTCTCCCCCTTGTTCTCACTCGGCGGGACGGCCTCGATGCGCCAGTCGACCTCCTGGCCGCCGTCGAAACCGAAGGCGTCCAGGTAGAAGGCGCACACATGAGGCTCGTTACGGCGCAACTCCTCACCCGTGGAGGCGTCATGGATCTTCACCGTGCCGTTGTCACCGGGCGGGGTGGCGTGGGCGGCCGGAGCGAGCACGTAAGCCGCGGAAGCGGCGACACACACAGCGCCGAAGCGCGAGAGGTTGCGCAGGGAGAGGGTTCGCATCGAGAGGCAGTCCATCTTCGAGAAGTGACCGGGAAGATGTGGAGGGGGCGGCTCAGCTTCCAGCCTGGCCCGAACGCCCGTCAATCACGAACAGACAACGCTTGTTCCTCCACAACTGTGGAGAACGCCGGAACCCCTCAGACGGTCACGAAAGCGGCCGTCAGCAACGCCACCCCCGCCAGCGCCAGCACCCACGCCGCCCGGGTCCGCACCAGCCCGCCCGCCACCACCACCGACGCCAGCAACAGCGCACCACCCAGCGGAACCCACGCGTACAGGACCCCCGCCGGACCCGAACGCACCGCCTCGTCACTGCCGGGCTTCATCACCACGGTGTAGGTCCGGCCGCTCTCCACCGCGACCGAATGCTCCAGCACCACCCGCGACCGCGGCTGCGACCCCTGCGACAACGGCGTGTACCGGCCCGTACACACCTCATCACCACACCGCGACACCTCGACCGTGCCCCGCTCCCGGCCCTTGGTCAGCATCACGTGCTGCGCCGTCCCCCACGACGCCCACACACCCGCCACGAGAATCAGCACCGCGACCGTCCCCATCGCGGCGAACCGCCCGAACCGCAACAGGGCGGCCGGGGCCTGAGATGAGGAGGCGGCACGGGCGGGCATGGCCGGGATCATTGGCCATGCCTGAACGGCCCGTCAACCTCGCGGGGCGACAAGTCAGGAGTTGTACGTGCTTTGCGCCCGCTCCAGCCCCTCGACCACCAACGACTCCACCGCGTCCGCCGCCCGGTCCACGAAGTAGTCCAGCTCCTTGCGCTCCGCCGACGAGAAGTCCTTCAGCACGAAATCCGCCACCGGCATCCGCCCCGGCGGCCGGCCGATCCCGAACCGCACCCGGTGATACTCCGCACCGAACGCCTTCGTCATCGACTTCAGACCGTTGTGCCCGTTGTCCCCGCCACCCAGCTTCAGCCGCAGCGTCCCGTAGTCGATGTCCAACTCGTCGTGCACCGCCACCACATGACCCACCGGGACCTTGTAGAAATCCCGCAGCGCGTTCACCGGACCGCCCGACAGATTCATGTACGACATCGGCTTCGCCAGGATCACCCGCCGGTTCAACGGCCCAGGCGGCCCGATCCGGCCCTCCACGACCTGCGCCTGCGCCCGGCCCGCCCGCTTGAACCGCCCCCCGATCCGGTCCGCCAGCAGATCGGCCACCATGAAACCCACGTTGTGCCGGTTCCCGGCATACTCCGGACCCGGATTCCCCAGCCCCACGATCAACCAGGGAGCGGCGGCATCGGTCGTCACGTCCATGTCTCCTTCATACGCGTCGGCCGCTGCCCCGCACGGGAACAGCGGCCGACGAAACGACTACGCGGAGGATCAGGCCTCGGCGGCCTCTTCCTCAGCGGCCTCCTCGCCCTCCGGGGCCTCCTCGGCCTGCGCGGCCAGAACCTGGAGGACCACGGCGTCCTCCTCGACGGCCAGCTTGACGCCCTTGGGCAGCTCGATGTCCTTGGCCAGGACCGAGGCACCGGCCTCCAGACCCTCCACGGACACCGACACGGACTCGGGGATGTGCGTGGCCTCGGCCTCGACCGGAAGCGCGTTCAGCACGTGCTCCAGCAGGTTGCCACCCGGAGCCAGCTCACCCTCGGCCTGCACCGGGATCTCCACCGTGACCGTCTCGCCACGCTGGACCAGCTGAAGGTCCACGTGCTCCAGGAAGCCCTTCAGCGGGTCACGCTGCACCGACTTCGGGATCGCCAGCTCGTTCGTCTTGCCGTCGATGTCCAGCGCGATCAGCACGTTCGGCGTACGCAGCGCCAGCAGCAGCGCGTGACCCGGCAGCGTCAGGTGGATCGGGTCCGAACCGTGCCCGTACAGAACGCCGGGAACCTTGTCCTCACGACGGATACGGCGCGCGGCACCCTTGCCGAACTCGGTACGCGTGGCGACGGAGATCTTCACCTCGGACATAACACTCACTCCTCGAATCAGAAACGGACGTGGTCACCCGGCCACGAACGGCCTGCTACGAAGAGCGCGTCGATAACGGACCACCGCCCCGTGAAAACGGAAACGGCCTCCCTCGCCGAGCAACTTCGGCAGTCTACTCGGAGAGGGAGGCCGCACCCAAAAGGATCTCTACTGCTCGTCGAACAGGCTCGTCACCGAACCGTCCTCGAACACCTCACGCACCGCACTCGCGATCGTCGGAGCGATCGACAGCACCGAGATCTTGTCCAGATCCCCGCTCAGCTCACCCGGCGTCGGCAGCGTGTTCGTGAACACGAACTCACTCACCCGCGAGTTCTTCAGCCGGTCCGCCGCCGGACCCGACAGCACACCGTGCGTCGCCGTCACGATCACGTCCTCCGCACCGTGCGCGAACAGCGCGTCCGCCGCGGCACAGATCGTCCCACCGGTGTCGATCATGTCGTCCACCAGCACGCACACGCGACCCTCCACCTCACCCACGACCTCGTGGACGGTGACCTGGTTCGCCACATCCTTGTCACGCCGCTTGTGCACGATCGCCAGCGGCGCGCCCAGCCGGTCGCACCAGCGGTCCGCGACCCGCACCCGGCCCGCGTCCGGCGACACCACCGTCAGCTTCTTCCGGTCCACCTTCCGGCCCACGTAGTCCGCCAGCAGCGGCAGCGCGAACAGGTGATCCACCGGACCGTCGAAGAAGCCCTGGATCTGGTCCGTGTGCAGATCCACGGTCAGGATCCGGTCCGCACCCGCGGTCTTCATCATGTCCGCGATCAGACGCGCCGAGATCGGTTCACGCCCACGGTGCTTCTTGTCCTGCCGCGCGTAACCGTAGAACGGCACGATGACCGTGATGGAGCGGGCCGACGCGCGCTTCAGCGCGTCGATCATGATCAACTGCTCCATGATCCACTTGTTGATCGGAGCCGTGTGGCTCTGGATCAGGAAACAGTCGGCACCACGCGCCGAATCCTGATAACGCACATAGATCTCACCATTGGCGAAGTCGAAGGCCTTCGTCGGGACGACCCCGACACCCAGCTGTTGGGCGACCTCCTCCGCAAGCTCGGGGTGGGCGCGGCCGGAGAAGAACATCAACTTCTTCTCGCCGGTCGTCTTGATCCCGGTCACAGCACTGTCTCCTCAGAGGTTTCGCAGCTGGGTGTCGAGAGACCTCGCAGCCGGCTTGCCGGAGGCCGTCTCAGCTGGTGGGGGTGCGGGTGTGCACTTATCACCGTACGCCGTGTTTGAGGCATCGGTTTCCGGTCAGCCCTCGCCGGCCGACTCCCGGGAAGCCGCCTCCGCCGCCTTCGCGGCCGCGCTCCCCGGACGCTTACGAGCCACCCAACCCTCGATATTCCGCTGCTGACCACGGGCCACGGCCAGCGAACCCGCCGGCACATCCTTCGTGATCACAGAGCCCGCGGCGGTGTACGCGCCGTCCCCCACCGTGACAGGCGCCACAAACATGTTGTCCGAGCCCGTCCGGCAGTGCGAACCGATGGTCGTGTGGTGCTTCTCCTGGCCGTCGTAGTTTACGAACACGCTCGCGGCACCGATGTTCGTCTGCTCACCGATCGTCGCGTCGCCGACGTACGACAGATGAGGCACCTTCGTCCCCTCACCGATGGAGGCGTTCTTCGTCTCCACGTACGTCCCGATCTTGCCCTTCGCACCCAGCCGGGTCCCCGGACGCAGATACGCGTACGGCCCCACCGTCGCGTCCGCGCCGACCTCGGCCCCCGCGGCCACCGTGTTGTCGACCCGCGCCCGCGCACCCACCCGGGTGTCCGTCAGCCGCGAGTTGGGCCCGACCTCCGCGCCCTCGGCCAGATGCGTCGTGCCGTGCAGCTGCGTGCCCGGGTGGACGACGGCGTCCTGCTCGAAGGTCACGGTCACATCGATCCAGGTCGTGGCCGGATCGATCACGGTCACGCCGGCCAGCATGGCCTCGGTGAGAAGCCGGTCGTTCAGGATCCGGCGGGCCTCGGAGAGCTGCACACGGTTGTTGATCCCGGCGATCTCACGGTGGTCGCCCGCGACGGAGGCCCCCACCCGGTGCCCGGCCTCGCGCAGGATCCCGAGCACGTCCGTCAGGTACTCCTCACCCTGACTGTTGTCCGTCCGCACCTTCTTCAGCGCGTCGGCCAGCAGCTGCCCGTCGAACGCGAACACACCCGAGTTGATCTCCCGGATCGACCGCTGGGCGTCGGTGGCGTCCTTGTGCTCGACGATGGCGGTGACGGCACCGGTGGCGTCGTCCCGCACGATCCGCCCGTAGCCCGTCGCGTCCGGCACCTCGGCGGTCAGCACGGTGACCGCGTTGCCGTCGGCGGAGTGCGTCGCGGCGAGGGCCCGGAGCGTGGCGCCGGTCAGCAGGGGGGTGTCCCCGCACACGACCACGACGGTCCCGTCGACCGACCCGCCCAGTTCCTCAAGGCCCATCCGTACGGCGTGCCCGGTGCCGTTCTGCTCGGCCTGCACGGCGGTACGGACGTCGGGGGCGATCTCGCCGAGGTGTGCGGTGACCTTCTCCCGCGCGTGGCCGACCACGACGACCAGGTGCTCGGGGTTCAGCTCGCCGGCGGCGGCGAGCACATGCCCGACGAGGCTGCGACCGCAGAGCTCGTGCAGGACCTTGGGTGTGGCCGACTTCATACGGGTGCCCTCACCCGCTGCGAGAACGACGACGGCTGCCGGGCGGTTGGCGCTCACGGGATGCCCTTCGGCTGTGGATGGGGTGGGGTGACATCCGCAGGATACCGGGGGGTTTTGTGGGGGGTATGGGTGCGGGTCCTGACCCTTGGGATTGTGGGTCAGGACCCGAACTGAGGTGGTGGGTTCTGTGGGCTCCCCCGCAAGGATTCGAACCTTGTCCTGCTGGTACCAAAAACCAGTGTGCTGCCAGTTACACCACGGGGGACAGCGCCTCAGACCTTACCGGAGACGTGCCTCGGCATGGGCCACGATGCCGCCCCACCAGCCCTCGATGCGGTTGTACAGCTCGGCACTTCGGGCCACCGAGACGACCAGGCAGCCGTGGTAGTCGTCACCGGTGTTCTTGCGGACGGTCTTGGGGTTGTGCTTCTTCAGCGTCGGCTTGGCGAATGCCGACGCGTCGACACCCACCAGGTCTGCCCAGCGGCGGTGGGCCGCGTCCACATCCGCCGATTCGTGGATGAGCACCCGGAAGCGCAGGTGTTCCCGGCTCACTCCGAGCAGGTCGAGCCAGGCGAGGTAGACCCGGAGCACGCCCGGGTCGCTGTTTACGAAGACGGCCCTCTCGCGCCGGTCGTAGGGCTTGCTCTTGGCGCCCTCGGCCCAGTAGAGCGCGACGCCCGTCAGGAACAGCTCCCTGTCCGTGAGGTCGCCCACCTCCCGTGTTGCGCTTTCCCTGGTGCGCTTGCGTTCTTCGTCCTGCGTGGCGCGGAGTCGGGCGAGGCCCGCTTGCATGAGTGCCCGCTGCTCTTCCGGCGTGTACCGGGGTTCCGGCTTCGGAAGGTCCCGCACCCACAGCGACACCGAACTCCTCGAGCACCCCAGCTCCGCCTCGATCTGGTCGTACGTCCAGCCCTGGAGTCGGAGTTCCCTCGCCTTCTCCCTCAGGTCGTCCTTTGCGTTCGGGCGCTTCGTCCAGGCCGGGGGTGGTTCTCCCTTCACCAGCCGGTTGAGGACGTCATTGTTGAAGATCTTCAGTTCGTCGCGGATCTGGCGGAGGCTGAGGCCCTCTCGGCGTAGCGCCACCGCCCTCTCCCGCAACCCCTCGAAGTCCGCGTACTTGCCAGGTGCATGTGTCATACGCATACCGTCCGGGCGGAGTGACGGTCTCCGGAGTCGAACGGTGAGCGATTCAGCAGTTCGAGGGATATCGGGCAGTTTCGCAGCCGAACGGTCACGGTGTGTGGTGTGGGCCAGTCCGGGAAACTCACCGGAAAACCGGCGGGGGCCGCCCGTAGGCTGGAGTCATGACCGCGACGGGGGAAGACCATGTGACGGCCCGGGGAGGGCCGTGGTGGTGGGCCAGGCGGCGCAGTGCCGTGTTCGATGTGAGCCTGGCGGTGGTGTCCGCGCTGGAGTGCGGGTTCGAGGGCATTCCGTTCGCCAGGGACGCCGGGCTCCCCGTGGCCGCGGGGGTGGTGTTCGGCCTGCTGGCCGGTTCCGTGCTGGTGGTGCGGCGGCGGTGGCCGATCGCGGTGGTGCTGGTGTCGATCGCCATCACGCCCGCCGAGATGGGCTTCCTGATGGGCGTCGTCGGCCTGTACACGCTGGCCGCGGCCGAGATGCCGCGGCGGATCATCGCCTCGCTGGCGGGGATGTCGCTGGTGGGGACGCTGATCGTGACGTTCGTGAAGACGCGGCAGGACATGTCGCGGGGGGATCTGGACGTAGGGGACTGGTTCGTGCCCTTCGCGGCGATCACGATGTCGCTGGGCTTCACGGCGCCTCCGGTGCTGCTGGGTCTCTACGTGGGGGCGCGGCGGCGGTTGATGGAGAGTCTGCGGGAGCGGGCGGACGATCTGGAGCGGGAGCTTCAGTTGCTCGCGGAGCGGGCGGAGGAGCGGGCGGAGTGGGCTCGCAACGAGGAGCGGACGCGGATCGCGCGTGAGATGCACGATGTCGTGGCGCACCGGGTGAGTCTGATGGTGGTGCATGCCGCGGCGTTGCAGGCGGTGGCGCGGAAGGATCCGGAGAAG
Organism: Streptomyces sp. NPDC050674; assembly: GCF_040654575.1. Classification (NCBI taxonomy): domain Bacteria; kingdom Bacillati; phylum Actinomycetota; class Actinomycetes; order Kitasatosporales; family Streptomycetaceae; genus Streptomyces; species Streptomyces sp. NPDC050674. The sequence continues at coordinate 202,537 of NZ_JBFAIG010000008.1, forward strand.
GCCGTCCGCAATGCCGCGCTGGTGGGGGACATGGGGCGGCAGGCGCTGACGGAGCTGCGGGAGATGCTCGGGGTGCTGCGCAGCGGTGGGGACGAGCGGCGGGAGCGTGCGGCGTCGGTGCCGTTGGCGGCGGTGGGGGTGGCCGCGGCCGCGGCGGCTTCCCGGGCGGCGGACGACGACGGGCCGACTCTGGCGGAGATCGAGGAGTTGGTGGGGCAGTCGGCTGCCGCGGGGATGGTGGTGGCGTTCTCGGTGGAGGGGGACGTCCGGTCGTACGCGCCGTTGGTGGAGCAGACGGCGTACCGGGTGGTGCAGGAGGCGTTGACGAACGTCCACAAGCATGCGGCCGGGGCGAAGACGTATGTGCGGTTGGCGCACCGGGTGTCGGAGATCGCGATGCAGGTGGAGAACGAGCCGCCGGAGGCCGCGGGGTCGTCGGCGCGGTTCCCGTCCGGGGGGAACGGGCTGGTGGGGATGAAGGAGCGGGTGTCGGCGCTGGGCGGGGTGTTCGTGTCAGGGCCGACGGACGAGGGGGGCTTTCGGGTGTCGGCGGTGATTCCGGCGTCGTAGTCCGGCTGGGGGCGGGTCTCGTGGTCAGCCCGTGGTGAGGCGTTCGGGTCCGGTGCCGGTGACGAGGGTGGCGAGGGCCTGGTCGATGTCGGCGCCGAGGTACCAGTCGCCGGTGTGGTCGAGGGTGTAGACGCGGCCTTCGGTGTCGATGGCGAGGAGTGCCTGGCTGTCGGTTTCGGCGCCGAGGGGGCAGACGTCGGTGCCGAGGGCGCGGCCGAGGTCGCCGAGGGTGCGGGCCATGTGGAGGCCGTGCAGCGGGTCGAGGTGGAGGGTCGCGGGGGCGATGTGGCGACCCGGGCCGGTGGGGGTGATGTGGAGTCCGCCGAATTCGGCCCAGGCCTCGACGGCGGCGGGGAAGACGGTGTGGCGGTGGCCGGCGGGGGAGGCGTGGTCGCGGAGCGCGTCGGCCCAGACCTCGGCTTGTTTGATGTCCCAGCGTCCGGGTTGCCAGCCGGCGGCGCGCAGGGCGGCGTCGACGGGTACGGCGAATCGGGTGGTGGAGGTGCGGTCGGTGTGCATCTGCCCTTCGTCTCGTCGAGGTGATGGGGGGGGCGTGCGGGGGCGCGCCGGGCTGTTCGGTGCCGTGGGTGTGGTGCGGGGGGTGGGGTGGGGCGTCAGCGGGTCTGGGACGCCGGGTCGACTATGCGCACGCCGAAGTGGGCGCTGAGCGCGGTGCAGGCGCGGCAGGGTGCGGCGAAGCTGCCGTGGAGGGGGTCGCCGTCCTCGCGGATGCGCCGGGCGGTGAGTTTGGCCTGCTTGAGGGCTTTGCGTGCCTCGCCGTTGGTCATGGGTCTGCGTGCGGCGCGTTTGCTGCGGGCGGTGTCGGCGGCGGCGATGTGGCGGGAGATGAGGATGGTCTCGGCGCAGCGGCCGGTGAAGCGGTCGCGTTGGGCGCTGGGGAGGGTGTCCAGGAAGTCCTGGACGAGGGGGTGCAGGGCGGGGGGTGTGTCGCCGCGGGCGGCGGTGCCGGTGAGGGTGGCGCCGCGGACGGAGAGGGCGGCGGCCACGGTGGGGAGGATCCCGTCGCGGCGGTGGAGGAGGACGGGGGCGTGGGCGGCCTCGGCGGTGCTCCAGCCGATGCGGGGGTCGCCGGCCCGTGGGTCGCCGTTTCGCGGGTCGGCGTCGCGTGGGGCGCCGTTTCGCGGGTCGGCGGACCTGCCGGTGTGTGGTCCCGTCTGTGTCGCGTTCATGATCGTATTCCCCTCCGTGCATCCCCCGGGAGGTCACAGACTGCCAAATGCCGTGGCTGGTGCGGAAGCTGGGGCGTTGCGACACGCCCGTACCGGGGCGCGGTGTCACGGTGGGGTGACGCCTGGTCACGGAAGCGGAAGGGGGTGCTGACCGGCGCCGGTGACCGGTGTCGTCGTACCGCATAGGCTGTCGGCACCGCGGGCGATGCGGTGATCCGTTCGGAGATCGATGCAGTGAACCGGAGGGTGATCCGTGAGGTGGACGCGTGCGGTGATGGTGCGCCGAGGTGCGCAGCAGTCGAGACAGAAGACGTGACAGTCGATACGGGCCGTAGTGCGCCAAAGGTGGTGGATACGGGTCGTACAGAGTGCCGCAGGGGGCAACCGCCATGACGACAGGTCGGCTCGGGCTGGGGGCACCTCCCGGCCGCCAGGCCGGGGGACAAGCCGCGCCGCCGAACGCGGCCTACGCCGGGCAGGTCGTGCATTTCCCGGATCCGGTCCGGGCGGCCCGTCACCCGAGAGGGGTACGGGTCGACGAGCGTGGTTACCCCGACTTCTCGGCCTACGCCCGCGCGGCGGCGGAGATCGCGGAGCCGCCGGAGGGTTTCGGTGTCGACGAGTTGCGGCTGACGGACTACGTGTCGGCGAACACGGCGCTGTCGGTGTCCGGGCACGAGCTGTGGGACACGGTGCCGGCGGTGGCGACGCCGCACGGCTGGACGTGGCACCACGTGGTGGGCACGCGGCGGCTGGAGCTGGTCCCGGTCGAGGTGAAGGCGCTGCTGCGGCATCACGGGGGCGTGGCCACGTCGGGCGTGGATCATTCCAAGCGGGGCACGCGGCCGCTTCAGGAGACGCGTCCTGCGCACTTCGGGCTGCCGAAGTCGGGTGTCGCGGTGACCGAGTCGCAGGTGCAGGGTGTCGAGGAGGACCTCGGTTACCGGCTGCCGGGTGCGTACCGGTCGTTTCTGAAGGCGGCGGGCGGTTGTGCGCCGGTGGGGGCCGCGCTGGACGCGGAGTTGGGGCTGCTGGTGGACCAGCCGTTCTTCACGGTGCGCGACGAGGCGGCGGTCAACGACCTGGTGTACGTCAACAAGTGTCTGCGTGACCATCTGACCAAGGACTACCTGGGTGTCGCGTTCGTCCAGGGCGGGTTGCTGGCCGTGAAGGTGAAGGGCGAGCGGATCGGGTCGGTGTGGTTCTGCGCGTACGACGACGCGCGGGACGTGGATCCCTCGGTGCCGCCGGCGGAACGGGTGGAGCGGCTGTTGCTGCCGTGCGGGGACGACTTCGACGTCTTCCTGTCGCGGCTGGCGGGCAATCCGCCGGAGTTGGAGACGGTGGCGAATCTGATGGTGGACGGTGGGTTCGCGCGTGTGGTGCCGGTGGGCGCGGTGTCGTCCTCGGCCGTGGGGGAGTGACGGCGGCGATGGTGACCTTCGCGCAGGCGCAGGAGCGCGCTGAAGAGTGGATCAACGGGGACCTGCCCTCGTACCAGCATCGTGAGGTGCGGGTGCGGGAGTTCGACCTCGGGTTCGTGGTGTGGGCCGAGGACCGGACGGACGGCCCGCGGTCGGACGGCGGTGCTCAGCGGCTGGTGATCGCGCGGGACAGTGGCGAGGCGACGTTGTGGCCCGGGCTGCCGGTGGGTGAGGTGATCCGCCGGTACGAGGAGGAGTACGGCCGTCCGGACGCGGCGGACGAGCCGCCCCCGGCGGCTCCCGCCGCCCGGGTGGATCTGAACCAGACGTCGTTCCTGCTGACTCCGCCGGAGTGGTTGCAGGACGCGGCGGACAAGCTGGGGATTCCGGATCGGCGCGGTGCGGGAGCCGGGGCCGGTGAGGCGGGCGCGGCTTCCGCGGCCGCCGCCGGTGATGCCCCTGACGGCGGGTCTGCTGCCGCTTCCGCTTCCGCCTCGGTGGCGACTCCCGCGCAGGGGGCGCCCGTCGCGCCCGGGAGCGGTACGGCGTGGCCGGCCGCCGGGGGTGGCGACCCGGAGGCCGGTGAGGGCCCGGCCGCCGGTCCGGGTGCTCCGGGGGCGCCGGGTGTGCCCGCCGGGGCGACGCCCTGGGCCGGTACGGACACCAACGGCGATGCAGGTGACGACCGTTCCGTGCCGCTGCCCGCGACGGTCTTCGCGCCGCCGCTGAGCGAGACCGACGCCGACACGCCGCCGTCGGCGAGGCCCGAGGCCAAGACGGCCCTGATGTCGGGCGGCAGCCAGCTCCCGCCGACGGCCGTGACGCCGGCCGTGGGCGGCCCGGACGCCCCGGGCTCCGGCCCTGCGGGCGGCCCGGGACACGGCTACCCCTCGGGTCCGGCCACCGCGCCCGGCGTGCCGGCGACACCGCCCGGTGGGGTGCCGCAGGGCAGCACGCCCCCGCCGGTGCCGGGTGGAGAGCCCTACGGCCGGCCGCAGAGCCCGCAGGGCAGTACGCCTCCGCCGGGCGCGCCGGAGCGGCCGCTCGCGCCCCACGCCGGGGACATCGCCGACGCCGCGACCAGCAAGGCGGCTCCGCCGCCGGGCCGGGGGCGGAACGCGGGCCCGGCCACACCGCCCCCGCCGGGCGCCCCGGGTGCGCCGGGAGCGCGGCCGGGCGCGACGCCCCCGCCGTCGGGCCCCGGGGCTCCGGGGACTCCGGGGACTCCGGCGGGCGGTTACGTGCCGACGCAGCTCGTATCGGCGCTCGGCCCCGACGGGCCGGGCGGACCGGGGTCCGACGGGCCCGGCGGCCCTGGCGGTGCCGGGGCTCCCGGTGGGGCCGGTTCCCCGCAGGGCGCGGGCGCGCCGCAGCCTCCCGGCCCGCCGGGGGCCCCTGGTGGTACGCCTCCGGGCGGTGTCCACCATGCCGCCACGATGCTTGCCGACCCGGGCCGGATGGGCCCGGGCGGCCCGCAGCCCCCGCAGCCTCCGGGGCCTCCGGCGGCGCCCGGTGCGCCGCAGCCTCCGGGACCTCCCGGTGCGCCGCATCCGCCCGGCGCCCCTGGCGTGCCCGGCGGCCCGGGTCCCGTGCATCACGCGGAGACCATGCTCGCCGCGCCCCCGGCGGGCGGCCCCGGCGTGCCTCCGCCCCCGCAGGCCCCCGGCGCGCCGCCCGCCGCCCCGGGAGCCCCGGGCATGCCCGGGATGCCCGGCGCGCCCGTGCCGCACGGCGCGGTGCCGCCGGGTGGGATGCCCCCCGGTGCCATGCCGCCGCCGGGCCAGCCCGTTCCCGGGCAGCCGCCGGCGTACGGCTATCCGCAGCAGCCCACGGGGCAGCCGACCGTCGGCCCCGGCTACCAGGCCGTGCTGCGCTACCGCGCGCACGACGGTTCCGAGCAGCAGCTGATCCGGCGTTCGGCGCCGGGCACGCCGCACCCGGAGTGGCAGATCTTCCACGAGCTGCGGGCCATGAACGTGCCCCCGGACCAGGTGCTGGAGCTGCACACCGAGCTGGAGTCGTGCGAGCTGCCGGGTGCCTACTGTGCGCGGATGATCCGCGAGCAGTGGCCGCAGGCACGCATCACGTCCATCGCGCCGTACGGCACGGACCACGCGAGCCGGCAGCAGGGCATGCAGCAACTGCTCGCCCACCAGGGCGAGTTGCACCAGGTGGCGGACGGCCCGGCGCGTCCGGCTCCGGTGCGCGCTCCGCTGCCGCCGGTGCAGGCGGTGCCGCCGGTCCCGCCGGAGGCCATCGGGCACGAGCTCGGTGCCGCGTTCGGGCCGGGGGTGTTCCGCTTCGAGCAGGCCGCCGTGTCGCGGCAGGGCGTGCCGCCGGTGGTGGCGCACACGCTGGTGGCGGCCGGACTGCCGATGGACATGGGCCCGTTCTTCTGGGCGCAGGCGCAGCCGGGGCGGCCCGTTCCGACGCTGGCGGAGCTGGCGGCCGAGCGCGGTGTGCAGCCCGCCCCGGACGCCGGGTCCTACCTGGTGATGGGCAGCGACTTCGGCAAGGCGATCTGCGTGCAGTACGGCACGGCGAACATCGTCGCCGTGCCGGTGGAGGCCGGGCCCGGCGGGGCTCCCGTGCCACCGCAGTTCGTGAACACCGGGCTGCCGGAGTTCGCGCGCTGTCTGGCGCTGCTCGGGCGGATGTGGCGGCTGCGGTTCGGGCTGAACCAGGAGCAGGCGGGCCGCTGGACCGTCGACTTCCAGGCGCAGCTGGCCGCGCTCGACCCGGCGGCGCTGGGGTCGCCGGAGAGCTGGTGGTCGGTGCTGCTGGAGGAGATGTGGGACGGGCTGCTGTGACCCGTCACCGCTGACGTGCCGCCAAGGAGCCGGGCCCGGTCGCTCGTACGACCGCGCCCGGCTCCTTCGTGCCGGGCCGGAAAAGAAATCCGCGCCGGGCTGTCACACCTCCTGCCGTCGCTCCGTCAGTGCAGTGACAGTGACGCACCGCGGACCCAGGAGGCAGAGATCATGCAGGCACGGATGACGAACCCGGCGTACGTCCTTCCCGGCGCGATGAAGGGGATCGGCACCCTCTTCCAGGCGATCGGGGAGGGTGGCCTGGCGCAGGACGTCGCGGAGATCGTCGGACTGCGCGCCAGCCAGATCAACGGCTGCGGAGCCTGTGTGCACGGGCACGTGGCCAACCTCCGCAAGGCCGGGGTGAGCGAGGAGCGCATCGCGGCCGTCGCCGCCTGGCGGCACGCGCCCTTCTTCTCGGACGCCGAGCGCGCCGCGCTGAAGCTCGCGGAGGCGATGACGCGGCTTTCCGACCTGTCCGGGGAGTCGGTGCCGGACGCGCTGTGGGACGAGGTGGCCGACCACTTCGACGAGAAGGAGCTCTCCGGGCTGATCCTCACCGTCGCGGTCACCAACCTGTTCAACCGCATCAACACGACCGTCCAGGAGCCCGCGGGCACCACCTGGGGCTGACGGGCGTACGGGCCGGACGTGGGCCGGTGACCCCTGAGTGGAGTGTCGGGTGAGGAACACTTCCGTCTGATCCACCAAGATGTGCGCTGAATCTCCCATTTTTGGCGCTACGTCGGAGCGGTGTGGTGGAGAGGGGTCCGGATGAGCGGCGCGACGGGGTCCCCGCACGGTTTCACGCCCGTGCGGGGGCGCGGTTACCGTCCCGAGCAGGTCGACGCGTACGCCGAGGCCCTCTCCGCGGATCGGGACGCCGCCTGGGAGAGAGCGGCCCGGCTGACGGTGCTCGCCCGGCGGATGGACGAGGAACTGGGGCTGCTGCGCGAGGCGGTGGCGCGGCTGGCCCCGCAGACCTACGAGACGCTCGGGGAAGGGGCGCGGCGGCTCCTCGAACTCGGCGAGCAGGAGGCCGCGGCCGTACGGGAGGGGGCGCTGCGGGAGGCGCGCCGGCTCGTGGACGACGCGCGGGAGTTCGCGACCGGGGTACGAGAGTCCGCGCAGGCGCACGCCGATGCCGTACGCGCCGATGGCGACGAGCGGGCCCGGCAGCGGCTGCTCGCGGCCGGCGCCGAGGCCGACGAGATCCGGGGCGCGGCCCGGCGCGAGACGCGGGAACAGCGGGGAGAGGCCGAGGCCGCGCTGCGGGACATGCGGCAGCGGACCTCCGGGACGCGGGCCGAGCAGGACAAGGAACGCGCCGAGCGGTGGGCGGAGGCGGAACGGCGGGAGACGGCCCGGCAGGCCGCGCAGGACGCGCACCAGGCGCGGGCGCTCAGCCGCGCCGAGGAAGCGCTGTCCGACGCCGAGCGGGCCTTCGCCGACGCGCAGGACGCGGCCCACGACCTGGAGGACGAGGCCCACGCCCGCGCGGCGGAACTGATCACCCGCGCCCACGAAGACGCCGGGGCGGTCGAGGCGGAGACGGCCCGCCTCCTGGGCGAACACGCCGAGCGGCAGGAGGAGGTCCGGGCCCACATCGCCCTCGTCCACACCAGCCTGACGGACTGGGCGGGGAAGGTGGCGGCGGAGTGACACCGCCGACGGTCCCGGCCCGCGACGCGCGGGCCGGGTGCGGTTCGGCAGCCATGTGATCGCCAGCCCACCCACCGGCGCCCCCTGCCCGCCGGCGGGATGCGGCCCCCGCGCCCCCGGCCCACCGGCGAGCCCGCCCACCGGCGCCCCCGGCCACCGGCGGGATGCGGCCCCCCGCGCCCCCGGCCCACCGGTGAACCCGCCCACCGGTGAACCCGCCCACCGGTGAACCCGCCCGCTGGTGAGCCCGCCCACCGGTGAACCCGCCCGCTGGTGAGCCCGCCCACCGGTGAACCCGCCCACCGGTGAACCCGCCCGCTGGTGAGCCCGCCCACCGGCGGGATGCGGCCCCCGCGTCCCCGGCCCACCAGTGAGCCCGCCCACCGGCGCCGCTGGCCCACCGGCGCCCCCGGCCCACCAGTGAGCTCGGCCACCGGCGACCCCCGCCTACCGGCGACCCCCGCCTACCGGCGACCCCCGCCTACCGGCGACCGCCGCCTACCGGCGACCCACGCCTACGGCGACCCCCGGCCCACCGGCGACCCCCGGCCCACCGGCGAGCCCGCCACCGGCGAGCCCGCCCACCGGCGAGCCCGCCCACCGGCGAGCCCGCCCACCGGCGAGCCCGCCACCCGGTACGCACCACCTGCCGTACCGGCCCCCTCAGTGATCCCTGCGTACCGCGCCCGCCAGGATCCAGCCCTCCACCGCCTCGTACTGGTGGCGTTGTTCCTCCGACTTGCGGCGGCCGGAGGCCATCGTGCCCAGCCAGCCGCAGGCGAAGCCCAGGGGGATGGAGAGCAGGCCCGTGGTGGTGAACGGGAACCAGTTGAAGTCGGCCTCGGGGAAGGCCGAGACGGGTGAGCCGGAGACAAGATTCGTGCCCGGCATCAGCAGCAGCACCGCCAGGGAGCCGCCGATGAGCGTGCTGAGCAGGCCCGTTCGTGTGAAGCGGCGCCAGAACAGGCTGTAGACCAGCGCGGGGGCGATGGCCGAGGCGCCCAGGCAGAAGGACAGCGTCACCAGCGGCTGGAGGCTGCGGTGCTGGACCTGCGTGGCCAGCAGGATCGCGGGAACGCCCACGCCCAGCGCCGACAGCCGCGCCACGGTCATCTCCCGGCGCGGCGACATCTCCCGCACCCGGGCCGCGAACACGTCGTGGGCGAGGGAGTTGGCGCAGGCCAGGATCATGCCGGCGACGGAGGCGAGCAGCGTGAGGAAGACCGCCGTGGTGACGGTCGTGAACAGGAACGTCTCCGCCGAGGACACGTCCGCGCCGAACGCCGCCTGCGAGCCCAGCAGGTACGCCGTGTTGCCCTGCGGGTCGACCCGCGCGATCAGCTCCCGCCCGACCAGCGCGGTCGCGCCGAAGCCGACGACCGTGATGACCAGGACGAACAGGGCCACGCCCGACACCGCCCAGGACATCGAACGCCGCACCTGCCGGGCGCTGGAGGCCGTGTACATGCGCATGGTGACGTGCGGCAGGACGCCACCACCGAGGACCACCGTCAGCTGTGCGGTGATCATGTCAAGGTCGGGGCTGGGGCCGCCCGCGAACTGGAGTCCCGAGGTGAGGAACGCCGAGCCCACACCGCTGTTGCGGGCGGCCGCGTCGAACAGCGCTCCCGGGTCCCAGTCGAAGCGGTGGAGGATCAGCACCGCGACCACCGTGCCGGAGCCGAGCAGCATCACGATCTTCAGGATCTGGATGAGCGCGGTGCCCTTCATCCCGCCGATCGCCGCGTAGCTGATCATCAGCGCGCCGACGCCGATGATGCAGCCCGTCTGCAACGACTCCCCGGAGAAGCCGAGGATGAACGCCATCAGCTGCCCGGTCCCCGCCAACTGCACCAGCATCAGCGGCAGCAGCGCGGCCAGGGTGACCGCGCAGGCAGCGATACGGACCGCGCGTCCCGGCATCCGGCGGGTCAGCGCGTCGCCCATGGTGAACCGGCCCGCGTTGCGCAGGGGTTCGGCCAGCAGGAACATCAGCAGCATCAGCGACAGGGCCGTGCTCAGCGCCAGCACGATCCCGTCGTAGCCGAAGAGGGCGATGACGCCGCCGGTGCCGAGGACGGTCGCGGCGGAGATGTAGTCACCGGCGATGGCCAGGCCGTTGCGCATCGGGGACAGGGAGCTGTAGCCGGTGTAGAACTCGTCGAGGTCGTCCCGGTCGGGGCCCGTCATCACGCACAGCAGCAGCGTGATCGTGGCGACGGCGGAGAAGCCGACGAGGGACATCGCCTGGGCGTTGCCGCTGAAATCGGTGGTCACCGGGTGCCCTCCCGCCTCGCGTCCAGCGCGGCCTGCTTGCGTATGCGGTCCGCGATCGGGTCGACGCGGCGGCGGGCGGTCTGCTCGTACAGGGCGATCGCCAGCCAGGTCACGGGGACCTGGACGAGTGCGAGCAGCAGGCCGGTGGGCAGGCCGTCGGTGACCGTGCTCGTCATGAACGACGGCGCGAACGCCGACAGGAGGAGGAACAGGACGAAGTAACCGAGCGCCGTGAGGGTGGCCACGCGCCGCTGGAGGCGGTAGGCGCTGCGCAGGACCCGCAGGTCGCTGTGGTGGCCGAGCGCGGTGTGGTGCCGGGGACGCCGCCCGGCCGGTTCGGGCGCCTCCCGCGGTGCCCAGGGGTAGGTCTCGTGGGGGTACGGGTCGTGGGACGGGGACGGACCGGGTGGTCGGTACGGGTGGGACGGGAACGGGTCGTAGGACATCCCGGCGACTCCTTGCGAGGTGGGATCGGTGCGGCTGACCGCAGGGAGGTGGGGGGCGGGAGCCACGCACGTTACTTCGGAGTAGGGGTCCTGCGCGAGGGTTTCTGCAAACTGATCGGTCGGTATGCGCTTACCTTTCCGACCTGGGGTGTTACCCGCGTTAACTCAGACTTTTCCGAGATCCCGGCGTTCGTAGCGGACTCCCGGGCGCCCGTCCACCGTCGTGTTCCCCACCCGCGTGAAGCCGCTGCGGGTCAGGACCCTCAGGGAAGCGGGGTTGTCCAGGGTCGTGACCGCGAAGAGGGACGTCAGTCCGTAGTCGGCTCGGGCCAGCCGGCACACCTGCGCGACGGCCGCGGTCGCCACGCCCCGCCCGGCGGCGCGTTCCCCGATGCGGTAGCCGAGTTCGGCCCTGCCGTCCACCAGGTCCATCAGGTTCACCCGGCCGAGCAGGTCGCCGTCCTCCCCGAGGACCACATGGAAACGGCACACGCGCGCGGCCTGCTCGTCGAGGAGGGCCCGCAGCCGTGCGGCGAACCCCTCCGCCGTGAAGAAGGCGTCCCCGCGGTCCGGCACGGTGCGCGCGAAGTACGCACGGTTCTCCCGCTCGAAGGCCAGCAGCGCGTCCGCGTGGTCCGCCCGCAGGGGCTCCAAGGTCACCATGGCGCGAGGATACGGACGCTCAGTCCTTGAGCACCGGGAATTTCCGGGGCGCCAGGAACAGCAGCACCAGGAACGCCAGAGCCGCCGCGCAGGCCGCGCCGAGGTACACCGCGTGCACCGCCTCGGCGATCGCCCGCCGGGTCGCCTCCGGCGCCGTGCCCGCGCCGAGCGCCCGCGTCACCGCGTCCAGGTCGCCCGCGCCGCCGAGCCGCGCGGCCAGCACCCCGTTGGCGACCGCGCCGAACACCGCCGCGCCGATCGTCTGGCCGGTCTGGCGGCAGAACAGCACGGACGCGGTGGCCGTACCGCGCTCCGCCCAGCCCACCGTCGACTGCACACCGACGATGAGCGGCAGTTGGAACAGACCCAGCGCGCCGCCGAGCAGCAGCATCAGCAGGGTCGGCTGCCACGCCTGCCCGGGGTAGGGCAGGAGGGGGAACGCGACGAGGATCAGCGTGGCCGTGCCGATGCCGAGCATCGCCGTGTGACGGAAGCCGATCCTGCGGTACACGTGCTGGCTCAGCGCCGCCGACACCGGCCAGCTCAGCGTCCATACGGACAGCACGAATCCGGCGGTCACCGGCGCGAGGCCCAGCACCGCCTGGGCGTAGGTGGGCAGGAAGACCGACGGCGCCACCATGAGCAGGCCGAGCGCGCCCAGGGCCAGATTGACCGCGGCGATCGTACGGCGCCGCCACACCCAGCCCGGGATGACCGGGTCCGTGGCCCGGCGCTCGATCAGCACCACGGCCGCGACCAGGGCGAGGCCCGTGCCGAACAGCGCCAGCGAGGGCACCGACAGCCAGGGCCACGCGACCCCGCCCTGCACCAGGGCCGTGAGCAACACGCCCCCGCAGGCGAACACCGCGAGCGCGCCCGCCCAGTCCACGCGCGCGTGCCCGCCGGACTCCCGCTCCGGCTCGTGGAGGTGACGGACGATCAGCCACAGCGCGAGGGCGCCGATCGGCAGGTTGATCAGGAAGATCCACCGCCAGTCGGCGTACGCCGCGAGCACTCCGCCCAGGCCCGGGCCGGCGACCGCGGACACCGCCCACACCGTGGACAGCTTGGACTGGATCCTGGGGCGGTCCTTCAGCGGGTACAGGTCGGCGGCGAGCGTCTGCACCGTGCCCTGGAGCGCGCCGCCGCCCAGGCCCTGCACGACACGGAAGGCGATGAGCGCCCCCATGTTCCAGGCCAGCGCGCACAGCAGGGACCCGAGCAGGAACACCACCGTGCCCGCGACCAGGACCGGTTTGCGGCCGAAGGTGTCGGAGAGCTTGCCGTACACCGGCAGGGTCACGGTCACGGCCAGCAGATAGCCGGAGAACAACCAGGAGAAGACGGAGAAGCCGCCGAGGTCCCCGACGATCTGCGGCACGGCGGTCGAGACGATGGTGGCGTCGAGCGCGGCCAGCGCCATCGACAGCATCAGGGCGGCGACGACGGCCGAACGACGGTGACCCGCGGCGGGCGCGCTCGTCCCACGCGCCGCGGAACTGGTGCTTCCCACCCCGGGTCCTCCCCCTCGAGCCTGCCTGCCCCTTGCACCTATCTGCCGCCGGACAGCTTCCCACTTGACCCTGACGTCGCGGGAGGGTGGAGCCTGGGTGGGCCCGCGGGTGGAGCGAACCCTGAGACCGTCTCCACCCGACGGTGGACTGCCCCTAGGGGTACCTCCGTACTACGGCCCGGGGAGGGTTCGTACCGACGGAGGACGAGACGGGGAGGGGCTGCTCCTTAACCTGGCTTTACGCCGCCGGGGGGTGGTTCACACACCGGCGGGGGTGGGGTTTTCCACAGCAAAAGACTGCGCTGAACACCAGGGCGCGGGACCCCTCCCCACCGGAAGACTGAACACGCGCCGGACGGACCGCAGGTCCGGCGAGGCGCACAGCGGCTGTCGACCAGGCGACCGCCTTCACCATCTGCTGACCGATATAGGAGACATACCGTGACATCGGCTGTGACCATTCCCAGGCACGGGGGTACTGGAGGGCGTACGGCCGTTGCCGCGCGGGCGCGGCAGGTCGTGAAGGCGTACGGGTCCGGGGAGACCCGTGTCGTCGCCCTCGACCACGTGGACGTGGACATCGCACGCGGCCAGTTCACCGCGATCATGGGCCCCTCGGGGTCCGGCAAGTCCACGCTCATGCACTGCCTGGCCGGGCTCGACACCGTGACGAGCGGCCAGATCTACCTCGACGAGACCGAGATCACCGGTCTGAAGGACAAGAAGCTCACGCGGTTGCGCCGGGACCGGATCGGGTTCATCTTCCAGGCGTTCAACCTGCTGCCGACGCTGAACGCGATAGAGAACATCACGCTGCCCATGGACATCGCGGGCCGCAAGCCCGACCAGCAGTGGCTGACGCGGGTCGTGGAGACCGTCGGGCTCGCCGACCGCCTCAAGCACCGGCCCACCCAGCTCTCCGGCGGCCAGCAGCAGCGTGTCGCCGTGGCGCGGGCACTGGCGGCCCGGCCCGAGATCATCTTCGGCGACGAGCCGACCGGAAACCTCGACTCCCGCGCCGGGGCGGAGGTCCTGGGCTTCCTGCGCCGGTCCGTCGACGAACTGGGCCAGACCATCGTCATGGTGACCCACGACCCGGTCGCCGCCAGTTACGCGGACCGGGTGCTGTACCTCGCCGACGGCCGCATCGTCGACGAGATGTTCAAGCCGACCGCCGAGGCCGTCCTCGACCGCATGAAGGACTTCGACGCCCGGGGGCGTACGTCATGACCGTCATGAAGACCTCGATGCGCAACTTCTTCGCGCACAAGGGGCGTATGGCGCTCTCCGCGGTCGCCGTCCTGCTGTCGGTGGCCTTCGTCTGCGGCACGCTCGTCTTCACGGACACCATGTCCACCACCTTCGACAAGCTCTTCGCGGCCACCTCCTCGGACGTGACGGTGAGCGCCAAGGGCGCCTCCGACAGCGGCGAGACGACCGCGGACAACGGCAGGCCGCCGGTGATGCCGGCCTCCGTGCTGGGCGAGGTCCGCAAGGCCCAGGGCGTGAAGTCCGCCGAGGGCACGGTGTTCTCCACCTCGGTGACCGTCGTCGACGCCGACAAGGACAGCCTCTCGCCCACCAGCGGCGGCCCGACCATCGTCGGCAGCTGGAACGGCAACGACGCCCGCACCATGAAGATCACCTCCGGCGCGGCCCCCAAGGACGCCAGCCAGATCATGGTCGACGCCGACACCGCCGACAAGCACGACCTGAAGCTCGGTGACGAGATCGGCGTGATCAGCGCCATCGGCACCCACACCGCGAAGATCTCCGGCGTCGCCGACTTCACCGTCACCAACCCCGGCGCCGCGATCTTCTACCTCGACACCAAGACCGCCCAGAAGACCCTGGTCGGCGAGAGCGGCGTCTACACCAACGTCAACGTCACCGCGGTCGCCGGCGTCAGCGACGCGCAGCTGAAGAAGAACGTCACGGCCGAACTCGGCGGCTCCTACCAGGTGCAGACGGCCAAGGAGACCGCCGACGCCAACCAGAAGGACGTCGAGGGCTTCATGAACGTCATGAAGTACGCGATGCTCGGCTTCGCCGGGATCGCCTTCCTCGTCGGCATCTTCCTGATCATCAACACCTTCTCCATGCTGGTCGCCCAGCGCACCCGGGAGATCGGCCTGATGCGGGCCATCGGCTCCTCCCGCAAGCAGGTCAACCGCTCCGTGCTCGCCGAGGCGCTGCTGCTCGGCGTCGTCGGCTCGGTGCTCGGCGTCGGCGCGGGCGTCGGCCTCGCCGTCGGCCTGATGAAGCTCATGGGCCAGATGGGCATGGAACTGTCCACCGACGACCTCACGGTGGCCTGGACGACCCCGGTGGTCGGCCTGGTCCTCGGCGTGATCGTCACCGTGCTGGCCGCCTACCTGCCCGCCCGGCGCGCCGGGAAGATCTCCCCGATGGCCGCCCTGCGCGACGCGGGAGCCCCCGCGGACGCCAAGGCCGGCTGGATCCGCGCCGCGATCGGCACCGTCCTCACCGGCACCGGCGGCTTCGCCCTCTACCTCGCGTCGGCGGCCGACCAGGCCAAGCAGGGCTCCCTGTGGCTCGGCCTCGGCATCGTGCTGTCGCTGATCGGCTTCGTCGTCATCGGCCCGCTGCTCGCCGGCGCCGTGGTCCGCGTCCTGGGCGCCGTGCTGCTGCGCATGTTCGGCCCCGTCGGCCGCATGGCCGAGCGCAACGCCCTGCGCAACCCGCGCCGCACCGGCGCGACCGGAGCCGCGCTGATGATCGGCCTCGCCCTGGTGGCGTGCCTGTCCGTGGTCGGCTCCTCCATGGTGGCCTCCGCCACCGACCAGCTCGACAAGACCGTCGGCACGGACTTCATCATCCAGTCCGACAGCGGCCAGCTGCTCACCCCGCAGGCGGTCAAGGCCGTCAAGGCGTCGCCGGACCTGGCCACGGTCACCGAGTACAAGTGGACCAAGGCCGACTTCACCACCCCCGACGGCAAGACGCTGAAGGACACGGCGATCACGGCGGCCGACCCGTCCTACGCGACCGACCTGCGCACCGAGACGGTCGCCGGCAAGCTCCCCGACGCCTACAAGCCCGACTCGATGTCGGTGCACGAGAAGTTCGCCGAGGATCACGGCATCCGCCTCGGCTCCAAGATCAGGGTGGCCTTCAAGGACGGCTCCGCGGCCGACCTCACGGTCCGGGCGATCACCAGCAGTGACGTCGTGATCGACGCGGGCGCGATGTACACGTCCATCGCGACGATGGCCAGGTACGTCCCGGCCGACAAGATGCCGCTGGACTCGCTGATCTTCGCCAGCGCCGAGGACGGCCGGCAGGACGCCGCCTACACGTCCCTGAAGTCGGCGCTGCACGACTACCCGCAGTACACCGTGCGCGACCAGACCGACTACAAGGACGCCCTGAAGGACCAGATCGGCCAGCTGCTCAACATGATCTACGGCCTGCTGGCCCTGGCGATCATCGTCGCCGTCCTGGGCGTCGTGAACACCCTGGCCCTGTCGGTGGTGGAGCGCACCAGGGAGATCGGCCTGATGCGGGCGATCGGCCTCTCCCGCCGCCAGCTGCGCCGCATGATCCGCATGGAGTCGGTCGTCATCGCCCTGTTCGGCGCCCTGCTGGGCCTCGGACTGGGCATGGGCTGGGGCGCCACGGCACAGCAGCTGCTGGAGCTGGAGGGCCTGATGATCCTGGACATCCCCTGGCCGACGATCATCGGCGTCTTCATCAGCTCGGCGTTCGTGGGTCTGTTCGCGGCACTGGTCCCGGCGTTCCGGGCGGGCCGGATGAACGTCCTCAACGCCATCGCGACGGAGTAGCCGGCCGCCGGCCGCTCCGGCCCTCGAGCCACCGCACACGGGGGTTGCGGGGAACCCGGCGCCGGGAAGTCCGAGGTCTGGACTTCCCGGCGCCGGGTGCTGTGCGTGGCGGGGTCTCGGCCTCGACGCCGGAAACCTCGCACCGGGGCGTTCGCGGCCTTCCGTCATCCACAGCCCCCGGCGCCCGGCCGCGCAGCGTCGTACGCTGGAGACCCCCCGGCCCGCGGCGCGCGTCGGGCCCGTCGTGTTGCCCACCCCCCTGGACGGAAAAAGCCCGAATGAGCCTGCACGGTCTGCTCGACGCCGTCAGTAAGGACGCCGCCCTCGCGGAAGCGATCAGGGCGGCCGCCGACGGCAACCGCATGCACGTCGACCTGGTCGGCCCGCCCGCCGCCCGCCCCTTCGCCGTCGCGGCCCTGGCCCGGGACACGGGCCGCCCGGTGCTCGCGGTCACGGCGACGGGCCGCGAGGCCGAGGACCTCGCCGCCGCCCTGCGCTCCCTGCTCCCGCCGGAGGGGGTCGTGGAGTACCCGTCGTGGGAGACGCTCCCGCACGAGCGGCTCAGCCCGCGCAGCGACACCGTCGGCCGCCGCCTGGCCGTGCTGCGCCGCCTGGCCCACCCCCGCCCCGACGACCCCGAGACCGGACCCGTCTCGGTCGTCGTGGCACCCGTCAGGTCCGTGCTCCAGCCGCAGGTCAAGGGCCTCGGCGACCTGGAGCCGGTCTCCCTGAGAAGCGGGCAGAGAACCGACCTCGGCGAGATCGTCGAAGCCCTCGCGGCCGCCGCCTACGCGCGGGTGGAGCTCGTCGAGAAGCGCGGCGAGTTCGCCGTGCGCGGCGGCATCCTCGACGTGTTCCCGCCGACCGAGGAACACCCGCTGCGCGTCGAGTTCTGGGGCGACGACGTCGAGGAGATCCGCTACTTCAAGGTCGCGGACCAGCGCTCCCTCGAAGTCGCCGAGCACGGCCTGTGGGCGCCGCCCTGCCGCGAGCTGCTGCTCACCGAGGACGTCCGCGAGCGGGCGCGTGTCCTCGCCGAACAGCACCCCGAGCTCGGTGAACTGCTCGGCAAGATCGCCGAGGGCATCGCCGTGGAGGGCATGGAGTCCCTCGCGCCGGTCCTCGTCGACGACATGGAGCTGCTGCTGGACGTGCTGCCCAAGGGCGCCATGGCCGTGGTGTGCGACCCGGAGCGGGTCCGCACGCGCGCGTCCGACCTGGTGGCCACCTCGCAGGAGTTCCTCCAGGCCTCCTGGGCGGCCACCGCCGGGGGCGGCGAGGCCCCCATCGACGTCGGCGCGGCCTCCCTGCGGTCCATCGCGGACGTCCGGGACCGGGCCCGCGAGCTGGACATGATGTGGTGGTCGGTGTCGCCGTTCGCCGCGGACGAGGAGCTCGACGGGGACACCCTGAAGCTCGGCATGCACGCCCCGGAGTCCTACCGGGGCGACACCGCCAAGGCCCTCGCCGACACCAAGGGCTGGCTCGCCGACGGCTGGCGCACGGTGTTCGTCACCGAGGCCCACGGCCCCGCGGCCCGTACCGTTGAGGTGCTGGGCGGCGAGGGCATCGCCGCCCGCCTCGAGGGGGACCTCGGCGAGATCTCCCCGTCGGTCGTGCACGTGGCGTGCGGCTCGATCGAGCACGGCTTCGTCGACCCGGCCCTCGGCCTCGCCGTCCTCACCGAGACGGACCTCTCCGGTCAGAAGGCGTCCGGCCGCGAGGGCGCCCGCATGCCGGCCCGCCGCCGCAAGACCATCGACCCGCTCACCCTGGAGGCGGGCGACTACATCGTCCACGAGCAGCACGGCGTGGGCCGCTACATCGAGATGGTGCAGCGCACCGTGCAGGGCGCGACCCGCGAGTACCTGGTCGTGGAGTACGCCCCCGCCAAGCGCGGCCAGCCCGGCGACCGGCTCTACATCCCCACCGACCAGCTGGAGCAGATCACCAAGTACGTCGGTGGCGAGGCGCCCACCCTGCACCGCCTGGGCGGCGCCGACTGGACGAAGACGAAGGCCCGCGCGAAGAAGGCCGTCAAGGAGATCGCCGCCGACCTCATCAAGCTCTACAGTGCCCGCATGGCGGCCCCCGGGCACGCCTTCGGCGCGGACACCCCCTGGCAGCGGGAGCTGGAGGACGCCTTCCCCTACGCGGAGACGCCCGATCAGCTCACCACCATCGCCGAGGTCAAGGAGGACATGGAGAAGACGGTCCCGATGGACCGCCTGATCTGCGGCGACGTCGGCTACGGCAAGACGGAGATCGCGGTCCGGGCCGCCTTCAAGGCCGTCCAGGACGGCAAGCAGGTCGCCGTCCTGGTGCCCACGACCCTGCTGGTGCAGCAGCACTTCGGGACGTTCAGCGAGCGGTACGCGCAGTTCCCGGTGAACGTGAAGGCGCTCTCCCGCTTCCAGACCGACACGGAGGCGAAGGCGACGCTGGAGGGGCTGCGCGAGGGCTCGGTGGACGTCGTCATCGGCACCCACCGCCTGTTCTCCTCCGAGACCAAGTTCAAGGACCTGGGCCTGGTCATCGTCGACGAGGAGCAGCGCTTCGGCGTCGAGCACAAGGAGCAGCTGAAGAAGCTGCGCGCCAACGTCGACGTGCTCACCATGTCCGCGACCCCGATCCCCAGGACGCTGGAGATGGCGGTCACCGGCATCCGCGAGATGTCCACGATCACCACCCCGCCGGAGGAGCGCCACCCGGTGCTCACCTTCGTCGGCCCCTACGAGCAGAAGCAGATCGGCGCCGCCATCCGTCGTGAACTGCTGCGCGAGGGCCAGGTCTTCTACATCCACAACCGGGTCGAGTCGATCGACCGCGCGGCGGCCCGGCTGCGCGAGATCGTCCCCGAGGCGCGCATCGCCACCGCCCACGGGCAGATGTCGGAATCGGCGCTGGAGCAGGTCGTCGTCGACTTCTGGGAGAAGAAGTTCGACGTGCTGGTGTCCACGACGATCGTGGAGTCCGGCATCGACATCTCCAACGCCAACACCCTGATCGTGGAGCGCGGCGACAACTTCGGCCTCAGCCAGCTCCACCAGCTGCGCGGCCGGGTGGGCCGGGGCCGCGAGCGCGGTTACGCCTACTTCCTCTACCCGCCCGAGAAGCCGCTGACCGAGACCGCGCACGAGCGGCTCGCGACGATCGCCCAGCACACCGAGATGGGCGCCGGCATGTACGTCGCCATGAAGGACCTGGAGATCCGCGGCGCGGGCAACCTCCTCGGCGGCGAGCAGTCGGGTCACATCGCGGGTGTCGGCTTCGACCTGTACGTGCGGATGGTCGGCGAGGCCGTCGCGGACTACCGGCGCCAGCTGGAGACCGGCGAGATCGAGGAGGAGCCGCCGCTCGAGGTCAAGATCGAGCTGCCCGTCGACGCGCACGTCCCGCACGACTACGCGCCCGGTGAGCGACTGCGTCTCCAGGCCTACCGTGCCATCGCCTCCGCCAACTCGGAGGAGGACATCAAGGCCGTCCGCGAGGAACTCGTCGACCGCTACGGCAAGTTGCCCGAGCCGGTGGAGAACCTGCTGCTCGTCGCGGGCCTGCGGATGTTCGCGCGGGCGTGCGGCGTCGGGGAGATCGTGCTCCAGGGCAACAACATCCGGTTCGCACCGGTGGAGCTGCGCGAGTCGCAGGAGCTGCGGCTCAAGCGGCTGTACCCCGGTTGTGTCATCAAGCCGGCGGCGCACCAGGTGCTGGTGCCGCGCCCGAAGACCGCGAAGGTGGGCGGCAAGCCGCTGGTCGGCCGCGAACTGCTGGCGTGGGTCGGGGAGTTCTTGACGTCGGTACTGGGGTCGTGACGCGCGGGGGCGGGGGCCGGTGTTGATACCGGGGTCGGGCAGCGCTGACGCCCGGGCCGGGTGGTGTTGATACCGGGGTCGGGCAGCGCTGACGCCCGGGCCGGGCGGTGTTGATACCGGGGTCGGGCAGCGCTGACGCCGGGGCCGGGCGGTGTTGATGCCGTTGCCGGGTCGGTGCTGACGCCCTGACCGGGCAGGGCAGGCGCCCTGGCCGGGGCGGTGCTGACGCCGCGTCCGGGGTGCCGGAACCGCGGCCTGGAAGGGCCGACGCCGGGGCCCGGGCAGGGCCGACACGGCTTCCGGGCAGTACCGACGCCGCAGCCGGGCAGCGCCGAGGCCCTGGTCGGGGCGGTGATGACGCCGTGTCCGGGGGTGTCGGCACCGCGGCCTGGAAGGGCCGACGCCGGGGCCCGGGCAGGGCCGTGCAGCCGTGGCCGGGCGGTGCTGAAGCCACGTTCGGGCAGGGCCGCCGCCACGTCCGGGCAGGGCCGACACGCTTCCGCGCGGTGCTGAAACCGCGTCCGTACCGACGCCGCAGCCGGGCAGCGCCGAGGCCCTGGGCGGTGTTGACGCCGTGTCCGGGGGTGTCGGCACCGCGGCCTGGAAAGGCCGACGCCGGGGCCCGGGCAGGGCCGTGCAGCCGTGGCCGGGGCGGTGCTGGGGCCACGTCCCGGGCACGGCCGGGCGCCTCGGGGTGCTGAGGCTTCGTCAGGTCGTCGGCCGTCCGTGGGGGCGGTGGGGGGCCGTCCGGGGAGCGCGGGTGCCGGTGCCGGCCTGGCGCAGTGCCGTCGCCAGCCGGTCTCGGATCGCGATCTGCGCCGCGATCCGGGCCTCCAGCACCGCGAGACGGTCGGCCGCCACCCGCAGTCCCTTCTCGGAGGCGGCTCCGGCCGTGACATCGCCGTCCAGGCACGGCAGGAACACCTGGACGTCGTCGAGCGTCAGCCCCACATCCAGCAACTGCCGGATGTTGCGGACGCGTACAGCCGTACCGGCGTCGTAGAGGCGGTAGCCGTTCGCGGCCCGCTCGGAGGTGATGAGCCCCGCCTGCTCGTAATGGCGCAGGGCACGCGGTGTCGTGCCGGTCACCGCGGCGAGTTCGCCGATCCGCATCCGGGGCTCCGCACTGCGCGGACGTGGTGGTGCCATGCGCGTCAGTCTCATGTGACGAGCGCGCCGCCGTCCACCGGCAGGATCACACCCGTGATGAACGAGGCCCGCGGCGAGGCCAGTCGGGCGATCGCCCACGCCACCTCCTCGGGACGGCCGACCCGGCCGAGCGGCGTGTGGTCGAGCTGCCATGCCCGGATCGCGGCCCGCTGTTCGGGCGTGTGGCCCGCGTGTTCGCCGATGGGCGTGTCGATCGCGCCCGGGGCCACGGCGGCGACCCGGATCCCGAGCGGTGCGAGCTCCACCGCCCAACTGCGGGTGAGTACCTCCAGAGCCGCCTTCGCGCCCGCGTAGAGGGAGTTGCCGGGCCAGCCGCGCTGCCCCACCGCCGTCGTCACGTTCACGACGACACCGCGGCTGTCCTCCAGCGCCGGCAGCGCGGCCTGGGTCAGCAGGACGGGGGCGAGGAGGTTCGTCGCGAGCAGAGGCCCGGCGTCGGCGCGCGTATAGGTGCGCAGCGACCGCGGGGTGACGATCCCGGCGTTGTTCACCAGCACGTCGATACGGCCGTGCCGTTCGAGCACGGTGCGGACGACGGTCTCGGGACCGTCGTCGGCCGTGATGTCGGCGGCGAGCACGCTGATGCGGGACGGGGCGTGAGCGGCGGTCTCGGCCAGGGGGGCCTCGCGGCGGCCCACCGCCACCACGTGCGCGCCCTCGTCGGCGAACGCGTGGGCGGTGGCCCGGCCGATGCCCGAGCCGGCGCCGGTGACGAGCACGGTGCGCGGGGCCGTGGGCGCGGTGCGCCGACCGTTCTTCGGGTGCGGGAACGTCATACGGGGATCGTCCGACCCTGACGCCGGTGTCAAGGTCAAGCGGACCGACCACCGGGCCCGGGGCGCACAGGAAGCCGTCCGCGCGAGAGGGGTCCGTGTCTCCGCGGACGGCCTGGAAGGGGAGGCCCTACTGCTGTTCGGGCCGGTCGCGGTCGCGATCCATGCCCAGCGAGCCCTCGACGCGCTGCTGGCCGGAGTCGACCTGGTCCTCGTACTTTCCGCCGGTCCTCTCGTTGATCCGCTGTTCCGCGGTGTCAGAGCCTTGCTTGCCCTTGTTCCGCGCCTGGCTCTTGAACTTGTCGAAGATGCCCATGCAAAGCTCCCTCCGGAGGTGACTCAGGACCGACGATACGCGTGGGATGCGAAGAATGCGCCTTGAGGCCCCATGTGGTCTGAACCTCTTCCTCGCTACCGTGGGATCGGGCACGGGCCGCCCGTGCCGGAGCGGAACAGGCAAACAGAGGAGGGGCGCGGTGACGCGTCTGAGGGGCGGGGCGGCACTGGCCGTCGCCATGGTGTTCACCGGTTCGGCGCTGGCCGGCTGCGAGGGTCTGACCCCGCCCGCCGACAGCGGCGGGCCCTCCGGCTCCGGCGTCCCGGCAGCCGGTGACGGACGGGCCGTGAACCCGCTGGACAACCCGGACGGCACGAAGCCGGGGCTCGCGGCCATCACGTCCGGCGCGGACAAGGAGAGGGCGCGCGCCCTCATCGAGAAGGTGGCGACGAAGGGACGCGGCCCCAGGACGGGCTACGAACGGGACAAGTTCGGCTACGCCTGGATGGATTCGGCACCACGCGACGTCCCCTTCTCCCACAACGGCTGCGACTCGCGCAACGACCTCCTGAAGCGCGACGGGGAGGACCTGCGCTTCCGTTCGGGATCCGACTGCGTCGTCACCTCGCTGACGCTGCACGACCCGTACACCGGCAGGGTCATCGAGTGGACCAAGTCCCATGCGATCAAGGTCCAGATAGACCACGTCATGCCGCTGTCGTACGACTGGCAGATGGGCGCCTCGCGCTGGACGAAGGACAAGCGGGAGTCCATCGCCAACGACCCGCTCAACCTGGTGCCGGTGGACGGACCCACCAACGGCTCCAAGGGGGACTCCGGCCCGGCGTCCTGGCTGCCGCCGAACAAGCGGATCCGCTGCTCCTACGCGGTGCGCTTCGCCCAGGTGTCGCTGAAGTACGAACTGCCCGTGACCGCCGCCGACAAGGAGACGATGCTCGAACAGTGCGGCGGGTAGGGCCCGGCCCCGCGCGCTGACGGTAATTCGGTTCCGGGCCGTCGCCCCGGTGCCTACGGTGATCACATGCAGTTGAAGACAGCGAGCCTCGCCGACCGCCCGGACATGCTGGAGCGGGTCGTCGCCATGGCCGACAGCTGGCCGGAGTTCGTGATCCAGGACCTCGTGGGCGCCGCCCACTTCCCGCGGATAGCCGCCGAACTCCCGCAGTACGTCCTGTTCGCCGAGGACGAGCAGGGCGAGATCGTGGCGAACGCCTACAGCGTGCCGTTCGCCCTCGGCGCCGAGCACCGCGGCAGGCTGCCCGCCAACGGCTGGGACGCGGTGCTCGTATGGGCCTTCTCCGACCTGCGGCGCGGAGTGCGGCCCGACACCGTCAGCGCCGTCTCGGTCTCCGTCGCCCCGCACGCGCAGGGCCGCGGCCTGTCCGGGATGATGCTCTCGGCCATGCGCGACAACGCCCGGGCCCACGGCTTCCGCGAGGTCGTCGCCCCGGTCCGCCCCAACGCCAAGCACCTCGAACCGCATACGCCCATGGAGGAGTACGCCCGCCGCGTCCGCCCCGACGGCCTGCCCCAGGACCCGTGGCTGCGCGTCCACGCCAGGGCCGGCGCCACCATCGACTCGGTGGCACCCGCGTCGATGACGGTGTCCGCCCCGCTCGCGGACTGGCGGCGCTGGACGGGCCTGCCCTTCGACACGGACGGCGACGTCGAGGTCCCGGGCGCACTCGTCCCGGTGCGCTGCGAGGCGGAACGCGGCTACGCGGTCTACGTCGAGCCCAACGTGTGGATGCGGCACCCCCTGTAGGGCGTGACGGACGCCCCCGGCGGCGGTGACGGACGGCGGAACCGCCGACCGGTCGGGGAAAGGTCCGCACACACGAAGTGATCAGCATGACAACGGTTCGGTACAACCCGTGACCGGTGGTCCGGGTCGGGCTATACGCTCGGATTCCCCAACAGGGTCCGTCATTCGCACGTCCGTCCCCATCGCCACACCGGTCCAGGAGCAGTCATGTACGGCCACGGCGCGGCACCGCCTCCCCGCAGCGCGGCAACGGTCATCTCCCTGCGCGTGCTGTTCGCCGCCGCCGGTTTCCTCACCTGCGGCGTGCTGGCCTGCGTACCGCTGTTCCGGGTGGCCGTCCTGCGCGGACGGGCCCTGGACTGGGCGCTGGCCTGGGTGAGCCTGCCGCTGTCCATCGCGGGCTTCGCCGTGATCGGCTCGCTGCCGGAGGACGACCGCCGCACCGACATCGCGCTCGCCCTGATCCTGCTGCTCGGGGTGGGCGCCGCCGTCTACTTCCTCGTCGTGGACATCGCCCACCACGGCGAGCGGCGGCAGGCCGCCGGTTACGCCCCGCCCCACGCACCCACCGTCGTGCACACCCCGTACGGCTACCCGCACTCCGCGCCGCCCTACGCCCCGAACTCCACGCCCGTCCCGGCGCACCCGGCGACCCCGCCTCACACACCCGTGCCCCACGACGCCACACCCCGGGTCCCGGGCCCGGTGCAGCCGCCCCCCTCCCCGCAGCCCACCGCCCCCGCCCGCATCGACCAGGTCCGCGCCGAGCTCGACGAGCTGAGCGACTACCTGCGCCGGCACGAAGGCGACGGCAACGGCGGCCACGAGGGCGGAAGGTGACCGCGGCGGCAGGACGGATGGTCGCCGGCCGTTACGAACTGTCCGCCGTCCTCGGGCAGGGCGGCATGGGCCAGGTCTGGACGGCGTACGACCAGCGGCTGGACCGGCGCGTGGCGGTGAAGCTGCTGCGCCCCGACAAGGTGGCAGGACAGGACGCGGAGGAACTGCGCCGCCGTTTCGTGCGCGAGTGCCGGGTGACCGCGCAGGTGGACCACCCCGGCCTGGTCACCGTGCACGACGCGGGCAGTGAGGGCGAGGAGCTGTTCCTCGTCATGCAGTACATCGACGGCGCCGACCTCGCCGGACACCTCGCCGGGCACGACCCGTACCCCTGGCAGTGGGCGGTCGCGGTCGCCGCGCAGCTGTGCGCCGTGCTGAGCGCCGTGCACGCCGTGCCGATCGTCCACCGCGACCTCAAGCCGCGCAACGTGATGGTGAAGCAGGACGGCACGGTCACCGTCCTGGACCTCGGCGTCGCCTCCGTCATGGACACGGACACCACCCGCCTCACCCACACCGGCACCCCCATCGGCTCGCCCGCCTACATGGCCCCGGAGCAGGCGATGGGCGGAGCGGTCGGCCCCTACACCGACCTGTACGCGCTCGGCGTGGTCCTGCATGAACTGCTCAGCGGCGACGTGCCCTTCTCCGGCTCCACCGCCCTCGGCGTCCTGCACCGGCACCTGTACGAGCCCCCGCTGCCCGTGCGCCGCATCCGCCCCGAGGTTCCCGAGGCCCTGGAAGCGCTCGTGCTGCGCCTGCTCGCCAAGGACCCGCAGCACCGCCCCGCCTCCGCGCAGGAGGTCTACGAGCACCTGGAGCCGCTCCTGCCCGCGCGCGGGACGCCCACAGGGGCCGCCCTCGACCCCACCCGCCCGTTCCTGCGCCCGCACGCCCCCTGGCCGGACCGTGCGCGCACCCCCGCCCCCCGGCCCACGCCCGCCACCCCCGTCAGCGACACCGCGGGGGGGACGGACATCGCCCGCGCGGTCGACGAGGTCAAGCGGCTCCTCGGCGAGGGCCGCGTCACCCAGGCCGTCGACATCCTCGGATCGATCCTGCCCGCCGCGGCCGAGCAGCACGGCGCGCACTCCCCGGTCGTCCGCACCCTGCGCAAGCAGTACGCGGCGACGCTCCTGGACGACGGCCAGTACCGGCGCGCCCTGCCCGAGCTGCGCCGCCTCGCCGACGAACGCGCCGCCGAGGCCGGCCAGGCCGACCCCCAGGCCCTGCGCTTCCGCTACGAGGCCGCCCAATGCCTCGAACAGCTGGGCGAGCCGGCCGCGGCGCTCGCCGAGTACCGGGCGGTGCTGCCGTACTACGAGAACCAGTACGTCGCGGCCGGCGGCCCGGAACTGGCCCACGACGTCCGCCGCCGCATCGGGCACCTGCTGCTCGCCCTCGGCGACCGCGGTGCCGCCCACGACACCCTGGCGCGGTTGCTGCACGACGTCGAACGCACTCACGGTCACGCCCATCCGCTGGGGGCGGAGATCCGCCGGACGCTGCAGTGGCTGGGGCAGGTGCGGGGCTGAGGACCGGTCCGGGGGCGGCGCGGCGGTGCCGGAAGTCCCGGTGAATCGTTGGTCGAATGGGTTGGCCAGAGCTTGCCCACTGCCTACCATCGATCATCGCAAGACCTTGTGCGCCCGCCCGTCGCCCGACCACCACCCCTGGCGGAGGCGCTGCGCGCCGCACCTGTCGTTGCAGTCTCCTCGGGAGGTCTCCTTGCACCGCCGCCGTCGCACCGCGCTCGTCCTCACCGCCGCGATCGCCGCAGCGGCACCCCTTCTCACCGCCTGCGGGAACGACGCGCATCCCGGTGCGGCGGCCGTGGTGGGAGGCCAGCGGATCACCGTCTCGCAGCTGGACGAGCGGGTGGGCGAGGTCCGCGCGGCCCAGCGGGCCGCCGTGCGGGACGAGGCCCAGTACCAGCAGGCCATCGCCCGGACCGGCACCCTCACCCGCGACACCCTGCACACCATGGTCCTGGACCGGGTGCTGCACCGCGCCGCCGAGGACGCCGGGGTCACCGTCTCCCGCAGGGAGGTCCAGCAGATGCGCTCCGGCCTCGAACAGCAGGCCGGCGGCGCCAAGGCGCTGGAGACGACCTGGCTCCAGCAGTACGGCATCCCGCCGCAGCGCCTCGAGGAGAATCTCCATCTCCAGCTGGAGGCTCAGAAGCTCGCCGAGAAGCTCGGCACGAGCACCGACCGCCCCGAGTTCTGGAAGGCCCTCTCCGACGCCTCCAAGAACCTCGACGTCGACCTCAACCCGCGCTACGGCACCTGGGACGTCCAGAAGAGCAGCCGGGCCGACGCCAAGACGCCCTGGGTCCGGGACGTCACGACGGCCCAGACCCAGCAGGGCCTGTAGAACGCCCCCGTCCCCCGATTCCCACCCCTGTGGGCACCCCCCGCTGCCCCCGGCGGCGTGGGATAGCTTCGAACCGTGAACGCCAACAGCCCCGAAGCCGGACCGGGCCCCGCGCGGACCGGCGCGGCCGCCGCCACCGGCCGCATCATCCTGCTCACCACCAGCCACCGCGTCGCCCCCGGCCTGCTCTCCTGGCCCGCCTGGCGGGCGCTGCACGGGGCGGACCAGGTGCTGTGCGCGGACGGTGCCCATCCGCAGCTGCCCTATCTGCGTGAGGCGGGGATCGCCGTCGAGGAGGCGGCGCCGACCGCCGAGGAGCTGGTCGGCGCCTGCGCCGGCGGCCGCACGGTGGTCGTGGTGGCGACGGGCGAGGGCGAACCGGCCCTCACGGACGGTCTGGCCCGCCTCGCCGGCACCGGCCGGATCGCCATGCCCGAGCTGGAACTGCTGCCCGCCTCCTACGACCTCCCCGGCGCCCGTCTCCTGGACCTCGTCCAGGTCATGGACCGCATCCGCCTCGAATGCCCCTGGTCCTCCCGGCAGACCCACGAGGGCCTGGCCAAGTACGGCATCGAGGAGGCGTACGAACTCGTCGAGGCGATCGAGGAGGGCGACCGCGACGAACTGCGCGAGGAGCTCGGTGACGTCCTCCTCCAGGTCGTCTTCCACGCCCGGATCGCCGAGGAGGGCCGCCCGGAGGACGGGGAGGAGGCCTTCTCCATCGACGACGTGGCCGGCGGCATCGTCGCCAAGCTGATCCACCGCCATCCGCATGTCTTCGGCGACGCGACGGCCACCACCCCCGAGGAGGTCAAGGAGCACTGGCTGCGCACCAAGGCGGTCGAGAAGCAGCGCACCTCGATCACCGAGGGGATTCCCCTCGGCCAGCCCGGCCTCGCCCTCGCGGCCAAGCTGGCCTCCCGCGTGCGCACGGCGGGCCTGGACATACCGCTCCCGCCCGTCGAGGGCGTCGGCTACGAGCTCCTGGCCCTGGCCGTCCGCGCCGAGTCGGAGGGCGTCGACCCGGAGGCGGCCCTCAGGGCGGCGGCCCGCGCCTACCGCGACGCGATCCGGCAGGCCGAGGGCTGAGCGGTCCGGGGCGGGGGAGCGGCGGCGAGCCGGATACGGTCGACGCGTGACCGACCAGCCCTCGCCCAGCACACCCGCGACCGCTCCCGAGCTCTTCACCTGGGAGTTCGCGAGCGACCCCTACCCCGCCTACGCCTGGCTCCGCACGCACAGCCCCGTCCACAAGACGCGGCTGCCCAGCGGGGTGGAGGCATGGCTGGTCACGCGGTACGCCGACGCCAAGCAGACGCTCGCCGACAACCGGCTCTCCAAGAACCCGGCGCACCACGACGAACCGGCGCACGCCAAGGGCAAGACCGGGATCCCCGGCGAGCGCAAGGCGGAGCTGATGACGCATCTGCTGAACATCGACCCGCCGGATCACACCCGGCTGCGCCGGCTGGTGTCCAAGGCGTTCACGCCCCGCCGCGTCGCCGAGTTCGCGCCACGGGTGCAGGAGCTCACCGACACCCTCATCGACGGGTTCGCGCACAAGGGCTCCGCCGACCTCATCCACGACTTCGCCTTCCCGCTGCCCATCTACGCCATCTGCGACCTGCTCGGCGTCCCCCGCGAGGACCAGGACGACTTCCGCGACTGGGCGGGCATGATGATCCGTCACCAGGGCGGTCCCCGGGGCGGCGTGGCGCGCTCGGTGAAGAAGATGCGCGGCTACCTCGCCGACCTCATCCACCGCAAGCGGGAGGCGCTGCCCGCCGAGCCCACCCCGGGCGAGGACCTCATCTCCGGCCTCATCCGCGCCTCGGACCACGGTGAGCACCTCACCGAGAACGAGGCGGCGGCCATGGCCTTCATCCTGCTGTTCGCCGGTTTCGAGACCACGGTGAACCTGATCGGCAACGGCACCTACGCCCTGCTCACCCACCCCGGGGAACGCGCCCGCCTCCAGGCGTCCCTCGCCGCCGGGGAAACGGGCCTGCTGGAGACGGGCGTCGAGGAACTGCTGCGCTACGACGGCCCGGTCGAGCTCGCCACCTGGCGCTTCGCCACGCAGCCCCTCACGCTCGGCGGGCAGCGCGTCGAGGCCGGCGATCCCGTCCTCGTCGTCCTGGCCGCCGCGGACCGGGACCCGGAGCGGTTCGCCGACCCGGACGCGCTGGACCTCGCCCGCCGCGACAACCAGCACCTCGGGTACGGCCACGGCATCCACTACTGCCTCGGTGCCCCGCTCGCCCGCCTGGAGGGCCAGACCGCGCTCGCCACCCTCCTCACCCGCCTCCCGGACCTCCGGCTGGCGGCGGACCCGGCCGAGCTGCGGTGGCGCGGCGGCCTCATCATGCGGGGGCTGCGCACGCTGCCGGTGGAGTTCGCACCGGCCGGACGTGACGAAACATCAGAGCTGTGATCTTCACGTGATCTGCGCGGCATGAACTTGTGACAAGTGATCGTCTGCCGATACGTTCACCCATCAATGCGGCCCGGGATTCCGGCCGCCGGTCACTGCTGTCTCGCGAAAGGTCTCCGTATGCTCTCCGGGAACGGTCGGCACCGCCGCCCCCGTCAGGCTCCGGCTCTCCTCGTGGCGGCCGGAGTGACCGGCTCCGCCATCGCGATCCCCCTCCTCGGGGCCTCCGGCGCCAGCGCGGCCGACGGCACGACCTGGGACCGGGTCGCGGACTGCGAGACCGGCGGCGCGTGGAGCCAGAACAGCGGCAACGGCTATTACGGCGGCCTGCAGTTGTCCCAGGAGGACTGGGAGAAGTACGGCGGTCTCGACTACGCCGCGAGTGCCGACCTGGCCAGTCGCTCCCAGCAGATATCCGTGGCCGAGAGAGTCCTCGCCGACCAGGGGGTCGGCGCGTGGCGCACCTGCGGACTGCTCTCGGGCCTCGAGCAGGGCAAGGGGTCGGACACGTCCGGCTCGTCCGGGGCATCCGGTGAGGTGGACTCACCCGGTCTGCTCGACGGCCCTGACGCGTCCCCTTCTCCGGAGCCGTCCTCGAGCCCGTCGTCGTCGCCCGACGCACGGTCGACCGAGAAGGACGAAACCAGCAAGTCCGACAAGTCGTCCGATTCCACCTCCCAGGAGCGGGACGAGAAGCAGGAGCGGGGCGAGAAGTCCGGCAGCTCCGGCTCCGGTGAGGGCGGTGAGTCCGCCAACTCGCCTCAGGGTGACGCGTCCTCGGCCCCGGCGGGCACCGGCTCCGGCCGTCACCGCGGCCCCGGCGCCGAGGAGGACTCCGCGTCCGCGAGCGGCCGTGAGGGCGCGTCCTCGGGCCGCCACGCCTCGCGCGGCGGTGACGCCTCCCAGGGTTCCTACATCGTCGGCGTCGGCGACAGCCTCTGGTCCATCGCCGACTCCCTTGACGTCGACGGTGGATGGCACTCCCTCTACGACGACAACGAGCAGACGGTCGGTACCGACCCGAACCTCATCCTCCCCGGTCAGAAGCTCACCACAGGGGTCGAAGCGGACGAGGGGTAGCCGTCCGGGCAGTGCGGAAACGGCGGTCGAAGTCACCCCTAAACCGGGTGAGTTCACGTCATGTTTCGCGCCGAATGTCCCGTATAAGGCCGGTGAGAGATAGATCTCAGAAGCCCTGATCGTCTTTGAAATTCGGCGGATCGCGTGTCTACGGTCGTGATCGCTCGTCACCACGAGCCCCGGCTGCCGCAACGCCGAATCCTGCCAGCGGCCGCCCGGGAACAGTCGTCGCGTCAAGCGCCGTAGGCAGGAGCGGGGGACCCAAGGTAGGTGCCCGACCGGCCGGTTGTGCCGGAAGGGCTTGGGGTGAAGCCGTGTCCCGTGAGGGACGCGGCCGGGCAACTCAACCGGCCCGAACCCGACAGCTCACCTCGCAGGCGTCGGTGAGGGGATCGATTCATGCTGTTTTCCGCCAAGGGCAAGCACCGTCGTCCGTCCAAGGCCACCCGCGCCGCCGCGCTCGCCGGTGTCACCGGTGTCGCCATCGCCGCCCCGCTGATGGCGGCCGGCAACGCCTCCGCCGCCACCGCCTCCGAGTGGGACGCCGTCGCCCAGTGCGAGTCCGGCGGCAACTGGTCCATCAATACCGGCAACGGCTACTACGGCGGTCTGCAGTTCTCCGCCTCCACTTGGGCCGCGTACGGCGGCACGCAGTACGCCTCGACCGCCGACCAGGCCAGCAAGGACCAGCAGATCCAGGTCGCCGAGAAGGTCCTGGCGAGCCAGGGCAAGGGTGCCTGGCCGGTCTGCGGCAAGGGCCTGTCGGGTGCCGGCTACACCGGCGGCGGCTCCTCGAGCGACTCCGGCAGCTCCACGCAGCAGCAGAGCCAGCAGAGCCAGCAGAGCACCGAGACCCGCAAGACCGAGCAGCAGCCGGCCTCCCGCTCCGAGGACCGCCCGGCCGCCAAGAAGACCGTCACCACCCCGACCGGCAAGAAGGTCAAGAAGGGCGACGGCGAGTACAAGGTCGTCGAGGGCGACACCCTCAGCTCGATCGCCGCGGACAAGAAGGTCAAGGGCGGCTGGGAGAAGCTCTTCGAGCTGAACAAGGACATCGTCGAGGACGCCAACCTCATCTACCCGGGCCAGCAGCTGCACCTGAAGTAGGCAGCGGCCCCTCCGGGCCCCCCGGGGCCCACGGACTCCCCGCCCCGGTGCGCCATCCCCCGTGCGCACCGGGGCGGGGTTTTTTCGGCAACCGGCTTTGTTCCGTTCGGAAACAATTTACTCTCGGTTCTGTCCATGGGGTGGGCGACCCGGTGGCCGATCGCCCGGAGCCGGTTAGGCTCATGTCGCGAGCCACCACGGCCCGCACCCCGCCGGGTCCACGCGACCCGCGTCACCGCGTCACATTCAAGAAGGAGATGCTCGTGCCGTCCATCGACGTCGTCGTAGCCCGGGAAATCCTGGACTCCCGAGGCAACCCCACGGTCGAGGTCGAGGTCGGCCTCGACGACGGCAGCACCGGTCGTGCCGCCGTCCCGTCCGGCGCCTCCACGGGCGCATTCGAGGCCATCGAGCTCCGCGACGGCGACTCGAACCGCTACCTCGGCAAGGGTGTGGAGAAGGCCGTCCTCGCGGTCATCGAGCAGATCGGCCCGGAGCTGGTCGGCTACGACGCCACCGAGCAGCGCCTGATCGACCAGGCGATGTTCGACCTGGACGCCACCGACAACAAGGGCTCCCTCGGCGCCAACGCCATCCTCGGCGTCTCGCTCGCCGTGGCCCACGCCGCCTCCGAGGCCAGCGACCTGCCGCTGTTCCGCTACCTGGGCGGCCCCAACGCGCACCTGCTGCCGGTGCCGATGATGAACATCCTGAACGGCGGCTCGCACGCCGACTCCAACGTGGACATCCAGGAGTTCATGATCGCCCCGATCGGCGCGGAGTCCTTCTCCGAGGCCCTGCGCTGGGGCGCCGAGGTCTACCACACGCTGAAGAAGGTCCTGAAGTCCAAGGGCCTGGCCACCGGCCTCGGCGACGAGGGCGGCTTCGCTCCGAACCTCGGCTCCAACCGCGAGGCCCTCGACCTCATCCTCGAGGCGATCAAGGAAGCCGGGTACACCCCCGGCGAGCAGATCGCCCTGGCGCTCGACGTCGCCGCCTCCGAGTTCTACAAGGACGGCGTCTACACCTTCGAGGGCAAGGAGCGCTCGGCGGCCGAGATGACCGAGTACTACGCGGAGCTCGTCGACGCGTACCCGCTCGTGTCCATCGAGGACCCGCTGTTCGAGGACGACTGGGAGGGCTGGAAGACCATCACCGACAAGCTCGGTGACAAGGTCCAGCTCGTCGGCGACGACCTGTTCGTCACCAACCCCGAGCGCCTGGCCCGCGGCATCGAGGAGGGCGCGGCCAACGCGCTCCTGGTCAAGGTCAACCAGATCGGCTCGCTGACCGAGACCCTGGACGCCGTCGAGCTGGCCCAGCGCAACGGCTTCAAGTGCATGATGTCCCACCGCTCCGGCGAGACCGAGGACGTCACGATCGCCGACTTGGCCGTCGCCACCAACTGCGGCCAGATCAAGACCGGCGCCCCGGCCCGCTCCGAGCGCGTCGCCAAGTACAACCAGCTGCTGCGCATCGAGGAGATCCTCGACGACGCCGCGGTGTACGCCGGCCGCTCGGCATTCCCCCGCTTCAAGGGCTGACCCGGCCCGTAAGTAGCAGCGTCGTACGTACGTCCCCGTACTCGGTCCCGTACCGTGTCCGGGGACGTACGCGCGTATGACGGTGGAGCGGGAGGCGGACAGATGGCCGTGAAGGACCGGGACCGGTTCTCCACCGCGACCAGGATCCGGTTGCTCGGCGAGCAGACCGCGGCCCGGGTCTACCGCTCCCAGACCAAGCGCCAGGCCCGGCGCTCGCGGCTGACCGGCCGGGCCGCGCTGCTCGCCCTGGTGATGTGCTCGCTGATCGTGGCCCTGGCCTACCCGATGCGGGAGTACGTCTCGCAGCGCGCCGAGATCGACGACCTGCGACGCGAACAGCGGCAGGCCCGCGAGCGCGTCGAACGGCTGCGCGACCTGAAGGCGCGCTGGCAGGACGACGCGTACGCCGAGCAGCAGATCCGGCAGCGGTTGCACTACGTCATGCCGGGGGAGACGGGTTTCATCGTCGTCGACCCGCACGCGGCGCAGCAGTCGCGCACCGACCTGGGGGCGGCCGACCGCCCCTGGTACTCGAACGTCTGGGACGGGGTCGACAAGGCCGACGCCTCCGACCGGTGACCCGGCCCCAGCCAGTGCCCTGAACCCAGAGAAAGACAGCCTGAAGACAGTCATGGAAACGCCCCCGCCGACCACCCCGCGCACCGAGCCCACCGACGCCGACGTCGAGGCCTTCGAGCAGCAGCTCGGCCGGCCCCCGCGCGGGCTGCGCGCGATCGCGCACCGCTGCCCGTGCGGACAGCCCGACGTCGTGGAGACGGCCCCCCGCCTGCCCGACGGCACGCCCTTCCCGACGCTGTACTACCTGACGTGCCCGAAGGCGAACTCCGCGATCGGCACGCTGGAGGCCAACGGCGTGATGAAGGAGATGACCGAGCGGCTGGAGTCGGACCCGGAGCTGGCGGCGGCGTACCGGGCGGCGCACGAGGACTACATCCGGCGCCGTGACGAGATCGAGGAGCTGAAGAACTTCCCGAGCGCGGGCGGCATGCCGGACCGGGTGAAGTGCCTGCACGTCCTGGTGGCCCACTCGCTGGCCGCCGGGCCGGGCGTGAACCCGCTGGGCGACGAGGCGCTGGCGATGCTGCCGGAGTGGTGGCGCAAGGGCGCCTGCGTGACGACCGCCGAGGAGGCCGCCCAGTGACCCGTGTCGCCGCCGTGGACTGCGGTACGAACTCCATCCGGCTGCTGGTCGCCGACGCCGACCCCGCCACCGGCGAGCTGGTCGACCTGGACCGCAGGATGACCATCGTCCGGCTCGGGCAGGGCGTGGACCGCACGGGCCGGCTCGCCCCCGAGGCGTTGCGGCGGACCTTCGCGGCGTGCCGCGAGTACGCCGGGATCATCAAGGAACACGGGGCGCAGCGGCTGCGGTTCGTGGCGACCTCCGCCTCCCGGGACGCCGAGAACCGGGACGAGTTCGTGCGCGGGGTCCTGGACATCCTGGGCGTCGAGCCCGAGGTGATCACCGGGGACCAGGAAGCCGAGTTCTCCTTCACCGGCGCCACCAAGGAGCTGGCCGGGGGCGACCACCTGCCCAGGCCCTACCTGGTGGTGGACATCGGCGGCGGCTCGACCGAGTTCGTCGTGGGCGACGACCGGGTCCGGGCGGCCCGCTCGGTGGACGTCGGCTGCGTCCGCATGACCGAGCGGCACCTGGTCCGGGACGGCGTGGTGAGCGACCCGCCCTCCGAGGAGCGGATCGGGGCGATGCGGGCCGACATCGAGGCCGCGCTCGACCTGGCCGAGCAGACGGTTCCGCTGCGCGAGGCCCGCACGCTGGTCGGCCTGGCCGGCTCCGTGACGACCGTGTCGGCGATCGCGCAGGAGCTGCCCGCGTACGACTCGCAGGCCATCCACCACTCCCGGGTCTCCTACGACCGGGTCCGCGAGATCACCGAGTGGCTGCTGCGCTCCACCCACGCCGAGCGCGCGGCGGTGCCCTCCATGCACCCGGGCCGGGTCGACGTGATCGGGGCGGGCGCCCTGGTGCTGCTGTCGATCATGGAGCGGATCGGCGCCCGCGAGGTCGTCGTCAGCGAGCACGACATCCTCGACGGCATCGCGTGGTCGATCGCCTAGCCCGCTTCTGAGCAGGCATGGATCACGAATGAGCGCCTCCCGGGGGGTCGCGGCGACCCCCCGGCGACAGCCCGTCGGAAAAGTTCGTGAAGTTCTTCACAAGGAATTCGGCCCTCCCGGGCGACCAAAGGGGTTCCGTTGACCCGTCCGGGGGCTGAACGGCCCTTTGAACATGTTCAGAAGCATGGTATGGAGGGTCCGGGAAGAGGTCCGCGCGGGCGTCCCAGGAGGGCCTCACGCGAGCCCTTCGGGCGCAGAGAGGCAGCTCACGCGGCATTGACAACGGTCCGGGGTGCACAAACGCTCCCGGTTGTCACCATGACGTGGATCACGTGGGCGGCGGAGGATAACACACACCCCATCCGAGCTTGTGAAGGGGCGCACGAGCCACCCCCCTGAGACGGGTGGATACTCGATGGCATGAGCACCACGGAGCGTCCCAGGATCCTCGTAGTAGGCGGTGGGTACGTAGGCCTGTACGCAGCTCGGCGCATCCAGAAGAAGATGCGCTACGGCGAGGCGACCGTCACGGTCGTCGACCCCCGGTCGTACATGACCTACCAGCCCTTCCTCCCCGAAGCCGCCGCCGGCAACATCTCCCCGCGCCACGTCGTCGTCCCGCTGCGACGCGTGCTGCCCAAGGCGGAGGTCCTCACCGGCCGGGTCACCACCATCGACCAGGACCGCAAGGTCGCCACGGTCTCCCCGCTGGTCGGCGAGGCCTACGAGCTGCCCTTCGACTACCTGGTGATCGCGCTCGGCGCGGTCTCCCGCACCTTCCCGATCCCCGGCCTCGCCGAGCAGGGCATCGGCATGAAGGGCATCGAGGAGGCCATCGGCCTGCGCAACCACGTCCTCGAGCAGCTGGACAAGGCCGACTCCACCACCGACGAGGAGATCCGCCGCAAGGCGCTCACCTTCGTCTTCGTGGGCGGCGGCTTCGCCGGTGCGGAGACCATCGGCGAGGTCGAGGACATGGCCCGCGACGCGGCGAAGTACTACAAGAACGTGTCCCGTGAGGACATGCGCTTCATCCTGGTCGACGCCGCCGACAAGATCCTCCCCGAGGTCGGCCCCAAGCTCGGCAAGTACGGCAAGGAGCACCTCGAGGGCCGCGGCGTCGAGGTCTACCTGTCCACCTCCATGGACTCCTGCGTCGACGGCCACGTGGTGCTGAAGAACGGCCTCGAGGTCGACTCCAACACCATCGTGTGGACCGCCGGCGTCAAGCCCAACCCGGCCCTGGCCCGTTACGGCCTGCCGCTGGGCCCCCGCGGTCACGTCGACTGCGAGCCGACCCTCCAGGTCAAGGGCACCGACTACATCTGGGCCGCCGGTGACAACGCCCAGGTCCCGGACCTCGTCGGCCGCAAGGCGGGCAACGAGAACGCCTGGTGCCCGCCGAACGCCCAGCACGCGCTGCGCCAGGCCAAGGTCCTCGGCGACAACGTGGTGTCCGGCATGCGGGGCTTCCCGCAGAAGGACTACGCCCACGCCAACAAGGGCGCGGTGGCCGGTCTCGGCCTCCACAAGGGCGTCGCGATGATCGTCATGGGCAAGATGAAGATCAAGCTCAAGGGCCGTCTCGCCTGGTACATGCACCGTGGCTACCACGGCCTGGCCATGCCGACCTGGAACCGCAAGATCCGCGTCTTCGCCGACTGGACCCTCGGCATGTTCCTCAAGCGCGAGGTCGTCTCGCTCGGCGCCATCGAGACGCCGCGCGAGGAGTTCTACGAGGCCGCCAAGCCGGCCCCGGTCGCCTCCGCGCCGAAGGAGAAGACCGAGGAGAAGGCCAAGGCCTCCTGACCTCCGGTCGCACATCCGCCTGACGAAGGGCCTCCCGCCATCCGTGGTGCGGGAGGCCCTCCGGCGTCTTTTGCCCAGACATGACGCGTGCCGGGGACTGCGCCGAAGCCCCGCAGGTGTTTACGTGGTGTCGGACATTCCGGGATTCCGCGTCATGGAGGTGTACACCATGGCAGACGCCGCGCAGCGGCTGCAGGGCCTCTTCACACAGCTGCTGGGAGCACCGCTCCCGGTGCGCATCCGTGCCTGGGACGGATCGCAGGCGGGCCCGCCGGGCGCGCCGACCCTGGTCGTACGCCACCGCCGCGCGCTGCGCCGCCTGCTGTGGAAGCCGGGCGAACTGGGCCTGGCCCGCGGCTGGGTGGCGGGCGACCTCGACATCGAGGGAGACCTCTACACCACCCTCGATGTGCTGGCCGGTCTCATCTGGGAGCGCGGCGAGGACGCCCGCACCCTCGCCCAGGCCCTGCGCGACCCCGAGGTCCGAGCCGCCGTGCGCGGCCTGGTCAGACTCGCCGGGCCCCCGCTGCCGCCGGCCCCGCCCCGCGAGGAGGCCCGCCGCCCCCGCCGCCACCTGCACACCAAGCACACCGACCGACGCGCCATCAGTCACCACTACGACGTGGGCAACGACTTCTACGAGATCGTCCTCGGCCCGTCCATGGTGTACTCCTGCGCCTACTGGCCCGCCCCGGACAGCACCCTCGAACAGGCCCAGCACGACAAGCTCGAACTGGTCTGCCGCAAGCTCGGTCTGAGACCCGGTCAGCGGCTCCTCGACGTCGGCTGCGGCTGGGGCTCCCTGGCCATGCACGCCGCCCGCGAGCACGGCGTGCGCGTCGTCGGCGTCACGCTCTCGCAGGAACAGGCCGCCTACGCCCGCAAGCGCGTCGCCGGTGAGGGCCTCACCGACAAGGTGGAGATCCGCGTCCAGGACTACCGCGACGTCCGCGACGGGCCCTACGACGCGATCTCCTCCATCGGCATGGCCGAACACGTCGGCGCCGACCGGTACCAGGAGTACGCCGAAGACCTGTACGGCCTGCTCAAGCCCGGCGGGCGCCTCCTGAACCACCAGATCGCCCGCCGCCCGCAGCGCGACGAGTCGGAGTACAGCGTCGACGCGTTCATCGACTCCTACGTCTTCCCCGACGGTGAACTCCAGCCGATCGGCAGCACCGTGGCCCGGCTGGAGCGCGCCGGGTTCGAGGTCCGCGACGTCGAGGCGATCCGCGAGCACTACGCCCTCACCCTGCGCCACTGGGTGACCCGCCTGGAGGCCGACTGGCAGCGCGCCGTGCAGTTGGCCGGCCCCGGCCGCGCCCGGGTCTGGCGCCTGTACATGGCGGCCTCCGCGCTGGCCTTCGAACGCAACCACATCGGCGTCAACCAGGTCCTGGCCGTCCGCACGCCGGACTCGGGCGCCTCCGGAATGCCGTTGCGGGCCCGCACCTGGGGTGCGCCCGGCCGCGGCTGATCCGGACACGACGCCGGAGGGCCGGGCTCCCCGTCACGGGGAACCCGGCCCTCCGGCGTACCGCGCAGCGGCGAGGTCACTCGGCCTTGATCGCGTTCAGCATGTTCAGCCGGGCGGCGTTGCGGGCCGGCCACAGCGCGGCCAGCACCCCCACCAGACCGGCCAGCACCAGGAAGATCCCGATCCGGTCCCAGGGCAGGACCAGCGTGTACCCCGGGATCTGATCGGCGAAGGTCTCGCCGACGGCCCAGCCGAGGAACGAGCCGAGACCGATGCCGACCACCGCGCCGAACACCGAGATGACGACGGCCTCCAGGCGGACCATCCGCTTCACCCGGCGCCGGTCCAGGCCGATGGCGCGCAGCATGCCGATCTCCTGCTGCCGTTCGAAGACCGACATCGCGAGGGTGTTGACCACACCCAGCACCGCGATGATCAGGGCCATCGCCAGCAGGCCGTACATGACGTTCAGCAGGGTGTTGATGGCGCCGCCGAACTCGTCGCGGATGTCCTGCTTGTCCATCACGGTGATCGCCGGGTTGTCGCCCAGGGCGTCGATGAGGACCTTCTCGTTCGCCGCGGTCTGGCCGCCGTCGATCTTCACGAAGATCTGCATGATGGACGGCTTCGTCTCGTGCCGGTCCACGATCTTCCGGTCGATGAGGACGGGGGAGAGGAACTCGCTGTCCTTGTAGACGGCGCCGACCGTCAGTGTGGCCTTCTTGTCGTCGCCGAAGGTGACGGGGACGGTGTCGCCGGTCTTCCAGCCGCGGCTCTTCGCGGTCTTCTCGGCGACCGCGATGCGGCCCTGGGCGAGCGAGTCCGCGCTGCCGCTGACGACGTCGACGGTCAGGACCTTCTCGATGTCGCCCGGGGTGACGGCCGAGGCGGACACGAAGTCGTCGCCGTCGACCTTGAAGTAGGCGTCCTGCTGCGGCGAGACCGCGGACACGCCGTCGGCCTTCTCCAGCGCCGTCAGCGCGGACCCGTCGAGGTCTCCGCCGTTGGCCATCGAGACCATGTAGTCGGCCTTGATGTTGTCGGTGGTCATCTTGTCGATGGCCGTGCCGACCGTGACGCCGAGCACCGACAGGCCGGTCACCAGCGTCAGCCCGATCGCCAGCGCCGAGGCGGTGGCCCCGGTGCGGCGCGGGTTGCGGACGGCGTTCTGCCCGGCGAGCTTGCCCGCCACCCCGAAGGGGCCGACGAGCAGCGGACGGACCAGCGCGATCACGGGCCGGGACAGCAGCGGGATCAGGATGATCACGCCGATCAGCGCGAGGAACGCGCCCGCCCCGATGTACATCCGGCCGTCGTCGCCGCCGGTCGAGGCACCCGCCAGGATCCCCGCCGCGCCGAGGGCGGTGACGGCCGCACCGATGGAGTTGCGCAGCACCAGCGACTTGGTGGTGGCCGCCGCGTGGACACTGTTCATGGCCGCCACCGGCGGGATCTTCGCGGCCCGGCGGCCGGGCAGCCAGGCGGCGAGCATCGTGATCAGCACGCCCACGGCGAACGCCGAGAGCACCGGCGTGGCGGACAGGACCAGCGGACCGTCCGGCATCTTCATGTCGAACGCGGCCATGCCGGAGCGCAGCCCGACCGCCAGGCCGATGCCGAGGGCGAAGCCGACGGCGGAGGCGACGAGGCCCACCAGCGCGGCCTCGGCGAGCACCGAGCGGGTGATCTGCCTGCGGGACGCGCCGACCGCGCGCATCAGGGCGATCTCCTTGGTGCGCTGGGCGACCAGCATCGTGAACGTGTTGGAGATCAGGAAGATCCCGACGAACAGCGCGATGCCCGCGAAGCCGAGCAGGACCTGCTTGAGGTTGCCCATACCCTGCTCGATCTGCTCGGCCTGCTCGTCGGCGAGCGCCTGGCCGGTCCGCGCCTCGGCGGTGTCCGGCAGCAGCGTCTTGACCGCGTCCAGGATCTTCGTGTCGTTCGCGCCGGGGGCGGCGGTGACGGTGACGCTCTCGAAGTAGCCCGGCTTGAGGTACTGCTTCTGGGCGACGGCGGTGTCGAAGAGGACGAGGCTGCCGCCGGCGTTGACGGCGCCGTCCTCGGTGGTGAACACCCCGCTGAGGGTGTACTCCTTCACCGGACCGTTGGTCGCGACGCGCACCCGGTCGCCGACCTTGTACTCGCCCTTGGCGGCGGACGCCTCGTCCAGGGCGATCTGGTCGGCCTTCACCGGGCCGGAGCCGTCGGTGAACGTGTAGGCGGCGTCCTTGCCGTCCTTGCCGGGGTCGAAGTTGGAGCCCTTGTTGGACCAGCCGACGCCGATCAGCTTCCCGTCGGGGTCGGCGACCCCGGCGAAGCCCTCGACGCGGCCGTACACCCCGGCGACGCCGTCCACGGCGGCGATCCTGTCGAGGACCTTGCCGGACAGGCCCGGTTCCTCCTCGGGGTTGTCCGGGTCGGCGTGCGAGGAGACGGCGACGGCGACGTCGTCGTAGCTCTTCGCCGACTGGTTGCGGAAGGCGTTGGAGAGGGTGTCGGCGAAGACCAGGGTGCCCGAGACGAACGCGACGCCGAGCATCACGGCGAGCACGGTCATCAGCAGCCGGGCCTTGTGCGCGAGGACGTTGCGCAAGGCGGTACGGAACATGGTGGCGGTTCTCAGTCCTGTCGGTCCTGACGGGGGATCAGCTGGTGCGGCCCTTGGCGTCGAACGCCTTCATGCGGTCCAGCACGGAGTCGGCCGTCGGCCGGTACATCTCGTCGACGATCCGGCCGTCCGCCAGGAAGATCACCCGGTCCGCGTAGGCCGCGGCCACCGGGTCGTGCGTCACCATCACCACGGTCTGGCCCAGCTCCCGCACGGAGTTGCGCAGGAAGCCCAGCACCTCCGCGCCGGAGCGCGAGTCGAGGTTGCCGGTGGGCTCGTCGCCGAAGATGATCTCGGGCCGGGAGGCCAGTGCCCGGGCCACGGCGACGCGCTGCTGCTGGCCGCCGGACAGCTGGGACGGCCGGTGACCGAGCCGGTCCGCCAGGCCGATCATCCGGATGACGGAGTCCAGCCACTCCTTGTCCGGCTTGCGCCCCGCGATGTCCATGGGAAGGGTGATGTTCTCCAGGGCCGTCAGGGTCGGCAGCAGGTTGAACGCCTGGAAGATGAAGCCGATCTTGTCCCGCCGCAGCTTGGTCAGCTGCTTGTCCTTCAGCGAGCCGAGCTCGGTCTCGCCGATGCGCACGGACCCGGACGAGAAGGAGTCGAGACCGGCCACGCAGTGCATGAGAGTGGATTTGCCGGAGCCGGAGGGGCCCATGATCGCGGTGAACTC
Organism: Streptomyces sp. NPDC050674; assembly: GCF_040654575.1. Taxonomy (NCBI): domain Bacteria; kingdom Bacillati; phylum Actinomycetota; class Actinomycetes; order Kitasatosporales; family Streptomycetaceae; genus Streptomyces; species Streptomyces sp. NPDC050674. The sequence goes on from NZ_JBFAIG010000008.1 coordinate 244,770, forward strand.
GGCCTGCCGGAAGTCGACGGAGACCCGGTCCAGGGCGACCACCTGGGTCTCGCCCTGTCCGTAGATCTTCGACAGATCCGTGGCGCGTGCGGCCACGGTCGTCGCCCGGTCGGCAAGGGGTGCGGTGGTCACGGGATGGCTCTCCTGTCGGACGGCTGTGCACGGGGAAGGTCGTGTTCCATCGTCCGGGTCTCACGCCGCCGTGTAGTCACCCGTTGTTCCGGTTCCTAAGGCCGACTGCGGTCTGACCGCGCGGGGCAGTGTCATACCTGGGGATGACGAACACCCCTGAGAGGCCCCTGCGTCCGGAACGAATGCTTCCAGGTGTCGAGAACAGGTGGAGTGCCCTCGTTCAGGCGGTGAAATTCCGTCATTCCGCATACGCGGCCGATCGCCGCACGCAAGGCTGTTGGCAAGTGCGGATGGCGTGTTCCGGGTGCTGATGCACCCTCAGACGTCAATAAAATAAGACAACATCGGTCCACGCTTCCGCTGTTCGGGGGACCCGTCCGGATAGTCTCGGAACCTCGATGCGGAGCCCACGGCCTGCCCGGATGGTGGAATGCAGACACGGCGAGCTTAAACCTCGCTGCCCCTTCGCGGGCGTGCCGGTTCGAGTCCGGCTCCGGGCACTTTCGCACGTATCACGCCGGGCCGGGGCGAGAAGGCCGGGCTCCCGCTCACTTATCCATGTGCCCTGGAATACGCAATTCAGCGCCGACCGGTATGCCGTCATGAGCCCCCGCCGCGATCAGGTACCACAGGATCGAGGAGGCCGTGGCGCGCACGGCTGCCGCTCAGGCCCGTCGCGCGGCCCGTCCCTGATGGCCAATTCGGCTTTTTCGAGACCTATGTGAGTGGTCGTCACCTTCTCTCGGTAGGCTCCGCTGCGGGCGTCTCCGCATCGCGGTGTCACCCGGGGCCTGTGCCGCAGGTCTCCGTGTGGGTTCCGGCCCGGGTCGCGCAACCGGCAGACGCAGCCGCCTTAAACGCGGTCAAGTGTGGGTTCGACTCCCACCCCGGGCACCAGCCGTCGGCAATTCGAGCGGTTCGCGGCGTGCCCGTTGACAGCGGCCGCACACCGTCGGAGACTCGCAGTCACATGGTGAAGAAAGTTTCACCTGACGAACAGGCATGAGAAGGGGTCCCCGATGCGCACCACCGTCGGCATCATCGGAGCGGGCCCCGCCGGCCTCCTCCTCGCCCGCCTGCTGCACCGCGCCGGCATCGAAGCGGTCGTCCTGGAGAGCCGCGACCGCTCCTACGTCGAGCGGCGGCAGCGTGCCGGCATCCTCGAGCAGGGCACCGCGGACGTGCTGCGCGCGGCCGGCGCCGGGGAGCGCATGGACCGCGAGGGACTGCGCCACGACGGCATCGAACTCCGCTTCGACCGCAGGCGTCACCGCGTCGACTTCCCCGCCCTCACCGGCGGCCGGTCCGTGACGGTCTACGCCCAGACCGAGGTGTGCAAGGACCTCATCGCCCTCCAGCTCCGGGAGGGCGGGCCCCTGCTCTTCGAGGCGGAGGCCCTGGCCGTGGAGGACGCCGCAACCGACGCCCCGCGCGTCCGCTTCCGGCACGAGGGCCGCGAGGACGTCCTGGAGTGCGACTACGTCGTCGGCTGCGACGGCTTCTGGGGCGTGGCCCGCACGGCGATCCCCGCCGGAGTCGCCCAGGTCTTCGAGCGGAGGTACCCCTTCGGGTGGCTCGGCATCCTCGCCGACGTGCCGCCCTCGCACGACGAGCTCGTCTACGCCCGCCACGACCGCGGATTCGCCCTCCTCTCCATGCGCCCGCCCGTCACCCGCCCCCACCCTTCCGAGGAAGTCGCTTCGCTCCCCATCGCGTCCTTCGTCTCCCGCCTCTACCTCCAGGTGCCCGACGGCACCGACGCCGGGGCGTGGAGCGACGAGGAGATCTGGGACGAGCTGGAGCGCCGGTTCGAGACCGCCGACGACTGGCGCCTGGAGCGCGGCCCGATCACCCAGAAGTCGGTCACGCCCATGCGCTCCTTTGTCCACGAGCCCATGCGGCACGGCCGCCTCTTCCTCGCCGGCGACGCGGCGCACATCGTCCCGCCGACCGGGGCCAAGGGCCTGAACCTCGCCGTCGGCGACGTCGTGACCTTCGCGCGCGCCCTGATCCACCAGCAGGAGACCGGGTCCCCGGAGCTGCTCGACGCCTACTCCGCCACCTGCCTGCGCCGGGTCTGGCAGGCCGAGCGCTTCTCCTACGACATGACCACCCTCCTGCACCGCGCCCCCGGCGCGACGCCCTTCGAGGACCGGCTCCAGCTCGCCCGGCTGGAGCGGATCGCGACCTCCCGGGCGGCCGAGACGGACCTGGCCGAGGCCTACACGGGCTTCCCCTTCGGATGAGTCGGGAGTGACCCCCTGCGGTGAGGGGAATCACGAAGCCACGTAGCGTGTTGCGCAGCACGACGAGGGAAAGATCCTCCCCAAGCAGTAGGGTCATTCCTTTGCCTACCTATTACTCTTGAGCCAAGGCCGCGCCTGGTGGCCATGGAGGAGTGAAATGAGGAGCAGAAACCCGGTCTTCTCGCGACGGGGGTTCAGCCGCGACAACGGCTACGCGGGCTTCAACACCGCGCCGCAGGCCGGGGGTCCCGCTGTCGCCACCCAGGGCAACCCGTACGCCCAGCCGACGGGTAACCCCTACGCGCAGAACCCGTACGCGCAGAACCCTTACGCCCAGCAGGACCTGCAGTACGGCGCGCCGCCGCAGGCTCCGGCCACCACCGGCCGGATGACCATCGACGACGTCGTCCTGCGCACGGCGAGCACGCTCGGTGTGCTCATCCTCACCGCGGCGCTCTCCTGGGCCCTGCTGCCGGTCGACGACGCCAACATCAGCCGGAGCTACGGCATCGGTATCGGCGCCGCGCTGATCGGCATGGTCCTGGCGTTCGTGCAGTCCTTCAAGCGCAAGGCCTCGCCCGCGCTGATCCTGACGTACGCCGCGTTCGAGGGTGTCTTCCTCGGCGTCGTGTCCAACATCGTCGACAACCGCATCGCCGACGGCGCGGCCATGCAGGCCGTGATCGGCACCATGGCGGTCTTCACCGGTGTGCTGATCGCCTACAAGGCCGGCTGGATCCGCGTCAACCGCCGCTTCTACGGCTTCGTGATGGCGGCCGCGCTCGGCTTCATCCTGCTGATGGCCGTGAACCTGCTGTTCGCGGTGTTCGGCGGCGGTGACGGCCTCGGCTTCCGCAGTGGTGCCCTCGGTGTCGTCTTCGGCGTCATCGGCATCATCCTCGGCGCCTGCTTCCTCGCCCTGGACTTCAAGCAGGTCGAGGACGGCGTCGCCTACGGCGCCCCGCGCGAGGAGGCCTGGCTGGCGGCCTTCGGCCTCACGCTGACGCTGGTGTGGATCTACATGGAGTTCCTGAGGCTCCTGTCGATCCTCAACAGCAGCGACTGATCTTCGACGGTCACAGCGCGAAGGGCCCCGGCTCCGGCCGGGGCCCTTCGTCGTCCGCGGGGCGCCGCGCGCTAGAGGAGTTTGCGCGCGGCCCGCCTCAGGTCGTACTCGTGGACGATCGCCTTGGCGTGGCCGTACGCGAGGTTGTGTTCGTGCCGGAGCCAGCTGACCTTTTCCTCGAAGCGGAAGAGCGCCGGGCCGTCTTCGACGGTGCGCAACCAGTCGGAGATCTCACGACCGGTGCAGTGCGGGATGCGGGCGAGCATGTTGCGGTGGGTCTCTTCGGAGAAGACTTGGGACATCGGCGCCTCCGGACGCTGGGATGTAAGCCGGTCCTTCAGGTCACCGTGCCTGAGTGTTCGCCCGTTGGCAACAGTCCCGCTGCGGCGCGTACGCTCGCGGCGTGGTTGATACGACGCCTCTGACCCGTGCGGTGGAGCACTTCGCCGATCGTTTGAGGGCCGCGCCCCAGAGCCGGTTGCAGCGGGGCGCTGCCGCCGAGGCTCTGGAGCTGGCCAGGGAGCTGGCCCGCAGGGCACAAGTCCTCGAGGGCCTGGAGCCCCGACAGATGCCGGACGCGGGGATGTTCGCGGCGGCAGATCAGATCACCGTGGCCGGGCATGATCTGGCGGTGGTGGTTCCCGATGACGCCGACGTCGATGAAGCGGTGCGGTTGGTGGAGGAGGCGCAGAAGCGGGCGGGCGTCTGAGCTTCGTTCGCGGGTGCGGGTCGTGGCCGGTTGCTCGCGCAGTTCCCGCGCCCCTGGCGGGGCGCTTGCTACAGGGACGCGATGACGCGGTCCGCCAGGATGTAGACGTTCTCCTCGCCGCACTCGAACGTCAGGGTGTAGGCGCCCGAGATGCCGGAGCCGCCCAGGAGGACCGGGGTGGCGCCCGCGCGCAGGGCCGCGGCGAGGTGCTCCGCGGTCTCCCGGTGGCCCGGCGTCATGCACAGGGTCGTGCCGTCGGCGAAGACGTAGACGTCCAGGGTGCCCAGCGGGCCGGGACGGACGTCCGTCAGCTCGACGCGGGAGGCGGCCAGCTCCTCCAGGGTGGCGACGGTGCGCTCGTGATCGTTCACGACCGGCGACTGCGTCGGCACGAAGTCCGGGTGGGAGGGGTGGCGGCGGCGGGCCGCGGCCAGCTCCGGGGACTCGCCGAGCGGTTCCTCGGTGTCCGCGCCGAGCTCGGAGACCGGCTCGAGACCCGCGAAGTCGGCCTGGCGGGGCAGGAACAGATCGGTCTCGGGCAGACCCAGCAAAGAGGGCGCGTCGGAGGCGTCACGGGCTTCCTGGGCGGCCCAGAAGGCCCGCGCCTCGGCCAGCTCCCGTTCCCGCTCCTCGGCGAGCGCCGCGGCGACGGCCGCACGTATCTCGTCGGTGTCGGCAGTGGTGCGGGCCGCGGGCAGCAGCGCGCGGGTGGTGGCGGCGCGGTTCTCGGCCAGCGCGGTGTGCAGGGCCGCGACCTGGCGGCGCAGCTGCAGGACGGTGCGCAGGACGGCGACGCCCACGGCGCCCGTGGCGGCCGTGGTGACCAGCAACGCGATCGGCATGGCGCTCACTGACGTACTCCCGGTTCAAAGTCGACCCCCGACTTCCTACATCAGCTTGAAGGGCGGACTAACCACCTGTCAGTGCGTAACCTCACGAAACGGACAGAGCTTCGGTCTCGGGGGAGGGGGTGGGGCTGCTGTGACCTGCGGTTCTCCCCTGTCGGAGGGAGATAGGTCACATCCTGGGGGAGATTGGATCACAAAACAGCCCAGAACCCTGGTGTTTTCAGGGTTCTGGGCCCGAGGCTCACAGCGGGTGCTATAGCCGCTACGGTGTGCCGCTCAGCTGAGGCGTTCGATGACCATGGCCATGCCCTGGCCGCCGCCGACGCACATCGTCTCCAGACCGAACTGCTTGTCGTGGAACTGGAGGGAGTTGATGAGCGTGGTGGTGATGCGGGCGCCGGTCATGCCGAAGGGGTGGCCGACGGCGATGGCGCCGCCGTTGACGTTCAGCTTCTCCAGCGGGATGTCCAGGTCGCGGTAGGAGGGGATCACCTGGGCGGCGAACGCCTCGTTGATCTCGACCAGGTCGATGTCGCCGATGGTGAGCCCGGCGCGGCCCAGGGCCTGCTTGGTGGCCTCCACCGGGCCGAGGCCCATGATCTCGGGCGAGAGGCCGGAGACGCCGGTCGACACGATCCGGGCCAGCGGCGTGAGGCCGAGCTCGAGGGCCTTGGTGTCGGACATGATCACCAGGGCGGCGGCGCCGTCGTTGAGCGGGCAGCAGTTGGCGGCGGTGACCATGCCGTCGGGGCGGAAGACCGGCTTGAGGCCCTGCACGCCCTCCAGGGTGACGCCGGCGCGGGGGCCGTCGTCCTTGGAGACGACCGTGCCGTCGGGCAGGGTCACCGGGGTGATCTCGCGCTCCCAGAAGCCGTTCTTGATGGCTTCCTCGGCGAGGTTCTGCGAGCGGACGCCGAACTCGTCCATGTCCTGGCGGGTGACGCCCTTGAGGCGGGCCAGGTTCTCGGCGGTCTGGCCCATCGCGATGTACGGGTCGGGCAGCAGGCCGTCCTCGCGCGGGTCGTGCCAGCTGGAGCCCTCGGACTCGGCGACCGCGGCGGTACGGGCCTCGGCGTCGGCGAACAGCGGGTTGTGCGTGTCCGGGAGGCTGTCGGAGTTGCCCTTGGCGTAGCGGGAGACCGTCTCGACGCCGGCCGAGATGAAGACGTCGCCCTCACCGGCCTTGATGGCGTGCAGGGCCATGCGGGAGGTCTGGAGCGAGGAGGAGCAGTATCGGGTGATGGTGCAGCCCGGCAGGTGGTCCATGCCCATCTGTACGGCGACGACGCGGCCGAGGTTGTGGCCCTGCTCGCCGCCGGGCAGGCCGCAGCCGAGCATCAGGTCGTCGATGTCGCGCGGGTCGAGCTCGGGGACCTTGGCCAGCGCGGCCTGGATGATCGTGGCGGTCAGGTCGTCCGGCCGCACGTCCTTCAGGGAGCCCTTGAAGGCGCGGCCGATGGGGGAGCGGGCGGCTGAGACGATCACGGCTTCGGGCATCACGGCTCCATTGACGTACCGGGTGGTCTGGCAGGGCTGTCTGGGAAGTTACCCGTACGTATCGGCCGGGGTCACGGGTGTCGCGGTGTGACCCTGACCGCAGTTTCCAAGCGCTTGCTTTGCGGCCTGCCCCGCGGCCCTCCTCAGCTCGACGGAGTCGCGGGAGCCGGTTCCTGCTCGGGTACCCGCCGGCGCCGCCGGCGCTTCAGCAGGGCCCAGGGGCCGCGCGGACCGCTCGGCATCGCCGCCGCGACCTCCGTGCCCGCCTCCGAGGCGGCCTCCGCCGCCGCCCGCGCCACCGGCAGGAAGCCCTCGCGGCGGGAGGCGTCCGGGCGCTCCTCCTCGGCGGGCCACAGGCCGAGGGAGGCGCACACGCTCGGCAGCACGGCCATCGCCGCCGTGGCATAGCCCTCGGCCGAGGGGTGATAACTGTCCGGGCCGAACAGCTCGCGCGGGTTCGCGGCGAACTCGGGGCCCAGCAGGTCGCCCAGCGACACGGTGCGGCCGCCCTGTTCCACGACTCCGATCGTCTGGGCGGCCGCCAGCTGGCGTGAGGCCCGTCTGGCCAGCCAGCGCAGGGGCTGGCGGACCGGCTCGATCGTGCCGAGGTCGGGGCAGGTGCCGACCACGACCTCCGCACCGGCCGTGCGCAGCCGGCGCACCGCCGAGGACAGATGCCGGACCGAGCGGGTCGGGGGCATGCGGTGCGTGACGTCGTTGGCGCCCACCATGATCACGCAGATGTCGGGGACCGGGCCGGGATCGGCCAGCACCAGGGCCACCTGGCGGTCCAGGTCGTCCGAACAGGCCCCGGGGGTCGCCACCGTGCGCAGCTCCACCGGCCGCTCCGCCAGCGCGGAAAGACCCGACGCCAGCAACGCCCCCGGGGTCTGGCCGCCCCGGTGCACGCCCTGGCCCGCGGCCGTGGAGTCACCCAGCATCGTCAGCCGCAGCGGCACCTGGCCCGGACCGGCGTACGTACGGCCGTACAGCCCGTCCGCGTGCGGCACGTGCGGTGACGTGCCGTTGCCCACGCGGCGCCGCGCCAGCTGCACCTCGGCCAGCACCAGTCCCACGGTGGCCGCTCCGGCCAGACCGATCCCGCCGCCGCCGTACGCGGCGCCGGCCGCGATCCGGCGGGCCACCCTCGCCCTCGACATGCTCGTCATGCGTCGCCGCCACCTCCTCGAACCCGTACACCCAGTGCTTGCCCCGTACAGCCCGTCGCCCAATCTCGACGGGGAGTGAACGACCGTCACGGACCACCGGCAGGCCCTAGGCTGGCGGCACCACTAGGACCACTTCTTTTGCGGCATCCGGAGACAACGGTGCAATTCCACGACTCGATGATCAGCCTCGTCGGCAACACCCCGCTGGTGAAGCTCAACAGCGTGACCAAGGGCATCAGGGCGACCGTCCTGGCCAAGGTGGAGTACTTCAACCCCGGCGGCTCGGTGAAGGACCGGATCGCCCTGCGCATGATCGAGGCTGCGGAGGAGAGCGGCGCGCTCAAGCCCGGCGGCACGATCGTCGAGCCGACCAGCGGCAACACCGGCGTCGGGCTCGCCATCGTCGCCCAGCAGAAGGGGTACAAGTGCATCTTCGTGTGCCCCGACAAGGTGAGCACCGACAAGATCAACGTGCTGCGCGCGTACGGCGCCGAGGTCGTCGTGTGCCCGACCGCCGTCGACCCCGAGCACCCGGACTCGTACTACAACGTCTCCGACCGGCTGGTCCGTGAGACGCCCGGGGCCTGGAAGCCGGACCAGTACTCCAACCCCAACAACCCGCTCTCCCACTACCACTCGACCGGCCCCGAGCTGTGGGAGCAGACGGAGGGGAAGATCACCCACTTCGTGGCGGGCGTGGGCACCGGCGGCACGATCTCCGGGACCGGCCGCTACCTCAAGGAGGTCAGCGACGGCGCCGTGAAGGTCGTCGGCGCCGACCCGGAGGGCTCCGTCTACTCGGGCGGCTCCGGCCGGCCCTACCTCGTCGAGGGCGTCGGCGAGGACTTCTGGCCGACCGCCTACGACCGGACCGTCGCGGACGAGATCGTCGCCGTGTCCGACAAGGACTCCTTCCAGATGACCCGCCGCCTCGCCAAGGAGGAGGGCCTGCTCGTCGGCGGCTCCTGCGGCATGGCGGTCGTGGCCGCGCTGGAGGTCGCCGAGCGGCTCGGCGAGGACGACGTCGTGGTGGTGCTGCTGCCGGACAGCGGCCGCGGCTACCTCAGCAAGATCTTCAACGACGAGTGGATGGCCGACTACGGCTTCCTGGAGGACACCGGCCCCAGCGCCCGCGTCGCCGACGTCCTGAACGACAAGGAGGGCGACCGCATGCCCTCCCTCGTCCACATGCACCCCGAGGAGACCGTCGGCCAGGCCATCGAGGTGCTGCGCGAGTACGGCGTCTCGCAGATGCCGGTCGTCAAGCCGGGCGCGGGTCACCCCGACGTGATGGCCGCCGAGGTCGTCGGCTCGGTCGTCGAACGCGAGCTGCTGGACGCGCTGTTCAGCAAGAGCGCCTCGCTCGAGGACCCGCTGGAGAAGCACATGTCCGCCCCGCTGCCGCAGGTCGGCTCCGGCGAGCCCGTCGCCGACCTGATGGCCGTGCTCGGCAAGGCGGACGCGGCGATCGTCCTCGTCGAGGGCAAGCCGACCGGTGTGGTCAGCCGGCAGGACCTGCTGTCCTTCCTGGCCCGCACGGGGAAGTGACGGCCAACCCGCGGTGAACTGCCCGTGAACCGGGTGAACTTGCGGCGTCCGTGATCTTCGCGGACTTCGCGGAACCGGTACGCGGGTGTCACGTCCGCGCAGCACTCGCTTAACACGGGTCCTGCACATTGGAGGTGTCGGCAGGGCGGGAGCGGCTCCCCGCCCCGGCCGGCGCCGAACGGCGTCACAGGACCTCCGGAGCGGCTCCCGGACCTCCACGGACGCCATGGACGCGCAAGCCCGGCCTGTCGGCCGGACCCGCGTCCTCCGCGGGGACCGCCGTCGTCCCGCCCCCCGTCACCGGGGGTGCGGCGGTCCCCGCGCATCTCTTCCACGACCGTTCAGCCGGTGCCGGGGTCTCCCGCACGCGGCGCTCAGTCGTCCCAGTCGCTGGTGCGGGCGGACCCGCGGCGGCCGAACAGGTTCGGGTCGGTGCGGATCGCCTGGACGACGTTGACGCCGACGATGCCCGCCCAGGCGACGAGCAGTCCGGGCAGACGGGCCACGCTCCCGCCGATGGCCGACAGCGGTATCGCGAGGACCAGGGAGACGATCCCGAAGCCGAACCGCTCGGCCCAGGAGTCGGTGACCCGCGGCGACCGGGAGTCCCGGGCGGTTTGCAGCTGCTGCTCGGCGAGCTGCCGGCGCACCCGGCGCTCCACCGTGCCGTCGATCCGCTGGTCGACCTTCTCCAGGAACGAGTCGACCAGTGCCGACTCGTACTCCTCGCCCAGATCCCTGCGGGCGTGCAGGGTGGCGTCGAGTTCCTTCTTCAGGTCGGTGTCCCGCGCGTCCATTCCCGTCATGCCGTCCACGGTAGAAAGGGGCGATGCCGCCCGCACTGGGGTTAGCCCCCCTGTGCACCGGGGGGTTCCCGGCCAGGTTCCCGGCCGGAGCGCCCCGGCCGTCCTCCCGTCCGGCTTGCCGCCCTGCATATGCTCATGCAGAATCCTCAGCTACTGAATAGGCGAGGGGGAGCACGTCATGAGCGTGACCGACAGCCCTGCCGCGCGGTTGCAGGCGCTCTTCGAGGGTCACCGGCTGACGCCGACCCAGCGGCGCATCGCGCACAGCATGGTGCGGCGCGCCGCCGACGTGCCGTTCCTGTCGAGTGTGGAGCTCGCCGAGCTGGCCGGAGTCAGCCAGCCGTCCGTGACCCGCTTCGCCGTCGCCCTCGGCTTCGACGGCTACCCCGCCCTGCGGCGGCACCTGCGGGAGGTCGCCCCGGCCGAACCCGCCCCGGGGACCGTCGCCCGCAACGAGTACCAGCAGGCCGTCGAGGCGGAGATCGAGAACCTGCGGCACCTGGCGCAGGCACTGGCCGACACCGGCCCCGTGCGGCGCGCGGGACGTCTTCTCGCCGGTTCCCGCCCGCTCCTGGTCCTCGGACTGCGCGCCGCGGCGGCCCAGGCGCACGGCTTCGCCTACTTCGCCGCCAAGGTCCACCCCGATGTGCGGCTGCTCGGCGAGGGCGGCACGATGCTCCAGGACCGCGTCGACGCCGCCGTCCGAGCCGGTGCCACCGCGCTGCTCTGTTTCGCGCTGCCCCGGCACCCCCGCGAGGTCGTCGACACCCTCGCCTACGCCAAGGAGGCCGGGCTGACCGTCGTCACGGTCGCCGACTCCGCCTTCGCACCCGTCGCCAAGGTGTCCGACCTGCTGCTGCCCGCCGCCGTCGGCACCGGCCTCGCCTTCGACACGGCCTGCGCGCCGATGCTGCTCGGGCGGGTGCTGCTGGAGGCCATGTGCGACGACCTGCCCCAGGCCCAGTCCCGGCTGGAGGAGTTCGACACGAAGGCGGCGGCCCGGGGCCTGTTCGTCGACTGACGGCACACGCGGTGTCCGCCGCGCGCGTCTTCTCAGACTCGTCTCACGATCCGTCGCTACCGTACGGCTCCACGAGGCTTCGGAGACCGGACGGAGGCTGGACATGACACGTGGAGGACAGGGACTGGCCCGGGTGGCCGTCGTCGTACGGGCGGGGGCGGCCCCGCTGTGGTGGCTGGGCGTGCTCGCGGCGGGCATCGGCCTGCTCGCGCCGGGCCTGACCGGACGCCGTGTCGGTGTCCTGGCCGGAGCGGCCCTCTTCATCCTGGCGGCCGCCGCCGTGGCCTGGAGCCGCAGCAAGCGCTACGCGGCCCTGGCGGCCTCCGCGTCCCGCGCGGGCAAGCACGACGTGCTCCAGGACCGCGCGGTCACCGTACGCAACTGGCGCCGGTCGCAGCGCTGGTGGCTCCTCCTCGCCTTCCTCGCCGCCCTGGGCAGCGCCTTCGCCGTCCCGGCGGCCGGGGGCCTGCTCCTGGCCGGCTGCGGTGCGGGGCTGTGGCTCAAGTCGGCCTGGCTGGGCCGCCTGGAGCGGGACGGCGAGGCGTTGCTGTGGGTCCGCGTGGACTGGCTGCGCGGAGCGGGCCACCCGGCCGGCAGCCGGGTGAAGACGTACCGCAGCACGGGCATCGCGGCGGGCGACGCGGCCCCCGGGGGCGCCCGCAGGAAATCACCGGCGCTGGTGTGACGCGGCGGGAGCGCGGGGCGCCGGCGCGCCATTGTGACGTCGGGGGCGCATGGCGTGGGCGCGGGGCTGAATCGCGGTGCGGCTCGGCCGCGTGGGCGCGGGCTGGATTGTGTCGCGGCTCCGGCGGGTTGGTGCGGGGCGGTGTCCCTGGGGTGGCGCCGGGGCGTTGGCGTGGCGCTGTGTCGCTGTGCGGCTCCTGGGGGCGGTTGCCGGGGGTGTGTCGCCCCGGCGGGCTGTGCCGCATGGCCGGGGAGACCGACACGGTGCTGCTTCGGCGGTCGCGTGGGCCTGCCCGGCCGTGCCGTACTCGCGTCCCGCCGTGAGGCGCCTGCCCCGCCCCCGGCGTACCGCCTGTACCCGGCGACTACGCCGGTCCGAACCGTGCTCGTGTCAACGCGTCCGCCTGGGCACCGCCGGACTCGGCGACCACCTCCCGCACGGTCTGCGGCCGTCGCACCACCGCGAAGCGGCCCTGTGGTCCGAAGCCGTGGATTCCCGGCCGGACCAGTGAGTTGTACCCGTAGTGGTGCGCGAAGTAGTACGCCCCGGTGTCCAGCGCCGCCACGTAGTCCCCCTGCTCCAGCAGCGGCAGGGACCGCGCCTCCGCCAGCAGGTCCCCCGCGAAACAGGCCGGTCCCGCCACGTCCTGGACCACCACCGGCCCCTGTTTCGGCCGTCCCTTCGCGTCGTACGCGGAGATCCGCAACGGCCAGCTCCCCGGCGCGTAGACCGTCCGAGTGGCCACCTGGACCCCGGCGTGTGTCACCGCCACCGCCCGGCCGCCGGAGGTCTTCGCGTACTCGACGCGCGCCACCACCGTCCTGTGCTTCGCCAGCAGTGACCGCCCGAACTCGGTGACCAGGCCGTACCGCCCGTCGAACAGCCCCGGCACCTCCTCGGCCAGCAGCCGCGCGTACTGCGCGTGGGTCGGGGTCGTCGCGTCCGAGGCGAAGTTCACCGGCAGGCCGCCGCCGATGTCGAGTGTGCCGACCTGCTGCCGCCCGGCCCGCCGGTTGATCTCCTCGGCCAGCGCGTACGTCTGCGCCACCCCCCGCACCATCAGGTCCCGCGGGATGCCCTGGGACCCGGTGTGCGTGTGCAGCCGGGTCAGCCACGGCCGGTCGAGATACGCCTGGACGACCCACTCCCGGGCCCCCTCGTCGCGCAGGGCCACCCCGAACTTGGAGGTGGCCGTCGCTGTGGACAGCGCCTCGATGGAACCACCGCCGACCTGCGGGTTCACCCGGATTCCGAGCGGGGAGCGGCTCACCGCCCGCTCGGGCAGGGCGTCGATGCGGGCCAGCTCCTGCGGATTGTCGGCGTTGACGGCGATGCCCAGGGACAGGGCCTCGCGCAGCTCGGCCGGTGTCTTCGCGGGGGAGTCGAGCACCGTCGCCTCGGGCGGCACGCCCGCCGCCTGCGCCAGGGCCAGCTCACCCGGGCTCGCGACCTCCGCGCCGATGCCCTCCTCGCGCAGCAGCCGCAGCACCGGCACCAGCGGGGTCGCCTTGACCGCGAAGGCGTGCAGGACCTCGGTGCCCGGGGCCGTCACCGCCTCGAACGCCGAGCGCAAGCGTGCCGCCGACTCCCGGATGCCGATGACGTCCAGCAGCCCGACGATGGGGTCGTCGGGCCCGAGCAGCCCCTGCTCCACGGCGGCCCGCACCGCCTCGTCCCGCCGGGCCGCCCGCGCGGCCCCGGAGCCGTCCGCTTCTTCCGCCTCGATGTGTGCGCCCATGCGTCCAGCCAAACATCCACGGCCGCGCCGCGCCGACCTCCGACGTATTGACTAGCTCTATTCATGAGTCCAGGATGTGAATAGAAGTAGCAACATCGTGCCGGGAGCACCCACCAGGAGGCAGACCATGTCAGGACCCCGCCCCGTCCGAGCACCACGCGGCACGGAACCGAGCGCCCTGGGATGGCAGCAGGAGGCCGCCCTTCGGATGCTGCAGAACAACCTCGACCCGGAGGTCGCCGAGCACCCCGACAAGCTCGTCGTCTACGGAGGCACCGGCAAGGCGGCCCGCGACTGGCGCTCCTTCGACGCGATGGTCCGCACGCTCAAGACCCTGAAGCAGGACGAGACCATGCTGGTCCAGTCCGGCCGCCCGGTCGGTGTCATGCAGACCCACGAGTGGGCCCCGCGCGTCCTCATCGCCAACTCCAACCTGGTCGGCGACTGGGCCAACTGGGAGGAGTTCCGCCGCCTGGAACAGCTCGGCCTGACCATGTACGGGCAGATGACCGCCGGTTCCTGGATCTACATCGGCACCCAGGGCATCCTCCAGGGCACCTACGAGACCTTCGCCGCGGTCGCCGCGAAGAAGTTCGGCGGGTCGCTGGCCGGGACCATCACCCTGACCGCCGGACTCGGCGGCATGGGCGGCGCCCAGCCGCTCGCCGTGACGATGAACGACGGCGTGGCGATCTGCGTCGACTGCGACCCGCGCGCCATCGACCGGCGCATCGAGCACCGCTATCTCGATGTGAAGGCCGACAGCCTGGACCACGCCCTGAAGCTGGCGACCGAGGCCCGCGACGCCCGCCGCCCCCTGTCCATCGGTGTGCTCGGCAACGCGGCCGAACTGGTCCCGCAGCTCCTCGCCATGGGCGCGCCCATCGACATCGTCACCGACCAGACCTCGGCCCACGACCCGCTGGCCTACCTGCCGCTGGGCACCGCCTTCGAGGACATGGCCGACTCCGCCGCCAAGGACCCGGCCGGCTTCACCACCCGCGCCCGCGAGTCCATGGCCCGGCACGTGGAGGCCATGGTCGGCTTCATGGACGCCGGCGCCGAGGTCTTCGACTACGGCAACTCCATCCGCGGTGAGGCGCAGCTCGCCGGATACGACCGGGCCTTCGCCTTCCCCGGCTTCGTCCCCGCCTACATCCGCCCGCTGTTCTGCGAGGGCAAGGGCCCCTTCCGCTGGGCCGCCCTGTCCGGCGAGGCCTCCGACATCGCCAAGACCGACAAGGCGATCCTCGACCTCTTCCCGGAGAACGAGTCCCTGGCCCGCTGGATCAAGATGGCCGGGGAGCGCGTCCACTTCCAGGGGCTGCCCGCGCGCATCTGCTGGCTCGGCTACGGGGAGCGCGACAAGGCCGGCGAGCGGTTCAACGACATGGTCGCGAGCGGGGAGCTCGCCGCACCGGTCGTCATCGGCCGCGACCACCTCGACTGCGGCTCCGTCGCCTCGCCCTACCGCGAGACCGAGGCCATGCTCGACGGCTCCGACGCCATCGCCGACTGGCCGCTGCTGAACGCCATGGTGAACGTGGCGTCCGGGGCGTCCTGGGTGTCCCTCCACCACGGCGGCGGCGTCGGCATGGGGCGGTCGATCCACGCCGGGCAGGTGACGGTGGCCGACGGCACGGCACTGGCCGGCGAGAAGATCCGCCGCGTCCTGACCAACGACCCGGGCATGGGCGTCATCCGGCACGTCGACGCCGGCTACGACATCGCCGAGTCCGTCGCCGGCGAGCGCGGGGTGCGGGTCCCGATGCGCGAGGGTGACCAGGCGTGACCTTCCACAGCATGTGGGCGGAGCTGCTGCCGATCGGCCGCAGCTCCGCCTCCGGCGGCTACCGCCGCTTCGCCTGGACCGGCGCCGACCTCGACTGCCGGGCCTGGTTCAAGGAGCAGGCCGAGTCCCGCGGACTGGCCTACGAGACCGACCGCAACGGCAACCAGTGGGCCTGGCTGGGCGACCCGGCCCGGGGCGACGCCGTCGTCACCGGCTCCCACCTCGACTCCGTGCCCGACGGCGGCGCCTTCGACGGGCCCCTGGGAGTCGTCTCCTCCTTCGCGGCGCTCGACGAACTGCGCGGCAGGGGAGCGGAACTCACCAAGCCCCTCGGCATCGTCAACTTCGGCGACGAGGAAGGCGCCCGGTTCGGTCTCGCCTGCGTCGGCTCCCGGCTCACCGCCGGGCACCTCACCGTCGACGACGCCCACAGGCTGACCGACGGGGACGGGACCACCCTGCCCCGGGCCATGGAGGCCGCCGGCTACGACCCCGAGGCGATCGGGCCCGACCCCGAGCGGCTCGCCCGCATCGGCGCCTTCGTCGAACTGCACGTCGAACAGGGCCGGGCCCTGGACCTGTCAGGCGACCGGGTCGGCATCGCCAGCGCCATCTGGCCGCACGGCAGGTGGCGGTTCGACTTCGCCGGCGAGGCCAACCACGCCGGCACCACCCGGCTCACCGACCGGCGCGACCCGATGCTGCCCTACGCCGAGACCGTCCTCGCCGCCCGCCGCGAGGCCGAACTCGCCGGAGCCGTCGCCACCTTCGGCAAGATCGCCGTGGAGCCGAACGGCGTCAACGCCATCCCCTCCCTCGTGCGCGGCTGGCTCGACTCCCGCGCCGAGGACCAGGCAAGGCTGGACACCGTCGTCGCCGGCATCGAGAAGGCCGCCGCGGAGTACGCCGCCGCCCACGGTGTCGACCTCGCCGTGGTCCGCGAGTCGTTCACCCCCGTCGTCGAGTTCGACCACGCCCTGCGCGACGAACTCGCCCGCATCCTCGGCAAGGACACCGAACTGACGGTCCCCGTCCTCGGCACCGGCGCCGGACACGACGCCGGGATCCTGTCCGCGAGCATCCCGACCGCCATGCTGTTCGTGCGCAACCCCACCGGCGTCTCCCACTCCCCGGCCGAGGTCGCGGCCGAGGACGACTGCGCCGCCGGTGTGCTCGCACTCGCCGACGTACTGGAAGGACTGGCCCGCACGTGACACAGACGTACTGGCTGGAACACGCCTGGCTCGGCTCGCACGTCGAGTCGGGCGTCGCCCTGGACGTCCACGACGGCCGCATCACCGCCGTCCGCCCGGACACCTCCGCCCCGCCCCCGGGCGCCGAGGTGCTGCGCGGGCTCACCCTCCCCGGCCTGGCCAACGCCCACAGCCACGCCTTCCACCGGGCCCTGCGCGGCACCGTCCAGGTCGGCTCCGGCACCTTCTGGACCTGGCGCGAGGTCATGTACGCCACGGCCGCCCGGCTCACCCCGGACAGCTACCACGCCCTGGCCCGGGCCGTGTACGCCGAGATGGCCCTGGCCGGCATCACGGCCGTCGGCGAGTTCCACTACGTCCACCACGCCCCCGGCGGCACCCCCTACGCCGACCCCAACGCCATGGGCGAGGCCCTCATCGCGGCCGCCGCCGAAGCCGGCATCCGCATCACCCTCCTCGACACCGCCTACCTCTCCTCCGGCTTCGGGCAGCCGCCCACCGAACCCCAGCTCCGCTTCTCCGACGGCACCGCCGAGGCCTGGGCCGAACGCTGTGCAGGTCTCAAGGAACGGGATCACGCGCGGATCGGAGCGGCCATCCACTCCGTACGGGCCGTGCCCGCCGACCAGTTGGCGACCGTCGCACGCTGGGCCGGGGAGCGGCGGGCCCCGCTCCATGTGCACCTGTCGGAGCAGACCGCCGAGAACGACGCCTGCCGGGAGGCCCACGGCCGCACCCCCACGCGGCTGCTCGCCGACCACGGAGTGCTCGGACCGCGCACCACCGGCGTCCACAACACCCACCTCACCGACGAGGACATCGCCCTCCTCGGCGGCAGCGGCACCGGCACCTGCATGTGCCCGACCACCGAGCGGGACCTCGCCGACGGCATCGGACCCGCCGTCGCCCTTCAGCGGGCGGGCTCCCCGCTGTCCCTGGGCTCCGACAGCCACGCCGTGATCGACCTGCTCGAAGAGGCGCGGGCCATGGAGCTGAACGAGCGGCTGCGCACCCGCACCCGAGGTCACTGGACGGCGGCGGCCCTCCTGCGGGCGGCCTCGGCCGACGGCCACGCCGCCCTCGGCTGGGACGAGGCGGGCGCCCTGGAGACCGGCGCCCTCGCGGACTTCACCACGCTCGCGCTCGACTCGGTCAGGACGGCAGGGCCGCTTCCGCGGCTCGGGGCCGAGACGGCCGTATTCGCCGCGTCGGCAGCGGACGTGTCGCATACGGTCGTGGCAGGGCGGCACGTCGTACGGGACGGGGTCCACCGCCTCGTACCGGATGTGCCGCGAGCCCTCGCCGACGCCGTCGAAGCCCTGCGGGGATGAGCCCGGGCCGCCCGCCCGCGCGGCCCGCCTCCGCCCCCGAACCCGACCCCACCGCCGACCAGGCCACCAAGGACGCCATGAGCAACGCGACGACCGTCAGCCCCGCCCACTCCGCGAGCACCGCAAGCACGCTCATCACGAACATCGCAAGCCTGGTCACCAACGACCCCTCCCTCGGTGACGGTTCCCCCCTGGGACTGGTCCAGGACGCGGCCGTCGTCATCGAAGGCGACCGCGTGGTGTGGACCGGTGATCAAAGCAAAGCACCCGCCACTGACAATCGGGTCGACGCGGGCGGCCGGGCCGTCCTGCCCGGCTTCGTGGACTCCCACTCCCACCTCGTCTTCGCGGGCGACCGGACGCAGGAGTTCAACGCCCGGATGTCCGGGCGGCCGTACAGCGCGGGCGGCATCCGCACCACCGTCGCGGCGACGCGTGCGGCCAGCGACGGGGAACTCGAGGCCAACGTCACCCGTTACCTCGCCGAAGCCCTCCGCCAGGGCACCACCACCTTCGAGACCAAGTCCGGCTACGGCCTGACCGTCGAGGACGAGGCCCGGGCCCTGCGCATCGCCGCCGCCCACACCACCGAGGTCACCTACCTCGGCGCCCACATCGTCCCGCCCGACTTCGCCGAGGACCCGGCCGGCTATGTCGCCCTGGTCACCGGCGAGATGCTCGACGCCTGCGCCCCGCACGCCCGCTGGATCGACGTCTTCTGCGAGAAGGGCGCCTTCGACGGCGACCAGGCCCGCGCGATCCTCACCGCCGGCAAGGCCCGGGGCCTGCACCCCCGCATCCACGCCAACCAGCTCTCCTACGGCCCCGGTGTGCAGCTCGCCGTCGAACTCGACGCGGCCAGCGCCGACCACTGCACCCATCTGACGGACGAGGACGTGGACGCGTTGGCGAACAGCCGCACGGTCGCCACCCTGCTGCCCGGCGCCGAGTTCTCCACCCGCGCCGAGTGGCCGGATGCCCGCCGTCTCCTCGACGCGGGTGTCACCGTGGCCCTGTCCACCGACTGCAACCCGGGCTCGTCCTTCACCTCTTCCGTCCCGTTCTGCATCGCGCTCGCCGTACGGGACATGGGCATGACCCCGGACGAGGCCGTCTGGTCGGCCACCGCGGGCGGCGCGGCGGCCCTGCGGCGCACCGACGTCGGCCGCCTCACCCCGGGCGCGTACGCCGACCTGACGCTCCTCGACGCGCCCAGCCACGTCCACCTGGCCTACCGGCCCGGCGTGCCGCTGGTCAGCGGTGTGTGGCGGCGCGGTGAGCGGGTGCTCTGACCGACGAAGGCGCCCGATCTCCACATGTCGTCGCGCGGTCAGGGAGATCCGATGCAGACGAGCACCACCCGCCAGTGGCTCCGGCTGAGCTTTCCCCTGGTCGTCAACGTCCTGCTGGGGATTCCGGCCGTGGTGCCCGCCTTCATGCTGTGGTACTTCGCTGCGAACTGGCCCCTTGCCTCGCTGGGCTGGACCGACCGCGAGCCCACCGAGAACGACGGTGTGCTCCCCTGGGTGATGGTCGCGACACCGATCCTCGTCCTGTTCGGCCTCATCTGGTGGCTGGCCAACCGTCCGTTCCGCCGCAGGACCGCACTGTCACCCGGCAGGTACTGGCTGCTCAGCGCGGTGGCCACCGCACTGCCCACGCTCACTCTCATCGTCATCGGCCTGGGACGGAACTGAAAACGTGTCCGACAACGCGCAGCGGATCGGCGGCGCGGAGAAGGGCCGGCGGGAGCAACGGGCGGGCTGAGCCCCGTAGGGCACGCGCTCAGGGGGCGGACGTTCGGTCCGCCCCCTGAGGAAAGCGTCATCCATTGAGGATCACTCCTCGACGGTCAGCCCCTTGCGCAGCCGCACCAGCGTCCGCGACAGCAGACGCGAGACGTGCATCTGCGAGATGCCGAGTTCCTCGCCGATCTCCGACTGGGTCATGCCCGCGACGAACCGCAGGGACAGGATCTTCCGGTCGCGCGGTGGGAGTTCGGCGATCAGCGGCTTCAACGACTCGACGTACTCGATGCCTTCGAGCCCGTGGTCCTCGTAGCCGATGCGGTCCGCGAGCGCGCCCTCGGAGTCGTCCTCCTCCGGCTGGGCGTCCAGCGAGGAGGCGGTGTAGGCGTTCGAGGCGGCCATGCCCTCGACGACCTCGTCGTTGGAGAGGCCGAGCCGCTCGGCCAGCTCGGCCACCGTGGGGGCGCGGTCGAGCTTCTGAGCCAGTTCGTCACCGGCCTTGGCCAGGTCGAGCCGCAGCTCCTGGAGCCGTCGCGGTACGCGCACGGACCACGAGGTGTCGCGGAAGAAGCGCTTGATCTCGCCGACGATGGTCGGCATCGCGAACGTGGGGAACTCCACACCGCGGGACAGCTCGAAGCGGTCGATCGCCTTGATCAGGCCGATGGTGCCGACCTGGATGATGTCCTCCATCGGTTCACTGCGGGAGCGGAACCGGGAGGCGGCGAACTTGACCAGCGCGAGGTTCAGTTCGACGAGGGTGTTGCGGACGTACGAGTACTCGTGGGTCCCTTCCTCCAGCGTCTCCAGACGCTCGAAGAGGGTCTTCGACAGGGCCCGCGCATCGACCGCGCCGACGTTCTCGTACGGGGGGATGTCCGGAAGTCCGGCGAGAAGGCCGCCCGATGTGACGGGCATCTCGTCCTGCTCGATGGGATTCAAGTGTTCCGGAGGGGGTGTCGACGTCGCTTTCGGGGTACGCGATGCGTCGAGCCGGGGTGACATGATGTCCTCCATCGTTCTCGGCATATGGCTGCCGGAGCCGTAAGGTGCACTGCGGTGTGCGGCGCCTCCAAAGCCGGCCGTGTCGGGTACGTGTCCTTACTAGGCCTACCCGCTATCCCGAGCCCACCGCAAGTGCGTTCTGTGGGCATATGTCCGTTTGTGTGTAGTTGTTCGGGTGTCGGACCATGCTGGGAAGGCGTAGTGTTCGAGGGCGTCAGTAACCAGCCTCGACGTCGGGAGAGAGAGACGGCATGGACCGCGGGACGGTCGGCAGCGCACAGTCTGGCCGGCTTCTGGTGGAGGTGCGGGAAGAGGGCTCCAATGCCGTCGTGACCCCGGCGGGTGAGTTGGATCACCACACCGCCGAGTTGTTGCGGGAGCCGCTCGAGGACTGCCTCGCCAAAGGATTCAAGCGCCTGGTCATCGATTGCGCGCGCCTGGAGTTCTGTGACTCCACGGGCCTCAACGTGCTCCTCGGTGCCCGGCTGAAGGCGGAGGCCGCCGGTGGCGGCGTCTCGCTCGCCGGCATGCAGCCGGTGGTGGCCCGCGTGTTCGAGATCACGGGCGCGGACGCGGTCTTCAGCGTCCACGACTCGCTCGAGGCGGCCCTGTCCGACGGGCCGGGCTGACCGGCGGTGTGTCGGTGCGCGGTGCCTCGGACATCCCCCTGTGACCGGTGTCCCAGTCGTGTCATGTCTTTCGTGCGCAATACATGGGTGTTCCCCCGGTCCGCCCGGGCAGGAGACATCCTGAACGTGTCGGTCACCAAAGTGGCGGGGGCGCCGCGAAACCGATGTGCCGCGCGCTGCGTGACTGACTCTGTAGTGAACTTTCTGAATCATGAACTGGTGAATCGGTGAGGTGAAGCGCTGATGAGCACCACCCGGCCTTACCCGCCGGGCGACCGCGGGCCGGAGCCCAGCGGCGCTTCCGGGGCGTCCGAGGGTGGCGTGGCGGCGACCGGCGCGTCCGGTGAGGGCGTGGGCACGCCGTCCGGGGCGGCGCCGTCGGGGGGCCGGCAGGTGCGCCGGCTGAGCTTCGACGGGGAGAGCGGCGTGGTGCCGCTGGCCCGCGACTTCACCCGCCAGGCGCTGTACGCGTGGGGCTGGCTGCCGGCCGCCTCCGCGGACCAGCGGGCCGCCGCCGAGGATGTGCTTCTGGTCGTCTCCGAGCTGGTCACCAATGCCTGCCTGCACGCCGAGGGGCCGGACCAGCTGCGGATCACCTGCGACAACAAGGTGATCCGTATCGAGGTCGCCGACCGCGGCACCGGCCAGCCCGCACCCCGCACCCCGCACCGCGCGGGTCGCCCGGGCGGCCACGGCATGTTCATCGTCCAGCGCCTGTGCCTGGACTGGGGCGTCGTCCGCACGCCGGGGGTCTCGGGCAAGACGGTATGGGCGGAGCTGGGCGCACCGGCGTGACCTGCGGCGCACCGGCATGACCTGCTCCGGGGCGACCGGCTGGGCGTCGGCCGGCCTGTGGGCGTATTGATCGACCTGCGGCGTACCCGGGCGTCCCATGGCGTGCCTGACCTGCGGTTGGCTCCGACCCCTTCCCGCCCTCTCCTGCGTGCCCGTCGAAGCTGCCCGGACGGGCCTGCACGGTCCTGTGCGGTGCTGTCTGGTCCTGTTCCGGTCTGTCCGTTTCGCCGCTCCGGCAGACGCTCCAGGTGCGTCCGAACGGGTGAGTGCGGTGCCTGGATCCGGTGTGCCCCGTGTCTTCCTTCCTCAACGTGCCGGGCGTACCTTGACGGCCCTGTCTGATGAACCGTCAGGAAAAGGAAGGGGAGCGGCACCGTGTCGTACCGGAAACGAACCGCCGCGCTCGCGTCCGCCGCGGCCCTGGCCGGCTCGGTGGTGTGGATGGCCGCCCCCGTCGCCCGGGCCGAGGTCGTCGACGTCAACTACCAGTGCAAGACCCCGATCGGTGACAAAAGTGCCGTCTCGCCCATCGACATCAAGGGCGTCGAGAGCGGCGGCGGCTACCGGATCACCATGTCCTGGCAGAAGGGCGTCTCCTCCAGCCCGGTCGAACTGGGCAAAGGCGCGATGACACCGAGCGCCACCATCGCCCTGGGCGGCGCCGACGGCGGCACCCTGTCGGTGACCGGCCCCGCCAACGACGCCGCGATCCCGGCCAACACGCCGATCAAGATCAGCGACCTGAGCGGCACCTACACACCGAAGAAGAGCGGCGAGGTCACCTTCACGGCGGGCGTGCTCACCATCAAGGCGCTCGGCACGACCACCACGTGCACCCCGACGAACGACCCGGGCCCGTCCCTCACCCTCGACGTCCGAGCCGCGGGCGGCGACGGCACCACCGGCTCCGCCCAGGGCTCCGGCTCCGGCTCCCGCTCCGACACCGGTGGCGGGCTGGCTCAGACCGGCCCGGAGGACTCCGCCGTCGCCCTCGGCACCCTCGGCGGCACGGTTCTGCTCGCCGGCGCGGCGGGGGCCCTGTGGCTGACACGGCGTCACCAGGGCGCTCGGGCCGGTCGCTGACGCACGCCCGGCCTGTGCACCGCCGAGCGCACGACCCCTGGAGCCGCCGATGCCGCACACCGTCCGCCTTCCGTACGGGGCACTGCCGGTCCTGCTGGCGCTGCTGCTCGTCCTCGCGGGCGCCGGGCCCGTCAGGGCGGGGGACCGGCCCGCCGTCGAGCTGTCCAGCTCCCAGGCGGGGACCGGGGGTTCGATCACCGTCAGCGGCACCGGCTGGCGGCCCCGCGCCCTGCTGACGCTGCTGGTGTGCGGGCAGGCCGAACCGAAGCGGGGCGTGACCGGTGGCACCAACTCCTGCGCCAACACCGACGGCCGGGCCGTCACCACCGGCGCCGACGGACGCTTCCGCCGCGAACTGCCCGTCGTGGAGCCACCGGTGCCGTGCCCCTGCGTGGTGCACGTGGCGACCGTCACGGGAGCCGGAGCCGAGGCGGACGCGGCCCTCCGGGTCGCCGGGCACGCCGTCGAGCCGCTGCCCGCCGACGCGGCAGGCGGGCGGCTGTCCCTGCTCGCCGACACCCGGCTGCGCGGCTCCGGCGGCCTGCTCACCTGGTTCGGCTCCCCGCCCGCGCGGACCCTCGTGGTCACCGTCGGCAACGTCGGCACGTCCCCCGTGAAGAACCCGGTCTTCCAGGTCGGCACCTCACATGGCGTGTTCGCCCCCGAGTGGCAGGACCAGCGCTGGCGCGGCACGATCCGGCCCGGAGGGAGAGCCCGCATCGAGCTGCCCGTGGAGCTCGGCGCCGGGGCGCACGGCGACTACACGGTGTCGCTGAAGTACGGCGGCAAGGTGCTCGCCGAACACCCCTGGGGCGTGGGCCGCCCCTGGGGCGTGACCCTGTTCTGGGCCCTCGTCCTGCTGGTCGTGCCGGCGGCCCTGTTCCGCGCGGCCCTGGCCGTGATCGACCACACACGGCCACGCCGCCCCGGCCACGCGGCACGCCCCGCGCGCCGGCCGCGGCTGCCCGTCGCCCGCCGGGCACCGGCGGCCCGGCCCTGGTTCGCCCCGGACTCCGACCGGCCGGGGCCGCGGAGGCCATGAAGAACCGGCCGGGGCCGCGGAGGCCATGAAAGAAGGGCCGTCGCACCCGGGGGGTGCGACGGCCCTGCTCAGGATCCGGGGGCCGGGGTCAGCGGACCTCGCCCATCATGGCCTTGACCTTCTTGCGGTACATGTACACCGCGAGGCCGGCGACCACGGCGAGCGCCGCCTCCAGCGCCACGAAGCCGGTCTTGTCGAGGTTGACCCCGCCGACGGCCGGGTTGGACAGCAGCGCGGTGACGGAGTCGCCCGCGGTGACCGCCAGGAACCAGACGCCCATCATCTGGGAGGCGTACTTCGCCGGCGCCATCTTCGTCGTCACGGACAGACCCACCGGCGACAGCGTGAGCTCGCCCACGGTCTGCACGAAGTAGATCCCGACCAGCCACATCGCCGCGGCCTTGTGACCGCCCTCGGCGATCGACAGCGGGGCGAGGAAGAGGAAGAAGGACGCACCCACCAGTACCAGGCCGGAGGCGAACTTCACGATGGTGCTCGGCTCCTTGCCGCGGCGGTTCAGCCACAGCCACAGCCAGGCGAAGACCGGCGCCAGCGCCATGATCATGACCGGGTTGACCGACTGGTACCAGGAGACCGGGAACTCCCAGCCGAAGACGGTGTTGTCGGCCTTGTCGCTGGCGAAGAGCGACAGGGTCGAGCCGCCCTGGTCGTAGATCATCCAGAACACGGCGGCGGCGACGAAGAACCAGATGTACGCCGACACCTTGGAACGCTCGCCGGCGTCGAGGTCCTTGTCGCGCATGATGCGGGAGATGACCAGGATCGGCACGAGCAGGCCGAGCAGCGTGAGCGGGATCAGCGCCCAGTTCAGGGTGAAGTGGCCGGTGCCGCCCACGAGGCCGTAGAAGACCACGGCGACGGCCAGCCAGATCAGGCCCTTGCGCAGGGTCGACGCCTTCTCGGCGGGCGTCAGCGGGGTGGGGACCTCACTGCTCTTCGCGTTCAGGTGGCGGCTGCCGAGCAGGAACTGGACGAGGCCCAGCGCCATGCCGAGCGCGGCGAGCGCGAAGCCCAGGTGCCAGTTGACGTTCTCACCGACGGTGCCGATGACCAGCGGCGCGATGAAGGCGCCGAGGTTGATGCCGATGTAGAAGACCGTGAAGCCACCGTCGCGGCGCGGGTCCTCCGGGCCGTCGTAGAGGTGGCCGACCATCGTGGAGATGTTGGCCTTCAGCAGACCGGAACCGATGGCGACGAGGCCGAGGCCGACGAAGAAGCTCGCGGCGGCGGGCAGTGCCAGGCACAGGTGGCCGAGCATGATGACCACGCCCGCGACGGCGACCGTCTTGCGGGGGCCGAGCACCCGGTCGGCGAACCAGCCGCCGGGCAGGGTGAGCAGGTACACGAGCGACAGGTACACGGCGTAGATCGCCGTCGCGGTGCCCGCGCTCAGGTGCAGGCCACCAGGGGCCACCAGGTACAGCGGGAGCAGGGCCCTCATGCCGTAGTAGGAGAAACGCTCCCACATCTCGGTCATGAACAGAGTGGCCAGTCCGCGGGGGTGGCCGAAGAAGGTCTTCTCGGCACCGGGGGTGCCCGGTCGGGCCGAGTCCTTCGTCAGGCTGGACGCCATGGTCGTTCCTTGCTGGTCGGGACGCGCCCCGCGACAGCGGTGGTGCGCCCGGTGGGGGCTGCCGGCACCGGTGGGTACGGCCGTCCGCCCGACGCCTACGGGGGTCCGCTCCGGATCACGAAGCGGTGGGCGGTCGCCACCGGGATCCACGCCTCTACGCGCGTCGCCGCACTACGAGGCCCGGCCACAGGTCGTTTCACGTTGGGGGCCGGCGGGAACCGGCCCGCACACAAAAGAGACCTTCAGGGCAAATGGCCTCCGAAGGTCGCCGTGGTGCTACAGGCGTTGAATCACCATACGGCAGGACACCGCCCCATATGGAAGACCTTGAGACACGGATCACAGGTGTCGGGGGAACCGTGCGCCGCGTTTCCAAGGTCCTTACCAGGATCGCACCCCACAGACAGAGGGTCGCACCGCTACCACGGGAACGTGAGAAACGCGTGTGCCCACGGTAAGAATCAAGGCCTCCGGTCACACCCCAGCTCAGGGCGTCGCAGGTCTACCATCACCTCATGACCCGTGTACTGCTCGCCGAGGACGACGCGTCCATCTCGGAGCCGCTGGCCCGCGCTCTGCGCCGGGAGGGCTACGAGGTCGAGGTTCGCGAGGACGGCCCCACCGCTCTCGACGCCGGACTGCAGGGCGGCGTCGACCTGGTCGTGCTCGACCTCGGCCTGCCCGGCATGGACGGCCTGGAGGTGGCCCGCCGCCTGCGTGGCGAAGGCCATGCCATCCCGATCCTCATCCTGACCGCGCGCGCCGACGAGGTGGACACCGTCGTCGGGCTCGACGCGGGCGCCGACGACTACGTCACCAAGCCGTTCCGGCTCGCCGAGCTGCTCGCCCGGGTGCGGGCCCTGCTCCGGCGCGGCGCCTCCGAGCCGCAGCAGCCCCCCGCCACGCACGGCGTGCGCATCGACGTCGAGTCGCACCGCGCCTGGATGGGCGAGGAGGAGCTCCAGCTCACCGCGAAGGAGTTCGACCTGCTGCGGGTGCTGGTGCGCGACGCGGGCCGGGTCGTCACCCGCGACCAGCTGATGCGGGAGGTCTGGGACACCACCTGGTGGTCGTCGACCAAGACCCTCGACATGCACATCTCCTGGCTGCGCAAGAAGCTCGGCGACGACGCCGCCAACCCGCGCTACATCGCCACCGTGCGCGGTGTGGGTTTCCGTTTCGAGAAGAGCTGAGTCGCGGGGCGGGCTCGGGTAACAGGACATGCGTCGCCGACTGATCCAGTCCACGCTCGCCGTGGTGCTCGTCGTGATCGCCGTTTTCGGCGTCTCCCTCGTCATCGTCGAGACCCGGACGATCAGCAACAGCGCCCAGGAACGGGTGGAGTCCGAGGCCGTCCGGCTGGCCAGCATCGTCGACAGCCGGCTCTTCGGGGCGCAGCAGGTCGACGCGGAGGTGCTGCGCAAGCAGGTCACGCAGGACCGCTACTACGCGCTGATCCGCATCCCGGGGGAGGCGCCCATCGAGGTGGGCACGAAGCCCGTCGGGGACGTCATCAGTGCGAGCGCGCCCGGCGAGGAGGGCGAGACGGTCACCGTCCAGGAGCCGCGCTCCTCGGTGACCCGTGAGGTCGGCCGGACGCTCCTGATCATCGCGCTGGTCGCGCTGCTGGCGGTGGTGGCGGCGGTGCTGCTGGCGGTCCGCCAGGCCAACCGGCTGGCGTCCCCGCTGACCGACCTCGCGGAGACGGCCGAGCGCCTCGGCTCGGGCGATCCACGGCCCCGGCACAAGCGGTACGGAGTGCCCGAGCTGGACCGGGTGGCGGATGTGCTGGACGGCAGCGCCGAGCGCATCGCCCGCATGCTGACCGCCGAACGCCGGCTGGCCGCCGACGCCTCCCACCAGCTGCGCACACCGCTCACGGCCCTGTCGATGCGCCTGGAGGAGATCACCCTCACCGACGACCCGGACACGGTGAAGGAGGAGGCGACGATCGCGCTGACGCAGGTCGAGCGGCTGACGGACGTCGTGGAACGGCTGCTGACGAACTCCCGCGATCCGCGCACCGGCTCCGCCGTCTCCTTCGACCTCGACGAGGTCATCCAGCAGCAGCTCGCCGAGTGGCGGCCGGCGTACCGCAGTGCGGGGCGGGCGATCGTCAGCTCCGGCAAACGGCATCTGCGCGCGGTGGGCACGCCCGGCGCGGTCGCGCAGGTCCTGGCCGCGCTGATCGAGAACTCCCTCATGCACGGCGGTGGCACGGTGGCCCTGCGCACCCGCGTCACCGGCAACCAGGCGGTGATCGAGGTCACGGACGAGGGCCCCGGCGTCCCCGCCGACCTCGGTGCCCGGATCTTCGAGCGGGCGATCAGCGGCCGCAACTCCACGGGCATCGGCCTGGCGGTCGCCCGCGACCTGGCGGAGGCCGACGGCGGCCGCCTGGAGATGCTCCAGACCAAGCCCCCGGTCTTCGGCCTGTTCCTCTCCCGCACCCCGCTGCCCAAGCCCCTGGACGACGAGGAACCGATGGTCCGCTAGGTCGTGTCCGGCCCAGGGCCCGTCCTCCTCAGCCGCGGCTGTAGGTGAGGAACGCCGCCCCGCTCTCCAGGACGACGTGGTCCGTCAGCTTCCAGGTGCGCGGATCGAAGGCGGCCGTGCGGCCGAAGAGGGGGATCCCGGTACCGATGGTCAGGGCGCCCAGTTTGACGATCAGCTGGTCGATCTCGGCGTAGAGGGCGCCCGCCAGTTCGCCCCCGCCGATCAGCCAGAGGTCCTTGCCCTCCTCCTGCTTCAGCTCCCGTACCTTCGCCACCGGGTCGCTCGTGACCAGTTCCACGGCCGGGTCGGGGAGCTCGGTCAACGTGGTGGAGAACACCAGGTGCCTCAGATGCGGGTAGGCGTCGGTGACACCGGCGGCGAGGCCTATCTCGTACGTCTTGCGTCCCTCGAGGACGGTGTCGAAGTGCGTGCCCTCCGCGGTGATCGACAGGGCCTTCCGGGCCGGGGCGGGCAGGGTCTCGGGGTACTCCGCGGCGAGGTGCTGCACATAGTCGCCGGGGATCGGCCAGAAGCCGTCGGGTCCTGTGGGGTCGGCGCCGTCGGGCCCGGCGATGAAGCCGTCGAGGGTGGCGGCGATGTAGTACACGAGCTTGCGCACGGAGGGTTTCCTGTCGGTCGGGTGGCGGATGGCGGGTGGTGCACGCGGCGGTTCGGGCGGCGAGCCCGGGATTTTTCGCCGGGAGGAGGGTCAGCCGTGCTCGGGAGCGGTCCACTCGACGAACTGGATGATCACCCCGTTGGGGTCGGTGACCTGGAACAGGCGCTCGCCCCACGGTTCCTGGCGCAAGGGCATGGTGATCCGTACTCCGGCCTCGCGCATCCGCTTTTCCTGCTCCTGAAGGCCGGAGGCGACGGTGAAGGCCAGGATCAGGCCACTGACGCGCTGCTCACGCTGCTCGGGCGGCAGCACCTCGGTACCGCGGGCGAGCAGGACGACGTCGACCGCGTCCTCGTGCGCCAGGGACACGAAGCCGTCGGCGGCGTGCCGGACGACGTAGCCCAGGTGGGTGGTGAAGAACTCTTGCGACCGGGTGACGTCGCCGACGGTCAGCGAGACGGTGGAGGCGGTGAACTGCACAGGGCTCCCTGGATGCGGGGGAAAATTTACGACGGACGTAAACTTATTCTGTGCCAATACTAGTGTCAACATAAAAATGCTACGAGGGTAAGATTGCGCCATGGCTACCCAGACGCCGGCCCCCGGGGCCGGACTTCGCGAGACGAAGAAGCAGGAGACCCGGCAGCTCATCTCCGACCACGCGACACGGCTGTTCATCGACCAGGGCTTCGAGCGGACGACCATCGCCGAGATCGCCGCCGCCGCCCGCGTCGCCAAGAAGACCGTCACCAACTACTTCCCGCGCAAGGAAGACCTGGCGCTGGACCATCAGGAGCAGTTCGCCGCCTCGCTGGCCCGAGCCGTGGACGCCCGGCACCCGGGGGAATCGGCGCTTGCCGCGCTGCGCCGGGCCTTCGACGACGCCGTCGCCTCCCAGGACCCGGTCGCCGGGTTCTCCGGCCCGGAGTTCGCCCGCATGATCGCCGACAGCCCCACCTTGAGCACGTGTGTGCGCGGCCTCCACGACCAGCGCGCACACCGCCTCGCCCAGGCGCTCGCCGAGACCACTGGTGCCCGGCCCGACGACATCACCGTCCGGACCGCCGCGGAACTGCTGGGCGGCGTGCACCGCGTGCTGTTCCACCGCATCCAGGAGCTCACTCTCGCCGGGCACTCCGACGACCGGATCGCCCGGACCGTCGGCGCCGAAGCCGCTCAGGCCTTCGACCTGCTGGAACCCGCCCTGACCGACTACGCCATCGCCTAGCGAGTGCGACTCGGTGGCGTCCGGAGTGGAAATCAGGAAGGCTCACGCGCATGGTGTCGGTAGTGCAGAACGTGGCGATCGACTGTGCGGATGCCTACGGGCTGGCCCGGTTCTGGAGCGCAGTGACCGGATGTCCGCTGCATCCGCAGGACAAGCCGGGGGATCCCGAGGTTCAGGTACTGCCGGCAGAGGGCCCAGTGCTGTACTTCAACCAGGTGCCCGAGGCCAAGACGGTCAAGAACCGGATCCATCTGTGCCTGCGTCCACAGACCTCGCGCGAGCGGGAGGTGGAACGGCTGCTGGGCCTCGGTGCCACCCTCGTCACCGATCGCCGGAATCCCGACGGCTCCGGCTGGGCGGTCCTCGCTGATCCCGAAGGCAACGAATTCTGCGTTCTGCGCAGCGAGTCCGACCGAGCCGTCATGACTTCCTGATCCTCGCGCGGCGCACTCGACCACGTGCCGGGACCGGGCACGGCCCCGCGGGGCTACGGCACCTGCTGCTTCGGCTTCGGAGGGCCGGGGGGCTGCTCCCCGCGCAGGGCCGGGGACGGCGGCGCGGGTGTCTCGTGGGTGGGGAGCGCGCGGAAGACCCAGGAGCGGTAGGACCAGAAGCGGAACAGGGTCGCGATGCCGATGCCGAGGAACTTGAAGACGTTGTTCTGGAGCGGCGTGTCCCAGCCGAAGCCGTACGTGGCCAGGTACAGCACGCCGTTCTCGATGACCAGGCCGATCGCGCTGAACAGCAGGAACAGGGTCATCTCACGGGTGCGGCGGCTCTTGTCGCGGTCGCGGTAGGTGAAGTAGCGGAAGCCGACGTAGTTGAAGACGATCGCGACGACGGTGGCGACGACGCTCGCGCGCACCACCTGGAGGTCGGTGGTGTGCCGCACCAGGTTGAAGACGACGAGGTTGACCAGCACCCCCGCCCCGCCCACCGCGCCGAACTTGGCGACTTCGCGGACGATGTGCCGGAGCCGAGAGGCACCATGTCCCATGGTCGTACAGGCCCCCGTCCGTTCGTCGGCGTCAACCCAGCCATGCTAACCACCCGCTCGCGCGATCTTCCTGCGGACGCCGGTGGACGGCCGCCGGGCGTCCGGGAGGCACCGGGGAGGGTGGCAATCCGGCCACCGCGGCGCGGCCGATACCCTGGGGGAGTGACATTCCCGGTAGTCGGCATGGTCGGCGGTGGCCAGCTCGCTCGTATGACACACGAGGCGGGCATCCCGCTCGGCATCAGGTTCAAGCTCCTCAGTGACACCCCGCAGGACTCGGCCGCGCAGGTGGTGAGCGATGTCGTCGTCGGCGACTATCGCGACCTGGACACCCTGCGCGCCTTCGCCCGCGGGTGCGATGTGATCACCTTCGATCACGAACACGTACCCACCGAGCACCTCAAGGCGCTGGAGGCGGACGGCATCCCCGTGCGCCCGGGCCCGGACGCGCTCGTGCACGCCCAGGACAAGGGGGTGATGCGCGCGAGGCTCGACGCGATCGGTGTGCCCTGCCCACGGCACCGGATCGTGACCGACCCGCAGGACGTGGCCGCCTTCGCGGCCGAGGGCGAGGGCTTCCCCGTCGTCCTCAAGACCGTCCGCGGCGGCTACGACGGCAAGGGCGTGTGGGTCGTCGACTCCGTGGAGGAGGCCGCCGACCCCTTCAAGGCCGGTGTCCCCGTCCTCGCCGAGGAGAAGGTCGACTACGTCCGGGAGCTGGCCGCCAACGTCGTGCGCTCCCCGCACGGCCAGGCCGTGGCCTACCCGGTGGTGGAGTCGCAGCAGGTGAACGGCGTCTGCGACACGGTCATCGCCCCGGCGCCCGACCTCGACGAGGCCCTGGCGCTCGAGGCCTCGGAGATGGCGCTGAACATCGCCAAGGAACTCGGCGTCGTCGGGCACCTCGCCGTCGAGCTGTTCCAGACCCGCGACGGCCGCATCCTAGTCAACGAGCTCGCGATGCGCCCGCACAACTCCGGCCACTGGTCGATGGACGGCGCCGTCACCAGCCAGTTCGCCAACCACGTGCGAGCCGTGCTGGACCTGCCCCTGGGCGACCCGCGCCCGCGCGCCAAGTGGACCGTGATGGTCAACGTCCTCGGCGGCGACTACCCGGACATGTACTCCGCGTACCTGCACTGCATGGCCCGCGACCCCCAGCTCAAGATCCACATGTACGGCAAGGACGTGAAGCCCGGCCGCAAGGTCGGTCACGTCAACACCTACGGCGACGACCTGGACGACGTGCTGGAGCGCGCCCGTCACGCAGCCGGCTACCTGAGAGGCACCATCACCGAATGAGCCCTGTTGTTGGCATCGTCATGGGGTCGGACTCCGACTGGCCCGTCATGGAGGCCGCCGCGAAGGCCCTCGACGAGTTCGAGATCGCCTACGAGGTCGACGTCGTCTCCGCGCACCGCATGCCGCGCGAGATGGTCGCCTACGGCGAGCAGGCCGACGGCCGAGGGCTCAAGGTGATCATCGCCGGGGCGGGCGGCGCCGCCCACCTGCCCGGCATGCTCGCCTCCGTGACCCCGCTGCCGGTGATCGGCGTGCCCGTGCCGCTGAAGTACCTCGACGGCATGGACAGCCTGCTGTCCATCGTGCAGATGCCGGCCGGTGTCCCCGTCGCCACGGTCTCCGTCGCCGGTGCCCGCAACGCCGGTCTGCTGGCGGCCCGCATCCTCGCCGCGCACGACGAGGACCTGCGCACCCGTATGCGCGAGTTCCAGCAGGAGCTCAACGACCAGGCCACCGAGAAGGGCAAGCGCCTGCGCTCCAAGGTCGAGGGCGCGGGCGGCTTCGGCTTCGGCGCGGGGAAGTGACGGCGATGAGCTCCCAGGAGGCGGCCCGGGAACTCCTCGCCGAGTTCCCGGTCGTCGACGGCCACAACGACCTGCCCTGGGCGCTGCGCGAGCAGGTCCGCTACGACCTCGACGCCCGGGACATCGCCGCCGACCAGAGCGCCCATCTGCACACCGACATCCCCCGGCTGCGCGCGGGCGGGGTCGGCGCGCAGTACTGGTCGGTGTACGTCCGCACGGACGCGCCCGACCCGGTCGCCGCCACCCTCGAACAGATCGACTGCGTACGGCAGTTGCTGGCCCGCCACCCCGGGGACCTGCGTCCCGCGCTCACCGCGGCCGACATGGAGGCCGCGCGCGGGGAGGGGCGTATCGCCTCCCTCATGGGAGCGGAGGGCGGCCACTCCATCGCCAACTCCCTGGGCACCCTGCGCGGTCTGTACGGGCTCGGTGTGCGGTACATGACCCTCACCCACAACGACAACGTCGACTGGGCGGACTCCGCGACCGACGAGCCGAAGGCCGGGGGCCTGACCGCGTTCGGCCGGGAGGTCGTGCGGGAGATGAACCGGCTCGGCATGCTCGTCGACCTCTCCCATGTGGCGGCGACGACCATGCGGGACGCGCTCGACACGAGCTCCGCCCCGGTGATCTTCTCCCACTCCTCGGCCCGGGCCGTGTGCGACCACCCGCGCAACGTCCCGGACGACGTCCTGGAGCGGCTGCCCGCCAACGGCGGCATGGCGATGGTGACGTTCGTGCCGAAGTTCGTGCTCCAGGCGGCCGTCGACTGGACCGCCGCGGCGGACGAGAACATGCGCGCCCACGGCTTCCACCCCCTCGACACGACCGCGTCGGCCATGGAGGTGCACCGCGCCTTCGAGGAACGCCACCCGCGCCCGGTCGCCACGGTGTCGACGGTCGCCGACCACCTGGACCACATGCGCGAGGTCGCCGGCGTCGACCACCTCGGCATCGGCGGCGACTACGACGGCACGGCCTTCACCCCCGACGGCCTCGCCGACGTCTCCGGCTACCCGAACCTCCTCGCGGAACTGCTCGACCGCGGCTGGTCCAAGGCCGATCTGGCCAAGCTGACCTGGAAGAACGCGGTCCGGGTCCTGGACGCGGCCCAGGACGTGGCCCGGGGGCTTCAGGCGACGCGGTCCCCGTCCAACGCCACGATCGAGTCGCTGGATGCGTCCGCCGGCTGAGCGTCGAGGGCGGGGTGGTCGGTGTAGCCGGTCGCCCCGCCCACGAACATGAAGTACCGGCCCCGGCGGCCGCCAGCGCCTCGGACGCCCGGCGCACCAACGTCAGCGAGCGGTCGCCGCGCTACTACGAGACGCAGGGGATGCTCTCCGGTCGAGGCGGCCCGGCTGCCCTGAGTGCGCCCGTACCCCGAACGCCCCACCCACCAGGAACCGCCCACCGCCGCGTGCGACGGTGACCGTACCTCACGAACGACCGTACGGGAGCCGCCATGGCAGACCTCCAGGACGACCTGCACCCCACCGCGGCGGCCGGCCAGTGCGACGACCTGGCCGACCCGTACCCCGAGGAGACCGTCGTCGCGGCGGAGTCCTACGAGCCCGTCTCCGACCCCGACGACGCGCCCATGGCCCGGGCCCACGCCATCCTCGCCGCGCACCCCGTCGCCGACGGCTACAACGGGCTGCCCTGGGCGCTCAAGCGCCTGTCCTGGTACGACCTGGAGGACGGCGAGAGCACCGTCGGCACGGATGTGCCCCGGCTGCGCGGCGGCCATGTGGGCGCGCTGTTCTGGTCGTTGCACCTGCCCGAGGGGCTGGACGGCGACCGGGCCGTCGGCGCCACCCTGGAGCAGCTCGACCTGGCCAAGACCGTCGCCCGGACCTGTGAGGAGGGCCTGCGGCCGGTCCGTACGGCCGGGGAGGTCGCCGACGCCCGCAACTGCGGCCGGGTCGCCGTGCTCCTCGGCCCCGCCGGAGCCGCGGCCGTCGGCGACTCGGTGGGCATCCTGCGCCAGCTGCACCTGCTCGGCCTGCGCGTACTGACACTGGCCGGGGTGTCCTGGGCGAGCGAGGCGGGGCTGACCCGGTTCGGCGAGGAGGTCGTGCGCGAGATGAACCGGCTCGGCGTGATCGCGGACCTTTCCGGCGCCTCCGCGCCGACCGTCCGCCGGGTCCTGAGCCTGTCCCGCGCGCCGGTGCTGTGCAGCCGTTCCGCCGCCCGCGCGGTCCGGCCCCACCCGGCGAACCTGCCCGACGACCTGCTCGCCGAGCTGGGCGCGGCCAGGGGGCTGTGCCTGGTGCCGCTGACCGCCGAGCAGACCGGCCCGACCGTCCGCGACGTCGCCGACCATCTCGACCACATCCACGCCGTGGCCGGAGCCCACAGCGTCGGACTGTCCGGCACCTACGACTGCGGAGCCGCCCACCCCCAGGAACTGGGCGACACCTCCTGCTACCCGCGGCTGATCGCGGAGCTGCTGCGCCGCGGCTGGGAGGAGGCCGATGTGGCCCTCCTGACCTGGGGCAACGTCCAACGCATCCTGCGGGGCGCCGACTTCACCGCCCGCGCCGCCCAGCAACGCCGGGAGCCGTCGACGGCGACGATCGCGGAGCTGGACGGGTAGCCGGTCAGTCGTGCTCGATTCAGTCGTGCTCGATCCGGCACAGGCAGAACGGATGCCCCACCGGGTCGGCGTACACCCGGAAGTCCTTCTTCTCGTCGTCCTCCTTGTCCAGCACCCGCGCGCCCAGCGCCAGGACCCGCTCCTCCGCCGCGTCGATCTCGTCCCAGGTCGACCCGGCGTCGAAGTCGAGGTGGAACTGCTGGGCGTTGCGGTCGGCCCTCGGCCACTCCGGGGCGGTGTAGCCGGGGGAGCGCTGGAAGGCGAGCCGGGGTCCGCCGGGGACGCGCAGCACCACCCACTCGGGGTCGTCGTCCTCCGGCGTGCCGCCGCCGACCTGCGCGTAGAAGCGGGCCAGCGCGCGCGGGTCGGGGCAGTCGAGGACGACGGAACGGAAACGTGCCACGGCGGACATAAGGCCTCCAGAAGTCAGCAGGCGCAGAGGCAGAACGGGTGCCCGGCCGGGTCGGCGTAAACCCGGAAGGTCCGCTCCCGGTCCTCGGCGTCCAGCGGCTTCGCGCCCAGTGCCAGGACGCCCTTCTCGGCCGCGTCCAGGTCGTCCACCACCAGGTCGAGGTGGAACTGCTGCGAGCCGTCGGGCGACGGCCACTTCGGCGGCACGAACCCGGGGGACGCCTGGAAGGCCAGCGCTCCGCCCGGCACCTTCAGGTCGACCCACTCGTCCTCCCCGTCGGTCTCCACGGTCGGTGTGCCGCCGAGCACCTCGGCGTAGAAACCGGCCAGGGCGCGTGGGTCGGGACAGTCCAGGACGACGACGTCCAGCTTGGCGAGAGCCATGACTTCCTCCTCGGAGTGGCTGTTACCCGTACGGACCGGGTAACCAGTAACCGTTACTGCATGCTCCCGCATTGCCGGTAACCTCGCAAGGGAAACCCGAGAGGTACGGTCCAGCCATGACGGAGAGATCGCCCGCGCCCGGGGGCCTGGGGCTGGTCGAGGCCCTGGTGAACACCCTGGACATCGAGTCCGGCGCCGACGCGCTGGACACGCCCGAGGTCCGGGCGCGCCTCGGCGTCACCGACGAGGAGACGGACCGGGCCCGCGCCCTTCGCGAGTCCCTGCGCGCGACCCTGCTCGCCCACGCGGGGCACCCGCCGCACCGCGAGGTGACGCCGCTCGGCGACCTCCTCGCCGGGGCCCCGCTCCTGGTCAGGGTCGACCCGGCGGACGGCTCGGCCGCCCTGGCCCCGGCCGACGACCGCTCGCTGCACGCGCGCGTGGCCGCCGCCGTCGCCGAGGCCCTGGTCGCCGGCACCTGGACCCGGTTGAAGGCCTGCGAGGCCGCGGACTGCCACTGGGCCTACTACGACCGCAGCCCGGCCGGCCGGGGCCGCTGGTGCTCGATGCAGGTCTGCGGCGCCCGCGCGAAGATGCGCCGTTACCGGGCCAAGGACGGCCGGACGAGTAGTTCCAATGCTGAATTCCCAGACGGAGGCAGGGGGTCCGACATCGGGATGTGACGACCGATGCCGCTTCCGGCCGGGTGGCCGGAGCGTGCCCCGGGGCCGGATCCGGTGGGGCACAATGCACGAAGACGCCGGTTCGGCCGACTGAGCCTCGGCCGAACCGGCGTCACCTGTCTTCGCGGACGCCCGCGCTCAGGCCTTCGGGCGTCCCATCGCCCGGTACGTCCAGCCGGCCTTGCGCCAGCGCTCCGGGTCGAGGGCGTTGCGGCCGTCCAGGATCACGCGGGCCGCGGCCACCTCGCCGAGGGCCCCCTCGTCCAGCTCGCGGAACTCCCGCCACTCCGTCAGATGCAGCACGATGTCGGCCCCGCGCACGGCCTCCAGCGCCGAGTCGGCGTAGCCGAGCGTCGGGAACACGCTGCGGGCGTTGTCCATGCCCTTGGGGTCGTAGACCGTGACCTGGCCGCCCTGGAGGTGGATCTGCCCGGCGACGTTCAGCGCCGGGGAGTCCCGCACGTCGTCCGAGTCGGGCTTGAAGGTCGCGCCCAGCACCGCCACGCGCTTGCCCAGGAACGGCCCGCCGCCCAGCGCCTGCCGGGCCAGCTCCACCATCTGCCCGCGCTGGCGCATGTTGATCGAGTCGATCTCCCGCAGGAACGTCAGCGCCTGGTCCGCGCCCAGCTCACCGGCGCGCGCCATGAACGCCCGGATGTCCTTGGGCAGACACCCGCCGCCGAAGCCGATCCCGGCCCGCAGGAACTTCCTGCCGATCCGGTCGTCGTAGCCGATCGCCTCCGCGAGCTTGGCCACGTCACCGCCGGCCGCCTCGCACACCTCCGCCATCGCGTTGATGAAGGAGATCTTCGTCGCGAGGAATGAGTTCGCGGACGTCTTCACCAGCTCCGAGGTCGGGAAGTCCGTCACCACGAACGGCGAGCCCTCGGCGATCGGCGTCGCGTACACCTCGCGCAGCAGCTTCTCGGCCCGCTCGCTGCGCACGCCCACCACGAGACGGTCGGGATGCAGCGTGTCGTCCACGGCGAAGCCCTCGCGCAGGAACTCCGGGTTCCAGGCCAGCTCCGCGTCCTCACCGGCCGGCGCGTGCGCGGCCAGATAGGCCGCGAGGCGGTCCGCGGAACCCACCGGCACGGTCGACTTGCCGACGACCAGCGCCGGACCGCGCAGATGCGGGGCGAGGGAGGCGAACGCGGAGTCGACGTAGCTCATGTCGCAGGCGTACTCGCCGTGCCGCTGCGGGGTGTTCACGCAGACGAAGTGCACATCGCCGAACGCGCCGACCTCGGCCCAGTCCTGGGTGAAGCGCAGCCGGCCGCTGGAGCCCTCGATGCCGGCCACGTGCTTGCGCAGCAGCTCCTCGAGACCCGGCTCGTACATCGGGGCCTCGGCCCGCTCCAGCTTCTCGATCTTCTCGCGCACGACGTCCAGGGCGAGAACCTCGAAGCCCAGTTCGGCCATGGCCGCCGCATGTGTCGCGCCGAGATAACCGGTGCCGATCACGGTGATCTTCAGGGCCATGAGGTGCTCCAGGGGTCTACGGCATGCGGTGCGCGCCCGAGCATATCCGGGGCATGACGGCGCGCCCTCATGGGCAACTTCTCCGCTGTCGCCTAGCTCACGTATCACTGGGGTGGGCGACCCCATAAACTTTTGATTACTTAACGGTAGTTAGCTTCAGCATCGCAGCGTTTTGGAGCGTGAGAGACCTTGGCCGGATCGGCTGACTTCGACCTGTACCGCCCGTCCGAGGAGCACGACATGCTCCGTGACGCCGTCCGCTCCCTGGCCGAGGCGAAGATCGCGCCGCACGCCGCCGCGGTGGACGAGGAGGCCCGCTTCCCGCGCGAGGCCCTCCAGGCCCTGGTCGCGAACGACCTGCACGCCGTGCACGTACCCGAGGAGTACGGCGGCTCCGGCGCGGACGCGCTGGCCACCGTCATAGTGATCGAGGAGGTCGCCCGCGTGTGCGCCTCCTCCTCCCTCATCCCGGCCGTGAACAAGCTGGGCTCCCTGCCGGTGATCCTGTCCGGCTCCGAGGACCTGAAGAAGAAGTACATGACCCCGCTCGCCAAGGGCGACGGCATGTTCTCGTACTGCCTCTCCGAGCCGGACGCCGGCTCCGACGCCGCCGGCATGAAGACCAGGGCCGTCCGCGACGGCGACTTCTGGGTCCTCAACGGCGTGAAGCGCTGGATCACCAACGCCGGCGAGTCCGAGTACTACACGGTGATGGCCGTCACCGACCCCACCAAGCGCTCCAAGGGCATCTCCGCCTTCGTCGTGGAGAAGTCCGACGAGGGCGTCTCCTTCGGCGCGCCGGAGAAGAAGCTCGGCATCAAGGGCTCCCCGACCCGCGAGGTGTACCTCGACAACGTCCGCATCCCCGCCGACCGCATGATCGGCGAGGAGGGCACCGGCTTCGCCACGGCGATGAAGACCCTCGACCACACCCGCATCACCATCGCCGCCCAGGCCCTCGGCATCGCCCAGGGCGCCCTCGACTACGCCAAGGGCTACGTCCAGGAGCGCAAGCAGTTCGGCAAGCCCATCGCCGACTTCCAGGGCATCCAGTTCATGCTTGCCGACATGGCCATGAAGATCTCGGCCGCCCGCGCCCTGACCTACCAGGCCGCCGCCGCCTCCCAGCGCGTCGACGCCGACCTCACCTACCTGGGCGCCGCCGCCAAGTGCTTCGCCTCGGACGTGGCGATGGAGGTCACCACGGACGCCGTCCAGCTCCTCGGCGGGTACGGCTACACGCGCGACTACCCGGTCGAGCGCATGATGCGCGACGCCAAGATCACCCAGATCTACGAGGGCACCAACCAGGTCCAGCGCATCGTCATGGCGCGCAACCTGCCGTAGCCCCGCCCCGGGGGCCGGCCGCTCCGGCCCCCGGCGTTCTACAGGAAGCGCCGGATCGGGGTCACCGCCGCCTCCGCCAGGCGCTCGGGCAGGGGGCGGCGCTTCCAGCGGGAGGGGTCGATCGGTTCGCTCCGCTCCCGGTCCGCGTCGAAGTCGGCGTCGAGCCGCGCGGTGAAGTCCTCGTCGAGGACGGCCAGCACGACCTCCTCGTCGTGCTCCATGGAGCGGCGGTTGAAGTTGGTCGAGCCGATCAGGGAGCACACCCCGTCGACCGTGATGATCTTGGTGTGGAGCATGGTCGGCTGGAACTCCCGCACCTCGACACCGGCGTCGACCAGCGTCTGGTAGTGCTGCCGCCCGGCCAGCAGGCACGCCCGCTCGTCGGTGTAGGGGCCGGGGAGCAGGATCTCGACCCGGACCCCGCGGCGGGCCGCCGCGGCCAGGAGGTCGATGAAGTAGGCGTCGGGGGCGAAGTAGGCCGTGGACAGCCGCAGGCGCCGCTCGGCTGAGGTGATCAGGACCCGCAGCACGGTCTGCATGTCCTGCCAGCCGAACGAGGCCGACCCCCGCACGACCTGGACCGTGGCGCGGCCCGGCTGCTCCTGGGCGGTGAATCGGTCGTGGTCGTCGTAGAGGTCGTCGTGGCACTCCGCCCAGTTCTGGGCGAAGGCCGCGGCGATGCCGTCCACGGCCGGGCCACGGACCCGCACGTGGGTGTCGCGCCACTCGTCGGGGTTGCGGGCGTCGCCGCACCACTCCTGCGCTATGCCGACGCCCCCGGTGAACGCCGTGTGCTCGTCGGTGACCAGCACCTTGCGGTGGCAGCGGTGGTTCTGCCGCATCGGCGACAACCGGGTGGGCCGGCGGAACCAGGCCACCTGGACACCGGCCTCGTCCATGGCGTCCAGGAGGTCCCGCTCTATCTCCCTGGCCCCGAAGCCGTCCAGCAGCAGCCGCACCCGGACCCCCGAGCGGGCCCGCTCGGCCAGGGCCTCGGCGAACTCGTGGGCCACCTCGCCGCGCCAGTACACGAACGTCATCATGTCGACGGTGTGCTCAGCGGCGCGTATCGCGGCCAGCATCGCGGGGAAGATCTCGTCGCCGTTGCGCAGCGGCACGAGCTCGTTTCCCTCGGTCGCGGCGATGCCGAGCAGCCGCTCGAGCCGCCTGCGCAGCCGCTGCTTCTGCCCCTCCGGCCCTCTGGGCGACGGCACGGTCCGTTCGTCGTACATCTGCTGCGTCATGGGTGGGTCCTCCCCCTGCACGGTTCGCTCGCCGCCCCCGGCCAGGCGCGCCGGGACTCCGGCGCGCCTGCACACCCTTTTTGCCGCTGCCGGAGGATTCACGCCGGCCCCGGTGAGTCGTCCCTCACAGCGGGGGCCGACCGGACCGGGACGGTCCGCCCTGTGGTGCTCATGGGGCGACAGGCGTAGGACGAGAGGAGCGGGCGCCGATCCGCGGCTCCCGCCGATCCCGGGAGGACGTCATGACCCAGCAGCCCGCCACCACGACCCCGCTGAGCGCGGAGATGCAGGACTGCGTGCAGGCGTGCATGACCTGCCACAGCGTGTGCGAGGAGACCATGAGCTCCTGTCTGCAGAGGGGCGGCCCGGCCCAGATGCAGATCATGCGCGCGGTCATGGACTGCGCCGAGATGACGCGCGTGTGCGCCGACATGATGATGCGCCGCTCGCCCCTGATGGCCGACATGTGCGCGCTGTGCGCCCGGGCCTGTGACATGTGCGCGGAGGCGTGTATGTCCATGCCGGAGGACCCGCAGATGATGCGGTGCGCGGAGGCGTGTCGCCGCTGTGCCGAGATGTGCCGTTCGATGTCGGCCGCCTCGATGTGAGAGACGCCGCACGACCGAGGGGGCACCCGCCCGGGTGCCCCCTCGCCGCCTGCCGCCGACCGGTCAGTTGCCGGAGACGGTGACCTGCTCGTCGTTCTTCAGCTCGTTCACCAGCTGCTTCACCTTGGCGGTGTTCCACTGGAGGTTGCCGTTGGGGGCGTTGCCCGCGATCGGCATGTTCATCGACTTGCCGTCGCCGCCGCTGACGCCCTTCATCGCCCAGAACATGGACGCCAGGTCGAACAGGCCCATGTCCTTGTCGACCACGAGGGTGTCCAGGCCGGCGCTCATGGTCGGGTACAGCTTGAAGGGGTTCAGGACGGTGCCCGGGGTGGCGACCTGGTTGGCCAGGGCCGAGAGGAACTTCTGCTGGTTCTTCGTACGGTCCAGGTCGGAGCCCCTGAGGGCGTAGCGGGTGCGGACGAAGGCCAGGGCCTGCTCGCCGTTCAGCGTCTGCTTGCCCTTCTTCAGGTCCGCGCCCGACTTGGTGTCCTTGATGTCCTGCGGGATGTCCATCTCGACGCCGCCGACCGCGTCCACGATGTTCGCGAAGCCGGCGAAGCCGATCTCCACGTAGTGGTCGATGTGCAGGCCCGTGTT
Organism: Streptomyces sp. NPDC050674; assembly: GCF_040654575.1. Classification (NCBI taxonomy): domain Bacteria; kingdom Bacillati; phylum Actinomycetota; class Actinomycetes; order Kitasatosporales; family Streptomycetaceae; genus Streptomyces; species Streptomyces sp. NPDC050674. Next base: position 286,989 of record NZ_JBFAIG010000008.1, read on the forward strand.
GGCCTCCACCGTGCGCACCAGCAGCTCCGGACCGTCCTCGGCGTAGGCCGCGTTCAGCTTGGTCTGGCGGCCCGTGGCCGGGTAGAGCTTGCCGGAGTCGGAGCCCTTGAACGAGGGGATCGTGACGTTCGAGTCGCGGGGCAGCGAGATCAGCGTCGGGGCACCGCCGCCGGTGTGCAGGATCATCATCGAGTCCGTGCGCTTGCCCTCGGCGGACCCGGTGTGCAGCTTCTTCTTCTCCTCGGCCGACATGCCCTTGCGGCTGTCGGAGCCGACGATCAGGTAGTTCGTGCCCTCGCCCGCCTCCGGACGGTCGATGACCTTCGACAGGTCGACCTCGCGGTTGAGCTTGGAGTCGGCCCAGAAGTACGTGCCGACGCTCGTCACCACCAGCAGCGTCACGACCGTGATGGCGGTCACCTTGATGCGGCGGCGCCAGTCCGGCGCGGGGCGGGGCGCGTAGCCGCCGTCGCCCGGGCCGCCGGGGCCCCTGCCGCCGGGGGAGCCGTAGACCTGACCGGTGTTGTAGCCGCTGTCGTAGCCGTCACCGGGGCCGTGGCCGCCGCCGTCCACGTACGAGGGCTGCGGAGGTACCCCGCCGCCGTACGGTGCCTGCCCGGGCGATGCCGCCGGACCGCGGCGGACCTGCCGCATGACACGGGCGCTCTCGGGCTGTGCGCTCGAGCTGCCGCGTCCGAACCGGCCGCCGCGGTTGTCGCCGGAAAATCCCTCGGGCCAATCATTCATGCCGACAGTGTGCAGGTCCCGGTGGTGGGCCATACAAGGGTCGTCGGAAAATCAGAGCACGCCTGTGGCGAAGCTGACACAAATCCCCCTCAGCCGCCTCGGCATAAGGTGGGGGCCATGACAGACCAGGCCCCAGCCGCGGATTCCGGCGGTCCGGAGATCCCGGGCAAGCCGACTTCGGCGTCCCGCACCACCCTCAGCCACATCATGACCCACAACGACACGAACCTTCTGGGGACGGTGCACGGCGGGGTCATCATGAAGCTGGTCGACGACGCGGCGGGAGCCGTCGCCGGGCGGCACTCCGGCGGGCCGGCGGTGACGGCCTCGATGGACGAGATGGCGTTCCTGGAGCCGGTCCGCGTCGGTGACCTGGTGCACGTCAAGGCGCAGGTCAACTGGACCGGCCGCACCTCGATGGAGGTCGGCGTCCGGGTCCTGGCCGAACGCTGGAACGAGTCCGCGCCGCCCACGCAGGTCGGCTCCGCCTACCTCGTCTTCGCCGCGGTCGACGCCGACGGCAAGCCCCGCCGGGTCCCCCCGGTCCTCCCGGAGACCGAGCGCGACAAGCGCCGCTACCAGGAGGCCCAGATCCGCCGCACCCACCGACTGGCCCGCCGTCGCGCGATCATGGACCTGCGCGAGAGGCGGGCGGCGGAGGGCTTCGAGGACTGACCGGGGGCGGGCCTGCCGTCAGCCGCCGTCGGCCGCCACCTCGCCGGCTTCTAGCCGCACGCCACCTCGTCCCCCCGCACCACCCCGAGCTCGCCCTGGCCCGGGTCCTCCGCGCGCACCTTGCGGACGCGTTCGAAGTCCGGGCCCGCGATGACCTTGAGGGTCGCGCCCAGGCCCTTGACGGCGCGCAGCTCGCTGCCCGGCAGGGCCGTGGCGAGGGATCTGGCCGAGCGGTCCCAGCGGGGGTCGTAGGCGACGACCGTGCGCTTCACGTCACGGGTGGCGGCGTTCACGGGGGCGTGGGTGGTGCGGAAGCCCGTCGACGCCAGCGCCGCGTCCACACGGCGGCCGAGGCCGGGCGTGCGGGTGCCGTTCTCCACCTGGACACGGATCTGCTGCGGGGCGACCGCGACGACCCGGGCCGCGCCGCGCGACCGGTTCACGGACAGCGGCTGGTCCTGGCGCAGGGCCTGGAAGAGGCGCTCCGCCTTCACCGGGTCCCACTTCAGCGTCGAGCCGACGCCCTTCACGGCGTAGCCCATCCGCCCGATCGGGACGGTCGTGAACTCGGAGGAGGAGGGCGAGAAGTTCCGCATGGCGCGGCCCAGGTCCAGCATCTCGTCGGTGCCGAAGCCCTTGTCGGCGCGTACCGAGCCGAGCACCGCCCGTGTCACGTCCCGGAACTTCATCGGGTTGAGCAGGATCCCGGACGAGGTGAGCCGTTCCACCAGGGCCGCCATGAAGCGCTGCTGCCGCTTCATACGGCCCAGGTCGGACGCCCCGTCGACATGGCGGGCGCGGACGAACTGGAGCGCCTGCCCGCCCGCCAGCGTGTGCCGGCCGGCCGGCAGGTCCAGGCCGGTGTAGCTGTCCTTGAGAGGATCGGCGGTGCAGATCTGCACGCCCCCGACCACGTCCACCGTCTTCATGAAGCTGGTGAAGTCGACCTCCAGGTAGTGGTCGATCTTCACCTTGGTCATGGACTCGACCGTGCGCACGGTCAGCTGCGGCCCGCCCTCGGCGTACGCCGCGTTCAGTTTGATGGGATGCCCGTGGTGCCGCTTGCCGCTGGTCCGGTCGGTGTGCGCGGGCGTCACCGCGTACGAGTCGCGCGGCAGGCTCACCACGCTGGCCCGTTCCCGGTCCTCGGAGATGTGCACGATCATCATCGTGTCGGTGCAGTGGCAGGGGGCGCCGCCCAGCCGGTACTTGCGGCGCTCCTCCTTGCCGATCTTCTCCCGGCCGTCGGTGCCGACCAGCAGGACGTTCATGCCGTGGCCCGCCTGCGGGCGGTTCTTCATGTCCTTGAAGGGGTCGACGCGGGTGATGTCCGCGTCGAGGCCGGTCATCACCGCGTGCCCGATGCCGGCGGAGGCGAGGACGACCACGGACAGGGTGGTGACGGCCCGCATGCCCCAGCGCGGCCTGCGCCGGGGCGGGCCCGGGTGGCGTGGGGCGCGGCGGCCGCCGGGGGGCTGCGGGCGGCGCTGGGGTGCGGCGGTGGACCGGGGGGACCGCGGCGGCGTGGGCATGGGGCACCTCCGGACGACGGCCGTACGTGGGATCCGTGAAACCGTAGGCCGATACGATCTGCGGCCCGCGGCAGCGCCCCGGCGGCGCGCACCGGTGTCCCCCGTTCGCGGTAACGTGAGCCCCCTATGAACGCCAATCCCGACGTGCGGCTCCCCGCCGTTTCCGTGATCATGCCCGTCCTCAACGAGGAGCGGCATCTGCGGGGAGCAGTCCAAGCGATCCTCGCGCAGGAGTACGCCGGCGAGATGGAGGTCGTGATCGCCCTCGGTCCGTCCACGGACCGCACGGACGAGATCGCCGCCGAGCTCGTGGCCGAAGACCCGCGCGTGCACACCGTCCCCAACCCCACGGGCCGTACGCCCGCCGCGCTGAACGCCGCGATCAACGCCTCCCGGCATCCGATCGTCGTCCGCGTCGACGGCCACGGCATGCTCTCGCCCAACTACATCGCCACCGCCGTACGGCTCCTGGAGGAGACCGGCGCGCAGAACGTCGGCGGCATCATGCACGCCGAGGGCGAGAACGACTGGGAGCACGCGGTCGCCGCCGCGATGACCTCGAAGATCGGGGTCGGCAACGCCGCCTTCCACACCGGCGGTCAGGCGGGCCCGGCCGAGACCGTCTATCTCGGCGTCTTCCGGCGCGAGGCGCTGGAGCAGCAGGGCGGCTACAACGTGGAGTTCATCCGCGCCCAGGACTGGGAGCTGAACTTCCGCATCCGTGAGGCCGGCGGGCTGATCTGGTTCTCGCCGGAGCTGAAGGTGTCCTACCGGCCGCGGCCGAGCGTGAAGGCGCTCGCCAAGCAGTACAAGGACTACGGCCGCTGGCGGCATGTCGTCGCCCGCTACCACGAGGGCTCCATCAACCTGCGCTACCTCGCGCCGCCGACCGCCGTGTGCGCGATCGGGGCCGGCATCCTGGTGGGCGCCCTGCTGACGCCGTGGGGTCTCGTCGTGCCCGGCGGCTACCTCGCGGCGATCGTGCTCGGCTCGGTGCCGGCGGGCAAGGGCCTGCCGCTGAAGGCGCGGCTGCGGATCCCCGTGGCGCTGGCCACGATGCACATGTCGTGGGGCTGGGGCTTCTTGACCAGCCCGCGCGCGCTGGCGCGGAAGGTCATCGCCTCCCGGCGCCCCGCAGTGCGCGCGGACGCCGCCGCGAGCTGACCGACACGACCGCGGGCCCCTGACCGTCCGGTCAGGGGCCCGCGGTCTGCGGTGATCAGCAGCCGGGGCACGCGGAGCGGGGCCCGCCGTCCTCCCGGACGCCGGGCCCCGCTCTCCTGCCGGTCCGTGCTCACCACTGGTAGGGCTTGTACACGTCCATGCACTCCTGCTTGTCGGCGGTCAGCGCGTCCGCGGAGTCGGGCAGGTCGCCCGCCGCGGGTGCCTTCTGCTTGGGGTAGGCCGTGCCCTCCCGCCAGTCGCTGCCGATGGTCAGCGTGGTCGTGACGTCGTCCGTGGCGCGCACCTGGCCGGCCGGGATGCCGACCGCCTTGGCCACCGACAGCGCGTTGGCCCGGCCCTGCTCCCCGGTGCTCTTGGGGTAGGTCACCTGGGTCCGCGGGTGCGGATCCTGCCGGCCCGAGGCGACGGCCCGGGTGAAGCCCTCCCGCTGCAACGCGGCCACGATCGCGGCGGCGCGTTGCGGGACCGCGGCCTGCTGGTCGCTCGCCGTGCCGTTGACGACGGTGACCGACAGCCCCTCGGCCGGCGCCGCGGCCGGGCCCGTGGCCTTCACGGACGCCGGGGACGGACCCGAAGCGGCGGCCGCACGCGCCTTCCCGGCCTTGTCGAAGGACACGTCGTCGCGGAGCATCGCCCACATCCTGTCGGCGTCGTCCGGCTTGGGCAGCAGGTGGTTGCGGTTCAGCGGGTCCTCGATCCACGGCATCGTCGTCATCGTGATGCGGTTGGTCGGGACCGACTTCAGCTGCATGCCCAGGTCGTACAGCTCCTTGACGGTGCCGATCTCCTCGGACACCTTCAGCGCCTTCGTGCCCGACTCGGCCAGGCCCATCAGACGGCCGGTGTCGGTGAAGACGTTCTGCTGCTTCAGCGTCCGGATCATCGCGTTCATGTACATGTGCTGGGCCTTGGCGCGCAGCGGGTCACTGCCCCAGGCGTGGCGGGTGCGCAGCCACTGGAGCGCCTCCTTGCCCTGCACGTTGTGCTTGCCGGCCTTCAGCTTCAGTCCGGAACCGCCGCGCTGACCGGGCAGCGGCCGGTCCCACACGTTCTGGTTGACGCAGACCGGGACACCGCCGATGGCGTCCGCCATGTCCACCACTCCGGCGAAGTCGACCATCATCCAGTGGTCGATGTACACACCGGTCAGGTTCTGCCAGGTGGCGAGGGTGCAGCCCGGGCCACCGCGCTGGAGCGTCTCGTTGATGATGGTGTTCTTGGCCGGGTAGGTCTCCCCGCTGTCGGGGTCGACGCACTTCGGGATGTCCACCCGGGTGTCGCGCGGGATGCTGACCACGGACGCGCTCTCGCGGTCCGCCGAGACGTGCAGGAGCATCTGCACATCCGCCAGGGGCTTGCTGCCGACGTTGTCCCGGCCGCCGCCGAGCTTGACGTTCTCCGCCGAGTTCCGGCTGTCGGAACCGATCAGCAGGATGTTGAGCGGGGTCTGGCCGGCCGCGTTGGGGCCGGTCTTCTTGACGTCGGAGTCGCCGCTGTTGCGTTTGCCCTTGTCGATGTTGCCGTTGAGATGGCGGTAGTAGAGGTATCCGGCGCCGGCCGTCCCGAGTATGACCACCGACAGCACGATCGCGGACCAGCGCATCATCCGGCGTCCGCCGCCGCGCCGCCGGCCGCGCCGTCGGCCCCGGCCGCCCGCGCCCCCCTCGTCGCCGCCCGCGGCGGGCGCCGCCGTTCCCGGACGCTCGTCCTGGGCCAGGCCGCCCGAATCGCGCCGCCTGCTGCCTCCGCGCACGTCGCTCTGCGTCATACCCCTGCCTCCCCACCCCTACGGCCGACCCACGGGACCGCCCCGCGTGGTGCTCGGATCACGGGCGACCCGCGTCCGTCCGGACCACGGGTTCCCCGGTGCTGCGCCGGGGCCAGCTCGTCCCCGCTGCTGGTTGGACCACTGACATGCCCGGTCGGATGTACGCCCGGGCGATTCGTCCGGGCATGCTCCGTCCACCTGTGAGACGCAGGAAGGGACGGTCAGGTCACTTCGCGCACTCGACCTTGTCGGCCGTGGCCTTCTGCACCTCGTCCGGCACCTTGGCCGGAGTGGTGAGGGGCACCCCCGCCCCCTCGAAGTCCTTGCCGAGGGTCAGTGTCATCGCGGGCACTCCCTGGGAGTTGACCACGCTCTTGCCCGGCTTCAGTGCGGAGCCGGACAGGCCCATGATGGCGGCGAGCCGTCGGGCCTGGTCGGCCTGGTCGGGCGCGTACTCCAGGGTGGTCTTCGCCAGCGGGGCGGGCGCGTTGCCGGCGTTCTCCGACTTGGTCACGCCCTCCTCGACCTGGAGCCAGCTGAGGGTCTCCTGGGCGCTGCCCGCGACCGCGCCGCCGTTGAGGATCCGCACCCGCACCTCGGAGGCGTCCGCCTTGCTGCCCTTCAGCCGGGCGGCCTCGGCGGCCTTCTCCTTCTTCTTCTCCTGCTTCACCGCGGTCAGCGAGACGTCGTCGCGGACCATCGCGAACAGCTGCTGGGCCTGCGGTTCCTTGAGGACCACCGTGGCCTTGACCTTCTCCGCCGGGTTGTCGTCGACGGGCACGGTGGCGAACGTGAGGTTCTTGGTGTCGAACTTGCCCAGCTCCGCGCCCAGATCGGCCAGCTTCTTGATCGTGCCGAGCTGCGAGTCGACGGTCAGCGCCTTGGTGGCCGCCTCGGCCAGCTTGAACATCTTCTGCGGGCTGGTGAGGGTGTCGTTGGACTTCAGCTTGCGCAGCATCGAGCCGAGGAACTGCTGTTGCAGCTCGATCCGGCTCAGGTCGCCGCCGAAGCCCACCGAGTGCCGCGTCCGGACGAAGGCCAGGGCCTCCTCGCCCTCGATCGTGTGCTCGCCCTTGGGCAGGTCGAGCTTGGAGTCGGGGTCCTTGATGTCCTTGGCCAGACACACGTCGACGCCACCGACCGCGCTGGTCAGCGTCTTGACCGCGTTGAAGTCGGCCACCATGAAGTGGTCCATCTTCAGCCCGGTGAGCTCGGTGATCGTGCGCATGGTGCAGCTCGGCGTCCGCTCCTCCTGCCCCAGGCTGTTGTTGAAGCGGGTGCGCTGCGTGCCCGGGATGACCTTCTCCGAGCCGTCCTCCTGCGTGGTCGGGCAGTCGGGGATGTCGGTGATCAGGTCGCGCGGGATGCTCAGCACCGTGGCGTTCGTACGGTCCTTGGAGACGTGCAGCACCAGCGTGGTGTCCGCGTGCCCGGCGCTGTCGTTGTCGCCGTAGCCCTGGTTGCCCTTGCCGGTGCGCTTGTCGGTGCCGACCAGCAGGATGTTGATCGCCCGGTCCTTGCTGAACCCGCCGGTGCCGGCGCCGTCGTCGGAGACGGACGTGATGTTGTCGTTGAGGTGCTCGTAGTAGAGGTACGCGGCCGCGCTCGTCCCGACGAGCACGAACGCCAGGGAGCCGCCGGTCCACAGCAGGACCTTCTTGCCCTTCGCCTTCTTCGGTGCCGGACGGCGTCCGCGCCGCCCCGCGGCCGGCTCGGCCGGGGCACCGGCGCGTCTGCGCGGGGAGGCGGCCTCACCGCCGCCGGACGCGGCGGCGCCGGAACGCCGGGCGGGGGGAGTGCGGCGGGTGCGGGCCGCGCCGTCGGTCCCGGTCCTGCTGCGGCCACCGGAACCCCGAGGCCCGGGCACACCCGACTGCGGTGCGGAAGGGCCCAGTCGCAGTTCGTATTCGCCGGTGTCCGGGTTGAGCACCCACTGGTCTGCGGGATCGATGTCGTCCGCCCGCCCACGGCCTTGCGCGTCCACGGTTGCCTGATTCCTCCGTCGGGCCACGCGGCGCCCTCCCCCGGAAGGCGCACGGTGCTGGTCAAGCAGTGCACGCCCCCAGGACGGACCTCATGGGTGAGAGCACTGGATCGCACACACTATCCGCACACTTCGGCGTCAAGCGACGTGGGTGAGAAATTGCACGTTCTCACAACTGGGCAATACCGCCCATTTGTTTGAAGGAAGTCCGGTGAACGCGAAGGAATTACTCGCTACTTGGCGCACTCCACCTTGTCGGCGGTGGACTTCTGCACCCCCTCCGGTGCCTTTGAGGGCGCGGTGAGGGAGACGCCGGCCCCCTTGAAGTCCTTGCCGAGGGTCAGTGTCATCGCGGGCACTCCCTGGGAGTTGGTCACGCTCTCGCCCGGCTTCAGCGCGGAGCCGGACAGGCCCATGATGGCGGCGAGACGGCGGGCCTGGTCGGCCTGGTCGGGCGCGTACTCCAGGGTGGTCTTCGCCAGCGGGGCGGGCGCGTTGCCGGCGTTCTCCGACTTGGTCACGCCCTCCTCGTTCTGGAGCCAGCTGAGGGTCTCCTGGGCGCTGCCCGCGACGGCGCCGCCGTTGAGGATCCGCACCCGCACCTCGGAGGGGTCCGCCTTGCTGCCCTTCAGCCGGGCGGCCTCGGCGGCCTTCTCCTTCTTCTTCCGCTCCTTGACGGCGGTGAAGGAGACGTCGTTCCTGATCATCTCGAAGACCTGCGGGGCGGTCGACTCGTTCAGCACGACCGTGGCCTTCACCTTCTCGGCCGGGTTGTCGACGACCGGAACGGTGGCGAACGTCAGGTTCTTGGTGTTGAGCTTGCCCAGCTCCAGACCGAGGTCCTTCAGCTTGCCGATGCTGTCCAGCTGCGAGTCCACCGTCAGCGCCTTGGTGCCCGCCTCGGCCAGGTCGAGCATCTTCGTCGGGCTGGTGAGGGTGTCGTTGGACTTCAGCTTGCGCATCAGCGCGCTCAGGAACTGCTGTTGCAGCCCGATCCGGCTCAGGTCACCGCCGAAGCCGACGGCGTGCCGGGTGCGCACGAACGCCAGCGCCTGCTCGCCCTCGATGGTGTGCATGCCCTTGGACAGCTTCAGGTGCGAGTCCGGGTCGTCGAGGTCCTTGCCCACACAGACCTCGACCCCGCCGACCGCGCTGGTGAGCGTCTTGACCGCGTTGAAGTCCGCGACCATGAAGTTGTCGGGCTTGACCCCGGTCAGCTCGGTCACGGTCCGCATCGTGCAGCTGGGCGTACGGCCGTCCTGGCCGAGGCTGGTGTTGAAGCGGACCTGCCGCGTGCCGGGGATGACCTTCTGCGTACCGTCCTCCTGCGTGGTCGGGCAGTCGGGCACGTCGACGATCAGGTCGCGCGGGATGCTCAGCGCGGTCGCGTTCGAACGGTCCTTGGAGACGTGCAGCAGGATCGTGGTGTCGGCGTGCCCGACGCTGCCCGCGTCGCCGTAGGTGCCGTTGCCCTTGCCGGTGCGCTTGTCGGTGCCGATCAGCAGGATGTTGATGGCCTTGTCCTTCTGGAAGCCACCGGTGCTCGCGCCGTCGTCGGAGACGGACGCGATGTTGCCGTTCAGGTGCTCGATGTAGAAGTACCCGGCGCCCGCGCCGGCGACCAGTACGAACGCCATCGTGCCGCCGGTCCACAGAAGGATCTTCCTGCCCTTGGAGGCCTTCTTCACCGGGCGCCGTCCGCGCCGTCCCGGCAGCGGCTCCTCCGGCGCCCCGCGGCGCCTGCGCGGCGGCGGCACCGCCCGCCCGGGCGGCTCGGGCCGCGACCGGCCGGGGGCCTCCTTGCGCCCGCGCGCCGAGGGGCGTGCCTCCAAGGACCGCGGCCTGCGCGGCCCCGGGACGCCCGGCTGCGGAGCGGAAGGGCCCAGTCGCAGTTCGTATTCGCCGGTGTCCGGGTTGAGCACCCACTGGTCTGCGGGGTCGATGTCGTCCGCCCGCCCACGGCCTTGCGCGTCCACGGTTGCCTGTTTCCTCCGTCGGGGCACGCGGCGCCTTCCCCTCCAAGGCGCTCGGGTCTCGGTCACACAGTGCGCGACCTCGGGACCGTCCCTCAGAGCCGGGCGCACCGGATCGCTCACACTAACCGCCCCTTTCGGCGCCGGGGGACGACGGTGACCGATTCCACGCCCCTACACCTGGGCAATTCGCCCATTTCCCGAGTGAAGAGTCCATTGCCTTGGAGGGCGCTTGGTGCCCGCTTTACTCGCAGGTGTCCTCGGCTGCGGTGTTCCCCCGAAACGTCGGTGGAGGAGAAACGGTGACGGCGGGCGCGCGGTGAGGGCTCCGATAGGCGTCCCCGTACGACCCGTCACGCGCGTCCGCGGATCCCGGCGGGGCGTGACGCCGCGGGCCGTTCCCCTCGACGACCAGGGGCGCGTCCGTTCGCAGCCGCTCGAACAGCCGGTCCGCCGCGGGCTCCACGAGTTGGTCGCGATTGGCGTCGTACGCGTACGACTCCCGGGGGACGGTCAGGAATTGCACTTGTTCCATGGGGATGTCGCGCAGACCGCGCACGAGTGCGTACAAACCACGCAAGCTCGCCAGATCCGGGTCCGTGGTGAGAGACGACGTGGCCGCGTCCAGCACCGGATACAGCTTCGCCGGGTTCAGCAGGACGTCATTGCTGCGCACCTTGTTGACGAGCGCCCCGAGGAATCGTTGCTGCCGCTCCATCCGCTCGGTGTCGCTGCCGTCGCCCAGGGACTTGCGGGCCCGGACGTAGCCGAGGGCCTGCTCGCCGTCGAGCGTCACGCGCCCGGCGGGCAGCCGCAGCTTGGCGGCCCGGTCGTCGATCGGCTCCCGCAGGCACACCTCGACCCCGTCGACCGCGTCGACCATTTCCTTGAAGCCGTGGAAGTCGACCACGACATGGTGGTCGACGCGGATGTCGGTCAGCTTCTCCACCGTCCGGATGGTGCAGGCGGAGCCGCCCACCTGGAAGGCCTGGTTGAACATCGTGAACCGCGGCGCGCTGCGGGACCCGTCCGGGCGCCGGCAGCCCGGCAGGTTCACCATCAGGTCTCTCGGGATGGAGACGGCGGTGGCGCTGCTCCGGCCGGCGGACAGGTGCAGCAGGATCGTGGTGTCGGACCGCTCGGTGCCGGAGTCCCGTCCGTAGCGGGCGTTGTCACGCCCCTCACGCGAGTCCGACCCGATCAGCAGGATGTTCCGCGCGTCCTTGACCAGGGAGGTGGGACGCTCCTTGTCGTACCGCGCGAGCTCGGCGGCGGCCGCCTCGTCGGGCGTGATGTTCCCGCTGAGCTTGGCGTAGACGGCCCAGCCGACGCCGCCGGCCGCCAGGAGGAGGGCCGTGACCCCGAACGCCGAGATCCGCGCCCACCGCCGTCGGCGCCGCCGCACCGGCCCCCGCCCGCCGGCGGACGCCCCCGTCCCCGGACCGACCCTGTAGCCCACGGCAGCAACCACCCCTCCTGACGTAGGAACGTCCCGCGCGTCACCGCTCCTACGACCATGGCGCGGAAGGGGAGCGGAGGCCGGTGGGGATGGGCCGGACGGGGGAGGGGGAGGGTTCAGCGGCCCGGGGTGCCGTGGGCGATGGTCGTGACCCGCTCGCTCTCCACCCGCTTGTCCAGCACCCCGGCCCCGGCCTGCTCCGGATGGCGGCAGAGCACCACGGAGCCCCCGGTGGCCAGCGGCCCGTACAGCCCGGCGTGCAGCCCCTCCCACGTGTCGTACGGCAGTCCGGACAGGATCCGCGACCCGGGCCCGGTCAGCCCCAGCGCGGTCGCCTCGGCCCGGGCCCGCTCGACCACCTCGGCGCCGCTGAACTCCCGCCCGGCCACGATCAGCGCGGGGGCGTCCGGATCCACGGGCGCGTACGGCACGAACCGGTCGCCCTGGCCCGGTACCTCCACCGCGTAGTCCACGAAGCCCTCGGGGACCTGCGGGAACCGCCCTCCGAGCGGGCGCAGGGCCATCGCGATCCGCGTCCCCGAGCAGGCCCGCGCCTCCTCCAGCCGGTCCGGCCCGCTCACCACGACGTCGGCGGCCCGCGCGTCCCCGGCCACGTCCGCGACGACCCCCACGGACGCACACGCCAGCAGCCAGACCGCCGTCTGCCAGTGCGCGGGCAGCAGCAGTGCCACCCGGTCCCCGGGCTCCACGGACAACTCGTCCTGGAGGAGGTTCGAGGTCTTGGCCACCCAATTGGCGAAGGTGGCCACGGACAGTTCGACGCGTTCGCCCGTGGCGTCGTCGTAGAAGGTCACCAGGGGGCGTCCCGGATCCGCGGCGAGGGCGGAACCCAGCAGGTCGGCGGGGGTGCGATCGGTGGCGTTCACCCGCGCAAGCGTACGCGGGCGACGCCCCCGCGCCCAACGGACCGGCCCCCGCCCCGCCGTGAATCCGCCACCGGTTCGGCCGAACCGGGCCGACGGCCCGTCACATCCCAAATGGACAGACTTATATGACTATGTCCAAGATCAGGGGCATGCGTGGATTCCTTGCTTCCTCGATCGGTGTCACCTGTGCGGCCGCTCTGGCCCTTCCCCTCACCCCTCCCGCCCTCGCGGCGACGGCGAGTCCGGTGCCGGCCACGGAAGCCGCCACGACGGCGAGACCCGCGGCCCGCGCGGGGGTCCCGGCCGCCGCCGCCCACCGGCGCGCGGCCGAACCGTACGCCGCCGGCAGCACCCAGTCCCTCCCCCTCGAACCCCTCACCCGCGACCGCGCCACTCCCTCCGCCCCCGCCGCCGAACAGGGCCTGACCCGCCGGGCCGTACGTCACTTCTCCCTCGTCGGCGTCGTCTGGGACGACCCCGACGCCGAACTGCACGGCCGCGTCCAGGTCCGCACCCGAGCCGCCGGCACCGGCACCTGGTCGGGCTGGCAGGACGTGGAGACCCACAACGCCGACCACGCCGCCGACCCGGGCACCCAGGAGAGGGCCTCGGGCCGCGTCCGCGGTGCCACGGCCCCGCTGTGGGTGGGCGACTCCGACGGCGTCGAACTCCGCGTCCGCTCCGAGCCCGAGGTCGAGCCCGAGCCCGAGCCCGAGTCCGAGCCCGACACCGAGGGCGCGGCAGCCGGCTCCGCCGGGACGGGTGCCCGCGCCCTGCCCGCCGCGCCCGCGCTGCCCTCCGGCCTGCGCCTCGAACTCGTCGACCCCGGCGAGGACGAGGACCCGTCCCTCGGCGGCACCGCCGACGGCCCCCGCACCGGTGGCCTGAACGCCGAGGCCGCCGCGCTCACCGACGCCTCCGCCGCCAACGCCGACCTCGCCCCCCTCGGCGCCACCGAGATCGCCGCCCTGAACCGCGCCGAGACCGAGCAGGAGTACTACGCCCTCGACCCCGGTCAACTGACGGAGCAGCAGCGGCAGGCCAGGCCGTACATCGGCCCGCGCCCGGGTATCGTCACGCGGCGCGGCTGGGGAGCCGACGAGTCACTGCGCGAGAGCGGCTTCCGGTACACGAAGAAGGTCAAGGCGGCCTTCGTGCACCACACGGCCAGCGGCAACAACTACCGCTGCTCGCAGGTCCCCTCACTCATCCGCAGTATCTACCGCTACCACGTCAAGAGCATGGGCTGGCGGGACATCGGCTACAACTTCCTCATCGACAAGTGCGGAAAGATCTACGAGGGCCGTGCCGGAGGCGTGGCCAGACCGGTCCTCGGCGCGCACACGCTCGGTTTCAACAGCAACAGCATGGGGATCGCCGTCCTCGGGACCTACGGCGCCACGAAGCCGTCGAAGGCCGCGGTCAAGGGCGTCGCCCGGCTGACCGCGTGGAAGCTGGGGCTGTACCGGGTCAACCCGAAGGGGAAGACCTACCTGAAGTCGGCAGGCAGCAATCTCCACCGCAAAGGCAAGAAAGTACGACTGAACGTGATCTCGGGGCACCGGGACGGCTTCATCACCGAGTGCCCGGGACGCAAGCTCTACGGAAAGCTGGGCTCGGCCCGCACCAAGGCGGCCCGCTACCAGGGCCGCTGAGCACACGTGCACCGCCGACGGGGGGCAGGGGGCGGAACGCCGCACGGCCAACGAAGGCGCCACGGAACGGTCTGCATACACTGACCGGCCGAAAGACAGTTCGGCCGGTCCCGGCAGGAAGCAGAGACGACACGTGACAGAAGCGATCCTCCTGGTCGGCGGCAAGGGCACCCGGCTGCGCCCGCTCACGGTGCACACGCCCAAGCCCATGGTCCCGGCGGCCGGGGTGCCCTTCCTCACGCACCAGCTGGCGAGAGCGAGAGCGGCCGGCGTCGAGCACATCGTGCTGGCCACCTCCTATCTGGCCGAGGTCTTCGAGCCGTACTTCGGTGACGGTTCCGCGCTCGGACTGCACCTGGAGTACGTCACGGAGGAGGAGCCGCTCGGCACGGGCGGCGCCATCCGCAACGTGGCCTCCCGGCTGCACTCCGGGCCCGACGACCCGGTCCTGATCTTCAACGGCGACATCCTGACCGGCCTGGACATCCGGGCCCTGGTCGACACCCACGAGACGTCGGGCGCGGACGTCTCCCTGCACCTGACCAAGGTCACGGACCCACGTGCCTACGGCCTCGTCCCCACGGACGACTCGGGCAGGGTCCTGGCGTTCCTGGAGAAGCCGCAGACCCCCGAGGAGATCGTCACCGACCAGATCAACGCGGGGGCCTACGTCTTCCGCCGCTCGGTCATCGACGCGATCCCGCTGGGCAGGCCGGTGTCGGTGGAACGGGAGACCTTCCCCGGCCTGCTGGCGGCCGGCGCGCACCTCCAGGGCATGGTCGACTCGACGTACTGGCTGGACCTGGGCACCCCGGCGGCCTTCGTCCGGGGCTCGGCGGACCTGGTCCTCGGCCGGGCTCCCTCGCCCGCCGTCCCCGGCCGCTGCGGCGACCGCCTGGTCCTGCCCACCGCCCAGGTGGCCTCCGACGCGAAGCTCTCGGGTGGCACGGTGGTGGGCGAGGGCGCCTTCGTCGCGGAGGGCGCGCGGATCTTCGGCAGCACGATCCTGCCGGGCGCGGTCATCGAACCGGGCGCGGTCATCACCGACTCCCTGATCGGCACCCGGGCCCGCGTCGGCCGGCGCTCGATCCTCACGGGCACGGTCATCGGCGACGGCGCGGTGATCGGCCCCGACAACGAACTCCTGGAGGGCGCCCGCATATGGTGCGACGCCCGCATCCCGGCGGGAGCGGTCCGCTTCTCCTCGGACCAGTAGGACAGAGGAGGGGGGGGGGGCCGCCCCGGGGGGGCGGGCCCCCCCGGGGGCGGTGCGCCCGCCCCCGGCG
>NZ_JBFAIG010000009.1:0-289953 GCF_040654575.1 Streptomyces sp. NPDC050674
GCGCCCGGTCACGCCCTCCTCACGGGCGGCGCGCTGAGCCTCGGCGATACGGTCCAGGGCGGTGTCCATGGCCTGCGCCATCGCGCGGTGGACGGCCATGGGTTCGTCCCCCACGACGTGGATGGGGTCATGGCCGTATCCCCGCAGGAGTGCGTCCAGCTCGGCTTCGGGCAGTCGGGACAGCACCGTCGGGTTGGCGATCTTGTACCCGTTGAGGTGCAGGACCGGCAGCACGGCACCGTCGTGGACCGGGTCGAGGAACTTGTTGGAGTGCCAGGACGCGGCCAGCGGCCCGGTCTCGGCCTCGCCGTCGCCGATGACGCAGGCGACCACCAGGCCGGGGTTGTCCAGAGCCGCGCCGTACGCGTGCGACAGGGCGTAACCGAGCTCTCCGCCCTCGTGGATCGAGCCGGGGGTCTCCGGGGCGACGTGGCTGGGCACCCCGCCGGGGAAGGAGAACTGCTTGAACAGCCGTGCCATGCCTGCCGAGTCCCGCGTGACGTCCGGGTAGGTCTGCGTGTACGAGCCTTCCAGCCAGGAGTTGGCGAGCACCGCCGGTCCGCCGTGCCCCGGCCCCCAGATGCACAGCGCGTCCAGGTCACGGGCTTTGACGACCCGGTTGAGATGGGTGTGCACCAGGTTCAGGCCGGGAGACGTGCCCCAGTGGCCGAGCAGCCGCGGTTTGACGTGTTCGGGACGCAGCGGTTCGGTCAGCAGGGGGTTGGCCATGAGGTAGATCTGGCCGACCGCCAGGTAGTTCGCGGCGCGCCAGTGGACGTCCAGCTTCTTCAGCTCCTCCTCCGTGAGCTCGGCGGACGTCTGCTGGGTGTCGACGGACATGGGAGTCCTTCCGGGTAGGGGTGCGGGCCGGGAACACCTACCGGGCCGCGCTTTCCACCTTCGTCCGCTCACCGGGCGCACGACAGGGCCTGTCGGCCCCTCCTGCGGTCCGGGAGTCCTCCTGACGCCGTCCATCGCCGTGGCCTGCTGGAAGCACATCTGCGAACTCGTCGGGAGTGTCAAAGCGTGGCGACGACCTGCCCGATCGCCTCGCGCTCAGCTTCCGGTGTCCATCCGGCGATGGACGTCATCGGTGAGGATCAGCCGGAACGTCTCCCCCGGCCGCACGCCGATCGAACGGTCCGGCAGTTCCACGTCGATGGGCGCAAGGTCGGACGGCGGTACGGCGATCTCCAGCTGCCCGCTCGTCAGGCGCAGCCTGATGCCCCAATGGCCTTGGTAGCGCAGGGAGAAGCCGTACGACGACAGCCCGGGCAACGGCATCGGGTCCAGCCACAGTGCCCCGGCGCGGGTCTCCAGTCCGGGCAGACCCCGTTGCACCAGGTCGAGGGTGCCGGCCATGGCGCCCAGGTGAATGCCCTCGCCGGTCGTGCCGCCCTGGAGGTCGGCGATGTCGCTGCGCAGGGCCTCCTGGCAGAACGTCCACGCGTCGGAGCGTCGGCACCGGGCCAGGACCCAGCCGTGCACGAGACCGCTGAGGGTGGAGCCGTGGCTGGTGCGGGCCAGGTAGTAGTCGACGGTGCGCCGCCAGGTCTCGTCCTCCAGCCGGTGACCCAACCGGTGGAAGAGACGCCCGAGTTCGGACGGTGAGAAGAGGTAGCCGAGCATCAGCACGTCGGCCTGTTTGGAGGCCTTGTAGCGGTTGACGCTGTCCCCCTCCGCTTCCAGGATCCGGTCCAGGCGCCGGATGTCGCCGTAGCGCTCGCGGTAGGCGTCCCAGTCGAGTTCGGCGAGCTCGCCGTACCCGTCGAACTGGCTGACGACTCCGGCGTGGAACGGCACGTGGAGCGTACGGGAGACGTGGTCCCAGCGGTCCGGTTCACCGTCGTCCAGGGCGATGCGCTCGAGGAGTTCGCGGCGGCGGGGCTCGGGCAGGATGCGCAGGACTTCCAGGGCCCGGGTGAGTACCCAGGCGGCCGTGACGTTGGTGTACGTGTTGTCGTCGAGGCCCGGCTGCTCGGCGCCGGGGTGGATCACGTGGTACTCGTCGGGTCCGACCACGCCCCGGATGCGGTGCCGTCGAAGGTCCTCGTCCCAGGTGGCGGAGTCGGCCCAGAAGCGCGCGATCTGCAGCAGCATCTCGGCGCCCTCGGTGTGCAGATAGTCGGCGTCGCCGCTCGCCTCGCAGTACTGCCAGACGTTGTAGGCGATGGCCGAGCCGACGTGGTGCTGGAGGTGGGTGTGGTCGGGCAGCCAGCGGCCCGAGCGGGGGTTGAGGTGCAGCCGCTGGGTCTCCTCCCGTCCGTCGCTGCCGCTCTGCCACGGGTACAGCGCCCCGCGCCGGCCGATGGCCCGTGCCGCGGCGCGGGCGCGGTCCAGTCGCCGGTGGCGGTAGTGGAGCAGGGCGCGTGAGACCTCGGGGAAATGCAGGTTGAGGTAGGGCAGGACGAACAGTTCGTCCCAGAACACATGGCCCCGGTAGGCCTCGCCGTGCAGCCCGCGGGCCGGTACGCCCACGTCCAGGTCGGCGGTGTGCGGGGAGAGCGTCTGCACCACGTGGAAGAGGTGCAGCCGCAGGATGGCGCCCGCTTCCCCGGGGACGTCGAGTTCGGCCCGGCGCCACCATTGGCTCCAGGCGACCCGGTGCGATGCGAGCAGTTCGTCGAAGGCCGGTGCCTCGCTCACCCTGTCCACGGCCGCCTGCAACGGATCACTGATCGCGGGGTCGCGTGAGGTGTGCAGGGCGATGGTCTTGTCGACGGTCGCCGTGCGGCCGACGGCCAGGGGCAGCATGACGCCCTGAGCCGCGTGCGAGGGGTCGGGGGTGTCCGTGACCGGTCCGGGAGCCGTTAGCCGGGCGGCCATGCCGATCCGGATGTCCGAGGTACGGGTGCGGCAGCGCAGCCAGACCGTGCCGGGCGCGGCTGTGCCGGTGTGCACATGGGTCAGATGGTGGCCGTCCAGGTCCCGGTACCGGGGGACGCCCGCGTTGACGACGGTCCCGTCGAGTGCGGCCCGGACCTCCAGTTCGCCGCTGAAGGACTCGGCGGTGAACTCGGTGCGCAGTGCGGCGATGTGCGGATCGCCCATGTGCACCAGTCGCTGCTGCCGTACCGCGAGGACCCTCCCCTCGCCGAGGGCGTAACGGGTGCGGCGCTCCAGCACCCCCGAGTCCAGGTGGAGGGTCTGACGGTGGTCCAGGACGTTCGCCGCGTCCGGTGTGAGCCACTCCCCTCCTCCGAGCCGGAAACGCAGCGGAAGCCAGTTGGGGAGGTTGACCAGGTCCTCGTTCTCCACCCGGCGTCCGGCGACGTCGGAAATGAGCCGGTTGTAGCAGCCGGCCACGTAGGTGCCGGGGTAGTGCACGTCGTCAGCCGTGCACTCGGGGAGTGTCCCGCGGGTGGCGAAGTAGCCGTTGCCGAGCGTGCACAGCGCTTCACGCAGCCGCTCTTCCGCGGGACGGTACCCCTCGTACTCCCAGGACCTGTCCGTCACGGAGCTGTCACCCCCCGGACGCGCTGCGGCACGACCGCCACGGGGCATGCGGCGCGGTGGAGCGGCGTGTGCGCCCAGGGAAGTCGCCTCGTCATCGTTCCCACCGCCTCGTACCCGGGCATGGTGCAGATCCACTCTCACCGTCGCATCTGCCGCGCCCGGGCGCGAGGGGCGACCGGTCCCCCGCCGGGGTTGTTCGGCCCGAGCTTCGGGCTGCTCCGGGAGCACGGACAGGAGAGGGCCGCCGCCACGCCGGACCCGGCCGGGCGGGCGGGCGGGCGGGCGGGCGGGCGGGGACCAACGGCCCCGTCCGAGGGCCGGGCGGCCCGTGGTGCCGGAACCGGGACGGGCACACGCTGAAGTCACAACCCCAGGACTCGCCGCCCGGCTGGGCGGCAACAGAAGGGAGCCTGGCGATGACCTCCACCACCAGTCTGTCCGCGGGCCTGGCGCCCGCACATCGGGAGCGGCTGATGCGCGTCTCCCGAGAGGTGTCCTTCGACGCGGGTTCGCGCCTGTTCGAGGAGGGCCGCCGCGCCGACCGGTTCTGGATCGTGCGCACCGGGACGGTCACGCTCGATCTCCGGGTCCCCGGCCGCCGGGCCGCTGTCGTCGGGTCCCTGGGGCACGGAGAGCTGGTCGGCTGGTCGTGGCACTTCACGCCGTACGTCTGGCATCTGGGGGCGGAGGCGATGACCCCGGTGCGGGCCTACGAGTTCGACGCCGAGGCCGTGCGGGCGATGTGCGCCCGGGACGCCGAGTTCGGCCGCGCCGTCGCGAACTGGGTCGGCCGGGTGGTCGCCCACCGGCTGCACGCGTCGCGCGTCCGGCTGCTCGACCTGTACGCCCCCTACGGCAGCGGCAGCCCGGTATGAGCGACCGGGCCGTGCGCGTCCGATCAGCGAAGGAGCACGACCATGCAGGGCAGCCCGCACATCGTCGGCGACGTCATGACCTACACCGTAGTCGCGGTCGGCCGCGGCGCCGCGTTCAAGGACATCGTCAGGACCATGCAGCAGTGGAAGGTCAGCGCACTGCCCGTCCTTGACGGTGAGGGCAGGGTGATCGGGGTGGTCTCGGAGGCCGACCTGCTGCCCAAGGAGGAGTTCCGCGACAGCGACCCGGACCGCCGCACCCAGATGCACCGGCTGTCCGACCTTGCCAAGGCCGGCGGGGTGACCGCCGAGGAGCTGATGAACGCCCCGGCCGTCACCGTGCGCGCAGGCGCCACGCTCGCGGAGGCCGCCCGTGTCATGGCGCAGCGCAAGGTGAAGCGGCTCCCGGTCGTCGACGACGAGGGCGTCCTCAAGGGCATCGTCAGCCGGGCGGACCCGCTCAAGGTGTTCCTGCGAACCGACGAGGACCTTGCCGAGGAAGTCCGCCGCGAGGTCGTGAGCTACCTCTTCCCCGCTCCCCTCGTCCCCATCCGCGTCGAGGTCCAGGACGGGGTCGTCACGCTCACCGGCCGGATCCGGGACACCCGCCTCGTACCCGTCGCCGCCCGTCTGATCCGCGCCGTCGAGGGCGTGGTGGACGTCGAGTGCCACCTGGCCGGTGCGTCGCCCCGCAGTGACCCTGGGTGACCCGGGGGGCCTACGGCGATGCGTCAACGACCGCACTCCGGCAGGCATCGGACGCCTGGGCCGGAGCCCATGGCCCTCCTGCCGTCAGACCGTGATCCGGCGCCCGGTGACCGCCACGGGCTCGATGCGCAGCAACAGTTCACGCCGGCCTCCCGCCCAGGGCGTGCTGTACGCCAGGGCCGCAAGACGAGCGGCCTCCTCCTCGTCGGTCACGGCCCGGGCCGGGCCGCGCACCAGCACGCTCCAGCCCTCGCTGAACGCCTCGTCGATGCGGTCGACCTCGAAGGCGACCCGTTGCCCGGCTGCTTGTGCCGGGGCCGTGCCCGGGGCGGTGCGGAAGAGGATCTCGCCGTCGACGACGCTGTAGTTGACCGGGACGACGACCGGGCCGGAGTCCGCGGGTACGGCAAGACGCCCCACCCCGTGCGTCGAGAGCAGCGAGCGGCATTCCGTTTCGGTCAGCTCGGTGAAGCGAGGGGTCCGCCCGGCCTGGCCCAGGCCGGGCGGGAGCTGGCTGTCGCCACCGGTCAGGTGCCCCACCGTCGTCTTCAGCGCTCCGGCCAGCCGGAGCAGCGTGCCCGCGCCCGGATCCGCGGTGGGACGCTCCTCCAGGTACTGGAGGTAGGCCGGTGCCATGCCGGCCTGTGCGGCCGTCTCCTGCCGGCTCAGGCCGAGTTCCGTGCGCCGCTGGGTGATGCGCCGCCCGAGGTCACCCATGGGGCGCCCTTCGATGGCGTTCGACGAGGCCGGATCGGTCATGGCCCCTCACCTCTCTCTCCTACGTCCTGCCCCCGGTAGGGGACGGCTTCCTCGTGCTGTTCCTCACCCGGCAGGGCCTTGAGCGCGGTGCCGGTGGCCCGGGCTGAGGCGGGGCAGGGTGCCCGGTCTCACCTCTGGGTCGCCTGCTCGACAGTGGGGTCCGGCGGCGTTTCCTTTCATGCGGGCCGCCCAGGGCCGTGGAAGACGCTGGTGTTCATGCGTCCCACCTTCCTGATGCGGGCGAGTCGACCGGATCGCACCGCACCTCCAGCTTGGACCGGATCGGTGTGGCGCGCTTGGGCCGGTCGGCCCCACCACCCACCCCCGCAGGGGCGCGCCCACCGCGCGAGCCCCCTGTCGCGCGCCGCGATGGTCCCACCGGCCTCGCGGGCGGGACCGAACGGCCTTACCGCACGCCACCGCCGCCCGGCTTTGCTCTGACCATGGCTGACATCTCCAGCAGGTCCGTTCTCCCGCAGCCGCCGGAGCGCAGGGCAGACGTCGCGACGCTGACCGGCGAGATCGACCTGGCCACGGCGCAGGCACTGAGGACGCGTCTCGACGCGCTGACGGGCGGCAGCGGCCTCGACCTGATACTGGATCTGCGCCCGGTGTCCTTCATCGACTGCGCGGGACTCGGAGTGCTGTGCCGGGTGCGAAACCGCGTCCTGGCGCGGCGCGGGCGGCTGCGCCTGGTCAGCGACAGCCCGTCGCTCCGGCGTGTTCTGCGGCACGCCGGACTGGCCGGGGTCTTCGACGTGCTTCCCGAGATGCCGGAGGCCCTGGCCGGCGCGTTGCCGGAGAGCAGCTTGGTCCGGTGACGCCGAGACGGCGTCAGTCGGACCGCAGTTCCCGGCCGATCCGTGCCGCCCACGCCTCGATCCGCTCGACATCGCGGAAGTCGCCACCCTTCCCGTTGCGGATGATCATCCGGGCGACCCAGCCCTTCGCACCCTCCTTGAGACAGCCGCCGAAGGTGACGTGCTCCGTGGCGTCGAGGCCGATCATGGCCTTCTTCACGCCGGGCACGGGAGGAAGGTCCCTCTCCGAGGCCGACGGGTCGAGCGGTCCGCTGCTGAACAACCACAGCGGGCGTTCGCGCAGTGCCTTGCGGTGGTGTCGCACGAAACGGCGGGCGTCCTTGTGCCAGCGGCCGGCGTACAAGCCCCCGCCGACCACCACGGCGTCGTACGACGCCACACCGGGCAGGGAACGGGCCGGGAGAGCCTCGGCCCTCAGCCCGTCCCTGCGCAGAACTTCGGCGACCCACTCGGCGATCTCCGCGGTGGATCCGTTCGTCGTCGCGTACGCGACCAGCACGTTCTTCACCATGACGGTCCGTCCTCCTCTCACAATTCGCGCAGCCAGTCGTCGGCCGCGCAGCGCAGTGTCCGCTCGTCCGCCCGAAGACGCGTGTCGTCCAGACGCCAGGTGAGCCGGTCGACGACCGCGACCACCCCGTCGATCTGCCAGGTCATGGCGACAGCGAACTCCTTCTCGCTCCTGAGTTCCAGCCCGCCGGCGAGCATGACCACGCCCTCGCTGACGGAGACGTCGACGCTGCGCGGCATCAGCCACAGGGCACGCACGAACACCTCGTCGACCACCTCGTCCCGGATGTCCTCGTCGGAGCGCGCGAAGACCTGGAGCAGGTCCCGGTGACTCAGGACTCCGACCAACCGGCCCTCCTCGTCCAGGACGGGCAGCCGCTCCACACCTCGCCCGGCCATGGCCCGCGCGGCTTTGACGACGGTGTCCTCGGCATGCACCGGGACCGGGGGCACCCTCATCACCTGTCCGGCCGTACGAGGGGCCGGGCCTCCGCGCCGCCGGCCGGTGGTGGCGCGTGCGACGAACCGGAAGCGGCGCCACCCGCCCGGCCCGGGAGCCGCGACCTCGTGAGCCCGCAGGTCGGCGTCGGTCACGACGCCGATCATCCGGTCGTCCTCATCGACCACGAACAGCCCGGTCCGGTGCACGGCGAGCATCCGGGCCGCTTCCTCCACAGGCGTCCCTTCGGCGACCCGCACCACTTCCGTACTCATCACGGAGCCGATCTTGGCGTGCTGCATTCGGTTCCTCCTCCAGGACTCGGTCCACGTGAGCGACTCGGCCGAGTCGGCGCAGGCGGGGTCCGGGCAGTTCGGGAATTCTCCTCGGAGCCTTCCCGACGCTTCGAGCGTCCCCCGGCCCGTGGCGCCGTCCCAGGGGCCGATCGGGCCGACCTGGGACCGATGGGCCCTGGACGTCGAGGACCGCGGGGCGCGACCGTGTCCGCTACGGGACCACTCCCACGGGGCAGGCGGCGTGGTGCAGCACGGCGTGGGTCACACGGCCGGTGTGCGGACCGAGGCGTCCCCCGGGGCGCTGAGCGCCGATCACGAGGAGTGCCGCATGGGCCGATGCGTCGAGAAGGGCGGTGCGGGCACGGCCCTCGACGATCCGCTGACGCACCTCGACGTCCGGGAACTCCGCGGCAGGTGCGCGCAGCGCGGTCTCCCAGGCCTCGACCGCGCGCCGCCGGTGCACCTCGGCGGGTTCCCCGGGAACCAGCGCGTGGTCGGTCGTCTCATAGGCGTGCGGGTGCCAGGCTCGGACCGCCTCCAGCGGAACGCCACGCCGGTCCGCCTCACGGAACGCGAAACGCACGGCCGCCGAGCCGTCCGGTTCTTCGGGCACTCCCAGGACGACGCGACGGCCATGGAGCCGGGCCGCGACCGGGTCGTCCTGTACGCCGCGGACGACGATCACCGGACCGTCGGCCCGCCCGGCGACGGCCAGGCTGACCGAGCCCAGCAGCAGTTCCGCGGTGCTCCCACGACCGCGGGAGCCGAGGACGAGCGCGGAGGCCTTGTGCGCGGCATGAAGGAGCACGGGCACCGGCCCCGCGGGCACGACCTCGGTGGTGATCGTCATGCCGGGACATCGCCGGCCGGCGCGTTTGGCCGCAGTCACCACGAGCACGTCGGTGAGTATCTGCTCCGTCCTGCCCGGGCTCGTGGGAAAGACGGCACGCTCGTAGCGCTGCCAGAGTGACGCGTACACCACATGCAAGGGCACCGCGTGCAGCTCGGCTTCGTCGACCGCCCAGTCCACGGCTTGCAGACTGGATTCGGAACCGTCCACTCCGACGACGATGGGCCTGCCCATGGTCTTCATCCTCGCCCCCGCTGAGAGGTTCGGCAGATCGGCCCACAGTCGGCGAGCCGACTCGAGGTGACTCGTTGACCGCTTCACTACGACGAGAGTTCGACCCCGTACAGGGTGCGTCCGCCGGTCAGGGCGCGTCCGGTCACCAGCTCCGGATCCACGCGGACGAAGACCTCCTGTGGGGCAGGCGCCCATGATCGGGGTCCTTCCCGCAGGAGCCGAGTGTGTTCGGCGGGATCGGTGACCAGGGTGGCCGTGCCGGTGACCACGACGCTCCAGCCCGCCTGGGTGTGCGTGTCGAACTGGTCGGCCTCGAAGGCCACCACCGCCCCCGCGACCGCACTCGCCAGCTCGGACGTCACCGAGGTGCACAGCAGAACCGCCCCGTCGCCGGCCAGGCGGAAATTGACGGGGAGCACGGCAGGCAGCGCCTGCCGAGTGAACACGATGCGCCCCACGGGCACCTCGGTCAGAAGACGCAGGCACTCCTGCCGGTTCAGCTCACGAAATCCGTCGTTGGAGTACATCTGCCATCTCGTCTCTCACTCGATGCTCCTGATGAGGGGTGCTCTCATCCTCGGGCGAACGGCTCGGCCGGACCAGGGCCGATCGTCCCCGCGTCACCGGCTGCTGGTCCCGGCACATCGGGACGGCTCTCGACTCCTCGGGCCGGAGACCACCGCGGTCCCGCGGAGCTCCGAGCTCCGGCGGCGGTCCCGCGGCGGCCTCGCGGCGGCCTCGCGGCGGCCATAGGATGCCTGGATGCCCAAGCCGATATGGACGAGCCGCCACACGTGGGTAGCCGCGTGGGTGGTGCTGTGCGCGGTCGGGATCGCCACCACCGCCTGGCTGAACTCCTCCTCCGCACCGGACCCGCAGCCCGAGAAGCCCATCACTGCCGAGTGCGCCGAGTACATCGCGAACATCGAGACGCAGCTGGCCGAGGCCAAGCAGGAAGGCGAGGACGACGGCGTGCTGGCCTTCTCGCGCAGCACGGTCGGCGCGGATGACTGCGGCGACGAGGTTCTCGACCACTTCGGTGGCGAGCGGTGAGCGCGGTCCGGTCGGAGACTCGCTTGTGCCGCCCGGCTGCTAACGGGCTCGTCCGCCCGGGGTGACAAGCCCCGATTCGTACGCCACCACCACAGCCTGCGCCCTGCTGTCCAGGTCCAGCTTGGTCATCGTGCGGTTGAGGTGGGTCTTGACGGTCGCCTCGCTGATGTAGAGGCGGTCGGCAACCTCCCCGTTGGACAGGCCCCGGGCGATCAGTTTCAGCACCTCGAGCTCTCGGGACGTCAAGGGATCCAGGTCCACGGGCTGTTCGACGGCGGTCTGGCGGGCGTACGCCTCGACCAGGCGGCGGGTGACGCTGGGCGCGAAGAGCGCGTCGCCACCGGCGACCGCGGCCACCGCGGCGAGCAGCCGTTCGGGCCCGGAGTCCTTGAGCAGGAAGCCGGAAGCCCCGGCGCGCAGCGCCCCGTACACATACTCGTCGAGGTCGAAGGTGGTCAGCACCAGGATCCGGGGCGGCGGTTCGGCGGCCTGGGCGAGGATGCGTTCGATGGCCTCGATGCCGTTCATGCCGGGCATCCGGATGTCCATCAGGATCACCTCGGGGGCGGTCTCGGCGGCCAGTGTGACGGCCTCCGCGCCGTCGCTCGCCTCGCCGACCACCTCGATGCCGGGTGCGGCACGCAACAGCCCCACGAGTCCGGCCCGGATGAGGAACTGGTCGTCGACGACGAGCACGGTGGTCATGTGGTGGCGTCGTCCCCCCGCCCTGCGGCTCGCGCGGAGGTCGGCAGGGTCAGCCGCACGGCGAAACCCCCTTGCTCCTGCGGGCCGATGCTGATCTGCCCGCCGTAGAGCTTGGCTCGCTCGCGCATGCCGAGCAAGCCGTGCCCGCCGTCCGTTCGTACTCTGTCCGGAATCACCCCCCGTCCGTCGTCCGTGACCGAAACGGACACCTGGTGCGGTTCATACGTCAGCCGTACGTCGGCACGCGCGCCGGGCGCGTGTTTCAGGACGTTGGTGAGCGCTTCCTGCACCACGCGATAGACGCAGAGTTCGACACCGGGGGCGAGCGGGCGTGGGGTGCCCTCGGCGTTCAGAACGACCGACACCCCGCCGGCGCGGACGCGTTCGGCCATCTCGTCGAGACGAGCCAGCCCGGGCATGGGGCCGGCCGGGGCACCGTCGTCGACGGCGCGCAGGACCATGAGCATGCGGCGCAACTCTTCCAGGGCCTCCTTCCCGGTGGCGTCGATGGTGTCGAGTGCGGTGCGCGCGGTCCGGCGGTCGGTGTCGAAGACGAACCGGGCGAGACCGGTCTGCACGGAGATCACGGACATGTGATGGGCGACCACATCGTGCAACTCGCGGGCGATCCGACCGCGTTCCTCGGCCACCTCGCGCCGGGCCCGTTCGGCCTGTTCCCGGCGCAACTGCCGGGTCAGTTCGGCCGAGCGGCGGGCGACGACGCCGAACCGCCACAGCACCGCCGGATAAACCACGGCCTGCCCTACGACGGACGGCCAGGAGTCGGTGTGGCTCACCGCGCCCGCGTAGATCCAGACCCCGCCCATCAGCGCGGCGCACGGCACCGAAATCCGCACAGGGCGCAGGGAGGCGACGGTGTAAACGGCGAGCATGGGGCCAAAGCTGCACACCACGGCCCAGTAGCCGGCGGTGATGTACACCAGCCATGACGCGTGTACGAGGCAGCAGACCACGACCGGGGCCCGGGCGCGAAGCACCAGCGGCAGGTGGACCAGAACCACCAGCGCGTAGGCGGTCGCATCGAGGGGATTCTGCCCTTGGCGCGCGGCTTCCGGCCCCAGCAGTACGGCCACGCCGGTCAGCGCCGCCGCGATCAGAGCGTCGACTGCGAGGGGACGGATCCGCATTGCAGCAGCGTAGGACCGGTTGGCCGAATGAGCGTCACATATGCGGTGTACCGCGGAAGTTGTAGGAACACAGCGGCTACCACGTTGGTCCGGGCGGGAGTTCAACCCCGCGTGGGACGCGGGCCGCGCAGGGCGGACCGTACGTTCTGGGAGCAGAGGGAGACCGGGGTGGACGGCTTGGCGCCACTGCCGGTCTCCTTCCTCGACCGAAGCAGAACTTCGAGCGCTTGGGGGAAACACTCGTGAAGTTGCGTAAGACACTCGCCATGGCAGCCGGCACGCTGATGCTCGCCGGTGGAGCCGTCACCGCCGCGCAAACCAGCGCGGTCGCCGATGGCACCGACCCCGGAGACGAACTCGTGGAGGTGGGCTCCAACGGCTACTGCACCTACAGCAAGTGGGGCGGACGCTTCCTGTGCGGGTCGCAGACGGCGCACAGGCTTCCCAACGGCCACACCCAGGTCTTCGTCATCGGCACCAACAACGTGCCGTACACCAAGTGGAGCTCGGGCAGCGGTGTGAGCGGCTGGAAGTCCATGGGCGGCAAGTGCATCAAGGGCAACAAGTCGATGGGTGTGGAGTGGGCCAACGGCTGGAACTTCGCGGTCACCTGCATCGGAGGTGACCGCAACCGCTGGTACAACGAGCGTTACACCAGCGGCCACTGGTCCGGCTGGGACCGCACCCGCACCTGACACGGCCTCTTCGTGACCGCATGACTGCGGCCCCGCCCCTCTTTCCCGGAGGGTGGGGTCGCAGTCATGGTTCCCCGGGCGCCGAGTTCGTCGAGGGCGAGGCGGTGCGGCATTGGACCAGCTGCGACCACACGTCGAAACAGCTTCCGCGGAGTCTCTGGTACCGATGTCTCGATCACCTCCGCGCCCATGCCCCGAAAATGCCTGCCAACGAGCAGGGCATGGCCGCTAGTGTCCTTTGGCATGCAACTGACCGTTCTCGGCGGCTGCGGGGCGTGGCCCACCGCAGTTCAGGCATGCAGCGGCTACCTCGTCGAGTACGCGGGTTTCCGCCTGCTCATCGACCCCGGGTACGCCACGCTGCCACGTCTGCTGGAGCACAACGCCGTCGACTCCGTTGACGCAGTGCTGGTCAGCCACGGGCACCCCGACCACTGCGCTGACCTCAACCCTCTCCTGCGCGCCCGAGGTCTGAGTGACACCCCACCGCCGGCACTGCCGGTATACGCACCCCACGGCGCGGTCGACGCTGTACTCGCGCTCGACAAACCGAGCATGCTCGCCGAGGCGTACCGCCTGCGCGAGTTCCGGCCCGGCGACCGGTTCGACATCGGTCCGTTCACCACCGACACCTGGCTCCTGCCGCACTTCGTGCCCAACGCCGGCATCCGGCTGACCACGGCGGACGCCGTGCTCGCCTACACCGGCGACACGGGTCCGAGCCGCGACATCCCGCGCCTCGCTGAAGGTGCTGACCTGCTGTTGTCGGAAGCCACATACATCCACGAGGTGCCGGCCGCCGACGCACCGTATCTGCTGACCGCACGGCTGGCCGGCCAGTACGCGAGCCAGGCGGGCGCTGCCAGGCTCATGCTCACCCACCTGTGGCCGGGGACAGATCCGAAAGCCGCACACGAAACAGCGGCGCAGATCTTCCGGCACCCCATCGACGTCGCCACCCCCGGGCTCGTCACCAACCTCGCCCGGGGAAGTGGTCATACGGCTCCTGGCACCGAATGACGCGGAAGACAGTGCCGGAAGGCGATACAACCTTCGGTGCCACTGGGGCGTCTGCTCTTTGTTGCGCATCGTGTGATCTAGCGGGTGGCCGCCGGACACGGGGGCAGCGGTCATCATTTCCACGTCGCGGACACCATCGGCGTCCGCGATACAGCAGGGGGTTCTCGTGCGTCACTCAATCCGTCTTGCCGTGGCAGCGGCCCTCGCCGCTTGTCTGACCGGCAGTCTGGTGGCGGTCTCGGCCGACCAGGCCGTCGCCGCCGGGTCCAAGTGGGCCGACGACTTCAACGGCGACGGATACCGCGACCTGGCCATCGGCATGCCCGGGAAGACGATCAGCGGGAAGGAGAGCGCCGGTGCCGTCCTCCTCACCTTCGGGTCCGCCCGCGGTCTCACCGGCAAGCACGTCTACATCACGCAGAACTCCGCCAACGTCCCTGGCACGCCCGGATACCAGGACTTTTTCGGCAGCAGCCTCGCCAGCGGCGATCTCAACCGCGACGGGTTCGCCGATCTGCTCGTCGGCAGTGAAGGAGACGCGTCGGGGAACGGTTCGGTGACCATACTGTGGGGCGGCACCTCACCGTTCAGCAGTGCCCTGGCGCTGCCCTCGGGGCCCTCGTATCCCTCGCGTCTGTTCGGCTCGCACATCGTCGTGGGCGACTTCACCGGCGACTCGGGCCCGGACATCGCCGTCTCCGGGCAGACATCTCTGCGGCTGTACACCGGCGCCTTCTCCCGCACCAAGGCCCCCGCCGGCACCGACGTCAATGGCCCCGATTCCACCAGCAGCGGCCACCTCGCCGCCGGCGACTTCACCGGGGACGGCAAGGACGAACTCGCTGTCGTCCAGCAGAAGACCACCCTCGTCTACGGCCAGGCCGTCGGCACCACCGATGCCGACTCCTTCACCGCCCGGGCCCGGCTCGCCGGCGGAGACCGCGTGGCGACCGGCGACCTCAACGGCGACGGCCGCGACGACCTCGTCATCGCCCTCTCCAACCCCCGCCTGAGCCCCAACGGCCTGGCCGATCCGAGCAACGGGTCCGGCTATATCACCGTCCGTTACGGCAACCCCCAGGTCGACGGCGGCCTCGCTCCCTCCGGGCGCGTCTACCACCAGAACACCGCCGGTGTCCCGGGTGCCAACGAGAAGGAGGACGAGTTCGGTGCGACGATGTCGATCGGCGACATCAACGGCGACCACCGCGAGGACCTGGCCGTCGGTGTCCCTGACGAAGCCCTCGGCCGAGCCGTCGGGGGTGGCGACGTACTCGTGCTGCGCGGAGGCGCCGACGGGCTCACCACGGCGGGCGCGGCACGCTACTCACAGGACACTCCCGGCGTTCCTGGCAGCGCCGAGAGCAACGACGTCTTCGGCTCTCAGGTCCGCCTCGCCGACTTCAACCGCGACGGCAAGGCAGACCTCGCAGCCTCCGCTCCCTACGAGGACCACGGCAACGGCGCCATCTGGCAACTGCGGGGCACCACCGGCGGCCTGAGCACCAGCGGCGTCAGCGTCTTCGGCCCCACGCAGTACGCCCTCTCCTCCGCCTCCGGCATCGGCAGGACCCTTCTCGGCTGAAGCGGGAGGATGGTGGAAGCACGGACGTTCCTAACGCCAGGGATCGAGGGCGAGCTTGCCCTCGGTCTCGCCCGCTTCGAGTTGCCGCAGCAGCATCGCCCCCTCAGCCAGAGGATGAACCTGGGGGGTGCCGGGCGGGTACACGCCGTGGGCGATGAGCGCCTCGATCTCGGCGAGCAACCACTGGTAGACGGACGGGGCCGCGACCGCCAGCGCACCGATGTGCAGACCCTTGATCTGAACCTGATGGGTGAAGACCAGGTCGTGTGTGGTCAGTGTGGCGTCACCGGAAGCGGCACCGAAGACGACGATGCGTCCGGTGAAGGGCTTGGTGACCGACAGGCTGGTCTTGAACGTGGCCTGCCCCACTGATTCCAGGACCAGGTCGACACCGCCGGTCGAGCGGGTGATCGCCTCGGCCAGATCGGGGCGTCGGCTGTCCAGGACCTCGTCGGCGCCGAGCGCTTGGACGGTGTGGTGCTTTGCTGGTGACGCTGTGGCGATCACGCGCGCACCATAGTGACGGGCGAGGCGGACGGCAGCCTGCCCCACGCCTCCGGCGGCGGCCTGGACGAGCACGACCTCACCCCGCTTGGTCTCGCCCAACGGCTTCAGCGCTGCCAGGGCTGTGGCCCAGTTCAACACCATGCCGAGAGCGGCGGCATCGCTCCAGCCGTACGGCACCGGAAGGACACCCGAAGCCGGCATCGTCATGTACTGCGAGAAGGCCCCCGGGCCGGCTCCGACGACGTGAGTACCGAGCGGCAGCGGACTCTCGACGTCCGGGCCGACACCCACGATCTCACCGGCGGCCTCGAAGCCCGCGACATAAGGGGGCCTGAGGGCCTCCCCCGTATGTCCCACGGGCCTGCATGACGTCAGCGAAGTTGACCCCGGCAGCGCCCACACGGACCAGGTACTCACCGGGCCCCGGGCCGGGGCGGCGCTGATCGGTCGTGAGGGTCAGGTCCTGCGGTCCCCGGTGCGACCGCTGGACCAGTACGCGCATCATCTGCTCAGCGGTGTTCCGCTGCTGGGTGATCTCCATGCAGCGAACGTAGAAATCTGACACTTGCGTCAAGGTCAAGCGGCGGTCAGAGATCAGAACGGCGGGCCTCGCGCAGGTAGGTGTCGAGTGCCGCCTGCTGACCGCTGAGAACGGCGATGCGAGCAGCGAGCCGATCGCGATGACTCTGCACCTCGTGCAGGAACTCCGCGCACACCGCGCCGGTGCCGGCATCGGAGCCGCCGGTGAGGTGGGGCAGGAGCTCCCTGATCAACCGGACAGGCAGCCCGGACTCCAGCAGGGTGCGGATGACGAGCACCCGGTCGATCGTGGACTGGCAGTAGTCACGGAACCCGTTGCTGAAACGGCCCGGGACGATCAAGCCCTCGTCCTCGTAGTGCCGCAACGATCTCGCACTCACACCGCTGACCTTGGAAGCCTCACCGATCTTCATACCAGGGGGCAACGCTGGAGAGCGCCGCGGTCTTCCGGACGGTGCATCAGGTCAGTGCAACGGTGTCCCCGAGTCGTACGCGCCTGATCGAAGTGCGAGATCAAACCCTCTCGGGCGGCTCCCAAAAAGCCCGGGCATGCGCCGGAACCGGCGTGTGTTCTTGCCCGAGCCGAACTTCCCCTCTGCGTCCCACACAGCGTAGAGCCGGTCGCCGTCGAGGCCCCGTGCGTCCACGGCGGCCTCGTCCAGCACTTCACCGCCGATGGACTTGATGGGATACCGCCAGATCCGCTCGATCGTCGATCACAGCTGGGCTGTGACACCGCCCACGGCAGGCCGGGGCGACCGGCTCGGGCGCCCGGCCCCCTGCGGCGCCGCAAGGCGGTGGCACCGCAAGAGCGCCGTTCATCGGTTGCGGACGCCCCTACGGAGCCGGGGTGAAGGTGACCGTGGTGTTGGGACAGGACTCGGCGAGCTGGCTGAGGGACTGGCGCTCATTGCGGTCTGCGGTGAAGCGCCAACGCAGTTTCACAGCGGTCCATTCGGTGATGTAGCGACAAGTCGCCTGGGTGTTGGGCGGCAGCCAATGCGCCGGGTCCTGGTCGCCTTTGCTGCGATGAGAGGTGGCCGAGACGGCGTTCAGCGTGCGGGGATCGCCCAGGTCATTGGCGTAGGCCTCGCGGCGCGCGGCGGTCCACTCGGAGGCGCCGGACTCCCAGGCTTCGGCGAGCGGCACGGTGTGGGTGACGTCGAGAGCGGCTGCGGAGGTGACCTCGCGCGCGTCGTAGTACGACCACCACGTGCCACCCACCAGACGGCAGCCGGGCTCGACCGCGGGGGCGCTCACCGCTTCGGCGAGGAGGACCTCGCCGCGGGTGTCACATCCGTCGCCGGGATCGGCTCCGGCGTTCCAGTGCCGGAACTTCATGCGGTCGTATCCCGTGTGCGATTCGGCGGCCTGCGGAAGGGCTGCGATCGCCTGGTCGAGAGACAGGGACTGTGCGGCGGGGGCAGGTACGGCGAGGACGAGGACGCAGACAGTGCCGGCAGCGGCGCATGCGGCGGCTCGGGCGAAGTGGTTGATCACGTCCAGCAGGGATAGCGGGGCCGCCGCGATCAAGGCCGCGTGGCACGCGCCGGGTCACCCGGGCGGCCGTAGGAAGAAACGATGCCGCAGCGTGTCGCGGGTCAACTCCACCTTGACGCATAGACAAGCGGACCGTCTCCACCTCCCTGCTGTGACCTGCCCTTTCGACACCTGCGCGGTGCGGCCGTACGGCCGCCCGCAGCCCGGCCCGTGATCGTCTTCCGACTGTCCGTTCAGTGCACCGTATGAGGGATGGGCCGCCTTGGTGATCCTTTCGCCGGGTGGTGTGCCGCGGCCGTTTCTGTGCCGCGCGGGGCCGATTGACTGAGGTGAACGCGGTGTCGGCCCTGACTGCCGCGCCGCCCGCTCGAGTTGCTCCTGAGGAGTAGTGCATGTCGCAGATCACCGATCCCGTCCCCGGCGCCGTCTTTCCCCGTCTCGGCTGGGTGGAGGAGATGTTCATGCCGGCCCTCCAGGCGGCTGTGGCGGAACTTCCGCGCACCGAGCAGCGGGTAGCCGGGTACCACCGGGGCTGGTGTGAGGCCGACGGCACACCCCTGGTGTCGGCACCCAGCCGGGGCAAGACGGTCCGGCCGGCGCTGACGCTGCTGTCCGCGATCGCCGTGGGGGGCGACCCGTCGAGCGCGTTGCCGGGAGCCGTGGCGGTGGAGCTCGTACACGACTTCACGTTGCTGCACGACGACGTCATCGACGGTGACGCTCTGCGCCGGCACCGCCCGGCCTCATGGACGGTGTTCGGCACGCCGTCGGCGGTGCTCACCGGGGACGCACTGCTGGCGGCGGCGATGCGGGTGGTCGCCGAGACGCCGTCCCCGGTCGCGGCCGCAGCTGTGCGCGAACTCGTCAAGGCGCTGCTGGACCTCGTCCAGGGCCAGAGCCTGGATGTCGCCTATGAAGGCGCTTCCGAGGTCTCCGTGGCGCAGTACTTGGCCATGGCGGAAGGCAAGACCGGTTCCTTGATGGGCTGTGCTTGCGCGCTGGGCGGGGTGCTGGCAGGGGCGGACGGGGAACGGGTGCGGGGTCTGCGGGAGTTCGGCCGTCGGCTGGGAGTGGCCTTCCAATGTGCTGACGACCTGCTGGGCATCTGGGGCCGTTCGACGCGCAGCGGGAAGCCGGTCGGCGCCGACTTGATGGCACGGAAAAAGTCACTGCCGGTCGTGGCCGCCCTCGCGGGCACCGACTCGGCCGCGGAGCGCCTGCGGGCCCTGTATGCCTCGGCTCACCCCTTGGATGAGCAGGACGTCGCCCGTGCACGGGAGTTGGTGGAAAAGGCAGGGGGGCGGCAGGCGGCCGAGGAGGAGGCGCGTCGGCAGATGTCCGCGGCACTGCGTGCGCTGTCCTGCGCACAGCCGACCGCTGACGCCTACCGGCAGTTGCAGGAAATCGCCTGGGCGATGATCCGACGGGATTCATGACGGTGTCGGAAGGCCCCGCCCGGGGGAATAAGACCACGAAAAGGCCTGGTGCGGCCGTGACTTGTCGCAGCGTGGGCCGTTGACCGTGCGGTGGCGGTTCAATGGTTTCTTTACTCCCCTCGCTTTTGCCACCCGACCGGCATCATTTCGTGACGAAACGCAGTGGAACAGTGCAGCAGACCGAACCGAGTATGGCTCTCCCCGGTGATGTTCCGGCTGTGTCCGCCTATGGACTTCAGGTGGTCCGCGGCAGTCACACGGTCCTATCGAATGTCACCTTCACCATTCCCCGTGGCTGCATCGTCGGTTTGCTGGGTCCCAGCGGATGTGGAAAGACGACCCTGCTGCGCTCCGTGGTCGGCGTACAGACGGCCACCGCGGGTCACATCCAGGTCCTGGGATATTCCGCCGGATCCGCGCCCTTGAGAACCCGCGTCGGCTATGTCACTCAGGCCCCGTCCGTATACGCCGATCTGACAGTGCTCGAGAACCTGCGCTACTTCGCCGCTGCGCTCGGTATGCGTGGCTGGCGCAGGGAGGACGCAGTGGTTCGGGTGGTGAAGGAGGTCGACCTCGCGGGATACGCGGACAAACTCGTCACCCGGCTTTCCGGCGGCCAGTACTCGAGGGTCTCCTTGGCGGTGGCGCTGCTGAACAGCCCCGACCTGCTGGTGATGGACGAACCGACGGTCGGCCTTGACCCCATGGTGCGCCGAGAGCTGTGGCTCGTGTTCCAGCGGCTGGCGTTGGAAGGCACGACATTGCTGATCTCCAGCCACGTCATGGACGAGGCCGACCGGTGTGACCGGCTGCTGCTGATGCGCTCCGGCCGGCTGCTGGCCAGCGCCGACCGGGCCACGCTGCTCAAGCACACGGGCTGCACCGATGTGGAAGAGGCATTCATGCACCTGGTAGAGGCCGCCAGCACCGCGGAGACACGCGCCCGGCAGCGCGCCGCCGCGCAGAGCATCCCGCCCGAGCTGTCCGGTTTGCTCGATCAGCCGACCGCGCGCGATGCGGAGCAGGCCTTCTTCGCCACGGACACACGATCGTGAACCGCTCGCGTCTGGCCGACCGGCTGCCGTTCTCCCCCACCATCACCGCCGCCACGGCCGTCCGGGTCCTTCAGCAGGTCTCGCGCGACAAGGGCAGCACCGCTCTGCTGCTGGGCATCCCCTGCATGCTCATGGTGCTGCTGAAGCTGATGTTCCACGACTCCGCGGACACCTTCCAGCGGGTCGGCCCACAGGTCTTCGGCGTCTTCCCGGTCATCGTGATGTATCTGGTGGCGTCGGTCTCCACCCTGCGCGAACGCACCACCGGCACCGCTGAGCGGCTGCTGACCATGCCCGTGCGGCGGCTCGACATCGTCCTCGGCTACAGCCTCGCCTTCGCCTTCCTGGCACTGCTCCAAGCAGTCCTGTCCACCCTGCTGTCCGTGGGTCCACTGGGGTTGGACATCAAGGGGCCCGCCTATCTCCTTATGATCATCGCGATGCTCGGGGCCCTCCTGGGCTTGGCACTCGGACTGCTGGTGAGCGCCTTCGCCCGCAACGAGTTCCAGGCTGTGCAGTTCCTGCCCGCGGGAGTGCTGCCGCAGTTCCTGGTGTGCGGGCTCTTCGTGCCGCGTGACCAGATGCAGGGAGCGCTGTCGGCGGTGGCCGAGGTCATGCCCATGACGTACGCCGTCCAGGCGGCCGGGGAAGCGGCCACCCATACCGGGGTCACCGGACTCTTCGTGCGGGACGCCCTGCTGATCCTGGCGTGCGTGATCGCGGTGCTCGTCGCCAGCGCGGCCACGTTGAAGCGATGACCGCATGATGAACGGCTTGAGGGGAGCCGTCCAGGACGGCTCCCCTCAAGCGGATCTGCTGATGTCAGTCCCGCAGGCCCCAGGTGAAACCGCCGGAGACGCTGCCGTACCGCGGAAATTCAAACGGCCCGAAGTGCAGGGGCCGCTCCCGGCCTCCGTGGTAGCCGTTCGCACCGCCCGTGCCGTCGGGCTCGGGGTAGGACACCGTGGGCGCCGACTGTGCCGAGGCAGCCGCCGTCGCAGCAGCAGACCCACCGGCCAACACGGCCAGCGCAGCGACGGAGACAACAGCAAACCGACGAACCAGCAAGGACATGAAAACTCCTAGGAATTACGGACTTGCGTGGAGGGGGGATTGGGTGTTTCCACCCTAGCCGTCGCGACCTGCCCTATCGGACAGGAAATGCCGCTTTCCCTCGAAAGAGGGGCCGGACACAACACCGGAAAAGATGAGAGAAAAGCAACCATGACGAAAGCCCAAGTGAGCCTGCTGACCGCGGTGGTGGCCTTTCTGCTTTTCCTGCAAGCCTGCGCCACGCCGGCGTGGGCCGGGCCGCCGTTTCCCGATCCGCCCACCTACGAGCCCCCTTCTTGGACGCCCCCCGCCCCCCGGCCGTGGCACGCGCCGGCATCCCCCGGCTACGCCACGCCCACCGCGGATGAGGTGCCACCGCCCCGTCGCCCCGTCCGGGAGGTGATCGACGAGATCAACCGGCGGCGTGCCGCGGCCGGTTGCGTACCGGTACGTCCACAGGCCGGGCTGACCCGGGCAGCCCAGCGGCACAGCGACGACATGGCCCGGCACGCTCGCCTCAGTCACACCGGTTCCGACGGCTCCAGCCCGGCCGGCCGGGCCCGGGCCGCCGGGTACCGCCCCGGCCACAGCGCGGAGATCATCGCGGCCGGACCGACATCGCCGAGCGCAGTCGTCGCGGTGTGGATGAACAGCGGGTCCCACCGCGCCATCCTGCTCACCTGCCGATACACCCGAGCGGGAGTCGGCGTCTCCGCGGGTGCCGACGGGCCGTGGTGGACGGTGGCTCTCGCCTCCGGCGGCTAGGAGCATCGCGGTCCGGTACCGGCCGAGATCAGCGGAGGTCCGCGTCCCACCACCAGGCGATCGTGGGCGCGCCCTCGACCGGGCCCGGCCGGCAGTCGGACGGCTCCTCGGAGAACGTCAGCGACAGGTCCTCCCTCTCGTCCGGCCAGCGGCCGAGGCTGAGATAGCGCGGAACGCGCATTCCCCACTCGTTGTTGCCCCGCACGCCGTAACGCAGCCCTTGCAAGTAGACCGCGAGATCTGAGCCTGCCGTCGGGCGTACACGGTCATGCAGGTGCAGAAACCGCACGAGGATGCGGTCACGCAGCGCGTTGGCCTCGTGGACGGCCTGCTGGAGGGAAATGGCCCGCTCGGCCATCAGCACGGTGTAGATGTTCTGGTCCGCGTGGCCCCGGGACATCTCCTTGTGCAGCGAGTGCCGGTCGTTGTCGAGAGAGGCAACCATGATCGCCATCTCGGTCAGGGCCTGCACCGCCGGGCTGTACAAGTCCCGGCCCGGTACTTCTCCCCCCGTCGCCAGCTCCAGCAGCGCGAAGGTCGGGTGACCGCCGGCCGCCAGCAAGCGCATGCTGAGGAACTCGTCGAGTACCGGCATACGGCCCAACGCCTGGTTGCCGATCTGCCACGCCACCCCCGACAACCATGCCCGGTGCGCGTGAACGAAACGGCTGACCTGCTGGGGCGGGGCGTAGGAACGGAAGCGGCGCATGATGTCCTGCAAGGCGCGTGCGTACCGGTCCTCGGGCCGCGCCGAACCCGTCTCGCATGCCCGCTGCACCTGTCCCGCCAGGGCGTTGAACTGAGCGGGGCGGCTGCTGAGGGGCCCGCTGTCGCAGCGCGCGTCGTCGAACGCAAAACCCCAGTAGACCCACAACGCCGCGGTCAGCAAAGGCTCTTCGTCGGCGTCCGGCGCGAAACGGGCGAAGAAATCCGCACTGTGCGTCGCCACGATCCAGGCCTTCTCGCGTTCTGACGCGCACATTCCGCTGTCTTCGATCCATTCCACTGCCCGCTTCTCCACACGCCGGACCAGCGGGTTCAGCTTCGATTCCAAAGGGCAGAAAAGAGGGGGCAATTCCATCTGCGACACGCGGTCTCGCATGACGGCATGAACCTTCCGACGAGAGGACGGGGAGATTCACGATCATCTGCAACCCCGCACGGCGACGCGACGGGGCATGCCCAAGGCGCCCCGCTGCCAACCGAACGGATGACGCAGCGCGCGCCGTTGACCCCGGGTGTCTGTCGATCACACAAGTCGTGGGGCTGTGACCTGCGGAAGAACAGGTCGTTGAGGGAGTCATGCGATCTCGTTTGCACCTTCGTGCCGCTCTTGTCCTCATTTCCGTCATCGCCCTCCAGGGCGGGTCCACCGCCATGGCCGACGACCGGGGCCAGGACACCCGGTCGGCTTCCATCGACCCGTTCACCCCCTTCATGTCAGGGGCATCAGCACTCGCGGCCATGGCCGAGCCGTTCTACAACGCCATCACGGGCTCGGCGTCGCCGCAGAGGTGATCAGCCTCTAGAGGTCTCAACAGAGGGGGGGCCGGATCGGCTAGCACGGCGGCTCGGACGGTGCCCCCTCGGGCAGCAGCCTGCGTTCAGCTGCGGTGTAGTCGTGCCCCGCGGCGGAGCACAGGGCACGGAACTGGGTTTGGGGGCGCAGGTCGAAGGCTTGGCGCAGGTCGCCGGTGTCGATGCTCAGCTGCCGGTCGGTCACGCGGCCGGTCGTCCAGTCGCCTCCCGAGACTGCCAGCGTGATGGAGGAACCGCCGTGCGTCAGGTCGTGGATCGAGACCCGGCGCTTGGCCGACTCGTACGTGACGACGCTGCCACCGGGCCCGAAGCCGATCAGGGTGTCGTCGGACGAGATGAGGGCGCCACCACTGAGCTTCCGCTCGCGGTCCACGTCCCAGACGCGTACGCGCCCGTCGGCGTTCTGCATGGCCAGGTGCGAACCGTCCGCGTCGAAGGCGAGCGGGCTGGTGACGGACGTCAAGGGCGCCAGCGGCGTGCTGATGGTCGATTTCGACCGCAAGGTCGTGATGTGGCGCGGGGCGCGGACGTCCCACACCAGGATTTCCCCGCGTACGCCTCCCCTCCTGGTGACCACGACGACCTGGCCGGGGTGCCCGGGACGGGCGAGCAGATGGCCGCTCATGGAGCGCTCGTTGGTGGAGCCGGTGGACGTGGGTTCCGGGTGGACGAGGAAAGGCCTGGCGCTCATGGCTCCGTCGGCGGCGTCGACGCGGGTGAGCGTGCCGTCCTTGCCCAGGAGGGCGATCTCGCTGCCCTGGAGCGGGGCGACACTGTCGACGTCGCCCGGTTTCCGGACGTCGTCATCGAACGGCACGCTCTCCGTCAGGTCTGCTACGGCGTACGACCGGTAGAGGCTGTCGTGCTCCCCGTTCTCGCCCCAGATCACGATGCGCTTCGAGTCGGCGGTCCAGACGGGTCTCCAGTCGGCCGCTTCGGCCGGTGCCGGCAGCGGTACCGACTGGTGGCGGGTGCGGGAGGCGTCCAGGATCTCGAGGCGCCGTTCGGTGGTTCGGGCGATGAAGCGCCCGTCGGGCGAGAGTGAGTACGTCTCGTCGACGCCGTTGTTCTGCGAGAACTGTTCGTTGCCACTCGGTTCGGCCCGGACCGCCATCAGTGTGGTGCCGACGGGCACGAGGACGGTGAGTCCGCCGTCGGCGCGCGGCGCCGCGGCGATTCCGTCATAGTCGGTGGGAGTGCTGCCCGAGGTCGGGATGCGGGTGCGGTATGTGCGCCCGGTGCGCAGATCGGTCAGGACCGGCTCGGCGTAGTCCGCGTCCTGCAACCCTGGGTCGTACGAGTGTCTTGTTCCGTCCACTGTGTACCTGGAGGTGGCGTCCGCTTCTCCTCTGCGGGTGGGCAGCTCGCGCTTGCGGCCGGGTGTGCGGTCGAGCGCCTGGACGTAGGTGGTGTCCGTCCTGACGAGGAGCTCACCGCCGGCTCGAAGCTCCGCGTAGTCGTCTCCACCGGCGGTGGAGGTGTACCGCAGCTTGCCGGTGAAGCCAGCCCGAGCCCTGCCCCGCACGCAACGTGCCCGCGGCCCACACTCCGTCGTCAGCACGAGCCGGGTATCCGAACGCGCGGAACGTGTGCCCCCACACCCCCGTCCCGTCGACGAGCTGCACAGGCCTCCCGCCCTCGACCACCGCGTCGAGCCTCAGCAGCGCGACATCGGCCCCGCCGGCCCTCCAGGACACGACGGTCGCCCGCGCCCTGGGACGTCCGGCCAGCAGCGGAAATTCGAGGTCCACCGGCTTGCTCGGCGCCTGCTCCGCTCCGTCCGGTTCCCCGAGCGCCCGCGCGACGACATGGGCACAGGTGCACACCACATCGGCGGCGACGAGGAACCCGGCGCCGGTCACCCGGCCGGCAGACGAGTGGATCCGCACCTGAGACGCCTCGAGAACGTCGCTCCCCCGTACGGCGACCATGGACTCCCCCCTTGCCCGGCAGATCGCGCAGCATGTGACAAGTCAGCATCCCCGGCTCTGCCACCACATACAACTCACGGTGCCCGCTCAGCAGTTGCCTGAGCAAGCGCAGCACCCGGCAAGCGCCGTCCCGGAAACGCGTCTACGCCTTCCGGGCCAGTCCGGCGACGATGAGGTGTTCCCAGACCGTGAGCTCTCGCCTTGCGTCACCGTTCCACGGGTTGTCGGTCTCGTCGGGACGCCACAGGGACGCGGGGACGATCCCGGGGTCCAGGATCTCCAGGCCCTCCAGCAGGGAGGCGATTTCCGCGTCCGTGCGCCACCGGCCGCGGCCGAACGTCTTCTGGAGGACCTTCTCGGCCTCCGCGGTCTCCGGGTTGTCGCCGGAGCGGAAGTGACTGATGAAGAAGTGACTTCCGGAGGGGACGTGGTCGCGCCAGTAGCGCACGATGCCGGCCGGGTCCTCGTCATCGTTGACGTGGTGGAGGATGGCGCTGAGGATGACGGCGACGGGGCGATCGAAATCGATCATCTCGAGCGTGGCCGGGTGCGTGCGGATGCCTTCGGGGTCGCGCACGTCGAGCGCTATGACGCGGGTCCGGTCGTTGTCCTCCAGCAGTGCGCGGCCGTGGACCAGCACTTGGTCGTCGATGTCGACATAGACGACCCGGGAATCGGGAGCGTGCCGTTGCGCGACCTGGTGCACGTTGTCCGCGGTGGGCAGGCCACTGCCCAAGTCGATGAACTGCCGAATGCCGGTGGTCTTCGCGATCTCCCGGACCGCCCGGGTCAGGGCGGCCCGGTTGGCGAAGGCGATGGAAACCGAACCGGGCAGGTCGCGCTTGAACACGTCGCCGATCTCACGGTCCACGGCGTAGTTGTCCTTGCCGCCGAGCAGGTAGTCGTAGACGCGGGCGATGCTGGGCTTGGCCGGGTCGATGGAGGAGCCGTACGTCATGGCGGCCATTCTTCCCGGCCATTGGTCTGCGCACCCTCGTTTTGGGTCCTCAGCCGACTACGGATCGGGCACCATCAGTCGTCCTCCACTGCCCGATCATGCCCACCGGCAGCTGAGGCTCCTTGATCATCCGTCCGCCCTCTACGTCCGACCGGTTGTCGCCGCATGCCACGGACTCTCCCGCGGGCCCGCGGAGGCTCCGGGCTCCCCCGGCGCGTAACATGCTCTACATGCGGTCAAGCATTACGTCCACACACGGCGACATCGTCATTCGGCGGGCCGTCGCCCCGGACGCGAAGCGGCTTACGCGCCTCGTGCGCGGGTCGCGTGCCTACGAGGGCCCCTACTCGGCGATGGTCGCGGGCTACCGCGTCGGGTCCGACTACATCGAGACCCACCAGGTCTACGTGGCCTTCGACGCCGATGATTCCGCGGGCCTGGTACTCGGCTTCTACTCGCTCGTACTCGTGCCGCCGGAGCTGGATCTGCTCTTCGTCCAGGACGCGGCGCAGGGCCGGGGCATCGGGCGGCTGCTCATCGAGCACATGAAGTCCGAGGCGCGCGCGGCGGGCCTGGACCGGGTCCGGGTGGTGTCGCACCCTCCGGCCGAGGGCTTTTACCGCAGCGTGGGCGCGCGGCCCACCGGCGTCGTCGCGGCCAACCCGCCCGCCGTGGCCTGGGACCGGCCCGAGCTGGAGTTCCCGATCCCGTAGCGGTCGGGATCACCTGGCCGATCGACGGAACCTGTTTCGCACGGCGACGAGCGGAGCGAAGGGACGCATGAGCTGGAGAGGCACCTTCAGCAGGTCCTTCAAGAAGCGGAAGTACTGTCGCAGAGCCTGGTCGTCGTCCTCGTCGAGACGCCTCACCATCGCATGGACCAGGGTCATCCACGACCAGAAGGCCTTGACCACGCGGCCCACTCGCTGTTGTGTGAGTGCGAGGGCGATGAGAATCCTCGTCTCCTGCCCGAGCTCGGCGTTCGGGGGCAGGCCGGCCAGGACCCAGGTGTACCGGGCCATGGTGTCGGCGGCTCGCGGTGTGTCCTTGACGGGCAGGCCCAGGTCGTCGAGTGCTCTGCTCTCGCACCATGTG
This sequence comes from Streptomyces sp. NPDC050674, assembly GCF_040654575.1. Taxonomy (NCBI): domain Bacteria; kingdom Bacillati; phylum Actinomycetota; class Actinomycetes; order Kitasatosporales; family Streptomycetaceae; genus Streptomyces; species Streptomyces sp. NPDC050674. The sequence goes on from NZ_JBFAIG010000009.1 coordinate 27,534, forward strand.
TCCTCCAGATCGCGGTAGACGGCGACCGCTCTGACGCCGGCCTCCACCGCCTCCGGCCGGCGGCGTCCCTGCCTCAACGTCGTGGCAAGACGTTCCAGGGCCTCCGCCTCCTTGTGCCGGTCACCGCGCGCCCGGAACAACGCGATCTCGCGCTCGTGCACCTCGGCGGCTTCCGTGATGCGTCCCGCCGCACACAGCGCGCCACCCAGGTTGTTCAGCACACTGATCAGCAGGTCTTCCTCGTCACGCTCCTCGTGGATCGCCGCCGCCTCGCGGTGGGCCGCGACGGCCTCCTCGTACCGGTCGAGCTGCCGGAGTCTGCTGCCCAGGGCGTTCAACGCCACGGACTCCAGGGCGCGGTCGCACACCTTGCGGCAGACGGCCACGAGTTGCTCGTAATTGTCCACCGCCTCCTCCGGGCTCATGTCGCTCACCGACCACAAGAGCTGCAAGGCGATGGCCTGGTGGTGCTCGTCGCCGCGCTCCTGGTAGAGGACGAGTGCGCGGCGGTATGTGTCGACGGCTTCGGCGCGCTGCTGGGTAGCGAACAACGCGTCGCCGAGGCGCATGAGTTGCAGGCCCTCGGCATGCCAGTCGCCCAGCGTGGCGAAATGCCGTACGGCCTCGGTGAACACCTCGGCGGCCTTCTCGTACCGCTGTGTCTCGTACAGAGTGTCGGCCAGACCCATGAGTGCCTTGCCGATGCAGCGCTGATCGTCGAGTTCCCGGCTGAGGGACAGGCTCTCGGTATGGGCTTTCACAGCGTCCTCGGACCTGCCGACGCGCTGTAGGGCGGCACCGAGGCTGGTCAAGGCCGCGGCCTGGCCCTTTGGGTCATCGCGTGTGCGGCTGATGTCCAGGCTCCTGGCAGCGGCGCGCACCGCCTCGTCCGGCCTTCCGCAGTCAGGGAGGACATGGCTCAGATGGTTGAGAGCGGTGGCCTCGCAGCAAGGATGGCCGATCTCGCGGGCGCAGTCCACGGCGTGTTGTGCGACGGTCACGGCGTCGGCGGCGTAACTGCGCCTGCTGACCAGGAACAGCCAGAGGTGTTCCTGCAGATCGAGGACCGCGCGCGCATGTCCGGTGGCCGCGGCCCGGGTGATCAGCGCGATGAGGTTGGCCCGTTCCTCCTCCAGCCAGTGCATGGCGTGCGGGCGGTCCCGGAAGTCGTCCGGCAAGGGGTCGTCGTCACAGGTGTGCAGGTGCGCGTTGGCCGCCCGTACGCGTTTTCGACAGTGGTGCAGCAGGCGGGTGAAGGCGTCGCCGCGCCATTTGGCGCTGTCCCGTTCGGCCAGTCCGGCGGCGTAGACCCCGAGGAGGTCGTGCATGCGCCAGCGTCCTGAGCCCACTGGCTGCTCCGCCAGCAGTCCGGCCCGGGCGAGGGCGGCAAGGCCGTTCCGGGTGCGGGTCCGTGACTGTCCCCAGAGAGCCGCTGCCGCGTCCGTGCCGACGTCCGGGCCGGGGCTGAGCGCGAGTTGCCGGAACAACTGGCGGTGGTGCGGAAGCAACCGCTGGTAGGAGAGGTGGAAGGCAGCCTGAACCGCGGTAGTGTGCCCGCCGTCTTCGTAGCGCAGTACGTCGAGACGGGTGTGGGCGTCCGCCAGTTCGGCGGTGAGTGCGGCCACGGGCCGGCCCGCGTCGGTGGTCAGCAGGCAAGCGGCGATCTGGAGCGCGAGCGGATGGTGGCCGCAGTGTCCGGCGAGTTCGGCGAGGGCGTCGGCCTCCCGCAGACGCGGATCGTCGGGACGGGCGTGCCTGAGTGCTTCGGTGATCAGATCGACGGCGCCGCGTGGCGTGAGCTCGTCCAGGCCGACGAGCCGAGCGCGCAGCGAAGGGCCGGTGAGCAGGTGCCGGGAGGTCACCAGCAGCCGGTGCTCGGAACGGGGTGGCACGAGGGGTTCGATCTGCGCGGCGCTCGACGCGTCGTCGGCGACCAGCAGCACCGCCCTGCATTCGTCGGCGAGCCGGTTGAGGACGGCGTGGCAGAGGCCGGCCTGCTCGTCCCGTGGCACCGCGTCGTCCACGCCCAGGGCTCGCGCCAGTGTGCCGACGGCCTCCTGCGAGTCGACCGGGCCTGCCGGGTCGTACCCTCGCAGGTGGAAGAAGATCGCGCCGCCGGGGAACCATCCTTTCTCCACGGCCCGATGGGCGACATGGAGGGCCAGAGCGGTCTTGCCGATCCCCGGCAACCCGGAGAGCACCGAGACAACGGTGGCGGCACGCGCACGGGACGCGGGGGCCAGCAGCGCCAGCACGGCCTCGGCTTCCTTCTCCCGGCCCGCCAGATACGCCGGCTCCGCGGGGAGTCGCAGCATCGGCGCCGGATCCGCGGGGGCCGACGCACAGACGGTGTTGCCGGTGCCGCTGACCTGGATCACATGGCCCTGTCCTGAGGCCGTGGCGGTCTGTGACCGCGCGGCCCTGCTCCTACCGATCCCCACGCTCGGGCCCTGTCGTGCCGTCGCTCCCGCCGACTTGGGTGACACGGGCCTGGCCCGATGCGGTGGCGCGCTGCGTCACCTTGCCGGGGCGTTCCTCGGTTGCGTGCCCGGGACTTCGGTGCCCCGCCACCTGTGCGACACGGGCGGCATCGGACGCCCTGGCGCTCTGCCGTACCGCTCGCCCTCCCCTCCAGTACCGGGACCGGGCCACCGGCGAGGGGGTGTCCGGGGGGACGGGAGCAGGTCGCCCCCTGTCTCCCGCTCCCGCCCACCAGCCGGCGCCCGCTCCGACGAGAGTGGCGACTGTCGTCGCGAACGCCGTCGCAACCAGCCACCGGTCGGCCTCCGCCCTGGGGAGGAAGCCGAAGGGTGCGGCCCGGGCCGCCCACAGACAGATCACGAACGAGCCCGCCCCGGCCAACACCGTGACGGTCCAGCGCCTTGCGCGTTGCATGCGTCCCCCCTTGTCTCGACGCGTGGTGTCAGAGGTACAGCGGAGGACGGCACCCGGGGAGCAAAACACGGAAAGCCGGGACGGAGTGCCCCTCTTCGGCTATCGCGCACTCCGCGCCCGTGCATGCGGTGGCGTGACCAGGCCCGGTTCGCGCAGGACATCGAGTGCCTCACCCGTCGCCCCGGTCGCCATGGCCCTCGACGATCCCTATTCGTAATGGGATCCATTTTCATGTAGGTTCTTCCCCACCTACCCAAGGAGGAGCCCCATGGCCGTCCCCAAGCGGAAGATGTCCCGCAGCAACACCCGTCACCGCCGCGCCCAGTGGAAGGCCGCCACACCGGCACTGGTACCGGTCATGGTCGACGGCGTGCGACACCTCGTACCGCAGAAGCTGGTCCGGGCGTACGAGCGCGGGCTGCTGCACCCCGAAGGCTGAGAGGAACGGGGATGCTGCACGACCGGATGCCGGTGACCGTGCTGTCCGGCTTCCTCGGGGCGGGGAAGACCACGCTGCTCAATCACGTGCTCGGCAATCGTGAGGGGCTGCGGGTAGCGGTCATCGTCAACGACATGAGCGAGATCAACATTGACGCGGCTCTCGTGCGGGGCGGCCGAGCGGCGCTTTCGCGCACCGAGGAACGCCTGGTCGAGATGACCAACGGGTGCATCTGCTGCACGTTGCGCGACGACCTGCTGGTGGAAGTGGAGCGGCTGGCCCGGGAGGGGCGCTTCGACTACCTCCTCATCGAGTCCAGCGGCATCTCCGAGCCCATGCCGGTCGCCGCCACCTTCGCGTTCGCCCGCGACGACGGTGCCAGCCTCGGTGATCTGGCCCGCCTGGACACCATGGTCACCGTCGTCGACGCCGCCAATTTCCTGCACGAACTGGCGAGTGGCGACGAGCTCGCCGAGCGCGGCCTCGACCAGTACGAGGACGACGAACGCACGGTGAGCGACCTGCTGATGGACCAGATCGAGTTCGCCGACGTCATCGTGCTCAACAAACTCGACCTGGTCGACGACCACGCCGCCGAACGGCTGCGGGCGACGCTCATCCGCCTCAACCCGGTGGCCCGGATGGTGCCGGCCGTCCACGGACACGTGGACCTCGAAGAGGTGCTGGGCACGCGGCTGTTCGACTTGGAACGGGCCCAGCAGGCACCGGGCTGGGTCATGGAACTCAACGGGGACCACGTCCCGGAGACCGAGGAGTACGGCATCTCCTCTACCGTCTTCCGCTCCGAACGCCCCTTCCATCCCACTCGGTTGTGGCGATTCGTGACCGAGGAGATGGACAGCGGCCGCTACGGGCAGGTGCTGCGCTCCAAGGGGTTCTTCATCCTGGCCAGCCGTCCGCGGGTGACGGGGCTGTGGTCGCAGGCCGGCTCGGTCGCCCGCTTCGAGCCCTCCGCCGCCCGCGACAGCGACAGCCCGGCGGGCCAGGAACTGGTCTTCATCGGCACGCATCTGCGGGCCGATGCGCTCCGCGATGCGCTCACCGACTGCCTCCTCTCCCACGGCGAGAGTCTGCCGCTCGACGACCCGTTCCCGGCCTGGGACACCTACGGCACAGACGACAGCTGCGACCATGAACAGCCGCAGGTCGTGACGCCTGTCTGAAGCGTCGCGCCGACGACGCCTACGAACGAGCCCGCTGACACCAGGTGTTGGCTGAAACATCAACTCATCTCAGCAGAAACACAGTTGTCGGCCATCACTCTGGTTGGCAGACTCACCTCGCCGACGGAACATACGCACATGCGTGCGAGAGCGCGTACCGAAGCATTCCGTCGGCGGACGGGACTCATGCCATCTCACCAGGGGGAACAACCATGAACCTCAGCCTTCCCAGACGCGTCCTGGCCCGCGCCACCGCCACCCTCGCGCTGGCGCTGGCCATGGCCACCGGCACCACCGGCCTGCTCTCCGGTACCGAAGCACACGCCCTGCCGGTCACCGACGGCTCCTTCAGCTTCAGCGGGGACGAGGACGACTACATCAGCGGCGGTCGGTCCTACGCCTACCAGACAGCGTCCCAGGACCGTTTGAACGTCTCCGGCAACACCGACAACAGGGTGGTCACCGTCTCCGTCGACGGGGCGAACGGTGACTGGTGGACCCTGAATCTCGCGGCGCCCTCCGGCAAGGCCCTGGCGCCGGGGACCTACACGGGGGCCACCCGCTACCCGTTCAACGAGGGCACCGAGCCGGGCCTGTCGCTCAGCGGCAACGGCCGCGGCTGCAACCAGCTCACCGGCGAGTTCACCGTCTCCGCAGTGGAGTTCGGCCCCCAGGGTTACGTGAAGAAGCTCGACGCCACCTTCGTGCAGCACTGCGAGGGAGGCACTGCGGCCGCACGCGGCGAGATCCACGTCGAGAACCCGGCCCCGCCGGCCGAGCTCGGCCTCGGACTCGACATCGCCCTGGCCGGCACCGCCAGCTCCCTGAACGGCAAGGCCACCGTCCATGGCACGGTGAGCTGCAACAAGCCGGTGCAGGTGACCGTGGCGGGCGACGTCACGCAGGTGAAGAAGCGGGACCTCATCCGCGGTTCCTTCTCCACATCGCTGACCTGCACCCCCGGCGCCCCGGTCGCCTGGAAGGGCACGGCCGTACCCACCGGCTCGGTTCCCTTCCAGAAGGGTGACGTCGAGGTCGAGGGCCGCGCGACGGCGACGGACCCGGACTACGACCTGCCGGTGACGGTCGGCGAGACGGTGGCGGTGCGCCTCACCCGCGTCTGACCCCGCGTCCTGACGCACAGCCACAGGCACACCGCCCGGCCCGGGCCCCGATCCTCACGAGGAACGGGGCCCGGGCCGGGCCCAGTTGCTTGGTCTCGCGCCTTCGAACAAGCACCCGGCATTTCATTCACGAGGTTCGCTCTTGCTGACATCCCTGTCGAAACGCCACGGCCTGTTCTTCGCTGCCGGAGCACTCTGCATCCTGGCCAACCGTCAGGGCCTGGGCCCCCTGTGGTACACGGGGGTCGTTCTTCTCATACTCGGCATGTCGATGCGCTGGGGGCTGTGGCGCCATCAGCATCCGCCGCAGGAGCAGACGCCGATCCTGGTCGACGTGCCCGTCTGCGGACGCTGGCGTGCTCTGAACAGTCCTGCCACGAAGGTCCCCAGCCACACGCACAGCCATGCGCAGACCTTCGCCATCGATCTGACACACCACCCGGCAGCAGCAGAGCCCACACCGGCGTTCCACTGGTTCTGGCCGCTCGCAAGCCGTCCACACCGCTACCCCGCGTTCGGTGCTCCCGTTCTGGCTCCGGGAGACGGCGAGGTCGTGATGCGCGTCGACCGTCAGCGCGATCACTTGTCCCGCAGCTCGCTGCCGGGGCTCCTCTATCTGTTTCTCGAGGGCTTCGTTCGCAGCCTGGGCCGGCCTCGCCATCTCTGGGGCAACCACATCATCGTCAAGCTCGACGAGGGGGTGTACGCAGGGCTGGCGCATCTGAAGCGCGGCTCCCTCCGTGTGGCCGTCGGCGATCGGGTCAGCGCAGGTCAGCTGCTGGCCGAGTGCGGCAACTCCGGCAACTCCTCCGAGCCCCATGTGCATTTCCAGCTCATGAGCGATTCCGACCCCGAGACCGCCCACGGCCTCGCCTTCGCGTGGCACTACCGCGACGACGACGGCACCGAACACACCGGAGTGCCCGAAAACACCGTCTCCTTCACCTCGGTTCGACACGCAGCGAACGGCCGTCCCGGAGACCGGCCTCACGAGCGCCCTCTTCAGGATTAGCCGTCGTCGCCGGATCCGCCTCCGCTCGCGGGTCCGCTGTCAGAGCTGCGACCCTGCTCGACCGGCGACCGGCCATCAAAGCGGCCCCGGCCACAGCGGCAGCCACCAGGAGGGTCACGACGACCGGGCCCGCGACCGAATCGGCCTCGCGCCAGTCCGCGTGGTCCAGATTCGCCCGTACCACGGACAGTTGCCCGCCCAGCAGCGCCACACCCCCGAACCCCAGCGTCGCGCCGATCCACCCCGGCGCTGCGCCCCTCGAAGTGGCCCGGGCCCGCCACCACGCCAGTCCCAGCATCGTCGCCGCCACTGTCCAGATCACCGCCGGAAACAGCGACGCGGCCCACAGCGGCATGGAACCGTCGGGCTTGCCGGAGCCTGTGTCCCAGTGTGTGGCCAGCCGGTCCGGTAGCCGACTGCCGGCGACGAGCGGTGACACCACCAAGAGCACCAGTACTCCTGCCGCCCAGCAGACGCCGCCCCGGACCGCTGCGGGTCTACGCCCTGCTCTGTCGGTCATGGAATCCCCGGGTCATGCCGTCGGCGGTGGGAGGCATGCCGCGAGGCTAACGGAAGGTTTTGAAAGGCGGCTTGGCGGCGGTGGAAGCTGTCCGGGAATGCCGTGAAGTCGGCCGGGATTCAGGCGCGTCCGCCGCTCCTATTTGGCGTGTGCTGCCTTCTTCATGCCCTTCCGGTGCTTCCGCTCTTGCCCCGGCGGCTGCACGGGGGCGTCCGCCCTGTCCTTGACCGCGGCCTTGGCCGCCCTCTGCTCGGAAGTGCCGGGCGGAGAGTCGGGGCGGTCAGCGGGCCCGGCCTTCTCCATGGACGGCCACGCGTGGGGCGTTGTGGCGGGGTCGGTCAGTGTCCGGACTGATGCCGAGGGGCTGCGCGAAGGTGCGCTCGCCGATGCCGAGGGGGTGTCATCGTCGTGAGCGGCGGTGTCGGGGGCCGCGGAAGGGGCGGACGGATCAGAGGCGGACGGTGCTGCCTCGCCGGTGGCGTCGTGGTGGGAGAAGCCGTCGGTGAGGATCAGGCCTCCTGCGACCAGGGCGGCCAGTGCGGCCGCCGCCGCTCCCCGGGCTCCCGGACGGCGGCGCGGGGAGGCGGCCCGGGAGGTCCCCTGGAGGGAACCCGTCGAGGAGTTTGAGGCGTCCGGCGCGTTCGCGGCGAGTGACACACTCCGGTGCGTGCTGTCGGTGGGATCCTCGGCCGTGTGAGGTACGGCGCTGAGCACCGCCCGCGGGAAGGACGCAGCGGGGTGTGCCGTGGTCGTACCGGCGAGACGGGCCAAGGCCTGGGCGCAGTCGCTCGCGCCGGGGCGAGCCTGTTCGTCCAGGCCGGTCATGTCCCGAAGGAGGGTGGCGAAGGCGTCGGGCAGGAAGTCCGGGAGGTCCGGTGGGCGGTGCAGGCGCGCGATGGCGGATTCCAGAGGGCCGCCGTCGTATTCGAGTCGACCGGTGAGACTCTCCAGGAGGACCAGGCCGAGGGCGTAGATGTCAGCGGGGCGGCCCACGGATCGGCCCAGCACCTGTTCCGGGGAGAGATAGGCCGCTGTGCCGGTCAGGGTGCCGGTGGCGGTGCGGGTGGTCGCGTCCAGCAGGCGGGAGATGCCGAAGTCCGTCAGGTGGGGATGGCCGGAGCGGTCGAGAAGGATGTTGGACGGTTTGACGTCCCGGTGGACGATTCCCGCCTCGTGGGCGTGCGCCAGAGCTTCTGCCAGCTCCGCGCCCAGCGCAGCGGCGGCCTCGCAGGACAGAGGACCCTCGGCGATGCGCGACTTCAGGGTGTGCCCCTCGATCAGTTGCATGACCAGGAAGGCTTCACCGTCGTGGCGTCCGGCGTCGAAGGCGGTCACCAGGCCCGGGTGCTGCAAACGGGCCAGGATCACCGCCTCGCCGCGCAGAGCGTCCTCCGTGTCGAACCCGGTGCCGGCGCGGAACAGCTTCACCGCCACCGGTCGCCGCAGCCGCAGGTCGTGTCCGCGGTACACGTCAGCCGCGCCGCCGGAGCCGATCAGCGCGTCCAGACGGTAGCGGCCCGCCAGGATCCGGGCGTTGCCTCGCCGTATCCAGGCGCCCCGCTCCTCACGCAACCCCACCCTGATCTCCCCACTGCGTACACTCGCACCGTTCGGTGGCCCGCCGTCGACGGGCCGCCGGACGCAAGTACCCACCCATCCGCCGCTTGCACCACGGACGTATCGTCCCCGCGCGATCGGGCCGAGTCACGGGCAGGGGGTCAGTCTCCGTACTGGAGCGGGCGGTAGGCCTTGTACTCGCTGCCCGGCGACAGCCCGTAGGTCAGCGAGCGGTGGCTGGTGCCGTGCACGCTGCGCTGTTCGTAGGCCGTGTAGGAACGGTGGGAGGAGTCGTCCCACTTCTCGAAAATGACGACGTGGCGGGTGTTGTTGTCGCCGATGGCGTCGATGACGAGGTCGCCGGGCTGGAGCTCGTTCATGGGAAGGGGACGGCTCCTGCCGCGGTCGGCCAGGCCCACGGTGTTGGTGCCTGGCGCGGGCAGGCCGAGCGCCATGGAGGCGAAGCCGGAGCAGTCCTGCCGGTAGCCGTCACGCCAGTACGAGCCCTGGTGGTAGGGCACAGGGCGTCCGTTGTGGGCGGTGAGCCAGGTCGCGGCTCGCTGGAGGGTCTGTTGGCGTGAGCCGGAAGGCTGGGCGGGCGGACCCGCCTGTACGGGGACGCCCGGCAACCGGTCTTCGGGGATGTCCACGGCGACGACGGTGAGGAAGCCTGTGACGGGCTGGGTGATATGGGCCATGAAGGTGGAGCAGGCGGCGCCCTCGCACACTCTGCGGCCGGTGTCGACCTGGTAGTCGGCGGTGATGCGGTCCTGGCCGGGGGTGTTCCGGTTGATCATTCCTACGGAGGGCGAGGCGATGTCCGGCGTCGCGTGCACGACCCAGCGCGTTCCCCAGGTGGGGAAGGTCGCGGCGGCGGCGCGCTCGGCGGCAGGGTGAATCCCCGTCGCGCCGGAGTGGGCGACGGTCGTCGCGCCGGCGGGTACGGCGAAGCCGGCTGCGGCGAGGCCGAGCAGGGTGAGCGTCGGTAGGAGCCGACGCAGTGCGGTGGGGCGTGAGGGGCCGGACGCGGGGGCGCGGTGGGGGTGGGGGGACACGGGTCTGCCCTTCGTGTGGGTGTGGAGAGGTGGCGCCGACGGGTGGGTCGGGCGAGGCGTGTGAGCGCAGCGAGCGGTGACGGCTCCCGCCGCAAGGACAGCGGGGAGCCGTCACCGCGTCCGGCCACCACCGTGGGGCCGGCTCACCTCGCGGGAGGTCCGGTGGTGGTTCGGGTGAGTGACCGTGGACGCCTGTGCGGCTGGGCCGCCCGCCGGTGGCCTCCCCCGGCATGGACGGAGGAGGCCACCGGCAGCGTCACGTCGTCAGCGGTTGGTCCACAGGTTCCACGTCCAGGGCCACATGTTGCCCTCGGCGCACTGGTAGCGGTCCCAGTGACCGCGGTCGATGCCCTGCTGGCCGGCGGTCTGGCAACCGCCCAGGGTCATGTACTTGCCGCGGTGGATGTCGAGGCCGTCGGCGGCTTGGACCGCGGAGACGTGGTGGGGTGCGGCGCCGGCCGGTGCTGCCGCGCCCAGGGCGCCGAGTCCGACCACGGCGATGGCTGCGAGGGCGGACAGTGTGGTGCGTACACGCATGGTGAAGATCCTTCCGGTAAGGGTTCGGGTCGGTCCGTGCGAGATCCGTCAGCACGGCCAGGAGTGCCGGCACGCTCACCCTCGAGGTGATCCGCTCAGCCGGTATGCCGAGTTTGCGCAGGAAACAGCAGCTCTACAACCAGATCCCGGTTGCTTCACCGATGTCGGGATAAATACAGTCCTGACCTGCTGGGACACGCGCGTCCCGGGACATGGGACAGCGGGCGGGACGCTGTTGTCCCCCTGCGGAAGGGCTTTGACCGATGAGCGGCCGACGACCGGAGTCCCGAGCGGCAGCACGCAAGCTGGGAGACGCCCTGCGCAGTCTCCAGCAGCAGTCCGGGCGTCCGCTGCGCAGTCTGGAGGCGCAGATCCGGATCAGCGACTCGTCCCTCTCCCGCTACTTCCGCGGCGACACCGTGCCGACCTGGCCCGTGGTGCGGGACGTGTGCCGGGCGCTGGGCGCGGACCCCTCCGAGTACCGGGCCCTGTGGGAAGCGGCCAACCCCGCCGACGCCGAGGCGCCGGCCGTCACGGACGACGGCGTCGACAGCCACGGAGTCGCCGCCTCCGGCCCCCTCCCCCACCGCTCCGCTCGGCTCCGGCTGCGCGGGCCGTGGTCCCGGCGACGGGTCGTCACAGCGGCCTCGGTCGCGGTCTCCACGGCGGCACTCGTGACGGTCCTGCTGCTCCTGCTCCCCCGCGGCGGTCCCGGGACCACGCCCGCGCAGGGCGCCGCCGCCGGCACCGCGAGCGCGAGCGGCAGTGCCGGGGTCCTCGTCCACAACGTCGAAAAGGCGTGTCAGGAACCCCGGACCCACACGTGCGCGCTGTCACTGGCGTACAACCCCTACCGCCCGTACACCACCACCAATTCGGCCGGACGCGTGTGGCACCACGATCTCCTGCAAGCGCGCTGCACCATCGCCAACGGCGTGACCGTCACGGACGAGAACCACAAACACACCAGCATCTGGATCCAAGTCACGCACCACGGGGAGCACTTGTGGCTGCCCGGCATCCGTGTCCGCCCCGACCATCTGACCCAGCTCACGGCCGTCCTGCCCCTGTGTTCCCCGCAGGCCGGGCCGACCCGCTGAGAACGACCGGGCGGTCTCCGGTGAATGCCGCTGCCGGAGACTCCTCCTCAGTGGCCCCGGCGGAGAGGTGAACGCCGCGACGTCACCTCCCACGTAACCTCTTCGCGTGCCATCGCCCCGCCTTCACCGCGTCGCCGTCCTCGTGCTCGAGGGTGCCAAGCCCCTCGACGTCGGCATCCCCGCCCAGGTCTTCACGACCCGGGCGAGCATGCCGTACCAAGTGCGGGTGTGCGGGGCGGCACCGGGTCTGGTGACCGGCGGCGACGGACTCGCGTACCACGTGGCCCACGGTCTGGACGCGCTGGCGTGGGCAGACATCGTCTTCGTCCCCGGCTACCGGCACCCGGACCGGGAGGATCCTCCGCGGGCCGTGGTCGACGCGCTGAAGGCCGCTCACGCCCGGGGCGCCCGGCTCGCCGCCATCTCGACAGGGGCCTTCGCGCTCGCCGCCACGGGCCTGCTCGACGGCAGGCGTGCCACCACGCACTGGCACTACTCGCGTGCGCTCGCGGCCAGATACCCGCTCGTCCAGGTCGACGAGAACGTGCTGTTCGTCGACGAGGGCAGCGTGCTCACCTCGGCCGGCGCCGCCTCCGGCATCGACCTGTGCCTGCACATCCTGCGGGGCGACCTCGGGGTGGCCGCCTCCAACCACGCGGCCCGGCGGCTGGTCGCGGCGCCCTACCGCAGCGGCGGCCAGGCGCAGTACGTGCCGCGCAGCGTGCCCGAGCCGCTCGGCGAGCGCTTCGGAACGACCCGCGAGTGGGCGCTGCACCGGCTTGGCGAGCCCCTCTCCCTCGACCTGCTGGCGCGGCAGGCCGGCGTCTCGGCCCGCACGTTCTCCCGGCGTTTCGTCGAGGAGACCGGCTACACGCCGATGCAGTGGGTGATGCGCGCCCGCATCGACCTGGCGCGCGAACTCCTGGAGCGGTCCGAACGCAGTGTCGAACAGATCGCCACCGACGTGGGGCTCGGTACGGGCGCGAACCTGCGCCTGCACTTCCAGCGCATTCTGGGCACCACCCCGAGCGAGTACCGGCGCACCTTCACCCGGGGTGAATAGGACCCCCGGGACAGCCCTGGCGCGATCCTTTTGAACCGTGGCGATCGCGCCACTGTCGTCGGCCCGAGCTGCGGGCGAGCCTGGTGGCCAAGGGAAGGGACACCACTTATGACTCGCATCGCCATCAACGGATTCGGCCGCATCGGACGCAATGTGCTGCGCGCCCTGCTGGAGCGCGAGAGCGCCCTGGAGATCGTCGCCGTCAACGACCTCACCGAACCCGCCACGCTCGCCAGGCTGCTCGCCTACGACAGCACGGCCGGCCGCCTTGGGCGTCCGGTGACGGTCGAGGGGGACGCCCTGGTCGTCGACGGCCGTCGGATCACGGTGCTGGCCGAGCGCGAACCGGCGCAGTTGCCCTGGGCGGACCTGGGCGTCGACATCGTCCTGGAGGCCACCGGCCGGTTCACCTCGGCGAAGGCGGCCCGCGCGCACCTCGACGCGGGCGCGAAGAAGGTGCTGGTCAGTGCGCCGTCGGACGGTGCCGACGTCACTCTCGCGTTCGGGGTCAACAGCGACGCCTACGACGCGGACCTGCACACGATCGTCTCGAACGCCTCGTGCACCACCAACGCGCTCGCTCCGCTGGCCAAGGTGCTCGACGACCTCGCCGGTATCGAGCACGGGTTCATGACCACGGTGCACGCCTACACACAGGAGCAGAACCTCCAGGACGGCCCGCACCGCGACGCCCGTCGTGCCCGGGCGGCCGGTGTCAACATCGTGCCGACCACCACCGGCGCCGCCAAGGCGATCGGCCTGGTGCTGCCGGGCCTGGACGGCAAGCTGTCGGGCGACTCGATCCGCGTACCGGTGCCGGTGGGCTCGATCGTCGAGCTCAACACGACGGTCGCCCGCGAGGTGACGCGCGACGACGTGCTCGCCGCCTACCGTGCCGCGGCGCAGGGGCCGCTCGCCGGCGTCCTCGAGTACTCCGAGGACCCGCTGGTCTCCTCCGACATCGTCGGCAATCCCGCCTCGTCGATCTTCGATTCGGCTCTCACGCGCGTCGACGGCCGCCATGTGAAGGTGGTCGCCTGGTACGACAACGAGTGGGGCTTCTCGAACCGCGTGATCGACACGCTGGAGCTGCTCGCCGGCCGCTGACACGTCCGGGCCGCCCGGTCGGTCACCAGTGCCGGCTGCCCACCAGATAGGCGATGCCGATGAGCACGGCGATGATCAGCGCCGGGATCGCCAGGGTCTTGGCGATCGAGGTCAGGGCGCGCGTACTGTTCGCCGCCCGCCTCGTGTAGTGCTCCCGGAGTGCTCCCGCTTCGTGCCGGGCGTAGGCGCCGACCACCAGTGCCACCCCGCCGGTGATCAGGCACACGATCAGCGGTGTGAGGGCTCCCCGCTCGCGGACGTGGTCCTCGAGCTGGCCGCCCAGTCCCGCGTCGACGCGGTCCAGGACGGCACTGACCCCCATCTGGATGCTCAGGATGAGCGAGACGACCGCCCCTACCGCCAGGGTGAGGGCGGCACCGGCGAATGCCTGAGCACGTCGTGAGGCGGTCGGCCGGCCGGTGTCCGCGTTCGTGCTCGCGCCGTGTGCGCGGGGCGGCGGGACGGGCGGCGGTGTCGGGGGTGGCGGTGTCGGGGGTGGCGGCGGGAGACCGGAGGGCTTGACGACCACCGTCTCCGGCTCGGTGCCCGGTCGATGCGTGGGCTCGGAGGGGCCGTACGACGGGTCCACGGGGCGGGGCTCGGCGTGCGGGGGCTCTCCTGCCGGTTGCACTTCCGCCTCGACGTGGATCACCGACTCGTCGGCCACTCCCTTGAGCACGATGTCGCCGGACAGGTGGCCCTCTACGGCCGTGTCGACATGGACTTCCAGACCGGACGGGGTGGGGTCGACCCGCAGCCACGGCTGCTTGGGCTGGGCCACGCAGTGCCGGGCCAGCGGTGGGCCGTGCAGGGTCACTGCCTGCTTCTGTGGGGGTGAACCCCTGGGGACCGGGCCGAAGTCCACGTGGTCCGGGGACGGTGCCAGGCGGATCTCACCCAGGGCGTCGGCCGCCAGCTCGGCGATCTGCTGGATGTCGTTGCGCGCGACCTCCTCCAAGTCCTGCCGGGCCCCTTCCGCCAAGGGCAGCTCCGCGTGCAGCAGTCGTTTGTGCAACTCCATGACGGCGCCCTGCCGTGTCAGGACCTGGTCGCTGCTCAGGGCGCTCCGCAGGGAGGGCGGCGAGGGACGGGCCGCGATCTTGATACGGCCGCGCCTGCTGTGAGCCAGGTGCAGCTCCCCTTGCAGCTCCGCCGCCTTCTTGGGTGTCTGGTGGGGGTTGCGTTCCCGTACGTGTCTGAAGACGTACTCGTACAGGTCGTCGAGGGACACGTGGCCGTCGGCGTCGAGGTCGGCCTCACCGGTCTCGAGGCCCTCGACCACCGCGTGGGTGAACAGCGAGGGTCGCGGAGCGGTGTTCTCGGCGAGTTCGTCGCCCTCGAAGGAGTACTCCATGGAGTCGGACGCGGTGATGACGGCCCAGCCCCGCCCGCTGACCGGCTCGTCCTTCGCGAACGAGTCGAGGACATTGACCTCGCCGGCGGCCCGCACCGAAGCCGAACCCCGGGAAAAGGCGCCGCCGTAACAGCAGTCGAGGAACAGCACGGAGCGACCGGCCCGGGTGCCGGACATGCAACCGCGGACGAACTGGGAGGCGACGGCCGTGGCGGCCAGCAGCGGGGGCTCGGTGTCACTCGCGGCGAAGTACAGCTCGCCCGATTCGCTCTTGAGGCCGTGGCAGGAGAAGTGCAGCAGGAGTGTGTCGGAGCGGCGGCGGTCGTGGAAGAACCGCTCGATCCGCCTGCGCATGAGGTCGGCCGTGGCGTTGTGCACGACCTCCACTTCGAAGTCGCCGATCTGCGGATCGTGCAGCACCCTTTCGAGCGCCTCGGCGTCCTGGGCCGGCGCCTTGAGCTTCTTGAGTCCCTGGTCGGCGTAGGTGTCGTTGGCGATGATCAGCGCGTGTCTGGAGTCCGTCATGGCTCGGCTCCGGCGGGAGAATGGCGCTGGACGAAGACCTTGAACGCTTCCGCGACCTGCTCGTCGGTCGCCTGGGACACTTCCAGGACGTCGTCGCCCATCTGCAGGTGCAGGGACGGATGGGCGTCGTGGCGGCGGCCGACCCATGACCGGATGACGGTCATCACCTGGTTCAGGGCGGTTGCCGAGCTGCCCAAGGTCACCAGCAGGGCACCGATCTGTGTGACGTCCACGGCGCGTGCCCCGGGCGGGACCTCCCCGCCGGGCAGTGCTGTGACATCGTCTACGTCGAGTTCGAGCAGTTCCTCGCGCAGGTAGCCGGTCAGCTCGGCGACGCGTTCGGCTTCGGCGTCTTCCTCGGTGAGGAGGATGTGCAGTTCGTTCTCCACCGGTTCAGCCCCTCTTGCTCGTGCTCGTCGGGGCGGCGCAGAGTCGGCCGGTGGTGGGCTCCACGTCATCGATTCCAGTTTCCGCTGCTGAGAGCCGGGCGGCAAGTCGCCCCGGCGAGCATCAACTTGACGGTTCAACGGTGCCGTTGCCCGTTCAACGGAGGATGGCTCGTCGGCGGAGCAACGAGGGGGAGACGGGTCGAGCGGGGTGTTTTGGGTCAGCTCGACAGGTTCAGGAGGCGGTGCATCAGGCGCTGCTCCTTGTCGGCGACCTCGTGCACGATCTTTGACGCGCTGTGGAGGGATTCGCGTGACGAGGCGGACCCGGCCTCGTGCAGAAGTGTGGCCACCTCCGTCCATTTCGCCGCTATCTCGCGGTACGCCTCCGAGATCTCCCGGTATACGCCGATGCCGGTGACCTCGGCGACCTCCACCAGGAAGTCCGCCCAGATCGTGCGAAAAAGGCCCCCGCCCGTTCCCGCGTCCTCCATGACCGTCCAGATCCGGGAAAGGCCGTCCGCAGGAGACTCGAGATCGTCGAGCCACTGCGGGATCAGGTCGGCGACTTTATGCATTCCCTTGTAGCCGACATTGGAGATCGGCGGGTTCAGGAAGGTTTCGGCCGCTGATCTGATCCCTCGCCGGGCCGCCTTCCCCAGATCAGGAGGGCCGCCTTTCGGGAGGTCGAGGGTGAAGGCACGGTTGCGTGAACTCATCGGGCCTCGCGGGTTGCGCGCGGCCGCGAGGGACTCGCCGGAGGCCCATTGCAGGCCGAGTGGCCGGGTCTCGGCCAAGGCGAATCGGCCGTGATCGTCATACCCGACACAGGCGACGTAGTGGGCAGCGAACCGGAAGTCGTCCGTGCAGTAGTCGAGGCAGTAGCGGTCGAGCTTCAGCCCGACAAAGGTTCCGGATTCAAGCTCTCTCACCAGATGATCCCTCGCCCGCTTCGCCGATGACGTCTCATGCACGTCCAGCCGCAGTCCGAGAGTCCGGGCGAGATTCTCCGTCAGCGTGTCGGGCTTGATGCGGCCGCCGATGAAGGGGGTTGGCATGTGCTTCGTCCGCCAGTAGATGAACGACAAGCCGCCGGCGAGTCCGAAGACAAACGACTCGGACAAGTCGACCTCTCGCTGGCGCAACAGATTCACGAGGGTGGTCGACTCGCAGTGGTCACCGACGTACGGATCTTCTTCCAGAAGCGACACGTGTTCTCCGGAGCGAGTCATGAACGTCACCTCCGGCCCAAGTCCATCAATGCCCGACGCAGTCGTGGATCCATCTTCTCCACCGCGTACCGGAACGTCTCGCGGGGCATCTCCTTGTGCCAGGTGCGCAGGAACTCGGCCACCTCGTCGGGGTGGACCTCGGCGGTGGCCTTGAGCAGCCAGCCGGAGCCCTTCCGCACGTAGCTGTCGTCGTCGTGCATCAGCCGGACACAGTTGTCGAAGACGTGTGACGTCGGCAGCTCGAAGACCGTGCGGCCCACCTTGCGCCGCACGAATTTCACGACGGCCACGTTCGCAGCGCGTCGGGCCCACGGGGAGGCCGAACCGACCCAGTCACGCGTGCGCGGGATCAGGTCGAGGTGCCCGAGGAAGAAGGGGTACAACAGCTTCAGGCACAGGTCGTCGCACTGCGCCCAGTTGGACACGTACGTCTCGAGCCAGTGCTCGCAACGGTCGAGCAGTGCCGCGCCGCCGAGCCCGGTCCTGGCGACCCGGTGCAGGACCGCGAAACCCAGCAGGACCTCCTCGTGGTACTCGGCGCGCGCCAGTACCTCCTCCGCCACGAGCAGCCGCGTCGCCGCCGGGATCTCGGGCCGCTCTCGGAAGTAGCCGGTGGCGATCCGGACCACGGCGGCGTTGCTGACGCCGAGGGCCCGGATCTCGTGCGGGAAGTACCGCTGCACGCGTACCGCCATGTCAGGGTCGGCCAGAGCCGCGAGTGTCTTGGCCAGTTCGTCGGCGGCGGAGGGAACGTTGGTCACGTGGTGCCGATCGTCAGTTCCGGGGGCTGGATCGGCAGCGGTTCGGTGCGCGTTCCAGCCGGGGCTTGCCTCGAAGGACCCTGGCCTGCTCTCGCAGGATGCGGCCTTGACGGCCCGGAGCCGCGGGCGCATGGCCATGCCCGAATGACTTCAGGGTATCCGGGCCCCGTTGCGCGTCCATCATCTTGCGGCAGCCGACGGGGAGATGACATGACCGACGGAGAGTTGACGGTGACGGCGGTGGGAGGGCGGGCACCCGACTTCGTGCCCATGTGGGTGCAAGTGCTCATCGTCGTAGTCGCCTTCGGGGCGTTGGCATTCGGAGTGCACCGCCGCAAGAAGCGTTGACCGGCCCCGGCCGATGCGCGGCGGCCGGCCCGTGGGCCGGTCACCGGGAGCGCTCCGTCAGGTGCAGAGGCCGTTGTCCGAGTTGTAGTAGATGTCGAAGGAGCCGCTCCACGTCAGGCACTGACCGTCGTCGGGGGCGTCCTTGTAGACCGGGCCCGCGTAGCCGGTGTAGGAGCCGGAGTCCTTGGCCTCGCCGCTGCTGTAGGGCCAGGTGTCCAGCGTGACCTCCATGAAGACGCGGGCACCCGGGTCGGTGCGCACGGTGACCGCGCAGACCTTTGCGGCGCTGCGGTTGAAGGTGACGAACGTGGTGGCCGGGATCGTGGACTGCGACGAGTGGACCGGTGTCGCCCTGATGACCTCGTAGCCGGTGCCGCAGGCGCCGTTGTAGCGGGTGGGCGTGGCCGCGGACGCCGGTGTGGTCGCGGCGAGCGTGCCGCCCAGGGCGAGGACGGCCAGAGCGGTGGCGGTGGCTGCCTTGCGACGGGTCGACTTCATGGTGTTCCCCCAGTGGTGATCGTGGTCGATGCGCTGAGGACGGCTGGTCGTCGCCGCCCACGCAAGGTGAGACCCGGGAGGCACACGGACGGTTGTGGGCTGTTGCGTCACTGTCTTGTCACCAGTGTCACGACAGGACCATCGTGGCGGGGCGGGACGGAGGGCAGGTGCCTCGGGTAGCGCGGTCGCGGCCGGTCCGCCCGCCCAGGGCTCTTGGGCCGCATGCACGAACCCTCAGCGCAGCAGTGCCCCGCGCACGGAGATGCCGTGCCGTGTGCGCAGCCGTCGCAGCTCCCACATCGACACGGCGGTGACGGACAGCGGAGCTCCCAGGACGAACGCCGCCCGCACCCCCAGCGGCACACTGTCGTAGGTCCCGCGGAACATGTCGAACAAGGCGACTTCCCAGACGAGCAGCATGGCGAGCAGCGGCGGGACGGTCTCATGCAGGTCGGCCGTCCTGAAGACATGGACGAGCGACTGCGCGATGCCGTAGAGCGCGAACGGGGCGAGCCACAGCAGGAAGGCGCCCAGGGCGAACAGCAGGACCACGCGGCCGGCCGACGCCGTCCAGTCCGTCTTCTCGTCCACGTAGCCCAGGCCTGTGATCAGTCTCGGCACCGCGAGCGTGACGACCAAGGCGAGCATGGCCCCGGCGGGCTTGGCCACGCGGCGCAGGAACACACGCCGGTTGGGCGGGCGGGCCGCCGTGATGAAGACGGCGACGGCGACCGGGAAGGTCACCCCCAGCACGATCAGGGTGGTCCGGATCTGGGCGAAGCGGTCGTCCAGCACGGCGTCCGCGTCCGAGGCCGGCCCGTAGGACAGCAGCATCCACGAGATGGCGACCAGGCCGAGGATCGTCCGCAGGACCTGCACCCTCTTGACGGCCGGGTCGTGCACACGGTCCGGCCGCGACGGCGTGAAGACCGCACGCCCTACGGCGATCGGGTTGAAGAGACGTCCGAAGGTCAGCCCGCGAACCGGATCCGACGGCCACGGCCCTGGAGGCCGACCTCCTCCGTTCGGATCCCACGGCACCCCGCCACCGCCCCCGCTCATCCCCGAGTCCTCTCCGTCGCCGCACTCGGAAGCCCCGAGGAGAATACGCGGATCTCGGACGGCTCGGAGAGTGCCGGGAACGTACTCGGCACGCGCTGCCGGCGTGTTGAGGCGAGTGGGGAAACTGAGCCCGGTTCCCGCAGGATTGGTAAAGAAACCACGTAGATCGTCCGTATGTTCTTCAGGTTGCCGGGCACGAGGAGCGAAGGAGGTTGATAACTATGGTTCCCCTGCTTCTCGTTCTGCTTCTGGCCCTGATCCTCTTCGGCGCGGGGTTCGCCCTGAAGGCACTGTGGTGGATCGCCGTCATCGTGCTGGTCGTCTGGCTGCTGGGCTTCGTGATGCGCAGTGCGGACACAGGCGGCCGCAAGGGCCGCTGGTATCGCTGGTAGCCCACGAGACAGCAGCCTGCTTGTTGGCCCCGGGGAGACCCGGGGCCAACAGCATGTTCGGCGCCAGAACACCGCGCCACAGCCACGCCTTAGCTTTCACTCCCAGTCATTGCAACAGAGTATCTCCGGGTCATTGCGTTACAGGAGGCCGTTGCAACGATTTAGAAGTTCCGACCTGCACATATGTAGATTCTCCGCAATAACTGCGTTGCCCGACCCACGCAGGCAACGTAGCGTTTCCAACCGAGGAAAAACAGGTGGAGGTTCGCGAAGCCCGGACCAAGGGGGAATCATGGAGACAGCGCCGAGGCAGCGGCAGGCGGCACCCGGCGCCCTCACTGCCTTCGCCCGCTTCGTACTCTGCGGCGGTGGCGTGGGGTTCGCCTCCGGCTTCGCCGTCGTGGCCCTCGCCTCCTGGATGCCTTGGACGGTGGCCAACGCCCTGATCACCACCGTGTCCACGCTCCTCGCCACCGAGTTGCACGCCCGCTTCACTTTCGGAGCGGGCCGGCATGCGAGCCGGCGCCAGCACGTGCAGTCGGCCGGGTCCGCGGCGCTCGCGTACGCGGGTACCTGTGGGGCGTTGGGCCTCCTGCACCATCTGGTCACACGGCCCGGTGCGACGCTGGAACTGGTCGTCTACCTGTGCGCCTCGGCGCTGGCGGGGCTCGCGCGGTTCGCGGTCCTGCGCCTTGTCGTCTTCGCGCGGCACCACGCACGGAGCGAGGACACCGCCCGCGCCACCCTTTCCTGCTCACCTTTGGGTCGTGGCTCCGCCTCGGTCGGGACAGCGGCGCTCTGCCGCACGGCCTGACGATCCCGGCAAGACGACAGAGGGGGGCGGGTCGGCCCTACGTCGTAGCCTCGGCGGATCCCTCGTCAGGGTGGTCTGAGGGTGCGTCGCGTGTCTGATTACTGATCTTCGCCGTTCCCTGTCCGAACTACAGGGACGAGGGGCGGCCTGGACGTCAGGCTGGCGAACGAGGCCGCCGATGTATGGCGATTGGTGACGAAGGTGCGCCGCCGAACCGTGTCGATCTGACGCCGGTCCGCGTCGTCCTCGCTCTCAGGACGGCCTTCGTCGGACCGCGGCGAGATTGGTCGCCACCCACCTCGTCCTCTGATCGCCCGCGCCGAACACTCGTCTGCAGTCGGCCAGGAGACGCTCGTACATCTCGACGGCGGTGCCCCGATCGCCGGTTTCGGCATGGGCGTCGGCGAGATTGTTGAGGGCGCCCAGCGTGTCGGGGTGGTCGGGTCCGAGCACGCGTCGGCATGCGGCAGCCGCGCGCCGGTGCCCCTCGAGGGCTTCTCGCCGGTTCCCCGCCGCCTGGTGTGCTGTGGCGAGGGCGACCGGAGCCTCTCCCCCAAGGAACCGGTCCGCCCGCCTGCCGTCGGGCAACTGATTGCCCCTCACAGGATGCCCCAGTTCGATCGCCGGTGACACGCACGAGTCCCGACTCCGGATGTACGCACACCCGTTCGCGCGCCCTGGAACGATCCGGAGCGATCCGGAGCGGGGTCAACCACTTGTCCAGCCCGGTGATCAATGCGCCACAGCCTCTTCCCTTGTCATGCCCTCTTCTGAAATCTTGCGTCGACCCAATCGACCCACGGCCCGGCCGGCGCCACCCCTTGCCCCGGGCCCTCGGAGGATGCCGTGACCACCCCCCGCATATCCCAGCGCCGTCTCAGACGGTCGCTGCTGTCCGTGGCCGCCGCCGGCGCGGCCCTCGCACTCGCCACGCCCGCCGGCGCGGCCGACGCGGGCACCGGCCTTCCGCCGGGCCCGGCCTCCGCCCGTGCCGCCACGGCCGCCCAGACCGCTGCCGGTTGGGCCGCCGGAACCCGCTCCTACCTCGTCATCACCGCTCCGGGCGACACGTCGTCCGCCCGCACCGCCGTCGCGGCGAACGGCGGTTCGGTCTTCGCCTCCTACGACGCGATCGGCGTCGTGGTCGCGCACTCCTCCTCGGCCGGTTTCGCCGCCGCGATGCGCTCGGTCACGGGTGTGCAGAAGGTGGGCGCGACCCGCACGTCGGACGTCCCCGCGGACGCCTACTCCCCCACCGTGCCGGGAGCTCCCGCGCAGTCGTCGACCACGCTCACCGAGACCGCGCGGTGGGACATGACGAGGATCAACGCCGACAAGGCCTGGGCCGTCAGCACCGGCTCGCCGTCCGTCACGGTCGGTGTCCTCGACACCGGAGTGGACGACCGGCACCAGGACATCGCGCCCAACTTCGACGCGGCGGACTCCGTCTCCTGTGCCTACGGCAAGGCCGACACCCGAGCCGGTGCCTGGCGGGACGTCGGCACCCACGGTACGCACGTGGCGGGCACCGTCGCCGCCGCGAAGAACGGCAAGGGAGTGGTCGGCGTCGCCCCGGGCGTGAAGATCGCCTCGGTGCGCATCGCGGAGCCGAGTACCAGCATGTTCTTCGCCGAGAACACCATCTGCGGCTTCATGTGGGCCGGTGACCACGGTTTCGACGTCACCAACAACAGCTACTACACGGACCCGTGGATGTTCAACTGCCCCGACGACCCGGATCAGGCAGCGATCATCGAAGGGGTGCGCCGGGCTCAGGAGTACGCGGAGGGCAAGGGTTCGCTCCAGGTCGCGGCGGCGGGAAACTCCAACTACGACTTGGCGAACAAGCGCACCGACGACTCGAGCCCGAACGACTCCACCCCCGTCAACCGCACCATCACCAACGCCTGTGTCGACATCCCGACGGAACTGCCGGGTGTCGTGACCGTCGCGGCGATGGGCAACGGGAACATCAAGGCGTCCTACTCCAACTTCGGCCGGGACGTCATCGACGTCGCGGCGCCGGGCGGCGACGGATCCTACGGCGTCTACTCCACCCTTCCCGGCGGCAAGTACGGGAACATGAACGGCACTTCGATGGCCTCGCCGCACGTGGCCGGTGTCGCCGCACTGCTGAAGAGCGCGGATCCGGCCGCCACCCCCGCCGACCTCCGCGCCCGGCTGGGAACCCAGGCCACGGACACGGCGTGCCCGTCCGACAGCCGTTGCACCGGCACCACGGCGAAGAACGCCTTCTTCGGAGAGGGCCAGGTCGACGCGTTGAAGGCCGTCGGCGGCGCCACCCCGCCGTCGGGCCGGTACTTCGAGAACACCGCCGACGTCGCCGTCGCCGACAACGCCACCGTGGAGTCTCCGATCACGGTCACGGGCGTGGCGGGCAACGCCCCGGCCGCGCTGAAGGTGGGGGTGGACGTCAAGCACACCTACCGCGGGGACCTGGTCCTGTCCCTCGTCGCCCCCGACGGCTCGGTCTACCCCCTGGAGGACTTCGCCGACAGCGACAGCGCGGACGACGTGGTGAAGACCTACACGGTCGACGCCTCTTCGGAGACTGCCTCCGGTACGTGGAAGCTGCGTGTCCGGGACATCGCGACCCAGGACACAGGGCGGATCGACGCCTGGAACCTCACCTTCTAGCGAGCGGGTTCCTCCAAGGGCGTGTGCTCCTCGCGGCGCGGCGGTGACGCCGCAGCGCCGCGAGGAGCGGGCCCGTCGCTCCCGGCCGCGGTCGGGGTCGGGGTCGGGGGAATGTGACTGAACGGCAACAGGAATCACTGGTGGGCAACTTTCCCGCCACCTCGATCATCTGTGTACGCGACATCGTCAGAACGCAGGTAAGAGGGCCCAACGATGAACGCGGTACCGGTCGACGAGACTTCCGCCCAAGAGCCGGAGCGCGAGAAGGCCCGGGACGACGGGCAAGAGGCGCGGGCGGAGACGTCCGACGCCGTCGGCGAAGACACCGGTGCCGGCGCCGGCACCGGTGAAGAGGCGGGTGCCGCGCCCGCGGTCGAGCCTGACAACGGCGCCGAGCCGGGATCCGCTGAGGCCGGACCGGAGTCGGAACCGCAGCAGGAACCAGCGCGTGAAACGGAGTCCGTCACCGCTCCCCGAGCAGACGCGCCTCCGGAGCCGGAGCCCGAGTCAGGGCCGGAGCAGGACCCGGAAGCGGAAGCGGTACCTGCTGCCGGACGCGAGGTCGCGGTCGTGGCGGACGTCGACGGGAGTTCCGCCGATGCACCGGACGAGGACGAGGTGGCTCCCTCGTCGAAGCCGGAGCCGGAGCGGGAGCAAGAGAAGAAGAAGGAACACACGCCGGCCCCGAAGCAGGAGCAGGAACCAGGTCCCACGCCGGAACCGAAGTCGGGACCCGAGCCGGATCCCGAACCTGAGCCGGACCCCGAACCCGCACCGGGCCCCGGACCCAAGCCCGACCCCGAACCCGAGCCGGACCCCAAACCCGCACCGAACCCCGGACCCAAGCCCGACCCCAAACCCGAGCCGGACCCCAAACCCGCACCGAACCCCGGACCCAAGCCCGACCCCGAACCTCAGCAAGACCACCCCGAACCCGCCCCCCACCCCATATCCGACCCGCAGAAGACCCTCACCCTGCGCCTGTCGGAACCCCCTCTCGCCCCCGCCCCGGAAGAAGACACCACCGCCCCGGAGCCGACGCGGGAAACTCCGCTGCCCCCGGTCGATCTGCTCGCGCGGCTCACCAACACTCCCCCGCCGACCGAGACCCCGGCCCGGACCCTGGTACGGCGCCTCAAGATCTGGACCCCGGTGTTCCTGTTGCTGGCCGTGGTGTTCACCGGCGTACAGGCGCTGCGGCCGCTGCCGGAACAGACGTTGGACGGCACGAAGACCTCGTACGTGCTGCCGGGCCGCTTCGAGATTCCGTGGCCGGACCACGGGCAGGGAGCGGTGCGCGTCCCCGGTAGCGGCCAGGTCGCCGTGTTCGGTCGGCAGAAGCCGGCACCGACGGCCAGTGTCGCGAAGATCATGACGGCGTACGTCATCCTCAAGGAGCACCCTCTGAAGAAGGGCGAGGAGGGGCCGCGGATCACGGTGGACGCCAAGGCCGTGGAAGAGGGGAAGGCCAAGCACGAATCGCGGATCGAGGGCCTGAAGGCAGGGGCCTCGTTCAGTCAGCAGGACATGCTGAAGATGCTGATGATCCCCTCGGGCAACAACGCGGCCCGGCTGCTGGCCCGGTGGGACGGCGGCGGCACCTCCACGGCGCCCTTCGTGGCGAAGATGAACGCCGCGGCGAAGGACCTCGGGATGCACGACACCACCTACACCGACCCCAGCGGGCTGGACGCCAGGACGGTGAGCACGGCCGTGGACCAGCTGAAGCTGGCGGAGGCGGTCATGAAGTTCGACGTGTTCCGGGCGATCGTCGCCATGCCGAACGCCACCATCGAGGGGCTGGACGAGCCGCTGTACAACAACAACGACAGCCTGCTGCTCGCCGGGTTGAGCATCAAGGGCATCAAGACCGGTTCCAGCACGCCGGCGGGTGGCACGCTGGTGTGGGCCGCGTACAAGACGGTCGGCTCGCGTACGCCGCTCATCCTCGGTTCGATGATGGGCCAGCGGGTCGACGGGCCCGACCCCAACGCCACCAGGAGCCTCGCGTTGGTGAAGTCCAACAGCGAGAAGGTCGTCGCAGCCGTCCGCGCGGGGCTCCAGGTGCAGAAAGTCGTGTCCGAGGGACAGGTCGTCGGGCACGTGTACGACGGGTTCGGCCGCCGCACGCCCGTCGTGGCCGCCGAGGACCTGCACGTGGTCGGCGTACCCGGTCAGAAGCTGGACGCCGTCCTGAGGCACGACGGCGAGGCGCTTCCCCGTTCCGCCGCGGCCGGGACCGTGGTCGGCACACTGACGGTGGGCAGCGGGCCGCAGGCCCCGTCGGTCCCGGTGAGCCTCCGCGGCCGGCTCGCGGAGCCCACGTTCACCGACCGGCTCACCCGACTGGGCTGACCGGAGCCTCGTACCGCCGCCCGGCGGCGTCATGTCCGCCGGTGTTCCCCGCCCACTGGTCCCGGCCCCGTGCCCTCACCACGTCACGGGCAGTTCCAGCGGGAAGCGGCGGATGGTCTCGGTGTCCCAGCGCACGTCCTGCGCGGGCACCGCCAGACGCAGGTCGGGAAGGCGGGTGAACAGGACCTCGATCGCGGTCTTGAGTTCGGCGACGGCGAGCGTGCTGGCGACGCAGTGATGGCCGCCCCAGCCGAACGTCATGTGGGGACGGGACGGACGGTCGGCGTCGAGGGTGTCAGGGTCCTCGAACACCGCCGGGTCACGGTTGGCCGCGAGGTAGGAGACGTGGACGTAGTCCCCGGCACGGATCAGCACTCCTTCGAGTTTCACGTCCTCCAGGGCGACGCGCGGAATGCCGACGCCCTTGCGGAAGGGGATGTGCCGCAGGAGTTCGTCCAGGAGCCGGGGCAGTCGTTCGGGACTGCGCCGCAGCAGGGCGAGGAGGTCGGGGCGGGTGAGCAGGGTGTAGGCGATGTTGCTGATCTCGCAGGTGGCCGTGTCGTTGCCGCTGAGGATGAGCGTCAGTGCCAGGACGGCCAGTTCGTCGTCGGTCAGGGGGTCCTCCCCCTGGTCGCAGGCCGCCATGGTGTTGATGAGGTCGCTGCCCCCGTCCTTGCGGCGTTCGGCGACCAAGGTGGAGAAGTACGCGCGCAGGTGCCGCTTGGCCTCGGCCGCCGCCTGGCGGGCGTCGGGGGCCGTGGCGAGCATCTGCTGGGTGAGGCGCAGCATGAGGGGCCGGTCCGCCACGGGTACGTCCATCAGGGCGCAGATGGTGTGGTTGGGCAGCGGTACGGACAGGCCGCGGGCCAGGTCGGCGGGCGGCCCGTGCTCGGCCATCTCGTCCACCAGCCGGTGGGCCACCTCCTCGATGGCCGGTGTCATGCGCTTCACGCCGCTCTGGGTGAAGGCCCGGGCGGCGGCATGACGCAGCCGGGTGCCGCGCGGCGGGTCCATGACGTTGAGCGACTCCGGGGAGATGATCGGCTCGGGAGTCATCCGGGGGTAGTCACGGCCGACGATGGCGGCCCTGCTGAATCTCGGGTCGGTCGTCACCTGGCGTACGCCGTCGAAGGTGGTGACCAGCCACGCCTCGGCTTCGCCGTAGGGCAGTCGGATGCGGCTGACCGGGCCGTCGGCCATGAGCTGTGCGAGGGACGGGTCGAAGGCGAGGTGCTCGCTGAAGTCGAAGGGGCAGGCGGTGGCATGAGCCATGTGTACTCCCGAGCTCGTGCGGCGATGCGGCCATGTGGGCGGAACCGGTGGGCGCGGGCCTCGGCCGCCCGGCCCGTGGGGGACATTTCGCATAGTGCGGCAGAGCGCCGCTCCGTGCATCCAGTGCAGGGGCAGACGGCAGAAAGCGGGAAGACGTGTCCGATCCCACCCTTCGAACCCCACAGCGGCCGGCCGTGGACGTGCTGGTCGTAGGCGGCGGCCCCACCGGCCTCACCCTGGCCTGCGACCTGGCCAGGCGCGGCGTGCGCACCCATGTCATCGAGGCGGCCGAGGAACTCCCCGCCGGTTCACGCGGCAAGAGCCTTCAGGCGCGCACGCTGGAGACGTTCGACGACCTGGGTGTCACCGAGGCGCTGAAGGCCTCCGGCTCTCCTTTCCCGCCGATGCAGACCTGGCGCGACGGTGAGCGCCAGGGCGAGTGGTGGCTGATCGAGCCGGACCCCGAGGCGCCGGTGTCGCAGCAGCCGCAGCAGTGGCTGATCCCCCAGTGGCGCACGCAGGAGATCCTGCGCGATCGGCTGCTGGAACTGGGCGGAACCCTGGAGTGCGGTGCGCGGCTGGTGTCCCTCTCGCAGACGGACGCGTGTGTGACGGCCGAGGTGGCGCGGTCCGACGGCGGCCGTCGGGTGCTGACGGTGCCTTACCTGGTGGGCGCGGACGGCAGTCACAGCACGGTACGTGAGGCTTTGGGCATCGCCATGAAGGGCGAGGACCGCGGACTGCGCTCGGCGGTGGTGGCGGACGTACGTGTCGAAGGGCTGGACCGCGACCACTGGCACATCTGGCCCGACGACCCGCCGGGTGAACTGCTGCTGTGCCCCCTGCCCGGCACCGCCGACTTCCAGCTCAACGCCAAGATCACGGGCGATGATTTCACGGCGACGCCCGAGACCGTGCGCGGCCTGCTCGCCGACCGGACCCATCTGCCCTCGGACGCCGTCACGCAGGTGCGGTGGAGCTCGTTCTACCGGCCGCGCACGGCAATGGCAGAACGCTTCCGTGAGGGGCGCGTCCTCCTCGTCGGGGACGCCGCTCATGTGCACCCGCCCGGCGGCGGCCAGGGACTGAACATCGGCGTGCAGGACGCCTACAACCTCGGCTGGAAACTCGGCCAGGTCATCGGCCACCGCGCCCCGGACGCGCTGCTGGACAGCTACGAGGCCGAGCGCCGGCCCGCCGCGTCGGGTGTCCTGGACCTCAGCACCCGGCTGTACCGGGCCGGCCGCAAGCCCGAGGACGGCGACCAGGCACGCTACCGGGGCCGGGTCTGCCACCTGCTGACGGTGCATTACCGCGACAGCGAGCTCTCGGCCGACGCCCGCGCGCACCGATCGCCGGCCGGTGTCCGGGCCGGTGACCGCGTGCCCGACCTCCCGTGTGTCACCACCCACGGGGCGCGCGGCCATCTCTTCGACCTGCTGAGAGGCCCGCACTTCACCCTGCTCGCGGTGAACGGCGCGCCGCCCCGCGTCCCGTCGGGCGTCCGCGTCCACCAGGTGACCTCCGGGCCGCTCGCCGAGGAGTTGGGCACCGGGCTGTTCCTGATCCGCCCCGACCAGCACATCGGCCTGGCCACGGACAACCCCCGGGATCTCGGCCCCTATCTGGCGCGCATGGGGCTGCGGAGCGCCGGCACGTAGAAGATCACAACACGGCCACACCGGGCGCGGGCCACCTTCGCGGGGCGCATGATGCCCCTTCGGGCAGAGGCACCCTGGGGGAATCATGCGCACTCGTACGACGCTCACCGCAGCCTTCGCGCTGCTGCTGGCCGCACTCACCGCCTGCGCGGGCACCGAGGCCGAGGCGGATCCGCAGGCCTGCAAGAAGGCCGTCTACGAGCAGTACCGGGACACGGTCGCCGCCGGCGATGACACCCCCCGGACGCAGAAGCCCTCGGAGTGCGCGGGCATCGACGACAGGACGTTGAAGCGCCTCGCGGGTGAGGCGATCAAGGAGTACCTGGCGAGCGAGGACGCCGAGAAGGCCCTCGACGACGCCATGCGGGACGCCATCGACGACGCCCCGTTCGAAGAAGTCCTGCCGACGCCCGGGCCGTCTTCGTGAAGGGCCCGCTTCAGCACAGCACTCGCAGGGCGCCGGGCAGCACCCTGGCCGTGACCGGGAGGGTGGCCTCGATCTCGCCGTCCGCGCCGTAGGGGAGGTCCCGGTCCGCCTCGATGCGCAGCTCACGGCCGCGTATCACCCGCACCTGGGGGCGGTGGACGTGGGCGCCCGTGTCGAGTTCCCTCATCAGCGTGAAGAACAGGCGGCGTGGCGCGTCACTGATCATCACGACGTCGAGGAGACCGTCGTCCAGCCGGGCTTCGGGGGCGATGCGGCGCGCGGAGCCGTAGTAGCTGGAGTTGGCGGCCACCACGGTGTAGCCGGTGCAGGCGTGCTCCTGGCCGTCGACGGTGATCCGGTAGCGGACGGGGCGCCAGGTGCTGATCGCGCGCAGGGCGCCCGCGTAGTAGGAGGCCGAACCGCGCAGCACGCGGGAGCGGTTGGCGTGGAGGTTGGCCAGGGCGTCCACGCCCGCGTAGACGCTGCCGAGCACGACGGTGCCGGCGTGGACGGACGAGGTGACTTCGATGGTGTCCACGGCACGCGGGGTGCCGTGCAGCAGGACCCGGGCCACGCCGTCGGGGTCGCCCGGCAGGCCGAGGGCCCGGGCGAAGTCGTTGCCGCGTCCGGCCGGGACCATGCCGAACAGTGCGCCCGTGCCGCTGAGGGCCCCGCCGATGCTGCCGGTGATGCCGTCGCCGCCGACGGCGAGCACCACCCGGCCGCGCTCCCCGGCGTGCCGGGCGAGTTCGCGGGCGTGGGCGAGGCTGCGGCTGTACTCGGTCTCCAGCTCGGCACCCGCCTCCCGGAGCAGGCGGGCCACCTTGTGCAGCGCCGCAGCGCTGGTGGCTCCGCCCGCGGTGGGGTTGACGACGGCGGTGAACTGTCGCATCGATGTGCCTCCGGGCTGGCGGGTGGTGCCGGGCTGTCGTCTGGTCAGGGGGTGTTGCGCGCGTGTGGGGAGCGGCGCTGTGGGTCAGTCGGCCGGCAGCAGGACGCCGGGGTTCAGCAGGCCGTCCGGGTCCAGGCGTCGTTTGACGGCCTGGAGCGCCGCCACGCCGAGGTCGGTGGCCTCCCGTACGTACCAGTCGCGGTGGTCGGTGCCGACCGCGTGGTGGTGGGTGATCGTGCCGCCCGCCGCGAGGATCGCCTCGTTCGCGGCGTGCTTGGCGCGCGTCCAGTGCGCCACCGGGTCCTCGCCCTGTGCCGAGACGACGGTGAAGTACAGCGAGGCGCCGTTCTCGTAGACGTGCGAGATGTGGCACATGACCAGGGGCGGGGTGCCGTTCTCGGTGAGCGTGGTGGTCAGCGCGTCGCGGACGGCCGCGTACAGGCCCGGCAGCTTCGACCAGTAGGCGGCGGTCTCCAGCGTCTCGGCGAACGCGCCCGCTTCGAGGAGCGAGTCGCGCAGGTACGGAGCCGAGTAGCGGCCGTGGGCCCAGCGCTGTCCTGGCTCGTCGCCCGCGAACTCGCCCCCGCAGTCGGTGAGGACGGCCGCTGCCGCCGTCCGTCGATGTGCGGTGTCCTCCTCGGTTCCTTCGAAGCCGACCACGGCGAGACATCCGGCACTGTGCTGCTGCTCGGCGGCCGAGCCGATGGCGTCGGGCTGGGCCAGGCCGATGAGTGTCTCCGTCTCGTCGGAGAGCCTGAGGACGGTGGGGCGGGGGCCGTCCTGGGCGAGCCGGCGCAGGGCGGCGGCGCCCTGGTCGAAGGAGGCGAAGCGCCAGCCCTCGTAGCGGCGCGTCCGGGGAACGGGCCTGATGCGGACGGTCACGGAGGTGATGACGCCGAAGGCGCCTTCCGAGCCCAGCAGCAGCTGCCGCAGGTCGGGTCCTGCGGCGGAGCGGGGTGCGCGGCCGGTGTCGAGGGTGCCCTCGGGCGTGGCGAGGGTCAGGCCGAGGACCATCTCGTCGAAGCGGCCGTAGCCGGCGGAGGCCTGCCCGCTGGAGCGGGTCGCGGCGAAACCGCCGATGGTGCCCCACTCGTAGGACTGGGGGAAGTGGCCGAGGGTGAAGCCGTGTTCGGCAAGGAGCGTCTCGGCCTCGGGTGCGCGTAGACCGGGCTGGAGGGTGGCGGTCCGGGAGATGGGGTCGATGTCGAGCAGGCGGTTCATCTGCCGCAGGTCGAGGGCGACGAAGGGTGCGCGGCCGGTGGGTGCGAGTCCTCCGACGACGGAGGTGCCGCCGCCGAACGGGACGAGGGCGAGGCGGTGTCCGGCGCAGACACCGAGCACGGCGAGCACCTCGTCGTGGCTGCGTGGAAGGACGACGGCCGCGGGGGCGTCGGTGGTGTCGGCGGCGCGGATGCGCAGCAGGTCCGGGGTGGACTTGCCCCGGGTGTGCCGGATGCGGCTCTCGGTGTCCGTGCGGACGCCCTCCGCCCGGTCGCCGAGTGCGGCGCGCAGGGCGTGAAGGGCGGTGTCCCCGAGGGCGGGCGCGGAGATCGTGATCTCCTCCAGCCGGGCGGATGCCGTGGGCTGCGGCTTGACGCCGAGCCAGTCGCGCAGCAGCCCTGTGACGGTGTCGGGCAGCGGCGTCGCCCTGGCCGGGTCGCCCCAGCCGTTCCACAGCATGTCCATGCCTGTCGTCCTCGCCGGTCGTCGGGGTTGCCGCTGGAGCGGCTCTGGCCGTTACACTGTTACACATGACGCCTAATCGTCACAACGCCTCGGCCCAGCAGAAGTCCTCCGACAGCGATGTGGTGCTCGACGCCGTCCGCGACTGCGTCCTCGCGGTCGGGGTGCGCCGGACGACCATGACCGACGTCGCCCGCCGCGCGGGCGTCTCCCGCATGACGCTCTACCGGCGCTGGCCCGACGTCCGCTCCCTCGTCGGTGACCTGATGACGCGCGAATGGATCGCGGTCGCCATGGGAGCCATGCCGGAGAGCCGGCCGGAACCGGGCACACGTCCCCCGCTGATCGACGGCCTGGTCGCGGGCGTGACGGCCTTCCGCGCCCACCCGCTCTTCCAGAAGATCGTCGACGTGGACCCCGAACTGCTCCTGCCCTACGTGCTGGACCGGCGCGGCGCCAGCCAGGAAGCCCTCCTGGAGCTGCTCGCCGGGGCACTGCGTGAGGGGCACGCGGACGGTTCGGTGCGCGAGGCCCCCGCCGAACGCCAGGCGCGGACGGTGCTGCTGATCCTTCAGTCCTTCGCCCTGTCCCTGCGCACCATGACCGACGAGGACGACGAAGAGCTCACCACCGCGGCGTTTCTCGCCGAACTGCGCACCGTCCTGGAGAGGACCCTCACCCCATGAGCCAGACCACCGTCCCGGCCGACGGGGCCGCCCTGTCCGCTGCCCGGCGCATCAGTGAGCTGTCCGAAGCGACCGACGGCCGCGTGGTGGACGTGCTGGTCGTCGGCCTCGGCGCGACCGGTGCGGGGGCGGCCCTCGACGCCGCCGCACGCGGCCTCGACGTCGTCGCCGTCGACGCCCACGACCTGGCCTTCGGCACTTCGCGCTGGAGTTCCAAGCTGATCCACGGCGGGCTGCGCTACCTGGCCTCGGCGCAGTTCGACGTCGCCCATGAGAGTGCCGTCGAACGCGGTGTGCTGATGGAGCGGACGGCTCCCCACCTGGTGCGCCCCCAGCCGTTCGTCCTCCCCTTGACCGGACTGGTCTCGCGCGGGCAGGCCGCGCTGGCCTGGGCCGGTTTCCGGGCCGGCGACGCCCTTCGGCTCTCGGCCCGCACGGCCCGCGCCACCCTGCCGGGCCCGCGCCGGCTCTCCCCCGTCGAGACCCGGCACCTGGCCCCCGCGCTGCGCCCTCAGGGACTGCGCGGCGGCCTGCTGTCCTGGGACGGACGGCTCACCGACGACGCCCGTCTCGTCACCGCCCTCGCCCGCACCGCCGCCGCGCACGGCGCCCGCGTCCTGACCCGGACGCGCGCCCTGGAACTCGCGGGGTCCGGCGCCCGCGTACGCGACGAACTCACCGGCGAGGAAGGCGAGATCCGGGCCCGGGCGGTGATCAACGCGTCCGGGGTGTGGGCCGGAGACCTCGTGGACGGCATCCGCATCCGGCCCTCCCGCGGCACCCACCTCGTCCTGCGCTCGGAGCACATCGGCCCGCTCCCCGCCGGCCTGCACATCCCCATCCCCGGCGAGACCAACCGCTTCGTCCTCGTCCTGCCCCAGGACGACGGCCGTGTCTACGTCGGGCTCACCGACGAGCCCCTCGACGGGCCCGTCCCCGACGTGCCCGACGTCCCGGAGACCGACATCGGCTTCCTGCTGGACGTCCTCGGCTCCGTCCTCGACGTGCCCGTCCACCGAGGGGACGTGGTCGGCGCGTTCGCCGGGCTGCGCCCCCTGCTGGACACCACTGCGGGGGCGCAGCCCGGCGCGGCCTCGCGCACGGCCGACATCTCACGCCGGCACGCGGTACTGACCTCACCGGAGGGCGTGGTCAGCGTGGTCGGCGGCAAGCTGACCACGTACCGCCGGATGGCCGAGGACGCCGTGGACGCCGCGGTCGGCGCCCGCGGACTGGCCGTCGGCCCCTCCCCCACGGCCAGGCTCCCGCTGGTGGGCGCCGCGGCCCCCCGGACCCTGGCCGGGCTGCGGGCGCCCCGCCGCCTCGTCCAGCGCTACGGCACCGAGGCACCGGCGGTGCACGCCCTGGCCGTCCGGGACCCACGACTGGGCGAGCCCGTCGTCCCGGGCCACCCCGTCACCGGCGCCGAAGTGCTCTGGGCCCTGCGGCACGAGGGCGCCCTGGACGAGGCGGACCTGCTCGACCGGCGCACACGCATCGGACTGGTCCCGGCGGACCGGGCCGAGGCGCTGGAGGTTGTACGCGGGCTGGTCGGGGAGACGCTCGGCGCGCGGGGCTGAGGTCGTCGGGGCGGGGCTGGTGATCGGCTGCGGAGCTGAAGCCGTCGGCCCGGGGCGGTGATCGGCTGCGACGCCGACGCCACCGGGCCCGAGGCGGTGATCGGCTGCGAGTGAAGCCGTCGGGCGGCCTGGGCCTGTGATCGGCCACGAGCCGGAGCCGATGGACCACCGGAGGAGCCGTCGGGCGGCCCGGGCACCATCGGCCACGAGCTGGAGCCGCCTGACGGCCCGAGTCGGTGGCTGACTGTGCTGCGTCGACCCTCCCGCTACGGCCCCCCGGCCAGCATGGCCCGGCGGATGGCCCGGCGCTGCGCGGCGGTCGTGGCGCCCCAGATGCCCGCGTCCTCCCCCTGCTCGATGGCCCAGACGCGGCAGGGAAGCAGGACCGGGCAGCAGCGGCACACGGCGAGGGCTTCGGTGACCTGGGGATCACCGTCCCGCTCGACCAGCGGGAAGAAGAGCTCGGGGTCCACACCCACGCAGGCGGCCTCGCGCAGCCACGCGCGCGCGGCGTTCGGCCGGTCGGCTCCGGCGTGGGAGAAAGGACGGTCACACGGCATGGCACACCTCTGCTTGCTGCCGACCAGGCCGGCAGGTGGCTGCGGCACCACGGCACCGCAGGCCCGGCAGGGGTCGCACCGTCCACTGTAAGCAGACGGCCGGGCACGAGGGAACGGTCAGTCCAAGCCGTGACGCCCACGGGGCTTCGACACCTCGCAGCGGCCGGCACCGGCTGCGTACCACCAGGCCGCGTCCGTCAGTCCTCGGCGGTCCAGGACGCTCACGTTCTCCCTCGACCGTCGCGCACTCACCCGCGCCGGGTGAAGCCACCCGGCGTTAGCCGTGCGCACGCTGGTGCGGACACGAAACCGTTCCCTGGAGGAGCCTTCGCCGTGGAACGTCCAGGCTCCGCATCGAAAACGAGGCGCACATGAGCGCGACACACACCCAACCATCACATCGGGCGCGGAACGAATGGGCCACCGGCCTGACCGCCTTCGCGGCAGTGATGCTCTTCCTGGTCGGCCTGCTCGACATCTTCCGCGGCATCATGGCCATCGCCGAGGACGACATCTTCGTCACGACCCGCAACTACGTGTTCGAGTACGACCTGACCGGCTGGGGCTGGATCCACCTCGCCCTGGGTGTGCTCGCCGTGATCGTGAGTCTCGGGCTGCTCAGGACGGCGATGTGGGCCCGCGTCGTCGGCGTGGCCATCGCGGGGCTCGTCATCGTCGCCAACTTCCTTTCCCTGCCTCAGTACCCGGTCTGGTCGATCATCATGATCGCGCTGTCGGGCTTCATCATCTGGGCCCTGTGCGTGGTGCCGCGCGAGAACCTCCTCGAGCCGTCGGAGGAAGGCGCTTGGCGCGAACGCGACGAGGTGTACCGCCCCACGGCCTCGCCTCGTCCTCCTGGCTGAGCGCACGACCGGACCTTCCACGACCATGCACCACACAACAGCAGCGGAGGCGGAGATGTGCCGCTGGATCGCCTACTCGGGTACGCCCGTCCTGCTGAGCCGGGTGCTGTTCGATCCGGCGCACTCGTTGATCGACCAGAGTCTGCACTCACGCCTGGGAGTGGAGACCACCAACGGGGACGGCTTCGGCATCGGCTGGTACGCCCCGGACACGGTCGCCACCCCGGGTGTCGTCCGGGACGTGGACCCGGCGTGGAACAACCGCAATCTCCGGGAGGTCGCGCACCACGTCCGCTCGGGTCTGTTCTTCGCCCACATCAGGGCGGCGACAGGTACGGCCGTGCAGCAGTCCAACTGCCACCCCTTCCGCCACGGGCGCCGACTGTGGATGCACAACGGCATGATCAAGGACTTCCGGCTCATGCGGCGTGACCTGGCGATGGCCGTCGAACCGGCGCTCTACGCCGACATCGAGGGTTCCACCGACTCCGAGCTCATGTTCTATCTGGCGCTCACGTACGGTCTGGAGGAGGATCCGCCCGGTGCGGTGGCACGCATGGTGGGGATGATCGAAAGCACGGGCCGGGCCCACGGCGTCCAGCACCCGCTCCAGATGACCGTCGCCGTGGCCGACGGCGAGCGCGTCTGGGCCTTCCGCTACGCCAGCGGGGGCCGTGCGCGATCCCTGTACTTCAGCACGAGGGTGGAAACGCTGCGCGCGCTGCACCCGGACGCCGAGTTTCTGCAGGACATCTCCGACGAGACCCGTCTCGTCGTCTCCGAGCCCCTGGGCGATCTCCCCGGCGCCTGGAACGAAGTCCCGGAAGGCACCTACGGCGTCATCCAGCCGGGCCATGATGTGCTCCACACGTTCCGTCCCGACGCCCCACCAGGTTCGGCCCGCCTCTGATCCGCCTTCCGACGCAGGTCAGCGGGCCGAGGCCCGGTCTGTCGCGCGCATGGCCAGGAGGGCTGGGATGCTGAGGGAGGAAGCGCTGCCCGTGACGTGGACCTGACGGACAGGGGTGAGGAGCGCCGTGGCGGAAATCCATGAGAACGCTCAAGGATCGGCGATTCCCCTCGGCGTGGCCCTGCCGCACACCGATCCGCTGGGCGATCCGTTTCTGCGTGCCAGGTTCGCTCCGCCCGCGAGACCTCGCACGTATCTGCGGCGTCAGCGGCTCGTCGATCACCTCGACCAGGCCCGCAAGACACCGTTGACGCTGCTCAACGGTCCGGCCGGAGCGGGCAAGACCCTGCTGGCCGCCGACTGGGTCTCCGGGGTGAGCCCGCCGGTCGCCTGGCTCTCGTTCAGCAGCGGAGACCGCCGCCCCGGCATGTTCTGGGCGTATGTCCTGCAAGCCCTGCGCACCTGTGGTGCTCCGCTGTCCGAAGCGGTCGGGACACCCGCCCAGGCCTCCAGGGTCAGCCACAGGCTGCTGTCGGCACTCGCCGCCGAGCTGAACGACCGCGACCGGCCCGTGCTCCTCGTGCTCGACGAGTACGACCGCGTGGCCGACACGAAGGTCGCGGAGCAGTTGGAGTTCATCCTGCGCAACGCCGGCCGGGGACTGCGCCTCGTGCTGGTCACCCGTACCGAACCACTGCTGCCGTTGCACCGCTACCGGGCGGTCGGCGAACTGACGGAGATCCGCTCCGCCGAACTGGCCTTCACCCCCGAAGAGGCCGGCGCACTGCTGGATCTGCACGGTGTGGATGTTCCGCTCCAGGCGGTGCGGAACCTGGTCGAACGCACGCGGGGCTGGGCCGCGGGTCTGAGCCTGTCCGCCCTGGCCGCCAGGGAGACCCCCGACCCCGAGCTCTATCTGAAGGAGTTCGAAGCCGACCGCAGCTCGGTCGCGGACTTCCTGCTGGCCGAGGTCCTCAAGGGGCGGTCGCGACAGACGCAGGACCTTCTGCTGCGCGTCAGTGTGCTGGAGCGGTTCTGTCCCGATCTGGCCAACGCACTGACCTGCCGCGTCGATGCCGAGCCCATCCTCGCCCGCCTGCACCGCGACAACGCGTTCATCGAACGTCTCGGGCACTCGTCCTACCAGCTCCACCCGCTGTTCAGGGAAATACTGCGGGCACACCTGCGCGTCCGCCTGCCCGGGCTGGAGCCGGAACTCCACCGGCGGGCCGCGCGATGGCTGCGTCGTCACGGCCACCTGCCGGAGACACTCGCCCACTCCGCGGCCGCGGACGACTGGGACCTCGCCGCCGACGCCCTCGTCGGCGACCTCGCGATCGGGCGGCTCTTCACCGGCCCCGACGCGCACGACCTGGCGCGGTTGTTCTCCCGTATGGGCCCCGAGGCGACAAGCCCGGCCACGGACCTCGTGCGTGCCGCCCGCGACCTGTCCCGCCACGACCTGGACCATGGCCTGGCCAGCCTGCGCCACGCCGAGGAGCAGCTCGCCGACGACACCCGCGACCTGGCGGCCGCCCGGCTGAGCTGCGCGCTGCTGGAGGCCACGGCCGCCCGGCTGACCGGGAGTCCCCCACAGGTGGAGCGGGCCGCCGAATCAGCCGCGGTACTACGGCAGGAAGTACCGGCCCACCTGCTGGACAGGCATCCCGAACTCACCGCCCTCCTGTTGACCCACGTGGGCTCCACACTCCTGTGGGCCGGGCGTTTCGAGGACGCGCGCACCGTCCTGACCACCGTGGCCGCGGCTCCCGTCGGGGCGTCCTCCGAGGCGCCCCGCAAGGAGGCACTGGGACACCTGGCTCTGCTCGACTACCTCGACGGCTGGCCCGGCCGCGCGGAGCGCAAGGCACTGGCGGCGGTGCCCGAGGCGGATCGGACCGGTCCGCCCCGGCCGTCCGGCTCGGACATCGGACGGCTGGTCCTGGCGGCGGTGGCGGTCGACCGCGATGAACTCGACCGGGCCGAAACCCTCCTAGACGCCACGGCCGATCTCCCCTTCGCCACGCGCGATCCGGTGGTGGCGGCGGGCCGGGCCCACGCCGCGGCTCGCCTCCTGATGGCCAGAGGGAAGATCCGGGCCGCGGTGGAGGCGGCGGACCCGGCCGTTCCGGCCGCCGTGCCCTCGCCGTGGGCGACGAGTCAGGAAGCGCTCGTCACCTCGGCCGCCCACCTGGCCCGGGGACGGCCGGACCAGGCGGCCGAGGTGCTCCGGGCGATCTCCGGCGACCAGCCTGTATGTGCCGTGGAGGCCGCTTCGATCCAGTTGGCCGCACGGCGTACCGCGGCGGCTTTCGCGCTGCTCGACAGCGTCCATGCCGAGGAACGGACCGGCCCCGCCGTCACCGTGCGGGCGGCGCTGGTGAGGGCGCGGGCCGCCGACGCGGCGGGAGACACGGCGGCTGCCCGCAAGCTTCTGGCACGGGCGCTCCTCGACGCCCGGCGCGAGCGGCTGCGGCGTCCGTTCCTGGACGCGGGGGCGTGGATCCGGCCTCATCTGGCCTCGGCTTCACTGCACGAGCTCGCGGCGGGTTGGCTGACGCCCACCGCTTCGCACCACGGCGCCCGGCCCGGACCACCGTCGCCGGCCGCTCCACTCGTGATCGGGGAGCTGAGCGCACGCGAACACGACGTCTTGGAGCGCGTCGCCCGGATGATGTCGACGGAGGAGATCGCCGCCGATCTGTACCTGTCGGTGAACACCGTGAAGACCCATCTCAAGAGCGTCTACAGAAAGCTGGCGGTGAACCGGCGAAGCGAAGCGGTACGCCGCGCGCGTGCCCTTCGCATGCTGTGAGGCCGCTGACGCTCCGGCCGGAGCGAACGCCCCGACTCCCTGAGGCACATGGAGCCGATCATGTCCAAGACCACCGCCACGGCGAGCCGCAGAAAGCGCCGGGCGGAACGACGCGCCACGGCGGACTACACGGGCGGCGTCTACGGTTCCATGCTGGCCGCCTCCGTGGTGATCGGCGCCGGCACCCTGGGCTCGTTCCCCCGCACCGAGCTGGTGGTGCTGTTGCTGCTCACGGGAGTGGTGTTCTGGATCGCGCACGTCCATGCCCAGCTGTTCGGGGCACGTCTGGCGCAGCAGACTCCGGACCGCCACCTCGTCCTGCACGTGTGCCGTGACGAGTGGCCCATCGTCAAGGCCGCCGTCCCACCGGCCGTCGCGGTGGCCGTCAGCCCGCTCCTGGGGCTGGATCTGCGAGGGGCCGGCTGGCTGGCTCTGTGTGTCGCCGTGGCCGGCCAGGTCGGCTGGTCTCTGGCGGCGGCCCGCCGCGCCGGTGCCTCGCCGCGACTCATGGCCGTCACCGCTTCGGTCAACCTGCTGCTCGGCCTGCTCATCATCGCCTTCAAGATCGTGCTGAAGCACTGATCCGGCGTCCGTCATGGAGGGGGTCACCGGGGTCACCTGCTCCGGGTGAGGTTCGGACCGGCACGGAGGCGGACGATGGCGGTGAGGGCGCCGTCCGCCTGTCCCGGTCAGCCGTGGGAGGACAAGTTCGTGCGCTACGAGATCCGCGTCGAGGGACGCCTGTCGGAGACTCTGGCCGAAGCGTTTCCGGAGCTGGGCCATGTGGTGATGGCCGGTCAGACGGTCCTGTTCGGCCCTGTCGTGGACGAAGCGCACCTGTACGGGCTGCTGGCCCGCTGCCAGTCGCTCGGACTGCGCGTCGTGGAGATGCGGCCGGTACCGGAATGATCCATGAGCGCCGTTCCGACGGGGGGTTCCTCCGCGGCCGTCGTCACCAAGGACCTGCGCCGCGGCGTCGTCCTGGGCAGCGCGGTGCTTGCCGTCATCGCGGGGATCGTGGTGCTCGCCCTGCCGTCGGAGTCGGCCCGGGCCCTGACCCGGCCGCTCCGCCTAACGCAGGGCCGTCGCCACCAGGCCTTCGAGCGCCTCGCGCGGCACCTCGCCCCCGCTCACGAGCCGGTCGAAGACCAGCCCGTCGACGCAGGACAGCAGCGTGTGCGTGCGGCTCTCGACGTCCGTGACGCCGCGCTCGGCGAGGAACGAGCGGACGGCTGCGCGCCCGGCGTTCTCGCGGGGGGTGAGGATCTCCCGCAGTTCCGGGTCGCGCACGCTCTCGACGGCGCAGGCGTAGCGGGCCAGTGAGCGGCGGCGGCCCTCGCCGGTGAGCCGCTGTCGTACCAGCAGCGCCAGGCCGTTCACCAGGTCCTCGGAGGTGCTCAGGGGCGGGAGCCGCTCGGCCGTCGTGTGCAGTTCCCGCTGGTCGAGTTGGACCAGGCGCGTGACGAGCGCGGTGAGCAGCGCGGCGCGGGTGCGGAAGTAGGCCGAGGTGGTACCGGGCGGCATCGCGGCCCGGCGGTCCACCGCGCGGTGGGTCAGGCCGCGGATCCCTTCGTCGGCGAGTACGTCGAGAGCCGCGTCCGCGAGGAGGGTGCGCCGTTCGGTAGCCATGGTTCCTTTCTACACCTGTAGAGCTTCGGATAGGGTCGGCCTTCTACAGATGTAGAAGGAGAAGTGGGGGCTCGTGATGGGCGACACAGCGGTGATCGTCGGAGGAGGCATCGGCGGGCTGGCCGCCGCCATCGGTCTGCGCCGCGTCGGCTGGCAGGTGACGGTCGTCGAGCGCGCGTCCGTGCTCGACGACGTGGGGGCCGGCATCTCGCTGGCGGCCAACGGCCTGCGAGCACTGGACGCGCTCGGCGTCGGCAAGGCGGTGCGCGAGGCGTCACGGGGCCAGTACAGCGGCGGCACCCGCACACCGCGGGGCGGTTGGCTGGCCCGGATGGACGGCGCGGCCCTGGAGAAGGCGGTCGGCACGCCCATCATGGGCATACCCCGCGCCACCTTGCACCGGCTGCTGCGCGAGGCCCTGCCCGCCGAGACCCTGCTGATCGGCTCCGAGGCCGGGTGGGTCCGGCAGGTCGGGCCCGGAGTGGTTCACGTCGGCTGCGGCGAAACGATCCTGGAGGCCGGCTTGGTGGTGGCGGCCGACGGCATCGGCAGCAAGGTCCGCGAGCGCCTCTTCCCCTCCCATCCCGGCCCGGTGTACAGCGGCTCGACCGTTCTGCGCGCCGTGACGGAACAGGCAGTCGACCTGGATACCGACTTCGAGCTGACCTGGGGGCGCGGCGCCGAGTTCGGGCACATCGCCTTCCGGGACGGGCGCGCCGAGTGGCACGCGGTCCTGACCCTTCC
Organism: Streptomyces sp. NPDC050674; assembly: GCF_040654575.1. Taxonomy (NCBI): domain Bacteria; kingdom Bacillati; phylum Actinomycetota; class Actinomycetes; order Kitasatosporales; family Streptomycetaceae; genus Streptomyces; species Streptomyces sp. NPDC050674. The sequence continues at coordinate 69,234 of NZ_JBFAIG010000009.1, forward strand.
GGCCGGAACGCGGTTCTGCGACCCCCTGGCCGAACTGCGCCGGCGGTTTCGCCACTGGCACGACCCGATCCCCGCCCTGCTCGGCGCGACCCAGGCGGAGGCCGTACTGCACCACGACGTCAACGAACTGCGCCCACCACTCCCCTCGTACGCGGTCGGCCGGATCGCGCTGCTCGGCGACGCGGCGCACGCGATGACCCCGAACCTGGGACAGGGGGCCTGCCAGGCACTGGAGGACGCGGTCTCGCTGGCCGCCGCGCTCGCCTCCGCGCCCTCCACGGAAGCCGCCCTCGCGCGGTACGACGCCGAGCGCCGGCCCCGCAGTCAAGCCGTCGCACGCGCCGCCCGGCAGGCCGGACGACTGGGTCACCGGCTCGCCCACCCGGTGCCCGTCACCCTGCGCAACACGGCGATGCGGCTGACGCCCTCCCGCGCCGCCGTGCGCATGATCCTCCGGCATCACGAGTGGAGCCCGCCGCACCTCGGCTGAGCAGCGCGGCTCCGCACGCTCCCGGCGGCTGGTCGCGCCCGGCCGTCCCGCGACTCGGGCAGGGCGCGCCGACGATGTGTGCCCCGTACAGTTAAGTGACGGGGACCTGCCTCGTCCCTCCGCCCCGAACCGCACGGGAGCACCCATGCACCACCCGTCCGGCGGCCCGGACGACGACTCCGGCGCTCTGTTCGGGCTCGACGCCCTCACTCCTGCCCCCGCCCCGGCCGACCACCGGCCCTCCTTCCGCACCTCGGCCGCGGCCCGCAGGCTGCTGCCCGTGCGGGAGATCTACGCCGAGCCCGCGGCGGCCGCGTCCCCGCGCGGGCGGCAGATCAGCGCCCGGTTCCCCGACGCCCGGATGACGACGGTGGAGTCCCACTGGCGCGTCCCCGGGCTGCACGGCAACGAGGGCAACATCGAGCGCTGGGTGCGGATCAAGGGAGAGACGCTGGTACTGGGCGAGAAGAAGACCCTCACCACACGCCCCAACGGCCGGTCGGCCGACTGGATCGCACCCGGCACCTCCAACGGCTGCGCCATGGCCTGCGCCTACTGCTACGTGCCCCGGCGCAAGGGGTACGCCAACCCCATCACCGTCTTCACCAACATCGACCGCGTGATCGCCCATCTCGCCCGGCACGTGGCGCGGCAGGGGCCCAAGCCCGAGCCGAACCAGTGCGACGACCGGGCGTGGGTGTACGACATCGGGGAGAACGGCGACTGTTCGGTGGACGCGCTGATCTGCGACAACACCGCGGATCTGGTGCACGCCTTCCGCCAGTGGCCCACCGCCAAGGCGTCCTTCGCCACCAAGTTCGTCAACCCCGACCTGCTGGCCCTCGACCCGCGTGGCCGCACCCGCATCCGCTTCTCGCTGATGCCGCCGGACGACGCCCGGCTGCTCGATGTGCGCACCTCGCCGGTCGCCGAGCGCATCGGCGCCGCGGCGGACTTCCTGGACGCCGGGTACGAGGTCCACTTCAACCTCTCCCCCGTGGTCATCCGCCCGGGCTGGGAGGAAGCCTGGGCCGAGCTGCTGATCCACCTCGACGACGTGCTGCCCCGGCGGGTGAAACAGCAGGCCGCCGCAGAGGTGATCATGCTGACCCACAACCGGGAGCTCCATGACGTCAACCTCGGCTGGCACCCCCGGGCCGAGGAGGTCCTGTGGCGACCGGAACTCCAGCAGGCCAAGCGGTCCGAGAACGGCGCCATGAACCTCCGCTACCGCAACACCGTCAAGAGGGAGGCGGTGCAGGGCCTGCGCACCCTCATCGAGCGCCACGCGCCGTGGCTGCGCGTGCGTTACGCCTTCTGAGCGCCGTAAGGGCTGACAGGCCCCCGCCCGTGGGGGACGCCGCACGGCCGGACAGAGCAAGCTCGCCGAGCGCGTGCGCATGGTCCCGGCCGATGCTGAGGTGCTCAAGCCCTCCGATCCTCCCGGGACCTCCATGCCGAACACTGCCCTCCCCCGCCCGCGCACCCGTGTCCGTACCGGTGCCGATCCTCGCGCCCGCCTGCGGCGCCTGTCCGTCGTCGCCCTGCTCGGCGCCTCCTTCCTCGGTGGCCTGCTCCTCGCCCCGGCGGCGAGTTCCACCGACGGTGGCTTCGCCGGCCACGGCACCCGCTCCGGCGGTGGTGAACGCGCCTTGCAAGAGCAGCTCGAAGAGCTCGTCACCACGCCCGGAGGGCCTCCGGGCGTGATCGTCGTGCTGCGCCGGGACGGCGCCCCGCGTGTCCTGCGCGCCGGTGTCGCCGACCTGGAGACGGGCCGCCCCATCGAACCGACCGACCACATGCGGATCGCCAGTACCGCCAAGGCGTTCAGCGGCGCCGTGGCTCTGCGTCTGGTCCAGGAAGGCGCGCTCGGCCTCGACAGCACCATCGGCAGCACCCTGCCGCAGTTGCCGCGCGCCTGGCGGTCGGTCACCCTGCGGCAGATGCTGAACCACACCAGCGGTCTGCCCGACTACACCGAGGACCCCGAGTTCGCGGAGCTGCTGCAGTCGGACCCGCGCCGCACCTTCGACCCACGCCGCCTGCTGGACTTCGTCGCGGACGAACCGCTGCGCTTCCGCCCCGGCTCCCGGTACCGGTACTCCAACTCCGACAACATCGCCGTCGCGCTGATTGCGGAGGCCGCGACCGGCAGGCCGTACGAGGAGCTGCTGGAGCGGATCGTCTTCCGGCCGCTCGAACTGCGCGACACCAGCCTCCCACTGGGCTACGAGATGCCCGAGCCGTACATGCACGGTTACGTCGTCGAGCCGCCCCGGCCGCCGGAGGACGTCAGTGAGGTGCTCAGCGCGTCCGGCGTGTGGGCCTCGGGCGGAATCGTCTCCACTCCGGCGGACCTGACGCGCTTCGTGCGTGCCTACGCCTCCGGACGCCTGACCTCGCCGGAGGTGCTGCGTGAGCAGCGCCGCTGGGTCGAGGGAGCCTCCGAACCGGCCGGCCCCGGCCGCAACAAGGCGGGGCTCGGCATCTTCCGCTACGAGACCCGCTGCGGGGTCGTGCTCGGACACACCGGCAACTTCCCGGGCTACACCCAGCTGATCGCCGCGACCCCCGACGGCCGCGCGTCCCTCACCTTCTCGCTCACCACGCAGGTGAACAAGACACTCAACCCCGGTCTGCTGGAGCGGCTGCGCACGATCGAGGAGAACGCGGTGTGCACCCTGCTGGGCGGCCGGCGCCGCTGAGGCGGACCGGCGTCGCCGGCGCGTGCCGGGACGCGCCTCGGACCGGGCCCCCGGCGCCGCCGCGCGAGGGGGCCCGGGAATGCGCCGCCTCCCGTATCCCTCGTGCGGCGGGCACTCGAACGGGACGCCGTCCCGAACCCTTGTTCCCTCTTCGACGCGACTCCGTGTGCCGGATGCACCCCCTGGGCGGCCGGTGTCCGGCGCACGGGTGCGCACCGCCCGAATGACGGCGATCCGAGCACGCGCCGACCGGGCATGCAGTCCTACATGAGTGATCACCACGACGGACCCGACGCGGCCCATCGCCGCCCACCCGGCATGACCGACACCACCGTCCAGGCCCTGGGCGCCCTGTCCAAGGCCCTGGAGACGACCGAGCGCGCGCGAGGTCACCTCTACGCCTTCCACCAGCTGACGGGCGGGGCCGACTTCGAGCTGGACCGTGCGACCAGGCTGATGCGGGAAGCCGGGCACCCCGAGTGGGCGGAACGGATCCGGCGCGACGTCATCGGCCGCAACGTCATTCCGGGCCACTGGACGTTCCAGATCGTCGAGGCCTACAACGCCACGTACTACGAGCCGTTCAAAGCCGCGGAACGGCAGGCGCGCCAGGAACTGGCCGACGGCAGGGACCACCTGTACGAGGCCGAACTCAAGGAGGAACGGCGCACCGGCGGGCACCCCGACCACACGGCTCGGCCCGACTCCCCACCGCCGGGGTGACGTGTCCGCAGGGCCACGCCGCCGGATGGCGCATCTCACCATTTTCGGGCCTTTATGGACATAACCTGCGCGGTATGAACAAATGCCATATCGCGTATCTGGCGTGCACGGCGGCGCTGCTCGGGACGAGCCTCGGGGCGGCCCCGTCGAGCGCCGCCCACACGCTCCATCTGGTGAAGCCGGGGGAATCGATCCAGAAGGCGGTGGACAGCGCCCGGCCGGGCGACACCGTGCTGCTGGCCTACGGCACCCACCACGGAAGCGTCGACGTGACCACGCCCGGACTCACCCTGCGTGGCATGGGCCACGGCACGGTGCTCGTACCGCGGGCGAACACCGCCACCGCCGCCTCGGCCGCCGGCAGCCGGTCGGGCGTCGCGAAGGCCGCGGGCAGTTGTGCCGCCGCCGGCAACGGCATCTGCGTCACGGGCACGAAGGACCACGCCGTCGACGGCGTCACCGTCGCTTCCCTGACGGTGACCGGCTTCGGCAAGACCGGCGTATACGCCCGGGAGGCCGACGGGCTGACCGTGCGCAACGTCACCGCGGTCGGCAACGGCGTGTGGGGGATCGCCACGGAGCGTTCGGACCGCGGTGTGTTCCGCGGCAACACGGCCCGGGACAACGGCGACGCGGGTCTCTTCCTCGCCAACACGGTGACGGAGGAGGAAGGGGCCACGGACACCGGGGGCACGGTGGTGGTGGGCAACCGGCTGGAAGGCAACCGGATCGGCGTCACCGTCCGCCGGCTGCGCAACCTGACCGTCGCGGGCAACCAGCTCACCGGCAACTGCGCGGGGGTCTTCGTCGTCGGCGACGAGAACAAGCCGAAGGCCGGCCTCGTGACCGTGCGCGACAACCGCATCGAGCGCAACAACAAGTCCTGTCCGAAGACCGCCCGGCTGGACGCCCTCCAGGGGTCGGGCATCGTCCTGACGGGCACCGAGGACAACCTGATCACCCACAACGTGATCAGGGACAACAGCGGCAACTCCCCGCTCTCGGGCGGCATCGTCGTCTTCAAGAGCTTCGTCGGCACGACCAGCGAGCGCAACCGGATCAGCGACAACCTGCTGAGCGGCAACTCCCCGGCGGACCTGGTCAACACGGACCCCGGCAAGGGCAACACGTTCCAGGGCAACTCCTGCCTGTCGTCCAAGCCCGCCGGACTGTGCTGACCGCACACCGCAGAGCCTCGCGAACCCGGGGGCCCCACGGCTGTCCAGGGCCCCCCGAGCTGTACATCACCCTGCTGGAACCCCACAGGAAGGCGGCACATGACGACCACTCAGCCCGCTCCACCTCCGTCCATGCGGCTGCGGGAACTCGCATTCGGGGCGGCGTGTGCCGCCGCCCTGCGCGCGGCCGCCCGGCTCGGCGTCCCCGACGCCCTCGGTGACGACCCCATGGCCGTGGAGGACATCGCGGCCACGGTGAAGACCGAACCAGGCCCGCTGCGACGGCTTCTTCGGGCCCTGTCCTGCTACGGCGTCTTCACCGAGCACCCGGACGGGACGTTCGCGCACACGGACGTCTCCCGGCTGCTGCGCGAGGACGACCCCAACAGCCTGCGCGCCATCACGCTGTGGTGCACCGAGCCGTGGACCTGGGACGTCTGGCCCAAGCTCGACGAGGCCGTGCGCACCGGACGCAACGTGGTGGAGGACCTGTACGGCAAGGAGTTCTTCCCCTACCTCAACGAGGACGCCCCGGAGTCGGCGGACGTCTTCAACCGCGCCATGACGACCTCCAGCGTGCAGTCGGCGCGCGACGTCGCGCAGTTCCTCGACCTCACGGGGTGCGCGTCGGTCGCCGACATCGGGGGCGGCCAGGGGCACGTGGTGGCGAGCCTGCTGGACAAGTACCCCGAGATGCGCGGGACGCTGCTCGACCTTCCCCGGGTGGTGGAGAACGCCGTGCCGCGACTGCGCGCGGGCGGGGACCTCGCGGACCGCGCCGACGTGGTGCCGGGCGACGTCCGCACGGCCGTACCGGTGAAGGCTGACGTCTACGTCATCAAGAACATCCTGGAATGGGACGACGAGAGCACCACCCGCACGCTGCGCAACGTCCGCGAGGCCGGCGGCCCCGGGGCCCGGGTGGTGGTCATCGAGAACCTCGTCGACGACTCGCCCTCGATGCGGTTCAGCACCGCGATGGACCTGCTGCTGCTCCTCAACGTGGGCGGCGCGAAGCACACCACCCGGAGCATGCGGGACCGCCTCACCGGAGCCGGCCTGATCATCGACGACATCAGTCCGGTCAACCCCTATCTGCACGCGTTCGACTGCCACATCCCCGGCTGAACCGCCGCCCCGGCGGGACCCGGTGATCCCGGGGCTCCCGCCGGGGCGGACAACGACGGTCGCCGGGTCCGCGACGCTGCGGACCCGGCGACCGTCGAAGGCCGGCGGTGATCAGCCGGCCGCGTCGCGCTCCCAGAGGTAGAAGCGCTGCGCCATGGCGTCCTTCGGGGAACGCCAGGTGTCCGGGTCGTACGCGCTGACGTACGCGGACAGCCGCTCGCTGACGTCCCGGAACTCGGGATGGCCGGTGATGCGGGCGATGGCCGGCCCGGGCTCGCGCTCGGCCTCGATCAGGTGCATGTAGACATCGCCGAACTGGAAGAGGCTGCGCCGGGTCACGCCGACCAGGTGCGGCAGCTCCCCGCGGTCGGACTCCTCGAACACCTTGGCGATGTCGGGTGCCGATCCCGGGGCCATCCGGGCGACGATCAGGGCTTGGTGCATGGGGGTTCTCCGTCCGGCTCAGTCGGTCAGACCGGCACTCGCACCGCGTTCCGCGGCGATCTTCTCGATGCGGTCGCGGATCAGGCCCATCTGCACCTTCGAGTTGCGGTTGATGTTGTCCGTCATCCACTCGTCGTCGACGGGCGCGTCCGGCTTCATCGCGAAGTCCTGCGTCCAGACCATCCGCGTGCCGGCCGGTACCTCCTCGTACCGCCAGTGGATGTCCATGTGGGCGAAGGGACCCGTCTCGACCCGGCGGGCCTTGACGGTGAGCGTGTCACGGTCCGGCTCGCGCTCGGAGACCCAGCTCCACACGGTGCCGTTGTCGTCCGGGTGCATGGTCAGCCGGAAGGTCGTCCTTGCGCCCTCGCGGGAGAGGATCTCGACGGAGGCGTACTCGCTGAACAACCGCGGCCAGTTCTCCAGGTCGTTGGTCACCTCCCAGACGAGGTCCAGGGGTGCCGCGATGGTGATCTCGTTCTGCGTGTGTCCCGCCATGTCACGCTCCTGCCATGAGGGCACTGTTGACGAGGTCGAGGAACTGCCGGGGCGACTTGGAGCGTTCGGCGTCCGGCGGCATGGGGGTGCCGTAGCGGTTCTCCAGTTCGCCCACGATGCCCAGCAGGCCCAGCGAGTCGACGCCCATCGATTCGAAGACCGCTCCGTCGCGGCGGAGTTCCTCCGGTGTGACGGTGGCACCGGCACACTTCTTCATCAGTTCGGCCAGCTCTTCCACGGTGATGCGGTCAGTCATGCCGTTCCCTTTCTCTCCTGCTTCGCAACGCCCCGCTACGAGGCGTCGGTGGCGCCGTGCCGCAGCACCAGCGCCGAGTTCGACCCCATGAGCCCCCGGCTCAGAACGAGGGCCGTGCGTACCTCGGCGGTACGGGCCCGGCCGGTGACGAGGTCGAGGTCGTGGCAGATGTCGAAGACGTTGGGGGTGGGCGGGATGAGCCCGTCCTCCATCGCCAGCACCGCCGCCGCCGCGTCCATCAGCGGCGCCGCGCAATAGCCCCGGCCGATCCCGGTCTTCGGCGCGGTGACGGGCACCCGGGTGCCGTGGGCGCCCAGGGCATCGGCGATGGCCAGGGCCTCGGCGCGGTCCGCCGCCGGTACGCCGAGGGCGTCGGCGAAGACCACGTCGATCTCCTCGGGGGCGCAGTTCGCCTCGGCCAGAGCCCCGCGGACGGCCTGGGCGAGCCCTTCCCGGGACTCCTCCCAGCGGCCGGCCCCGGTGAAGGTCGCCGCGTGCCCGGCCAGGTGGGCCCGCACGCGCGCGCCCCGCTCCCGGGCCGTGCCCTCCGCTTCCACGACGACCATGGCGCCGCCTTCCGCGGGCACGAACCCGCAGGCCGCGGACGTGAACGGGCGGTAGGCGCGGGTCGGGTCGTCGACCGTGCTGAGTTCCTCGTAGCCGAGTTGGCAGACCACCGAGTACGGCGCGATCGGCGCCTCGGTCGCCCCGGCCACGATCACGTCGGTGCCGCGCCGGACGGCCCGTGCCGCATGGGCGAGGGCGTCCAGGCCACCTGCCTCGTCAGCGGCGACGACGGAGCAGGGACCCTTGAAGCCGCGGCGGATGGAGATCTGGCCGGTGCTGGCGGCGTAGAACCAGGCGATGGACTGGTACGGGCCGACGAAACGGCTGCCCTTGCCCCACAGTTGCTGGAGCTCGCGCTGCCCGAACTCGCCGCCGCCGGAGCCGGCCGCGGTGACCACGCCCACGGAGAACGGCGCGCCGTCGGTCTCGGTCCGGTGCAGCCGGGCGTCGTCCAGCGCGAGGTCGGCCGCGCCCATCGCGAAGTGGGTGAACCGGTCGGTCTGGACGAGGAAGCGTTCCTCGATCGCCGCCGACGGGTCGAAGTCGCGCACCTGGCCGGCCACCCGCAGCGGGAGGTGCTCACAGCCCTCCCGCGTGACCCGGTCCAGGACGCTGATGCCTTCCCTGGTGGACTTCCAGAAGGTCTCGGTGCCGGCTCCGTTGGGCGCGATCACACCGATTCCCGTGATGGCCGCGCGCCGTGGGCGAGGTTCGCTCATCGTGTCTTCTCCCTCGGCCGGTTCATGACCACCGCGGACTGGAAGCCGCCGAATCCGCTGCCCACCGAGAGCACGCTGTCGAGCTTGCGCTCACGGGCGACGCGCGGGACGTAGTCCAGGTCGCACTCGGGGTCCGGGGTCTCGTAGTTCGCGGTCGGCGGTACCACCTGGTGGGTCAGGGCCAGCACGCAGGCGACGAGTTCGATCGCCCCGATGGCGCCCAGGGAGTGGCCCACCATCGACTTGATGGAACTCATGGGGGTCTTGTAGGCGTGGCTGCCCAGCACCCGTTTCACCGCGGCGGTCTCATGGCGGTCGTTCTGCTTGGTGCCCGAGCCGTGTGCGTTGACGTAGTCGATCGCGGTGGGGTCGAGCCGTGCGTGGTCGAGGGCGTCCTCGATGGCGCGGGCCATCTCCACGCCCTCGCTGGTGAGACCGGTCATGTGGTAGGCGTTGCCGAACGTGGCGTAGCCGCCGATCTCGCAGTACACCTGGGCGCCGCGGGCCCGGGCGTGCTCGAGTTCCTCCAGCACGAGCACGGCACCGCCCTCGCCCATGACGAATCCGTCGCGGTCCGCGTCGAAGGGACGCGAGGCGTGGGCGGGGTCGTCGTTGTTCGAGGAGGTCGCCTTGATCGCGTCGAAGCAGGCCATGGTGATGGGGGAGATCGGCGAGTCCGAGGCGCCGGCGATGCAGACGTCGGCCCGGCCCTCCTGCACGGTGTGGAAGGCGTACCCGACCGCGTCGAGCCCGGACGTGCAGCCCGTGGAGACGGTCTGCACCGGACCGCGCGCCCCGAACCGCTCCGCCACCGTCGAGGCGAGGGTGGCCGGCGTGAAGGCGCGGTGCAGGTGCGGGCCCGCCTCGCGGTGGTCCACGTCCCAGCGCTGCCCGCCGTGGCTGACCAGGACGTAGTCGTGCTCCAGCCGGGTGGTGCCGCCGACCGCGGTGCCCAGCGAGACACCGACGCGCCAGGGGTCCTCGGCGCCGAGGTCGAGACCGGCGTCCCGCACCGCTTCGTCCCCCGCGACCAGGGCGAACTGGATGTAGCGGTCGCACCGTTCCACGTCCCGTGCGTCCAGGCCGTGGGCCGCCGGGTCGAAGTCGCACTCGGCGGCGATCCGCGAACGCAGACCGGACGGGTCGAAGAAGGTGATGGCACGGGTCGCCGTGCGCCCGGCCGCCAGGAGGTTCCAGAAGGCCGGGATGCCTATGCCGCCGGGAGCGACGATGCCTATGCCGGTGACCGCCACGCGTCTGGTCATGACCGGACCTGACGAAGGTCGGCCGCCTCCGCCCCCACCACCGCGGACTCGGCGCCGGTCTCCTCGGTGTCGACGTGGCCCAGCGGCGGGCTGGGGGCAAGGGGGCCGAGGTGGAAGACCATGCGGGCCTGCACCTTGCCGACGTTGCGGAAGCGGTGGCGCATGTTGACGGGGATCAGCAGCCCCTGCTCGGGCTGGAGCGGGTGCGGCTCTCCGTCCAGGTCCACCTCGAGCTGCCCGCACACCACGTACACGAATTCCTCGGAGTACGGGTGGTAGTGCTCGCCGATGCGGTCACCGGGCTCGATGAGGGCAACGCCCATGAACCCACTGGTGGAGCCGACCGTGGCCGGGGTGAGCATGGCGCGCAGGTCACCGCCTCGCCGGCGGTTGGGCTCGACGTCGCTCAGGTTCACGATGTTGGGACGAGATGTGATCACGCGTTCCTCCGTTGAGGTGCTGAACCCATGTGGGAGAGGCGTGCATCGCCTCTCCCACCGGATGACGAGTCAGGCGTCGGGCGACCGGCGGTCGGTGACGAGGTCCATGCGCGCCTTGTCGAGGAGGCGTGCGAGGCTGCCGTCCTTCGACGTGGGCGCGCCCAGGTCCGCGGTGTCGTCCAGGAGCGTGGTCAGCTCGGTGACCTGCGCCGAGTCGGACAGACCGAGGAGAAGCCCGGGGTCGGCGTCCTCGAGTCCGCCCCGGACGTCGATCAGCCGTACGACGACGTCGTCGCGCTGGAAGATCGTGCTGCGCAGGACGGGGCTGCGCGGGTCGTCCGCCGCCGTCTCGTCCCGGTGGGCCAGCAGCTCGGCCAGCTGCATGCCGCGCTCCGGACGCGCCGGGTAGTACAGGGCGTACCGCTCGGCCTGCTCGTCCTGCCGGCCCGCCGTCACGTGGTGGACGGCCGGCAGCGCGGCCCTGGTGAAGAAGACCCGGGCGGACTCTGGGTCGCCCAGGTCCCGGTCCTGTTCCAGGTGGGGGTTGATGGCCTCCTCGACGGCCCGCACCTCGGGCTGCCGGGCGACGTGACGCAGCGCGGCCAGCAGGTCGCCCCGCACCTCGACGGCCCGCACCACCCGGTTGCCGTGCATGAACAGCGAGGTGCGGCACAGCCGGGTGGTGTCGTCGACCTTCGGCTCGGGCGACTCGTAGTCGGCGAGGATCTTGGCGACGATCTCCTCGCTGCCCGGCTTGACGGTGAAGGTGAGCGCGTGCCGGATCACCCCGTCGCCGATCCGGGGCGCCGCCTGGAGCCGGCGGTCGGTCTGGTCGGCGGACGCCGCGGGTCCGCCGGTCTCGCGGACGACGTGGAAGCGCAGCGACCGGGTGTCGCGCACACAGCTGTGCAGCGGCTCCACCATCCGCACGTGCTCCTCGCTGTTGACCCAGGCGAGGAACGGCGGGGCGCTCTCCCACTCGCTGGTGATGAGCCACTGGGAGGGGTTCTCGATGGACTGGCACAGCTGGTCGCTGACATGCCCGGGGACCGACGCGACCTGGTTGCAGAGCTGTTCGTATGCCTCGAGGAACTCCTGCTGGGCGCCGTCGTGAACGTCGACCAGGAGGACGACTCGGAGCCGGGAACCGTCGAACACGGACTGGGAGACATGGTGCGACGCCTGGCGCGCCCGCGAACCTGCCACCCGTTCGGACGTGGTGGTCATCCTGCGCACATCTCCTTCGCGGAGGGGAAAGTGAGCGCCGGTCGCAGGGATGCGACGTCAGCGTTCCTCGATCTTGTTGCCGCCCGGGCACATCGCGCGACTTGGACGACGTACGGGAGTGACACGGCCCGGGGCGGCCGGGGCGAGAAGACCGCAGACGGGGAAGGTGATCGGTGCCATCCCGGCCTGCCGGTCGCGCTCCCCCGCACAGGTGACGGCGTTCGTCCGCTCACCCGGTGCTTTCGCCGTACACCGATCGCGGCGCGCGCCTCGGGGCTCCCTCTCGGCCGGGGCGAGCCGACCGGTGCCGGCCGGCTCGCCCCGGCCCCTCGCACGACCTCGCCGCGGGGGCGATGTCGCGGTCGGGGCCCGCCGGGGTCAGGCGACGGCCAGCGCGGTCCTCAGCACCTGGTGCAGCACCGCTTCGGCGTCCGCGTCCGGCCCCTGCGACCGCCATACGACGAACCCGTCGGGCCGGACGAGCACCGCGCCGCCGGGGCCCGTGCCATGACGCTCGGCCCAGTCGACGGCGTCCTCCGGCACCAGGTCGGCACCGGCTGCGGCGCCCACCCGGTACGACCTGAGCGGGAGGGCCAGCTTGTCGGCGAGGCGGAGGGCGGCCTCGTGCCACTCGTTCGGCTCAGCGGCGTCACTGAGCAGCACCAGGGACCGCTCGTAGAGGTCGAGCGTCGAGATCCGTTCGTCCCCGCGGCGCACCCACAGGTGGGGAGCCCGGCTGCCGGGGGTGCCCGTCAGGTCCAGGCGCTCCGGCACCACCGGGACCTCGGGATCGGCGCCGACGACGGCACCCTGCGGGTAGCGGTAGCCGAGCGCCACGTTGAGGATGCCCTTCTGAGGGCCACCGCCGCCCGCCGCGGGCGGTGCGGCGAATCCGGGATGGCTGTGCTCGGCCGACCGGGCCGCGGCCCGCGCGCTGGTGGCCTCGGCGACGGGGCGGCGCTCCGCGTCGTAGGTGTCCAGCAGGTCCTCCCCCGCCCAGCCGTCGAGCACGGCGGCCAGCTTCCAGGCGAGGTTGTGCGCGTCCTGGATACCGGTGTTGGACCCGAAGGCGCCCGTGGGGGACATCTCGTGGGCCGAGTCACCGGCCAGGAACACCCGTCCGGCGCGGTAGCTGCGGGCGACCCGCTGCGCGGCGTGCCAGGGCGCCTTGCCGGTGATCTCCACATCGAGGTCGTCGACCCCGACCGCCCGGCGGATGTGCTCGGCGCACCGCTCGTCGGTGAATTCGTCCAGGGACTGCCCGTCCTCGGGGTGCCAGGGGGCGTGGAAGACCCAGTTCTCACGGTTGTCCACCGGCAGCAGGGCGCCGTCCGCCTCCGGGTTCGTCAGGTAGCAGACGATGAAGTGGCGGTCGCCCACCACGTCGGCGAGCTTGCGGGAGCGGAAGGTGAGGCTGACGTTGTGGAACAGGTCGCCGGGCCCGCTCTGCCCGATGCCGAGCTGCTCACGCACGGGGCTGCGCGGACCGTCCGCGGCGACGAGATACTGCGCACGGATGGTGGTGTGCTCCCCCGTCTCGCGGCTCTTGACCACCGCGGTGACACCGGCGGGGTCGCTGTCGAAGGACATCAGCTCGGTGGAGAACCGCAGGTCGCCCCCGTGCCGGCGGGCATGGTCGAGCAGGACCGGTTCGAGGTCGTTCTGGCTGCACAGGCACCAGGCACTGGGACTGAAGCGGGCCAGGCCGCCGCCCGGGTCGATGTCCCGGAACAGCCACTCGCCCGCGTCGCCGACCAGCGTGGGCGTCTGGAGGATGCCGTGGTTGACGGCCAGGGTGGCGGCCGCCTCCTGGATCGCCTTCTCGACCCCCGCCACCCGGAACAGTTCCATGGTCCGGACGTTGTTGCCGCGGCCTCGCGGGTGGATGGAGGTGCCTGCGTGGCGCTCCACCAGCATGTGCGGTACTCCCAGCCGTCCCAGGAACAACGAGGTCGCCAGGCCGACCAGGGAGCCGCCCACGATGAGGACCGGGACGTCGATGGTGTCGGGGCCCGTCCGTCCGGCTCGTTCGTTCATCACTCTCGCCTCCAGCGCATCGATGCCGCCGACCCAGCCGGATACGGCGGAGATCCTCATGCATGCCCCGGGAAGATGACAGCGGCTCAGGCTTCACCCGCCTGCATCGCGCCGCGACCCCGCTCGTCCCCTCGGGGACGCCGGTTGAAAGAACCGGGTGGTGGCCATCGACACCGTAACCGGGGCCCTCGAACGGAGCTGGACGGTCGGCAAACGCCCCGCGCGGCATGGCAAAGGGGCCCCTGCCGGACCGTCGACGGTCCGGCAGGGGCCTCACTCACATGGTCCGTTCGGATCACCGCGGCGCCGGGTCGGCCGAAAGGAGCCTGGCCTTACAGCCGGGCGATCCACACGACAGGACTCAGTCCAGCGGGAAGTCCTCGTCGGGGAGGCCGCTCGCGTCGAACTCGCTGTCGCTCGGCGACGGGCCGCCGAGGAAGCCGCTCATGAGGTCCTTCAGGTCCAGCGTCGTGGCGCCGGCCGGAGCGGTGGGCTTGGCCCCCTCACGCAGCCGGAGCGTCAGGCCCAGCTTCTTGACCTTGGCGCTCTCGGCCAACTTGGCGAGGTCCAGGTCCACTTGGGACAGCTCGCCGTTCTTGAGCGTGAAGTCCGCCGTCACCTTGGCCTGAGGAGCCTCCTTCAGGTCCTTGTCCGTCGGCAGGTCCACGCCCAGCGGCAGGTCCTTCACCAGCGGGCGGATCTCACCGAACAGGTCGGTGATCAGCGTGCGGAAGGGGGCGGTGGCGGTGACGTGCTCGGTTCCCTCACCGCCACCGGCCGTCTTGAACTTCACATCGCGGGCGACGACTTCGCGGAGCGCCTTCACGAGCTTCTTCTGCGTCTTGGCGTCCAGGGACGGCGCGGGCGCCGGGCCGCCCTCGTCCTCCTGCCCCTCGGAGACGACCTTGTCCATCTCCTTGGTGCTGAACTTCACCCACTTGCCCTCGATGACGTCCTTCAGCGCCCCGGCCTCCGGGGGCAGCTGGTCGGCGCCGGGCAGAGGGGCTCCCATCATCTCGCTCATGGCGTCCACGTCGGCACGCAGGTAGGTGGAGTCGCCGAGCACCCGGTACTCGACGAGGTCACCGTCCGGGGTGCTGACCTTCATGGCCGTGCCGACGAGGTCCTTCTCACCGGACTCGTCGAGCGGCTTCCTCGACTGCACGGTCAGCGTGATCTTCGCGTCGCTGAGCAGTCCGGCCACCTCGTCCGGGATCTCCTCGCCGGGCGCGGGGTCCGACTTGGCGTCCAGCGCCTTCAAGGACGCGGCGTCGGTGTTCAGATCGAGCTCGAAGGAGAGGGTCTTCTTCTTGCCGAGCTTCTCGAAGGCTTGGTCCAGCTTCTTGCCGGCGGACAGCTGCTCCACCGTTCCGCAGGCAGCCGCGCCCGCGAGGACTGCACCGACGACGGCGGTGGCGGTCAGGGTCTTGCGTATGGGGTTGATGATGGTCTCCTCGTAGCTCCGATCACAACGTGATCATCCAGAAGACTCACCACCCGCCCGCAGGGTTGTACCGCACGTTCCGCGAGCTGAACCGTCCCGCGCCGGGGCGCGGTGTCCCTCACCGTGCGCGGCCGTGACGCCCGGTCGGCCGGGTGTTGGCCCGCAGCACTTCCACCATGCGGTGGCGCCGGAACATCTCGGTGACGTCAGCCCGGTGCATCCCCCGGCGGGGATCGGCCACGAACAATGAGCCGAAGACGCACACCGACGCACTGACGATCAGCACCCAAACCGCAGCGTTACCCACAATTACTCCCGGACAGTCATGTGAAGGCACCGGGGCGCGACGCTCCCGTGACATCAGCACAACCCGTCCGAATATGCCAGGTCACGGGAGGACGGAGAAATGTGCAGGCAAGGCCTAACCTGATGACTAGCCTTCCATCCCATTGAGGCACCGGTCCGCTGCCCCTCCCGACGACACCCTCCGCCGGGATCACGCCCCGCACACCGTCGGCGTCAGAGCCAGCCGTTGCGGCGGAAGGCCCGGTACAGCAGCCCGGCCCCGACGGCCATGACGGCCAGCGCGCAGGGATAGCCGTAGCGCCAGTCCAGTTCGGGCATGTCGGCGAAGTTCATGCCGTAGATCCCGGCGACCAGGGTGGGGATGGCCAGGATGGCCGCCCACGCGCTGATGCGGCGCATGTCGTCGTTCTGCCAGGTGCTCACCTTCGCCAGATGGGCGTCCAGCACCGAGGCGAGCAAGTCGTCCAGGGCGCGTACTTCGGTGTCGGTGCGGTTGAGGTGGTCGGCGATGTCGCGGAAGTACGGCACGACCTCCCGCGGCCAGGCGTCCCGGGGCGAGGTGAAGTCGTGCACCACCGGAACCAGGGGCTGGACGGCGTCGCGGAACTCCACCACCTCCCGCTTGAGCGAGTAGATCTGCTCCGTCAGGTCGTCGCGGGCGGATGAGAAGACGCACCGCTCCAGATCGGTGAGGTCCGTGCGCACCTGGGCCGCGGCCCGGGCGTAGGCGTCGACGACCACATCGGTGACCGCGTGCAGGACGCTCACCGGTCCGAGCCCCGCCATCCGCGGGGCGGCCTGAAGCCGGCCGGCCGCCTCCACCGTCGGGTCGAGTGCGCCGTGCCGGACCGTGAGGGCGAAGGACGGCCCGACGAAGATCATCACCTCGCCCGTCTCCACGTCCGCGCTCTCCTCGACGAACCACAGTGTCTTCACCGCGACCGCCAGTACATCGCCGTAGCGCTCCTGTTTCGGTCGCTGGTGCGCATGGACGGCGTCCTCGATCGCCAGGGGATGCAGCTTCAGGTGGTCCCCCAGCCGCTGCACCTCATCCTGGTCGGGTTCGTCCAGCCGGATCCAGGCGAACTCGTCCGGCTCCAGCTCGGCCAGGCGGTCGAGGGTGACCTTGCATCCTTCGTCCTGCGGCCGGAACTCGAGCTGCTCGCACTCGCCCGTCCGCTCTCGGTAGATCGCGCATTCCATCCCTCTCGGATGCTTCCGCAGCCGCGTTCCATGCGCGCCCAGTACACCGATCCGCGAGCCTCGCGCCCCCTGCACCGTACGGTCACCGGACCTTCACACCCACCCGTTGCGAGCGGAGCCAGGAGGGGCACCCGGGTGAGACCGACCGGGAGGAACTGGGCCGTGATCATTGTCGCCGTGCTGCTGCTGCCGGCCATAGGTGTACTGCTGTACGTCATGGACCGTGTCGAGGACCACCTGTCGGCCGGCCCGTCGACGGCCCGCCACGCACGCAAACGTCATCTGCGGCTGGTCCACAACACCGGCCCCGCCGGAACCGGCCGCGGCCGGGCCCGGCATTCCGCGCGACGCGGTGAGGCGGCCTGAAGCAGCCCTCACCGTTGATTGAGCGAAGGCCCGCGGGTACTCGGCGGGTATGAAGCCGCATCTTCCCAGGCGGAGCGAGCACGACGGCAGCGACAAAGCACCGGAACGCGTGATTCCGCCGCCTGAGGAAGTGGGCCCCGGGCCCGCCGTGGAGCGGCGCGCACCGGACACGCCGACGAAGCTGCCGAGGACGGCGTGGACGGCGGTACTGAAGGGCAGCCTGCGTGAGTTCCAGGACGACGAGCTGACCGACCGGGCCGCCGCGCTGACCTACTACGGACTGTTGTCGCTGTTCCCGGCTCTGCTGGATCTGGTGTCGCTGCTCGGCCTCACGGGCAGGTCCACCACGGACGCGGTGCTGGACAACCTCAAGCAGTTCACACCCGGCTCCGCCCGCGACATCATCACCGCGGCCGTGACCCAGTTGCGCAGCAGCGCGGGCGTCGGGTCCGTCATGGCGCTCGTCGGCATGGTCCTGGCGGTGTGGTCCGCCTCCGGATACGTGGCCGCTTTCATCCGCGCCGCCAACCGTGTCTACGACATGCCGGAGGGCCGCCCGGTCTGGAAGGTCCTTCCCGTGCGGGTCGGGCTGACGATCGTGCTGATGGTGCTCGCCGTCGCCGACGCCCTGATCGTCGTCTTCACCGGCGCTCTGGCCCACCAGGCCGGCACGGCCCTCGGGATCGGCGACACGGCCCTGACGGTGTGGTCCATCGCCAAGTGGCCCGTCCTGGTGGTCCTGGTCACGCTCACGATCGCGCTGCTCTTCTGGGCCAGCCCGAACGCCAGGGTGAAGGGGTTCAGGTGGATCACGCCGGGCAGCTTCCTGGCCCTGGTGATCTGGATGATCGCGTCCGGCGCCTTCGCCCTCTACGTGGCCCACTTCGCCTCGTACAACAGGACGTACGGCACCATGGCCGGTGTCATCGTCTTCCTGATCTGGCTGTGGATCAGCAATCTGGCGATCCTGCTCGGCCTGGAGTTCGACGCGGAGATCGTCCGGCAGCGGGCGATCGCCGGCGGCCTGCGACCGGACAAGGAGCCCTACACCCAGCCACGCGACACCAGGACGTGGACGGAGAAGGACATGCGCCGACTGGACGAATCATGAGGGGGTTGTCGTGGTACGTCCGTACGTCCCGCCCGGGCGAGTTCCCCCACCACCGGCAGTCGCCGGGACGCCGCCCGCCTCGCTAGCGGTACAGCGGTGAGTGACCGACGAGGACGCTCTCAGGGCCGTCGGCCAGGCCGATGCGGGCCGTGATGCGCTTGCCCGCCGCCTCCCGGTCGACGGACAGGCCCTCGGTCACCGCCTTGACGATCTCCAGACCGTGGCCCCCGATCCGGCCGGGATCGGCGGCCCGAGCCGCGGGGAGTACGGGGTCGCTGTCCCTCACGACGACCTCCACCGCGCGGACGGTCAGACCGAACTCCACCAGCACGGGACCGTCGGCGTACTTGCAGGAGTTGGTCACCAGCTCGCTCACCACCAGCTGAGTGAGGTCCCTCGCGCGCGCCGGCACCCGCAGGCCGTAGTCGTCACCGGCCTGGTCGAGAAAGGCGACGGCGTGCTGGCGGGCGTCCGCGATACAGCCGTCGTCGCCTCCCAGGGCGATACCCACACGTGTCAGATGCCCCTCGGGCGCCGTACATCCGTCCCCGTCAACAGCACAACCCACTGGCCTCGCCCTCACTCCCCGTCTGGCGTGCCAGTACCCCTGGTTCCGCCATGCATGCCGTGGGCGCGGGAACGGGTGACGGCCTCAGAGGAACGTCCACCTCACGGCGACCCGTCCCGCGCTGAGGGGAGCGATCTTCTGGAACGCGGCCGGTGACAGGTCGAGATCGCCGTGACCACAGCCCGGACAGCTGTCGACGACGGTGACGTCCACCTGGCCGTCGGGACCGGTGACACGGAGCGTGCGGCCGCACAAGTCCCCGCTGTACTGCGCCATGTTGAGAGCCGCGACGAAGTCGGTGTTCTTGTGGATGGAGCCGCAGGCGCCGAGGCCGACGTCGTAGTACGTGGCCTGGCCGCTGTAGGTGTCCTGCGCCGAGACGGCCGGACGATCGTCCTCACGCGCCACGGCGTGTCCCGGGGCGACACCGCCCAGGAGGAGCGCCACCACACCCGCTACGACCCCGAGCAGCCTGACTGATCCGTGTTTCATGCCGGTACAGCTACCGGTCACGAGAGCGACGCGCCAAGATCGCTTACGCCGAACGAGGACGCGTCGGCACGCCAGGGTCGGTTCATGAGCCGGCAATGCGCTCGGCAGGGGGGTGGCGCCTCACGTAGGGTGCTCCGGTTGTCGGACCGGACGGAAAGGCGGGTCACGGCCATGGCGCCCCGGATCATGACGCGGGAGCGGTTGACGGGGGCGGCACGGGCCGCGCTCGGGGGTGGGCGGCGGCTGGAGTCGGTGGAGCGGCTCGCGGGTGGCAGCCGAAAGGGCGTGTACCGCCTGACGATGGACGACCTCACGACGGCTGTCGCCTACGTCTGGGAGGAGTCGGAGAACTACTGGCCGACGGCCGAGGCGGACGGCGACCTCACGGACGTGTTCTCGCCCGGTGTCGGACTCGACCTGTTCGAGGCTGCCCACCTGCGACTGGAGGCGTTGGGCCTGCGGGTTCCCGAGGTCTACCTGGTGGATCGGAACCGGACCCACCACCCGGCCGACCTCGCCGTCGTGGAGGACTTCCCCGGTGAGAACCTGATGACCCTGCTGCACCGCGACCCGCACGCGGCGGAGCCGACGATGGCACGTCTCGCGGAGGCCATGGCGGCGATGCGGGGCCACCGGGCGCCGTCGTTCGGCAAGGTCGCCCTGATCGACCGGGGCGGATCCTCGCGGGCGGAGTCGTGCGAGAACGCCGCTCACGACTTCGCCATGGCCTGCCTGGCGGAGGCGGCTTCGCGTGACCGGAGGATCGCGGACGCCCGCGATCGGCTCGAGGCGCTCCTGCGGGAACTGGCCGCAGCGGTACGGCCACGGGCCGCGTACTCGGTCGTCCACGGCGAGCTGGGACTCGACCACGTCCTGGTGGATCCGGACGGCAACCCCGTCCTGATCGACATCGAGGACCTCATGTACTTCGACGTCGAGTGGGAGCACGCCTTCCTCCGGCTGCGCCACGCGGAGGAGCACCATCGGCGGCTGGCTGTCGAGGGCCTCGACGAAGACCGGCTGGCGCTCTATACGCTCACCCAACGTCTGTCACTGACCGCGGGGCCACTCCGGCTGCTCGAAGGCGACTTCCCTGACCGCGACTTCATGCGGAGCATCGCCGAGCACCACTTGACCGCGGCTCTGGCGCTGGTCGCGGACGGCTAGGAGTGCTGTTCGGAGAGGTTGGTGACGGCGCGTAGTGGTGGGCAAGGCTGGTGGCGAGGTCGCGGAGATGAGCCCTGGCTTCGGTGGAGCCGTGCACAGTGATGGCGCTCCCGAACGGCAGTAATGCCCGCACGTCCTCCAGACGCAGGAAGCGGATCGTCACCCTGTGGCCGGTGGCGGCTGCCTCATGGTCGTCCCGGACGAGTCGCTGGCCAAAGGTCCGTCGCGCCCGCACGATCTGGGTCTGGTCGATGGTGGCGCTGACCTCTATGGCGTGGTGGTGTGCCCACTGATCAACGAGCGCCGCGGCGACGGTGGCCAGCGTGTGGTTCTCGCGGATCCGTCGTGGCTGGTCGACTTCTTTCCACGACGTGATCCGTTCGAGTCGGTACATCCGTGGCACCTGGGCACAGTCGGCGACGAGATACCAGATGCCGGCCTTGGCGAACAGCCCGTAGGGATCCACGAGCAGGTCGCCTGGGCATGACTCGCGTGGGCTGTCGTACTCGATCCGTAGCCGGCGGCCTCGCCGCACTGGGCCGATCAGCGAAGCCGGAGTCGTGCCGGAAGCTCGTGTCTGGAGCCAGGGGCGGCTGTCCACCTGCACTACGTCGGTGAGCGGCAGGAGCTCATGACCCCGACGTGACTGTGTGGCGACGATCTTGGAGAGTGCCCGCCGGCTTTCGACCGCTGCGTTCAGCTCCGCACGTTGCTTCTCGTCCAGCCCGGTGAGCGACAGGTGATCACGCTCGGCCGGCGTGAGTCGCGTGAGGTCGAGCCCGGACCCGGGCGGCATGGTCACGCCTCCGAGGCGGCCCCGTTGTGCGGTCACCGGCAGACCGGCGTCGCGCAGCCAGTTCAGGTCCCGGGTGATGGTTCGAAGGGACACCCCGAGCGCCGAGGCGAGTTCCTGTGTGGTCACTGCGTCCCTCGATTCGAGGAGCAGCATCAGGGAGAAGAAACGGTCTGGGGTCACACCCCAAGTTTTTCAGGAATGACGACACGATACGGCGCATATTCCGATCAGGCTGATGGCTGCGTACCTGCCACCTGTGAGAAGGAACAACCATGACCAGATCCGTCGTGTCCATCGTCTATGTCAACGACGCGCCCGCCGCAGCTGTCTTCTACGGCGGCCTCCTCGGCATGAGCCCCTCGTTCGAGACTCCGGGATACATCACCTTCGGCCTCGGGCCAGGCGCTGACCTCGCGCTGTGGTCCGGCCAGTTCGAGGATCTGTCACCGGACGTCCCGCGAACCAGTGAGGTTTGCCTGGCCATCGACGGTGGGCCCGACGAGGTCAACGCGATCTTCGAGCAGTGGCGGTCCAAGGACGTCACGATCCTGCACGAGCCCCATGATGCGGGGTTCGGGCTGACCTTCCTCGCGGCCGATCCCGACGGGAACCGTATCCGCGTCGCACCGCGGGGCTGAAAGGCCACAATGCGGCAGGCACGCACCGCAGGTGTCGCGCCTGCCGTCGCCGAACTTCGAGACGAAGAAGAACAAGGTCGAGCTGTGCTTCACCCCGGCCTACGAGTCCTGCGCCAACCCGATCGAAACCCGCTTCGGCCGGCTGCGGCAGTTCGCCCTGGCCAAGCTACGTCATCAACTCGATGTGCGGATGCTCGGGTTCCGCCGGGCAGACGAACAGGTGCTGCCGGTAGCCGCTGCCTATCTGGACACCGGTCGCGTTGTAGCCGCGGTGACCGGGGTACGGTCCGGCACCTGGGTGGGGGTGCGGAGACCAGCTGTTCCCGGCGTCGTCCCCTTCCTCGAACGTGGCGACGGTCATCAGGACCTCCATGCCGGTGCCGCACTCGGAGCAGGACTGCGGGCTGGGGTCGGTGGAGTTCCAAGCGGGCCAGCCGCCGACCTTCCAGCCGGGTGCGTTGGACAGTACACAGTCGTAGTACGTGTCCGGATCCATGTCTTCTTCTTCTGCCTGCGGCACATTCCACTGCTTGAGCTGCTCCCGCAGTTCTTCGCTCAGCTCCAGATGGTCGGGGTACTCGGTGATCTGCTCCGGTTCGAGCACGCACGGATCCGGTAGATAGCCGTCGAACTGCACTGCGGGCGGCTCGGGGGGCGTGTCGAGAATGTCGGTGACGGCGGCTGCTGAACGCCAGAAGAGCAGGGTCCTGGGCATGATCGGATGATCGAAGGGGCACCACAGAACCTGCAGCAGGTCCTTGCCCTCCGGCGGGCTCAGATTGGGCACGTCCCTTGCGTACAGCTGCGCGACGGGCAGCATCGCGATGGGGCCGTCGTACGCCTGGACCGCCAGCCTCACCGGATACGTCCGAGGGGGCCGGATCCGCTCGAGGGTCTCCCGTTCCTCCGGAGTCAGGTCCCGGCCGTGCGAGGCGGCGAAGATCCGTCGTTCCAGGCGCAGATCCGCCGGAGACCGGGCTGGGTTGATGCCATCCACCACATGCGGTTCCTCACAGTGCGGCCACGGCTCGTCGGCGGGCCACAGCAGCGGCCCGCCGATCGAGCTGTCGTGCCACGTCGGCGCCCCAGGGCGGGGGTGCAAGCGGGTCGCCGTGCGGGCCAGCGGAGCCAGTTGGGGAAAGACCGCGGCAACGTCGATCGGCCGTGGCGGAGTGACAGGAGTGACATTCATGGCCGCAATCTTGCCAATCGCCTCTGACAACGGCCCTCGTGGCCGCCCCACGAAGAGCTCCGGCACGGGCGCCACCCGGCAGAGCGCCGCCGCCGGTGAGGAGATGGTCCACCACGATCTCCATCGGCCGGCAGGCCGTGGCCGAACCCCTTGCGGACAATGGCTCCAGCTGGCTTGAGGTTCTCCGCGATGGTCCACGGGATTTGACAGTTACTCTCCGACCACAGCACCGGAGATGTGGAGCCGGGCGGCGGGCACGGGTGCACGCCGCGTCAGTAGATTGGTGGCCACCGACCCAGGAGACCCCCGTGCCCAGCCGCCCCAGCCTTCTGTTCGTGACCGATCTCGCCTACCAGGCGCGGGGGCGGCGCTACTGCGATGAGGACATCTTCCTGTCGTCGCGGCTGCGGAACGACTTCGACGTGGCTTTGTGCCATCCGCTCGATACCACCGCTCTCATGGACGCGTTCGACGCGGTCATGATCCGCAACAGCGGCCCCGTGCTCCACTACCAGGAGGCGTACGACGCCTTCCGGAGCCAGGCCGAGGCCCGCGGCACCAAGGTCTACAACCCTCTGTCCGGCCGGGCCGACATGGCCGGCAAGCAGTACTTGCTCGACCTGACGGCTGTCGGCCAGCCGGTGATTCCCACCGTCGACCGGCCCCAGAACCTCGGCTTGCTGCCCCAGTCCGACGCCTATGTGGTCAAGCCCCGAGCGGGCGCGGACTCCATCGGCCTCACCTTCGTGTCTCGTCGGCAACTGGACACACTCACCCGCGACGACGTCCTGATCCAGCCCCGGATCGACTTCCGTTACGAGGTGTCGTTCTACTTCGTCGACGACGCCTTCCAGTACGCCCTCCACGCCCCCGATCCCGATCGGCGCTGGGCCCTCGCGCCCTACCTGCCCACGGAGGCCGACCTCGACTTCGCCCGCCGTTTCATCGACTGGAACACCCTCGAGCACGGGATCCAGCGCGTCGACGCCTGCCGTACCCAGGACGGCGATCTCCTCCTGGTCGAGCTGGAAGACCTCAACCCGTACCTCTCCCTGGACCTCCTCGACGACCTGACCCGCGATGCCTTCGTCACCAACGTGAGGGACTCCCTCCGCCGGTTTCTGTGACGTGCTCCAGGTGGATGAGCCCTTCGATGGCGCCCAGGCGGGCCATCAGGGCGGGGTCCGGTGCCGGGGAAGTAGCGAGCAACAGCACCCGGGCCACTGGGTGTTCCGGAGCGTAGAGGTCGTCTTCGCCGTCGTCGCCGGGGATCCGGTTGGGCTGGATCTCGATCTGCCCGTGAGGACTCTTGGCGACGTGATAGACACCCCGGTAATCGCTGTCGCGCTCGGTGAAGACCAGCCCGAGGCAGTCACTGACGTCCCGGAGCAGCTCGCCGACGGTGTGGGTGGAGGTGCCGTAGGTGTGGTGGTCGGTCATGGTGCCGAACTCCGATATGCCGCGCCCCGGGTGGAGTTGTGGTCAGCGTGCCGTCGGTCTGCTGACGGCACGGAGGTGTGCGTGGTCGTCCCGCTCACCACTCGTCGTCGAACTCATGCTCGGGAAACGGCAACGGGTCCGTGACCCAGCCCGCCGCCAGCACGAGCCGCGTGTGACGATGCAGGGCGAGGAAGCCGAAGGGGCGGTCGAAGGCGGCGTTGATCCTTGTGGTGACGTATCGGAGGTCGGGCAGGCCCCCGGCGACCATGTCGAACGCCGTCACCGCGGCGGCCTCGAAACCCAGCGCGCCGAACTTCGCCATGGTGTTCTGCGCGGCCGACCCGATGGCGAGCGGGGAGTCGCTGATGCCGGGGAAGTGCCCGCGCGAGGCGTCCCGTGCCGTCGTGAGTCCGAACAACCGGTGCTGCTTCAGCAGATCGTGGCTCGCGTTCATGTCGTACGCCGCGGTCGTCACCACCAACGACGGTGGTCGGGGGCGCGTGGAGCGCACCTTCTCCACCCCCAGGCCGGGGCCCACATTCCCGTAGGGCAGCCGCGGTCCCGGCACGACCGCGTACCGGCCGGCGAGGATGCCGACCCCGGCTCCCAGCACGTGCCCCGGCTTCATGTCCTCCTCACCGAGCAGCAGGTGCACGTCCAGCGCGTTGTCGCCCAGCACCTTCAATTCGGTGACGTATCCGCCGGGTGTGTCCGCCACCCCGACCCGGTCCAGTACGGCACTGGAGCGCCACAGGCCCAGACGCGGCTTCGTCGCCCAGGGTTCGTACGCCGTCTCCAACCCCACCTCGTGGAACGGGCTCAGCCACTGCGTGCGCAGGGTCAACGCGCTCGCCAGCACCATCTCCGTGTCCTTGGTCAGCGCGACCGGTACACGGTCGATCAGACCTCCGGTCCGCTTCACCGCCCAGGCGTCCAGCGCTTGGCGGTCGGCCGCGAAGTCCCCGGTGAGCACTCCGTGGGCGTCGGCCGGCAGCCCCGCCTCCCACTCCTCCTTCAGCTCCAGAGTGCGCTTCGTCCACAGCCCCAATGCCGTTTGAAGTCCTCGCATGGCGCCCATGCCGGCGAGCAACTCACGTGCGGCGTACGACGCTTGGTCGGCGGGAAGTCCGAGCGCCTCCGCCAACTCGGCCCGCGCCGGGCCCACGGCCCCGTCGGCAAGGTGGGCCAGCAGCGGCCACACCCCCGCCGCCGAGAACACCGTGCCGTCCTCAGAGACACCCGCCCACCGTGCGGTCAGCCCGTTCACCGCACGGACCGTCGTCGTCGCGACGCGCATTCCACCCCCATCCCAGCACGCATGATGCGCCCGGCCGTACGTCGGTTGCGATGTCGCCGCCACCCGACCCGAAGGTACGGTACCTGCGCCCCCACCTCGGCCCTGGGCCCGGTACACACATCCGACTGGCTGAGGCGTGCGCTCCCCCGCCGTCTCATGGCTCAGGCTGCGTGCAGTGCCCGGTCAGAAGTCGGTGGCCAGGAGCTGGACCAGGCCGACCCACTCCTGGTCGACCTTGGTGTGGACTGCGCGAACCCTCCAGCGGCCGGCGGGCAGCGGGACCGGCGCCTCCGCCGGCATCCCTCCACCCGGATATTCGATGCCCAGGTCGGAGCCCGCTTCGGCGGAGTCCATGAGGACGGCCGGGCCCTCCGACACCCAGGTGCCGCACTCCTCCCACGGCGTGGCCGGGTCGGCGAGGACAGTTTCCGCCGCGGCCTTCAACGCGTCCTCGGAGCGGGCGGCAAGCCACCGCAGGAACACTCGGTGCCGGGGCAGATAGCAGGTGGTGGCCGGCTCGTCCGCCAGCACCAGTGCCTGCGCACCGCTGTGGCCGACGGTGATCACACCTGCCAGATCCTCCACCTCACAAGCCCGGTCGTAGTCGTCCGGAGCGGTGGCGTCTCCCGCCATGACCCCGCTCTCCGTGCACCCGTGCCATGCGGCCAGGGCGGAGACGGGGACGACGATCAACGGACCGCCCATCGACTCCACCCAGACAGAGGCGGTGTGGGGTTCCTTGGCTTCGGTGGATGCAGAGGCGCTCATGCCGCCAGCATCCCCTGACCCACTGACAACAGCCGTGGCGCTCATGGGCCAGGACAGCCTTGTCGACGGCAGATCACCGAGCCACGGCCGAGGGTCCGCATCACGCCATTTCTGAGGATATGCCGCTCACAACAGTGTGAGGAGCGCCACGATAGCCAGCGAACTCCCGTTCGCATCGGTCCGTTGGTCAACCGGTCAGAAGGAGCACTCGTGACTCAAGCCGTACCTCCCTTACCCGTGGTCGTCGAGAACCCCGTCGTCAAGTTCTCCAGCGCCCCCCAGCGTCCGCCCCTGCGGCACCTGGGCAAGCCCTCCCTGCGCACCTCGGTCTCCGGCACCCGGCGGCGCGCCCGCGGTGAGGCGCCCCGCGTGCTGCTCGTCGTCCCCTCCTACACACGGGTGGTGGAGCCCTCCCCCGAACGCAGCAGCTTCCGGGCGCTCGGCCTGGACACCTTCGAGGTCATGAAGCGCGCCGGCACTCCGATCGGGCTGCTGCGCATCGCGGCCAACGCCCGCCTCGCCGGCTTCGACGTCCGTATCGTCGACTCGCCCTTCGCCGGCTGGGAGCAGGAACGCCGGCTCGTCGACCTCGGCTCCGGCAGCGGCCTGGTCCGTTACGGCCTCGACGACTCCCAACTGCGCGCGATCATCGAGGATTTCGAACCGGACGTCGTCGGCGTCCAGTGCATCTACACGGTCCAGTGGGGCAACGCTCGTGCCCTGGCCGACCTGGTCAAGGACATCGACCCGGCGATCGTGACGGTCACGGGCGGCGCCCATCCCAGTGGGGACTGGCAGTACGCGGTACCGGACTCCCCCTTCGACCACGTCGTCATCAACGAGGCCGACCAGACCTTCACCGCGCTGCTTCAGGCGCTGACCGAGGAGGGCGGTGACATCGACGCGGTGCCCGGCGTCGCCTATCGGCGGGCCGACCTCGCCGTGGTGCGGACCACGGCCAAGTCGCCGTACATGCGCATCCTGCCGAAGCGGCAGGGGCTGGACCAGCGGCTGGGCATGATGCCGCTGCCCGACTTCGGGATGCTGGACATGCGCATGTACGAGCAGGCGTACCACTCGTCGGGGAAGCGGGTGCGTGAGCACGGCTCCTGGGCGCAGATCTTCTCGACCATCGGTTGCAACGTGGGCTGCGACTTCTGCTACATCCCGATGGTGAACGGCCCTTGGCGGGCGCTCGGCACCGACTGGTTCGACCTGCACCTCGCCGAGATCACCAAACAGGGTGTGACCGAGGTGCTCATCGAGGACGACCACCTGCTGCACGACCCGCTGTACGCGATGCGCGTCTTCGAACTGCTGCGCAAGCACGATCTTCCGTGGGTGGAGGAGGGCGGTCTGAGTCTGTTCAACCTCGTCCTCCTCCACCTGGGTGAGGAGTTCGCCAACGGCATGGACGACGCCGAGCGTCGCAACCCCAACTTCCGCAACATCCTTGCCGCGATGCGTTCCGGACTGACGTGCCGCGACCTCATCAGGGCCATGGCCGACGGCGGTTGCTACAGCGTCTACCTCGCCGTGGAGAGCGCCAACGAGGACAGCCTGGAGCAGTCCGGCAAGCCCCGGCTCAACGCCTTCCAGAAGGCCACCGGCGAGATCGTGGAGATGTTCACGGAGTACGGCATCCAGGTCACCGGCGGATTCATGCTCGGTTTCGTCAACCCGCCCGAACGGCCCGGCGGCGAGCCGTACATCGAGTCGCTGGAGCAGATCGAGAAGACCATCGACTACGCGGTCACGCTCATGGGTCACGGCATGGCATACGCCAACCCCTTCATCGTGACCCCGCTGCCGGGCACCAAGATGTGGGACTTCCAGAAGGACTACGTCGTACGGCACTACGACAACGGCTGGTCGCACGAGAAGGCGACCATGGCCACGGACAGGTGGAGCGCGGAGGACATCGAACGCATGCGGCTGGAGCTCCTGGTGCGGGCCAACGGCGCCGACAAGGTGACCGAAATGGTCCGCCGCGGGACTTGGCCCGTGGACGCCTGACGGGTCCGCGACGCCGTCGCGACCGGCTCAGCCTCGGCGGCGCGCCGCACGCAGCGCGTCCGCCGAGGCGAGCATGGCGCCACCGGTGATCAGTACGCAGGCGGCGGCGACGGGCCAGCTCGCGTCGGCCCGTCCCGTCGCGATCAGCAGGGCGGTGGACAGCAGCGGGGCGAAGTACGACAGGGTGCCCAGGAGTCGGATGTCTCCGTGCTTGGTGCCGTGGTCCCACAGGTAGAACGCGCCGCCGACCGGCCCGAGTCCAAGAGCGAGCACCGCGAGCCACTGGCCGGCGTCGGGACGGACCGTATCCTCGAACAGCAGATGGCAGACGGCTGCGAGCGCTGCGGTGGCCAGGCAGAAGAACGCCACCATGTCCGTCGGGACCTTCGGATACCGCCGGTTGGCCACCGAGTACGCCGACCACACCACCGCGCAGACGGCGGCTGCCGCGTACCCGGGCAGGTACTCCCCACGGAGCTGGACGCCGTGCCCGCCCGTGACCAGGAGGAAAGTGCCGCCGAGTCCGAGTACCGCGCCCGCCGCGTGCCACCAGCGCAGTCGTTCGCCCGGCAACAGTGCGGAGAACACGACGATCAGCAGCGGCCACAGATAGGCGATCAGGCCGGCGTCGACCGCGGGCGCGTTGCGCAGGGCCACGAAGTAGAAGAAGTGGTAGCCGAACAGGCCTCCGACGCCCAGGATCCAAGCCCCGCGCGGTACTGCGCGGACCAGCGCTGTGCCGCCGCGCAGCGCCCGGGGCAGCCCGAGGACGCCGCCCACCGCGAACGCCATCGCGGTGAGCTGGAACGGCGGAATGTTCCCGGTGAGGGTGGTGAAAAGGGCCAGCGACGCCCACAGCAGTACGGCTCCGGCGCCGACCGCGGTGGCCCTGAGCTGATGTGCCGGGTTCGGCGCGGGGTACTGCGCCCTGTCCGACGCCGCGGCGCCGGCTTGCGCGTCCCGAGCGTTCATGTGTCCTCCAGCCCATCGAGCCTGTCGCCGATGCATGACGGTCCGTCAACCTGTGACCGCACAGGGGCATCGTAGGGAGCCGCATCGCCTGGACCCGCGCTTTCCGGTCAGCGGACGGTCCGGAGCCGCCGTCGGCCAAGCCCCGCGCCGGTGAGCCCGGTGGCCACGAGTGGCAGGCGTATCGGCCTGGGAAAATGAGCGGCAGGGTTCCCCTGGTACGCGATAAGGTGCGCCGATGTCAGTGATCAGGAAGTTCCAAGTCACCTTTGACTGCGCGGAGCCTGAGCGTCTCGCTCGCTTCTGGTGCGAAGTGTTGGGGTACGTCGCACCGCCGCCGCCGGAGGGGTTCACCACCTGGGACGATTACAACAGCACCTTGCCTCCTGAGCAGCGCGACTCGTGGTTCGCCTGCAGTGACCCCTCAGGCGTGGGACCGCGCCTGTACTTCCAGCGCGTCCCCGAAGGCAAGGCCGTCAAGAATCGGGTGCATCTCGATGTCCGGGTCGGCACCGGGCTGGTCGGGGACGAGCGCCTCGCCGCGCTGGAGGCCGAGTGCGCACGGTTGGTGGCGCTGGGTGCCACCCATGTGCAGACCCTGTACGCCGATGAGGAAAACGAGTCGTGCATCCCGATGCTGGACATCGAGGGCAACGAGTTCTGCGTCGACTGATGCGCTTCGCGGAGCCGGGACGGGGGTCGCGACCGGAGCCGGGGAGGCGGGAAAGCGGGAAGCCACCGCCTCCCTCGCGTCTGTGTAGTGAGGTTACCGAGACAGGACGAGGGGCCCGGCATCAGCCGGGCCCCTCGTTCTCGCAGCGGGACAGGTTATGAACCTGCGGCCTCTGGGTCATGAGCCCAGCAGGCTACCGAGCTGCTTCGCCCCGCGGGCCGGGTAGCCACCGTGGGCAGCGGCTCACGCGGGGCGATACGCGTTTCCTTCGTCAGCCGCGGACGATGTTCTCGGCCTGCGGCCCCTTCTGGCCCTGGGTCACGTCGAAGGTGACCGGTTCGCCCTCGACCAGTTCCCGGTAGCCGTTGCCGGTGATGTTGGAGTAGTGAGCGAAGACGTCGGGGCCTCCGCCGTCCTGGGCGATGAAACCGAAGCCCTTTTCGGCGTTGAACCACTTAACGGTGCCGCTGGCCATGCTGCTTGTCCTTCGATATTGCCGAGGGGTCCCGGCTGGTCTATGGGTGGGCGCCGTTCGAGACCGGAAGGCACCCGCGAACCGTTCTACCCCCTCGGCCGCCGTTTATCCGACCTTTCCGCTTCGATCATGGGGGCGTGTCGACGACAGGGTCCGGCCCTGTCCTCATCACCACGACGATCAGGGCACAGACCAGGCCATAAGGCCTTGTGATCGACCTCCCCGCCGACGTCGGTGCGTCGTCGCCGGTCCTGCCCCATCCGCAACGTGCGTGTGGCTGCTGCCCGCCGTGGGGCAGCAGCCCGGGCCGCCCCGCGGGACGGCGTCTCGCGGCTTCAGGCGGTCGTGGTGAACCGTTCCCATACGCGGTGAGAGGAGATCAGTTCCTGGAGCTGCTCCAGTACCGAGGTACCGGTGTGGCCGACGACGACGCCGGGTCCGTCGGCGGGGATCCCGATCGCTTCCAGGGCCGCGTCGCCGCCCGCCCAGGCGCCGATCGCCTTGCCGTGGCGGTATGCCTCCGACAGCAGCAGGCTCACCCTCGGGTCGATCGTTCCCAGCGCACCGGCGGGCAGCGCCTTGGCGTCGCGGGAGCCGTGGGCGTCGCTGCCCGCGGCGGGCACCCCTGCCACCAGCAGTCCGTCGAACTCGATGGACCGGGCGGTCAGGAAGGTCCGCTGGACCGTGACCGCGTCGTCGCCCGTGCCGAGTTTGCCGCCGGTGGGGGCGATGACCAACGGCACCATGCCCGCGCCGATCACCGCCTCGCGCACCGCCCGCACGCCGTCCAGATCCCCGTCCGGGCCGGTGACGATGCCGATGAGGCGGCCGTCCGTGGGCCAGGCCTGCCCGACCTGGGACAGCGCCGGGCTCGGTTCGACGTCGGCGAGCGGGACGGTCGGTTCGGGCGCCGGCAGGCCCAAGCCCTCGGCGACGCGTGCGCACAACTCGCCGTCGATGTTGGCCAGTACCTGAAGGGCCCGCTCCTTGATGGCCTGTTCGTAGCACTTTCCGAGCTCGAAGGTGTAGGCGGAGATGATGTGTTCCCGCTCCACCGGGCTCATGCTCAGCCAGAACCGGCGCGGCTGGCTGAAGTGGTCCGAGAACGACTCGGGCGCCTCACGGACCTTCCTCGCCTCGGGCACCCGCACCGGCGTCTCGATGTACGCCCCGGTGTCCGCACCGGCCAGGAACGGGCAGCCGCCGTCGAGCGAGTTGGGTTGGTACGGTGCGACGCCCCGGTGGACGGCGTCCTGGTGGAAGCCGTCCCGCTGCATGTCGTCGACCGGTGAGTGCGGCCGGTTGATGGGGATCTGCGAGAAGTTCGGACCGGCCAGCCGGGTGATCTGGGTGTCCAGGTAGGAGAACAGCCGCCCGGCGAGGAGCGGGTCGTCGGTGATGTCGATGCCGGGCACGAGGTGACCGACGTGGAAGGCGACCTGCTCGGTCTCGGCGAAGTAGTTCGAGGGGTTCCGGTTCAGTGTCAGCAGGCCGATCGGCTGGACGGGGGCGAGCTCCTCGGGGACGAGGTTGGTCGCGTCGAGCAGGTCGATGCCTTCGAAGGTCTGCTCGGGGGTGTCGGGGAAGGTCTGGATGCCCAGCTCCCACTCCGGGTAGGCGCCCACCTCGATGGCGTCGGCGAGGTCACGGCGGTGGAAGTCGGGGTCGACGCCTCCCGCGATCTGCGCCTCCTCCCACACCAGGGAGTGCACACCGAGCTTGGGCTTCCAGTGGAACTTCACCAGCGTGGTGGAACCGTCGGCGGCCACCAGGCGGAAGGTGTGGACGCCGAAGCCCTCCATCATCCGGTACGAGCGCGGGATGCCCCGGTCGGACATGTTCCACAAGGTGTGGTGAGCGGCCTCGGTGTGCAGCGTGACGAAGTCCCAGAAGGTGTCGTGCGCGCTCTGGGCCTGGGGAATCTCCCGGTCCGGGTGCGGTTTCCCGGCATGGATGATGTCCGGGAACTTGATGGCGTCCTGGATGAAGAAGACCGGGATGTTGTTGCCGACCAGGTCGAAGACGCCCTCTTCGGTGTAGAACTTGGTCGCGAACCCGCGGGTGTCCCGCACGGTGTCGGAGGAGCCTCGGGAGCCCAGCACGGTGGAGAAGCGCACGAACACCGGCGTCTCGGCGCCCGGGGCCAGGAACGCCGCCTTCGTCACGGCGGCCGCGGTGCCGTAGCTCTTGAAGACGCCGTGCGCCGCCGCGCCGCGTGCGTGGACGACCCGCTCCGGGATGCGCTCGTGGTCGAAGTGCATGATCTTCTCGCGCAGGTGGTGGTCCTGAAGCAGCACCGGTCCGCGCAGGCCCGCCTTGAGCGAGTGGTCGGTGTCGTACAGCCGTGTGCCCTGGGCATCGGTGAGGTAGGCACCCGATTGGGCCATGTGTGCCTGGGACGCGCCGGTGGCCTGCCCCGTGGGTGACATCGTGTCCGGACCGCTCTGGTCGGGCTTCGGCGGCAGGGGCTCGCGCGGTTCCGTCGGTTCCGCGACACCGGGGGATTCCGGGGCCGGCTTGCCTGGAATTCCTTCCTCCGGTCCCGTGCCGGTGCTCTGGATGGCTTCGGTGACCTTGTCCGCCGCCCGCTTGAGGGGATTGGGCTGGCTCATCGTTATCGTCCTCCGCGTTCGACCGGCCACGGCCAGGGCGGCCATGTCATGGGGGTGCCATGAGATCCGGCGCCGGGTACCCGACTGTTCCGTACTCATCACTGGTCAGGCTTGTCGGACACGATCACCGCCAAGATCGCGCGTGGTCGCGCCCTCGCCCGCCGTGCCATGTCTGCGCACAGCAGGCCTGGCGCATCAGTCGCGTGCCCGAAGTTCCTCGCGCATGGTGCGCAGGCGTCGGTGCTGAAGGTTGCCGTAGAGGACGAGCCAGGTCAGGAAGGCCGCCGCGAACACGCTCATGCCGAGGGTCTGGCGCAGGCCTGTGGTGAGGGCCATGAGGACCACGATGGCGGACCACATGACGGCGAGCCCGACCTGGGCCGCGACGCGGTGGCGGGTGCGGTGCAGACGGTGATCGACCAGTTCCCGCATGGCCTCGCGGGCGTGCGGCTGGTCGGGCACCTCGCCCCGGCGCAGCATCCGGTCCAGGGACACCAGGTCGTCCACCGAGCCACCGGTGGCACGCTTCTCCTTCCTGCGCACGGCCAGCAGCACCGCGACACCGGTGAGAGCCGCGCCGCCGATGCGGGGGAGGGCCTCGACGAGCGAGCGCTCCGGGTACAGCAGCGGGACCACCACGCACGCGGCGAGGAGGGACAGCAGGAGCTGGAGCCACAGGTGTTTGCCGAGATAGGAATTCATGCGTTCCATGAGCGGCTCCTGGCCTACATCCGGGTGCGGCGGCGGTTGACCACGACCCGCATGGCCAGTGCGACGGCCAGCAGCGTCCAGGCTCCGACGCAGTACCCCCACGCCGTCACCCCGCGTACGACGCCGACGGAGGCCCAGACGGCCCACAGGGCGACGAGGACCCACAGTGAGGTCCAGGCGATATCGGCGATACGGCCGGGTAATTGGGCGCGCTGTCTGGTCCCGGGTTCGAGCCTCCCCAGTCCCTGTCGCTGCGGAGTGTTGTGTGAGGTCATCGCTCTTTCCTCCGGGATGTGAGAGTGCACCTCTGGGACATTTCGATTTCCCCGGGGGTGATGCGGCATGCCGCCACAGGCGTGCCCATATACGGAAGATGAGGCTCCGTAGCGCGGGCCCGGCATGCTGCCCCCATGCCCCTGAACACGACCCCTCCGCTCCCCCGCCGCACCCTGATGCGCGCGCTGGGCTCCGGCGCGGTGCTCGGCGGACTCGCCGGGTGTGGTGTCCCGGCCGCGTATGTACGGCCCGGTGACCGCGCCGCCGCCGACCTGTCCTCCACCGAACGGAGGCTGAACTGGGCGAACTGGCCGCTGTACATCGACACCGATGACGATCGCCCCTCGCGGCGGCCCACTCTGGAGGCCTTCCAGGAGCGCACGGGGATCTCGGTCGAGTACGTCGAGGAGATCAACGACAACGACGAGTTCTTCGGCAAGATCAGCCCTGCGCTGATGAACCATCAGCCCACCGGCCGCGATCTGATCGTCCTCAGTGACTGGATGAGCGCGCGGTTCGTCCGGCTCGGCTGGGTGCAGGAGATGGATCGAGCCCGGCAGCCGAACGTGACCCGGTACCTCGACCCGCAGTTGCGGTCGCCCGCGTTCGACCCCGGCCGCACCCGCACGGTGCCGTGGCAGTCCGGCATCACCGGCATCGCGTACAACCGGCGCAGGACCGGCCGGGAGATACGGCAGGTCTCGGATCTGTGGGCGAGCGACCTGAAGGGCCGGATCACTCTGTTGTCCGGTCTGGACGAGGCGTTCGCACTGCTGATGCGGGGCAACGGCGTCGACATCACCCGGTGGACGGCCGACGACTTCCACACCGTCTGCGACCAGGTGGAGGTGCAGGTGAAGAAGGGACAGATCCGGCGCTTCACGGGCAACGACTACATCAAGGACCTGTCCAGTGGTGACGTCCTGGCCTGCCAGGCGTATTCGGGGGATGTGATCCAGCTCCAGGCCGACGACCCGGACATCCAGTTCGTCGTACCCGAGGAGGGCGCCGAGCTGTGGGCCGAGTCGCTGATGATTCCCAACCTCGCCCGCCACAAGACCAATGCGGAGCGGCTCATCGACTACTACTACGATCCCGAGGTCGCCGCCGAGCTGGCCGCCTGGGTCAACTACGTCTGCCCGGTGCCGGCCGCCCGGGACGTGCTGGCCTCCGCGGGGGACGAGGAGAGCGCCGCCCTCGCCGAGAATCCGTTGATTTTGCCCGACACGGAGCTGCGCGGCCGGCTCGCCATCGCACGGGACATCACCTCGCACGAGCGTGGGGAGTTCGGCAAGCGGTGGAATCAGATCGCGGGACTGTGAGGGTGGGCGGGAGCGGGCCGGGGAGGGCGCGGTTGTTGTCAGCGCCGGGGACACGGCGCGTGTGAGCAGCCCGGGTGCGGCCGTCGGGTGCCGTCTGCTCCTCTCTCTGAAACGCCTCCCCGGCCGTACTTCGTCCTTCATGGGCTCACGGATCGCGTGTCGCCAGTGCCTGCGACCCGCCGGAGTCCTGTTGCCCCTCAGCGGCGGGGCGCGGGTACCGGGTCCTGGTAGGAGCGGCGGCGGGCCGCGCCGGGGCGGCAGCGCAGCAGGCGCGCCAGGATCAGCCGGCCGCCGCGGAGGGCGCCATGGTGGTGAAGTGCCTGTACGGCGTACGTGGAGCAGCTCGGGGTGTACGGGCAACAGGGTGGCCGGGTCGGGCTGACCGCGACGCGGTAATGCCGCACGGACCGGTACATCGCGATGGCCAACCGGCCGCGTGGCGGGGGCGCGGCCGGGTCGGCTCCATGACCGGTGCTCAGCGAGGGGCGCAGCAGCGCGAGCCACAAGGCGGCCGCCTGTGACCACACGCCACCGCAGCAGCACGGGTGGGTCAGCGTGTCGAGCGTGGCGGCGCAGCAGCCCTCATCCTCGCTGTCCTCGTTCGTCTTCCGGCGCTGACCGTTCCGCGTCACTGCTCACCCTGCTTCCTCGCGATGAGGAAGGATCATACAAATCAGAGAGTTCTGTCACGCCCGGCTGTCCCTCTGTCCCCCAGCGACGGCAGGCATCTCGGTGAGCAGTCCGCCGCAGAAGGGCGATCACATCCGGGGACGCGATATGAGACCGACAGGGAACCGACCACTCGGCCTTACACGTCAGCGCAATGAATGCCGAGGGGAAGGTGCGTATGAAGAAGCGGGGCGTGCTCCTGTGCGGCGGCGTGCTCGTCGTGGCCGGGATCGCCGTCACAGTGTGGTGGAACTGGTTGCGGTCCCCCTATGCCCTGGCCGATGCGCCCAAGGTGGACGTGACGGTGCGCGCGGAGAAGTCCGTGTATCCGGACGTCCGGGAGACGGCTGACGACGTCGACACCCTCGTCCGCGTCTATGTACAGCGGCTCGCAGCGGGCGATGCCCGGGGTCTCACCGAGCTCGCCGGGCCCGCCTACGAGCAGCCTGGACCGACCGCGGCCAAGCTTGTGCGCGACTACCGTGAAGCAGCGGCCGGGCACGTCGAGGTCACCGTGCTGGAGGGGCCCGTCGACTACTTCAACCGGGCGACGGTGGTGTACGAGGAGACCGGTCAGCGGCAGACACTGCTGTTCGTCAAGGACGGCGGACACTGGTGGCTCGGTCTGGGAGACGGCGATCCGGCGGCGGGACGGGAGCAATAGTCAAGAGTTGCGGGTGAGCTGATGTCAGCTGTCGCTGCGGTGGTTGAGGCTGGTCCTGGCGGTGTTGCGGATCCGTTTGGTGCGGCCGGCTTCGGCGAGGATCTCGACGGCTTCGGTGTTCGTCCCGGCGGCCGTCTTGAGCTGGAGCCAGTTGGATGACGCGAGCAGGTCGTCCGGCTGCCAGGGCAGCTTGAGCGTGATGGCGCGGAAGAGCGACCACTCCCGCAGTCGCTGGACCAGGAA
Source organism: Streptomyces sp. NPDC050674 (assembly GCF_040654575.1). Taxonomy (NCBI): domain Bacteria; kingdom Bacillati; phylum Actinomycetota; class Actinomycetes; order Kitasatosporales; family Streptomycetaceae; genus Streptomyces; species Streptomyces sp. NPDC050674. The sequence goes on from NZ_JBFAIG010000009.1 coordinate 106,329, forward strand.
GGGGCGGTCAATCGTGGCCTGGGACATCGTCTGCGCCCACCCCTCGTAGGAGGGACCGAGGCAGAGGCTGGCGGCTCGACGTGGGAGTGGGATGTGCGGTGCCGCTCGCCGGATGGCAGGGGGGCGCCGGAACCGCCTGAGTACGCGTACTCAGGCACCCCGAGCTGTCCGCCCCTGCCCCCACCGCCCGAACGCCGCCACACTGGCCGCCTTGATCCCGTACGAAGAGGTTTCGATGAACCGTCCGCTCACCCTGCGTTCCGCCGTCGCCGATGACATGACCTGGATCCATGAACTGCGCCACCGTGTCTACGCCGAGGAGCTGGGCCAGCACCTGCCCAATGCGCAGGGGCGGCTGGCCGACGGGCTGGACGGCGACAACGTCTACCTGGTCGCCGCGCGGGGTGCGGACCGTGTCGGGTTCGTGAGTGTGACGCCTCCGTGGGTGGGCCGGTACGGGCTGGACAAGTACCTGACCCGGGAGCAGCTTCCGCTCCTGGACGAGGCCGACGTCTTCGAGGTGCGGCTGCTCACCGTCGCGCCCGAGGCGCGGTCCGGCGCCGCGGGTGCGTTGTTGATGTACGCGGCGCTGCGCTGGATCGCGTCCCGGGGCGGGCGGCGGGTGGTGGCGATGGGCCGCTCCGACCTGGTCGGCATGTACCGGGCGGCGGGCCTGCGTCCCGTGGGCAGTACCGTCCGCAGCGGAGCGGTCGACTTCGAAGTGCTGACCGGGGAGGTGGCGGAGCTGTCGCGAGGGGTGGCGGGGCGGCATGCTTCGACTCTCGCCCGGCTGGCGGCCGGTGTGGACTGGCGGCTGGACGCGTCGTTCGCTCCCCGGCCGGACGGTTGCGAGCACGGCGGGGCCTCGTTCACCGCGATCGGCGCGGACTTCCGCACGCTGGATCGACGTCATGAGGTCGTCGCGGCCGATGTGCTCGACGCCTGGTTCCCGCCGGCCCCCGGGGCCCGGGCCGTGCTCGCCGAGGATGCCGGGTGGGTCGCTCGCACCTCACCCCCGACCGGTGCGGAGGGGTTGCTCGCCGAACTGGCCGCCGTCCGCGGCCTGCCCCCGGAGACGCTCGCGGTCGGCGCCGGCTCCTCCGACCTGATCTTCCGGGCCTTCGGGCGGTGGCTGACGTCGGCGAGCCGGGTCCTGCTGATGGACCCCGGATACGGTGAGTACGCCCATGTCACGGAGCGGGTGATCGGCTGCCGCGTGGACCGGTTCCGGCTGCGGCGCGAGGAGGGCTGGCGCATCGATCCGGCCCGGTTGTCGGCGGTCGTCGCCGACGGGGCCTACGACCTCGTGGTGGTGGTCAACCCGAACAACCCGACGGGCCGCCACGCACCGGCCGCCGAGCTGCGCGCGGCCATCACCGCCGCCCCGGTCCGCACCCGGTGGTGGATCGACGAGGCATACCTCGGCTACGTCGATCCCGCCGAGTCACTCGTCCCGTTCGCCGCGCGGGACCCGCGCGTGGTGGTCTGCACCTCGATGTCGAAGACGTACGCACTCTCCGGAGTGCGGGCCGCGTACCTGGTGGCCGCGCCGGACACGGCGGCGGAGCTGCGCCGATGGACGCCGCCGTGGGCCCTCGGACTGCCGGCCCAACTCGCGGCGGTGGCGGCACTGCGCGACCCGGTTTACTACACCGGCACGCTGCGGCGCACGCACGAGCTGCGCCGCCGGCTCGCCACCGACCTGGCGGCCGTGGACACCTCGGTCGCGATCGAGGAGTCGGTGGCCAACTTCCTGACGCTCACCCTGCCGCCGGGCGGGCCGAGCGCCGCGTCGCTGGTCGCGGAGTGCCGACGCCACGGCGTGTACCTGCGGGACCTGTCACCGCTTTCGACGTCGTACGAGGGCCGGACCGTGCGCGTGGCCGTCCGGGCCCCCGACGAGAACGCGCGCATCGTGGGCGCCTACCGGGCCGCACTGGCTGAACTGCGCGCGGATTCCGTCGCGTTGGCGGGCCTGGGGGTGGCACGGTGACCTCGGTGGCCGGGCTGGCGCCGTGGCTGGGCGGCGCGCTGCTGCTGAGCGGCGTCGTGGCGGGAGCGGCACGGCGGCGGGAGATCATGGTCCGCTGGTGTGCGTGGGCGGTGGGCGTGCCGGTGGTGACCGCCGCGTTCTGGTGGGGGCGGCCGGGAATCGCCGTGCTCGCCCTCGTCGTCGCGGTGGTCGTGGTACTGGAGTTCGGTGCGATGACCCGGCTGCCTCGCATCGATCGGGCGGTGCTGGCCGCCGCCGTGACCGGGTTGGTCGTGGCCGCCGCGTGGATGCCGGAGCAGGTGTGGCGGGTGGGTGCCGTCGGGGCCCTCGTCCTGGCCGCCGTGGCGATGACGGCGGGCCGTGCCGAGGACGGCCTGGGGCGGCTCGCCACCGGTCTGCTCGGCTTGGTGTGGCTGGGTGTGCTGGCCGTGCTGGCGCCGCTGGGGACGCTGGGCCTGGCGCTGTTCGCCGCGGTGTCGATCGCCGACGTGGTGGCCTACGTGGCGGGCCGGCGGCTGGGCGGGCCCCGGTTGTCGCGTCTGTCCCCGGCCAAGCGGTGGAGCGGGACGCTGTGCGGTGCCGCGGCCGGCCTCGCCGTGCTCGCTCTGCTCTCGGCGTGGAGCTGGCCGGCGGCGGTCGCGGTGGCGGTGGGCGGACCGGCAGGCGACCTGCTCGAGTCGCTCGTCAAACGCGGCGCCAAGGTCAAGGACTCGGGCCAGTGGCTGGCGGGAGCCGGGGGGCTGCTCGACCGTGTCGACTCCCTGATGGGGGCCTTGGCGGTGTTCGTCGTGCTGCGATGAGCGCCCGGCGGACGACGGTGAGCTGTCCGGCCGCCGCCCTGGAGCCGAGCTCAGCCGCCGCGTCGTACCCGGGCCGCCTTGCGGGCCTCCGCGAGCTTGCGGGCCTCGCCGGTCTTGCGGGACGGCCTGCCGCCGGAGCCGCTCTTCGCGTCCTTGGTGCTGCCCAGACCGCGGAACGGGGCGTTGTGGTTCTTGGGGCGCGATGCGGCCGGCTCGCCGTCGAGGGGCTTGCCGGAGGGGGCCCTGGCGCCGGTGATCCGGCTGAGTTCCGCCTCGCCGGAGCGCACGGTGGTGACCTTGCAGGCCACATCGGCGTCCGCCATGACCTGGCTCGTCTCGCGGCGCTGTCCCGACAGGGCGAGGGTCACGACGGTGCCGGAGCCGCCGGCCCGGGCGGTGCGGCCCGCGCGGTGCAGATAGTCCTTGGGGTCGGTGGCCGGGTCGACGTTGACCACGAGGTCGAGGTCGTCGACGTGCAGGCCGCGTGCGGCGACGTTCGTCGCCACGAGCGCGGTGACCTGCCCGTCCTTGAACTGGGCCAGCGTGCGGGTGCGCTGCGGCTGGGACTTGCCGCTGTGCAGGGCGGCCGCGGCCACCCCGTTGGCCCGCAGATGCCGCGTGAGGAGGTCCACGCCGTGCTTGGTGTCCAGGAACAGCAGGACGCGGCCGTCCCGGGCGGCGATCTCCGTGGTGACGGCGTACCGGTCCGGACCGTGCACGACGAAGACGTGGTGGTCGATCGCGGAGACCGCGTTGGACGAGGGGTCCACGGAGTGGACGGCGGGGTCGCGCAGGTACCGCCGCACCAGCTGGTCGACGTCGTGATCGAGGGTGGCGGAGAACAGCATCCGCTGCCCGTCGGAACGCACCTGGTCCAAGATCTCGCTGACCTGGGGCAGGAACCCCAGGTCGCACATCTGGTCGGCCTCGTCCAGGACCGTGATGCGCACCCGTCCCAGGCGGCAGCCCTTGCGCTCGATGATGTCGTGCAGCCGGCCAGGGGTGGCGACGACGATCTCGGCGCCGTCCCGCAGAGCGGCGATCTGCCGTCCGATGGACATGCCGCCCACCACGGTCGCGAGCCTCAGCCGCAGCGTCTCGGCGTACGGGGTGAGCGCCTCACCGACCTGTTGCGCCAGCTCCCGCGTCGGCACCAGGACGAGCGCCAGCGGTTCCTTGGGCTGCGCGCGCCGTCCGGCCGTCCGGACGAGCAGGCCCAGGCCGAAGGCGAGCGTCTTGCCGGATCCGGTGCGGCCCCGGCCCAGGACGTCCCGTCCGGCGAGCGCGTCGGGCAGCGCCGCCGACTGGATGGGGAAGGGGACCGTGACACCGCGTTCGTCCAGCGTCCGCAGCACCGCGGCCGGCAGACCCAGCTGCGCGAAGGACGTCACCACGGGCTGCGCCGAAGCGGCTCCCGACGCCCCGGACGCCGCATCGCACGGCCGGGCATCGCCACGTACTGAGTCGCTCACAGAAGGCCTTCCTCCGAGGGAACCGTACCGAGGAAGGCGCGGCGGGGACGCGGCCACGGCCCGGGACTCCAGCGGAGCCCGGCACAGCGGCACACAGCAAACAGGAAACGCTAGCACGGGCACGCCGCAGGCCCTCCCCGGACGTTCCCTTACGTCGGATAACGGCCGGTGTCATACCCTTTTTTATTACTCAGGCTGATTCATACGCTTTGGGCGGCCACCCCGGGCAGGGATGAGAATGCGGTGACGAGGGAGCAGCGGACGCCGGGGCTGTCCGGCGCGCGACACGCGGAGCGGGCCGACGGCCTGCCGTTCCACCCCCCTGCTCTCGGCGCCGTACGCACCCTGGCCAGGGCCGCGGCTGCGGCGGGTGGCCTGCTCGGGCTGGTGAGCCTGGCCGGATGGGCCTCCGGCAGCGACACGCTGAAGAGCGTGTTGCCGGGTGTCGCGGTGTCCATGAAGCCCAACACCGCCGTGGCCCTCGTGGCGCTCGGCTTCTCCCTGTGGGTGATCACCCACGGCGCGGTCCGCCCGCGGGCGATCGCAGCGGCCCGGGCGGCGGCGGTCGTAGCGGCACTGCTCGGTGTGCTGACCCTCGCGGAGTATGCGGCCGGGGCGCGCCTGGGCATCGACGAGTTGCTCTTCCGGGACGACACCGCCGGGGTGGGGACGGGAACCCCGGGACGGATGGCCCCGAACACGGCCGCGGCACTGACGCTCGCGGCGGCGGGCGCCCTGTGCGCCGGGGTGGCCCGCATCCCCGCGTGGGTGAGTCAGATCCCGGGCCTGGCCGTGGCGGCCCTCGGCATGCTGCGACTGTACGGGTCCGCCTACGCGGTGCCCGAACTGGAGCGGTTCGGTGCCTACACGGGCATGGCCCTGCACACCGCTCTGGCTCTGGTGCTGCTGGGCACGGCGCTCTTCCTGGCCCGTCCGGACGAGGATCCCGCCGGGCTGCTGTGGAACGCGGGCACGACGGGAGCGCTGGGGCGATGGCTGTTCGTCACGGTCGCGGTGGTGCCTCCGCTGCTGGGCTGGGCCGTCCTCGCGGGTGAGGACGCGGGCGTGTTCGGGCCGCGGCTGGGAACCGCGCTGCTGGTGTGCGCTCACGTGGCCGTGTTCACGTCGGTGATCTTCGCGAGCCTGGCGGTGGGCCGCCGCGTCGAGGTGGCCCACGCGCGGCTGGAGTCGCAGGTGCGCCAGAACGAACTGTTGCAGGCCTTCATGGACCACACGCCCGCGGTGGTGTTCATCAAGGACCTGGACGGCCGCTTCCTGGCGGTCAACACGACGTTCGAGCAGAGCCTGGGCCTGCGTCGCGAGCAGGTTCTCGGCCGCAGGGACCAGGACGTCCTGCCGTCCGCTCTCGCGCGTTCGGCCCGGGCCGCCGATCTCGCCATGCTGGCGGAGGGCAAACCGGTGCAACGCCAGGAACGGCTCGCCCTGCCGGGCGGTCCGCGGGAGTTCCTGTCCACTCTGTTCCCGCTCACCCACGCCTCCGGCAGGCCCTACGCCGTCTGCGGCGTGGTCACCGACATCACCGAACGCGTCGCGGCACAGCGCGAGGCACAGCGGTCCCACCGGCGGTTCCGGGCGCTGCTGGAGTCCGCGCCCGACGCCACGTTGATCACGGACGGCGACGGCCTCGTCGTCATGGCCAACACGCAGGTCAAGCGGCTTTTCGGCCGGGCGCCGGGCGAGCTCGTCGGTACCGATGTGGTCCACCTGGCGCCCGGCCCGCGGCGCCGGCGGCACGGCGCTCTCCTCGGCGCCTACCTCCGTCTGCGTGATCCGAGGCCCGTGGTCCTGGACCGGGACCTGTACGGCGTGCGCGGCGACGGCTCCGAGTTCCCCGTCGAGGTGAGCGTCAGCAGCCTCGAGTCCGAGCGGGAGACCCTCGTGGTGCTGACCGTCCGGGACATCACCGAGCGAAGGCGGCTGGAGAGCGACCGCGCGGAGCGCTACGAGCAGCAGCGCCGGATCGCCTACACCTTGCAGCACAGCCTCATGGGTGAGCCGCCCCGCCTCGCGCACCTGCCCAGCGCCCACCGGTACCTGGCATCCGTCCAGGACCCCGGGGTCGGCGGCGACTGGTTCGATGTCATCCCCCTCGACGAGCACCGCACAGGCGTCCTGGTCGGTGACGTGATGGGCCGGGGTCTGGAGGCCGCCGCCGTCATGGGACAGTTGCGCGCCGCCTCCCACGCCCTGGCCCGCACGGGCGCCTCGCCGGGTGTCCTCATGACCGGACTTGACGCGTTCGTGAGCGATCTGGCGGACCAGTTGGTCACCTGTGTCTATCTGGTGATCGACCAGGAGGCGAGCGAGGTCACCCTGTGTTCGGCGGGGCACCTCCCCGTCATCGCGCTGCCGCCCGGCGGACCGGCCCGCCGGCTGGGGACGCCGGTCGGCGTGCCCCTGGGGGTCAACGACCTGTCCGGTCTGTCACTGCCGTTCGAGGACGCCAGCCATCCGCTGCCGCCCGGCACCTCACTCGCGCTGTACACGGACGGGCTGGTGGAACGGCCCGGCACCGACATCGAGGCCCAGATCGACGTCCTGGTCCACACGCTCGGGCTCGTGCTGAAGGACGCTCCCGCCGACCCGGAGACGCTGGACCGGGCCGCGGGCCGGCTGCTCAGGACCCTCGTCCCGGACACGGCCGCCCATGACGACGACGTGACGCTGCTCCTGCTCGGCCTGCCGGGCACGGCGGAGTAGGGCCCGCCGGGGAGGCAGCCCGTTCCTCTGCGATCTGTCACGGTCCGGGCACGTCCGGCGTCTCCTTCTGGCCACGCAACCGCGGTGGCCGAAAGATGTGTCTTCGAGCGTGGGGGCCCGCCGCTGTCGAACGGCGGCCCAGGGGGGATGCGATGAGCACGTGGGAAGTGCCCGGGTACACCGGGTCGCTGGAACTCGGGGCCGGGGCGAGCGGGCGGGTCGTCCTGGCCGTCCACGAGGAGACCGGCGTCGAGGTCGCGGTGAAGTACCTCAGTGAGTCCCTGCGCACCCGGCCGGGTTTCGTGCACGAGTTCCGAGCGGAGGCGCGTCTGCTGGGCGGGCTGGAGAGCCAGCACGTCGCCGGGCTGTACGAGTACGTGGAGAGCCCGGAGGGCGCCGCGATCGTGATGGAACTGGTCGACGGCGTCTCACTGCGCGCACTGCTGAAGCGGCAGGGCCCGCTCGAACCGGAGGCCGCGCTCGTCATCCTCAAGGGATCGTTGCTCGGTCTGGCCGACGCGCACCGGATCGGCGTCGTCCACCGTGACTACAAGCCGGAGAACGTCCTCGTCACACCGGACGGACACTCCAAGCTGGTCGACTTCGGCATCGCGGTGGACGCGGGCACCAGCGCGGGTGTGGCCGGAACCCCCTCCTACATGTCCCCGGAGCAGTGGACCGGCGCTCCCGCCTCCCCCACCGCCGACGTGTACGCGGCCACCGCCACGTTCTTCGAGTGCCTGACGGGGCACAAGCCGTACCGCGGTGACAACCTCGCGGAACTCGCCCTCCAGCACGTCGACGCGCCCGTGCCGGCCGACGAGGCCCCCGAGCCGGTGCGGGACCTGGTGCGCCGGGGTCTGGCCAAGAATCCCGAGGAGCGGCCCGCGCGGGCCGAGGATCTCGTGGTGGAGCTGGAAGCCGCCGCAGGCACCGCCTACGGCCCCGGCTGGGAGGAACGCGGCCGAAGCCGGCTCGCTGCGCTGGTGGCCCTGCTGCCGCTGCTCCTGCCCTCCTGCCACGAGGCGCCGCACAGCGCCACGGACACGGCCCGCACGGTTCTGCACCGGCTGCCGGGACGCGGGCGGGCGCGGTCCTGGCTGCCCGGCAGGCCCGGACTGCTCGTCTGCGCCGTCGCACTGCTCGCGGCCCTCCTCGTCTCCGGGTTCCCCTTCGACCCGGGAACCGCGGCACACCGGGAGGCGCAGGCCCTGGCCACAACCCGGGCGCAGTCCGGCCAGGGAACGGCCACCCCACCCGCACCCGCAGCCTCCGCCCCGTCCGCGCCGACCACGCCCACCGAGTCGGCCGGCCCGTCACCGTCACCGTCACCGTCACCCACTGTGCCGCCCTCGGGCGCGGCGGCCGGCGAGTCGGGGGAACCCCCGGTCCCGGCCACCCCGGCCGCAGACCCGGAGACCACCACCCCCGGCGGCCCGGTCACCGCCGCGACAGCGACGACCACGGCGCCCGCTCCGCCCGCCGCCCCCGCGGTCAAGGACATCGTGGTGTCGGCGTTCCGGCAGACAGGCCCCACGACCGCCACGGCCACCGTCGGGATCACCACGGACGGCACCGGCCCGGTCTCCGTCACGGTCTCCTGGTTCACGGGCGGTACGGCGGGACAGCCGGGCACGGCGGACGGTGCGCCCCAGACCTTCGAACGCAGCGGCGCCACCCAGTACACGCTCACCGTCGACCACACCTTCCAAGGCCTCGGCTGCTACTGGGCCGTTCAGGCCACCACCGCCCCGGCCGCGGCCGACGGAGGCGCCACGCAGCAGCTCCTCACCAGGCGGTGCGACCTCCGATGACCGCACATCACGACGACCACGGATCCTCGCCCGCCCGCGAGGCAACGAAAGCTCCGGCAACCGCTTGCGGGCCCACCGAGAAACCGCCGTCCGCCACGCGCGACCTGCGACCCCCCGACGGCAGGCGCCCGGGCGACGCCCCGAGCTCGGCCGACGCCGAGTACAGCGCCACCGTGCTGGCCAGCCACTGGATCCGGCGCCCCGGAGAGGACGAGACCCTCGTCGAGCGCGACGCGGAGGAGTGGCCGGAGCCGCCACCCGACCGGGTCGACGGCACCGTGCTGCGTTTCGGCCCGGGCGTGACCGCCACCGTCGCGCCGCGCACCGACCGGGTGCCCGCCGTCGTACCGCCTCTCCCGCCCCCGCGTCGGCGGCTGCGCGGACACACGCTGCCCGCGCTCGTCGTGCTCGGCGTCCTCGCGCTCCTGGCCTGGCAGCGCCTCGGACCGCCGCTCGCCGTCCGCGCGGCCGCGGTCACGGCCCGCCCGGCGGTGCTCCACTGCGACGGCACCGCGCACATCGCCGCCCTGGTCACCACGAACGGCCGCCCGGGCACCTTGTCCTACCGCTGGGTCCGAAGTGACGGCTCCGCCTCGGGTGTCCTGGAAGAGGTGATGGTCCGGGGACAGAAGCAGGCACGACTCCATCTGCGCTGGACCTTCGAGGGCCGGGGGCACCACGCGGCCCGCGCCGAACTGCGCCTGCTGTCCCCCGTCGAGCGCACGGCCACCGCCCGTTTCACGTACGACTGCCCCTGACCGCTCCCCCGGCCCCTCCCGACCGGGCGGGCCGGGAAAACCGTAGGCCTGTGGGGTGCGGATCCGGTCCGAGCGCCGGAGCGGAGCCGCCGTGGAACAGTGGAGGGGAGCACGGGCCCCGGCCCCCGCGAGGCCGCGGGCCGGAGGAAGGAGGCCGCGATGCGTTCCCCTGTGCTGGCGGGCGTCGACGGGTCCGGGTGCGCGGCGGCGGCATCCGAGTGGGCCGCACGCGAGGCGGCACTGCGCGGTGTTCCCCTGCGGCTGCTCCACGCCTCTCCGCGACTTCCCGGTTCCGGCGTCCCGGATTTCACAGCGGAGCGACTGCGTGACATGGGCGCACAGTTGCTCCGGCGGACGGTCGCCGACCTGGCCGACCGCCATCCCGACCTCGACGTGGAGGGGGCGCAGACCGACGACCCCCCGCCAGGGGCCCTCCTCGAGGCGGCACGCGAAGCGGACATCCTTGTCGTCGGCGCCCGTGGGACCGGAGGGTTCGAGGGGCTGGCGGTCGGCTCGGTGGCCCTGCGGGCGGCGGCAGCGGCTCCCTGCCCCACCGTGCTCGTCCCCCACCGCCCCGGCGTCTTCGCGAACGGGGTGACCGCACGGCGCAGCGCCGGCCGGGTCGTGCTGGGATTCGACGCGCACCGGCCGGCCGGTGAGGTGGCCGACTTCGCGTTCGCGGCCGCCGAGGCCCGGGCGGCGCGTCTGCACGTGGTGCACGCCTGGGCTCTGCCCGCCGAGTCCGTCTCCTCACGGACCTTGGTGGTGACCGAGGAGGACCGGGCGGGCTGGGAGGACCAGGAGGTCCTGCGGCTGTTCGACCTGCTGCGTCCGTGGCGGGAGAAGTATCCCGGGGTGACGGCCGGCAGCGACTCCATGCTGCTGCACCCCGCCGAAGCGCTCCTGAACGCCTCCCGGGACGCGGAGCTGCTCGTCGTGGGGCGTCACACCGAGCGGCAGACGGCGGACGGCCGGCTGGGGCCGGTCGCGCACGCCGTGCTGCACCACGCCCGCTGTCCGGTGGCGGTCGTACCGCACGGGCGGTGACGGCTCAGCCGTAGAACGCCTCGAACTCCTCGTACAGCGACGGGTCCACCACCTTGTTCTCCGCGGTGGCGTCGGCGAGCGGGATCCGGATGATCCGCGTACCGCGCAGGGCGACCATGCTGCCGAAGTCCCCGTCGTGGACAGCGTCGATGGCGTGCAGACCGAAACGGGTGGCCAGCCACCGGTCGAAGGCGCTGGGCGTGCCGCCGCGCTGGATGTGACCGAGGACCGTGGTGCGCGCGTCCTTCTCGGTCCGCGCCGAGATCTCCTGGGCCAGCCACTCACCGATGCCGGACAGCCGCACATGCCCGTACTCGTCGAGCGACTGGTCCTTGAGGATCATCTGGCCCTCCTTGGGCACAGCCCCCTCGGCCACGACGACGATCGGCGCGTAGTTGATCTCGAACCGGCGCTTCACCAGCTCACAGACCTGATCGATGTCGAACGGACGCTCCGGGATGAGGATCACGTTGGCGCCGCCCGCGACGCCGGCGTGCAGGGCGATCCACCCCGAGTGGCGCCCCATCACCTCCACCACGAGCGCCCGCATGTGTGACTCGGCGGTGGTGTGGAGGCGGTCGATGGCTTCCGTCGCGATGCCGACGGCGGTGTCGAAGCCGAAGGTGAAGTCGGTGCCGGAGACGTCGTTGTCGATGGTCTTCGGCACACCCACCAGGTTGACCCCCTGCCGGCTGAGCTCCGTGGCAACTCCCAGGGTGTCCTCCCCGCCGATCACGACGAGCGCGTCGATGTCATGCGTGGCGAGAGTGTCCCGTACCCGTTGCAGTCCGTCATCGTGCTTGAACGGGTTCGTACGGGAGGATCCGAGGATGGTCCCGCCACGGGGGAGGATTCCCCGCACGCTGGAGATCTCCAGGGGAACGACGTCGTTCTTGAGCAGGCCGAGCCAGCCGTCCCGCACTCCGGCGAAGTCGAATCCGTAGGTCTGGACGCCTTTGCGGACGACACTGCGGATCACGGCGTTGAGGCCGGGGCAGTCACCGCCGCCGGTCAGCACTCCGACCTTCATGGGCCCTCTCCCATCCGCCGCGCACCCGGTGCGTTCCCGCTCTCGCGGGCACCCGGCACGACTGCCGGGGCACACGGATCACCGTCTGTATCCAGCCTCCCCGGTTCCCCCCGAGGCGGCCACTCAACGCGCACCGGCGCGCCTGCCGGACCCCGCCGCGTACGCTCGCCACTCCCCCGTTGTCGGCTCCCCCACTCGCGGCCGTCCGAGAGGGTGACCGGGCCGGTCAGGTCGCCCCCGGCGCACGTGGAACCGTCAGGTGCGAAGGGGAGGGCGGTGCCCCGGGCCGTAGCGAGGCACGCCGACCCCGTCGTCGACGATCACCGGTTCAGTGTTCAGCCGATCCGTCCGGACAAGGCGACGACGATTCCCGAGGGGCCGCGCAGTCCATCCGCTCAATCGCCACGGGGGTGCTCCTTCCGCGCTCGCGTGGTCCGGCGCGGCCACTCGTACCCCAGGGACGGAGCCGGTGTCGGATTCATGACACGCGGGAGCGTCGGACGAGGTGCGACCAGCGATGCAGCGACCACGGCTGCGGTGTCAGTCGGCTGAAGTATCCTTCCCGCCACCGCTCACCCACTGCGAGGACCAACGGAATTGACCAGTTCGCCTGCTTTCCCTCTGCCCTTTCACGCCTCCCGTTCCCTGGCCTTCGCGACGCCCCGAACGCTTCGGGAACTGCAGATGATGCAGTGCAGCGCTCACATTCGGGCGAAGCCCGGGTGGGTCGAGAAGATGAAGGCTCCCGACATCGTCGCGAGGTGGACGCAAGAGGCGGTCGCGCAGGGCCTCACCGAAGCACAAGTTCGGTACGTCCTCGCCGAGCTCGAGCACTATGCCGCGCTGCGGGACGAGCGAACCGGCATCGAGGTGTCCGCCGTCGACGGAGTGTGGCAGTCGGACGCACTGGTCGACGACGAGCTCAGATCGCGGCTGCGGAGCGCGGTCAGGGTTTTGGAGCAGGTCCCTGAAGCGGAACAGGACTGGCATCCCGGATCCGGCGGTCAGGTCCTCGATCTGGTGCATCCCTCTCTGTTCTGCCTGGTGCGAGAGGTGAGCGGCGGGCCCGAGCGGGCTTGGCAGAACCCGACGAACCACTACTCCAAGTACGAGTTCTCGGAGAAGTTCCAGTGGCTTCCCACCGATGTCGACGTCACTGAGGACGGCCAAGTCGTCTTCCGCTCGTACGTCAACAACGTCCATCCCGAAACGCATCGCGAACTGGCCTGCGTCCTGCCGGACTTGTTCGCCCGTATGCGCCCGCTGCTGGAGAACGTCCTCACCGATCTGCTCCATCCGCGGCCCCTGCGGATCGAGGCCGATCCGTATGGGTGGTACGACTCGAAGCCGGAATATCCGAACAGGTCCGACTACGGCGACGACGAGTCCTACGCAGAGGCCCGACGTACGTGGGAAGTGGCCCACGACGACTGGTGGGAGAACCGCCGCCCGGTCATCCCGGACGCTCCGGTCTTCACCCCGCCCGAGCGGCCCGGTGAATCCGCCCGGTTCGACCTGCGCGGCCGCCGTCTTCAGGTCATCGTCAAGCTCGCCACCATCCACCTCACCCCGGACAAGCCCGAGTACGCCGGTGGTTCCTGGCATGTCGAGGGGATGCTGAACGAGCGGATCGTCTCCACCGCCATCTACTACTGGGACAGCGACAACATCACCGAGAGCCGGTTGAGTTTCCGGGCGGCGCTCGACGACCCCAGCTACGAACAGAACGATGACAACGGTGTGCGCGAGGTCTACGGCCTGGAGGACGAAGACGCACTGAACCAGACGCTGGGTTCGGCGTCGACCCCGGCGGGCCGCTGCCTGGCCTTCCCGAACGTCCTGCAACACCGTGTCGGCTCATTCCGCCTCACGGACCCCACCCGCCCGGGGCACCGCAAGATTCTCGCGTTCTTCCTGGTCGACCCGTCGGTAACGCTCGTCTCGACGTCCGATGTGCCACCGCAGCAACCCTGGTCCGACACCTCGACCATGACGCTCGAACAGGCCAAGGACTACCGCGAACAACTCATGCGGGAGCGCAAGTTTTTCGTCGACGAACACAACGAGCAGCTCTACGAGCGGGAATTCTCCCTCTGCGAGCACTGACCGTCCCCGCCCGCTCCTGTCGCAGGCTGCTGGATGCCGAATCCCTGCGACACAGGGGCGATCGGCGGAGGCGGTCTGCGGCCCGCCCATGACCGCACCCGAGTTCAGGGGCTCCCGGCGCCCCGAGGGCATGTGTCATGTCAACGGCGGGGCGAGTTTGGCGGCCACGGCGTCCAGGACCCAGTCCAGGCCGGTCGTGAAGGATGTCTCTGCGTCCAGGTCCGTGCCGTCGTGGACAGCCTTGGCCAGCGCCGGGAAGCGGCCGGTGGCCAGCATCCTGGTCACATGCGGGCCGGAGGCGCGCTGCCAGTCCCGCTTCGACAGGCCCGTGGCGCGCTCGGCCCGCAGGTTCGCGATCTCACGCCTGATCGCGCCGGTGCAGTAGGCGCTGACGGTCTCCACGGCGCGCATGACGGTGTCGACGTCGGCGAGGCCGTCGAGGGCGGCCAGCTTGGCCTCCGTCACAGCGAGGCCGTTCGGGCCCAGGGTGGGGCGGCCACCGAGCAGGTCGGCCAGCCATGGGTGACGAAGGGCGGCCTGCCGGGTGCGGTGGGCGAGCGCGCTCAGGGCGTCCCGCCAGTCGCCGGGCTGTTCCTCTGGGAGGATCTCGGCCTGGACCTCGTCCACCATGAGGTCGAACAGCTCGTCCTTGGTGGCGATGTATCCGTACAGCCGCATGGGGCCGGCGTTCAGCCGGGCGGCGACTTTGCGCAACGACACCGCCTCAAGCCCGCCCTCGTCGGCCAACGCGACGGCGGCGGCGACGATCCGCTCACGGTCGAGCGGCGCGGGGCGAGCCGACGGCTCCGGCCGGTCCCACACAGTCATGGTCACACCCTCCTGTTGCGCTACATGGTAGGGCGTCAATACAGTGTATCGACATGAGACGTCGTATCGCCGTGATCGGAAGCGGTCCCGCCGGCCTCACCTTCGCCCGTGTCCTGCACCGCCATGGCTGCCCCGCCACCGTCTTCGAACGCGATCCCGCCCCCGACGCGCGCGCTCAGGGCGGCACGCTGGACCTGCACGAAGGGCTCGGACAGCGGGCACTGGACAAGGCGGGGCTGCTGGAGGAGTTCCAGGCGCTGTCCCGCCCCGAGGGGCAGGCCATGCGGATCCTGGACACGGACGGGGCCGTTCTGCGTGACTGGCGGCCCCATCCGGGCGAGCGCGCCAATCCCGAGATCGACCGCGGACAGCTCCGGGACCTGCTGCTCGGCCCTCTCGACGTCCAGTGGGGCCGGGGCGTGACGCACGTGGTGCCGGGGAGCCGGGACGGCGTACAGGTCCACTTCGCGGACGGACGACGGGAGACGTTCGACCTCGTGGTCGGCGCGGACGGCGCCTGGTCACGGACCCGCCCGGCCGTCTCGTCGGTGACACCGCACTACACCGGCGTCACCGCGGTCGAGACCTCGCTCGACGACGTCGACACCCGCCATCCCGACCTCGCCCGGTTGATCGGCGACGGCTCCATGGCCGCGTACGGCGTGAACCGCGCGCTCGTCGCCCAGCGCAACAGCGGAGGCCACGTGAAGGTGTACGCCCAGTTCCGCGCGCCGCTGGACTGGCACACGCACCTGGACCTGGCCGACGCCGGGGCCGTGCGAGCGAGCCTGCTGGCCCTGTTCGACGGCTGGGCCGCCCCCGTCCTCGACCTCCTCGGCCACGGCACGGCTTTCGTCCATCGCCCCCTCTTCGTCCTGCCCGTGGCCCACACCTGGACCCACGTGCCCGGGGTGACGCTCCTGGGTGACGCCGCCCATCTGATGCCTCCCCTGGGGGCCGGTGCGAACCTGGCGATGCTGGAGGGTGCCGAACTGGCCGAGTCCATCGCCACCTGCCCGGGGGACCGGGACGCGGCCGTCCGCGCCTTCGAGGAACAGATGTGGGCACGGGCCGGCAGGTGGGCGAAGATCACGACCTCCGGTCTGGAACGCCTTGTCAGCCCGGACCCCGCCACCGCCCTGGCCTTCTTCGACGAACTCCAGCCTGCCTGACCGGCGCGTCGCACCGACCCGCACGGCCACAGCCGACCGCCTCAGTCGCCTCACACGGCCCCGACGGCCGCCTCGCCCCTGCCGTAACCGGGTCGCGCGGGACGCGGAGGCGCCGAGGCGACTCGAAGCGCACGATGGGGGAACCGGAAGAGAAGCCCTGACGTACGAGGGGAGGCGAGGGGTCCGCCCGCCCGGCTCCCTCACCGGAAGGAAGACCACGATGGCGCACGAAGACCACGCCCAGGCTCAGCAGCCCGCGCCGGACGCGCCGGGGACGCACAGGGACGGCGACGGCGTCGCGCGCCGTCGTTCACTGCCGGAGCGGCACGTCGAGGAGACGGTCGAGGTCGCGGTGCCGGTGAGCACGGCGTACAACCAGTGGACGCAGTTCAAGACCTTCCCGCGCTTCTCGACGGTGGTGCGGGGCGTGGAGCAGGTCAGGCCCACCGTGATCGAATGGAGTATCGGCTACGGGCCTCTCCGCCGTCGCTTCGCGGTCGAGATCGTGGAGCAGGACCCCGACGCCTACCTGGCCTGGCGCGGCGTGGAGCAGCACCCCTCCCACCAGGGGGAGGTCGAGTTCAGGCCGGACGGGTCCGGCGGCACCGCGATCACCGTCCGGATACTCCTCACACCGCGGGGAGCCACGAGCATCCTCACCCGCTCGTCCGGGGCGGCACGGCTCACCGCCCGGCTGGTGCGCGGCGAACTCATGAACTTCAAGCAGTTCATCGAGGGGATGGGGCAGGAGGGCGGGGCCTGGCGCGGCACCATCCGCAACGGCCGCGTGCAGCACGATCACCCGGAACCGCCCAGGAGCCGCGTGGCCCAGTGGCCCGTCGGCTGACCCACGTGCGGACACGGCAAGAGAAAGGCGAACCGATGCAGAACCCGCCCGACGAGGAGCGGGAGACCGCTCTGTCCGTGACACCGCCGAAGAAGTGGGCGGCCGGAGTCCCCGCCGTCGTGCACGCGCTGGAGTACTCCCTGGAGCAGACCTCCCCGCGCAAGACCGGGGTGGACCTGCTGACCATGAACCAGGTGGGTGGGGTCGACTGCCCCGGCTGCGCGTGGGCGGATCCCGCCCCGGGCCGGCGCCATCGCAACGAGTACTGCGAGAACGGCGCCAAGCACATCAACGACGAGGCCACCACGCGCCGGATCACCGCCGACTTCTTCCGTGAGCACAGCGTCCCCGACCTCGCGGCCCGCTCCGACATGTGGCTCAACCAGCAGGGCCGGCTCACCGAACCGGTGATCAAGCGGCCCGGCTCCGACCACTACGAGCCCATCGGCTGGAACGACGCCCTGGGCGTCCTGGCGCAAGAACTCCAGGCGCTGGACTCCCCCGACGAGGCCGTCTTCTACACCTCCGGCCGCGCCAGCAACGAGGCCGCGTTCGTCCTCCAGCTCTTCGCCCGCGCCTTCGGCACCAACAACCTGCCCGATTGCAGCAACATGTGCCACGAGTCCAGCGGCTTCGCCCTGAGCGAGACCCTGGGCACCGGCAAGGGCACCGTCAGCCTCGACGACCTCCACCACGCCGACCTGATCTTCCTGGTCGGGCAGAACCCGGGCAGCAACCACCCGCGTCAGCTCTCCGCCCTGGAGGAGGCCAAGCGCAACGGCGGCCGGATCGTGGCGGTCAATCCGCTGCCGGAGGCCGGGCTGCGCCGCTTCAAGAACCCGCAGAAGGCACGTGGGGTCGTCGGACGCGGCACCCAGATCGCCGACCGCTTCCTGCACATCAAGCCCGGCGGCGACCTCGCCCTGTTCCAGGCTCTCAACCGGCTGCTGCTGGAGGCGGAGGACGCCCGGCCCGGCACCGTACTGGACCACGACTTCATCGACGCCCACACCACCGGCTTCGAGGAGTTCGCCCGGCACGCCCGCACCGTCGACTGGGACGATGTGCACACGGCGACCGGACTGACCCGCGAGGAGATCGAGAAGGTCCGCGACGAGGTCCTGAACAGCGAACGCGTCATCGTCTGCTGGGCGATGGGCATCACCCAGCACAAGCATGGCGTGCCCACCGTCCGGGAGATCGTCAACTTCCTGATGCTGCGCGGCAACCTGGGCCGCGCCGGCACGGGCGCCTGCCCGGTGCGCGGCCACAGCAACGTCCAGGGCGACCGCACCATGGGCATCTGGGAGCAGATGCCGGACACCTTCCTCGACGCCCTGCGGAAGGAGTTCGGCTTCGACCCACCGCGCCCGCACGGTCTGGACTCGGTGAACTCCATCAAGGCGATGCTGGAGGGCCGCGTCAAGGTCTTCCTCGCCCTGGCCGGGAACTTCGTACGCGCCGCTCCCGACAGCGAGGTCACCGAGAAGGCGATGCGTTCGTGCCGGCTGACCGCCCACATCTCCACCAAGCTCAACCGCTCGCACACCGTCTGCGGCGACACCGCACTGATCCTGCCGACCCTGGGGCGCACCGAACGTGACGTGCAGGCCGATGGCGAGCAGTTCGTCACCGTCGAGAACTCCATGAGCGAGGTGCACACCTCCCAGGGCCGCCTGGAACCGGCCTCACCGCTGCTGTTGAGCGAAGTCGCCATCCTGTGCCGGCTCGCCCGCCGCACCCTGGACGGCAAGGCGGACATTCCCTGGGCCACGTTCGAGGGCGACTACGGCACCATCCGGGACCGCATCTCCCGCATCGTGCCGGGCTTTCACGACTTCAACGCACGCGTGACCCGCCCCGGAGGCTTCCAACTGCCCAACCCGGTCAACGAGGGCGTCTTCAACAACAAGGTCGGCAAGGCCCTGTTCACCCGCAACGAGCTCGTGGTCCCCCGGGCACCCGAGGGGCACCTGCTGTTGCAGACGCTGCGCTCGCACGACCAGTGGAACACCGTCCCCTACACCGACAACGACCGCTACCGGGGCATCCACGGCAGCCGTCACGTCGTACTCGTCAATCCCGCCGATCTGAACGAACTCGGTCTCGCCCAAGGTGATCGCGTCGACCTGGTGAGCGTCTGGGCGGACGGCACGGAGCGCCGGGCCGAGAACTTCGAGATCGTGCCCTACCCGGCCGCCAAGGGCTCAGCCGCCGCCTACTACCCGGAGACGAACGTCCTGGTGCCGCTGGACAGCGTCGCCGACATCAGCAACCAGCCCACGTCGAAGGGCATCGTCGTCCGTCTCGAACCCACCCGCGACCGGACGCAGCCCACACCTGCCTGACCGTCAGGGACGGCAGTCGGCGCCACCTTGTGGCACAGCTCCTCCAGCAAGCCGATTCGAGCAGCTCGGTGACATCCATGGGCTCGTTGTCGGCCACGTGGTCGGCTGTGGCGTCCCCGGTCATCGCGGCACGTCAGGTCCCTGAAAAGTCTCCAGGGAGCCGGTCTCGGTGTCGTAGCTGCGCAGGGTCGTCAGTCGGGCGGTCCGCGGCGGGGCCGGGAGCAGGTCAGGAATGCGCCGGTCGGCGAAGGCGCCGGCACGGCGGGTCCGGCCGAGGGTGATGTGCGGGGCCCAGCGCCCAGGCCGGTGGAAGGGGTTGAGGGACTCATGCGGGCTGTCCGAGGCCACCGCCTCCCACACCCGCCGGTGCAGTGCGGCCAGCGCGGAGTCGAGGTCCAGCGCCCAGGCGAGCACCGAGGTGGGCCGCTCGAAGCGGATCACACCGGTGCACCGCACGGGCAACGGAAGGGCAGCGGCCACCTCGGCGAGCTCCCAGCGGATCGGGGCGGTCAGCTCCGGGCAAGCGGCGAGCGTGAGGTGGGGCCTGTTGGTCGGTGAGCTGTGGCGCGCCTGACTGGGCAGCCCCGCGTCCGCGAGCCGCCGCCAGGCGTCCTGGACCGCTCGCTCTGCCGCCTCGTCCAACAACAGCTCGACCGTGCGCACCGCCGCAGCCTAGCGCGGCCGTAGCCGGTCCCGGGGCGGCCTGGCCGACGAGGACGACGTTCCCGCGCTGCCGCTCGGCGTTCCGGCGTTCGGCCGCCTCGGTGGTGCGCGGCTCCTTGACGAGGAGGAGCATGGGAGGGAAATCCGGCGTGGCCAGGCAGGCACGGCAAGGTGAAGGGGGACGTTTCATGACCGAGGTGAGGCACCATGCAGGCCATCGTCGTTCGAGACCGTGCCGCCGGAGCAGCCGGACTGTCCCTGACGGATCTTCCGTACCCCCACGCCGCCGAGAACGACGTCATCGTGCGGGTGCACGCCGCCGGCTTCACCCCTGGTGAGCTCGACTGGCCGGCGACCTGGACCGACCGTGCCGGCCGTGACCGTACGCCGAGCGTCCCCGGGCACGAACTGTCGGGCGTGGTCGTGGAACTGGGCTACGGCACGACCGGACTCACCGTGGGTCAGCGGGTGTTCGGGCTGAGCGACTGGGCCCGCGACGGTTCACTGGCCGAGTACGTCGCCGTGGAGGCGCGCAACCTCGCCCCGCTCCCGGCGGACCTGGACCACACGGTGGCGGCCGCACTGCCGATCTCCGGACTCACCGCGTGGCAGGGCCTGTTCGACCACGGTCGTCTCGGGACGGGGCAGACCGTCCTGATCCACGGCGCGGCGGGCGGAGTCGGGTCGATCGCCGTGCAGCTCGCCCGTGAGGCCGGAGCCCGAGTGATCGGCACCGGCAGGGCAACGGCCAAGGAGACGGCACTCGGGCTGGGCGTACACGAGTTCCTCGACCTGCAGAACGACCGGCTGGAGGACCTCGGCGAGGTGGATCTGGTCTTCGATGTGCTCGGCGGTGAGATCCTCGACCGCTCGACCGCACTGGTGCGCGCCGGCGGCACCCTCGTGACCATCGCCGAACCGCCTCGGATCCAGCCCGGGAACGGCCGGGCCGTCTTCTTCGTGGTCGAACCTGATCGCGGGCGGCTCGTGGACTTGGCCCGGCGCACGAGGGACGGGCGGCTCCAGCCGATCATCGGAGGGGTGCGAGCGCTCACCGAGGCGCCCGCCGCCTTCGCGCCCGGGCGGCGCGGCCCCGGCAAGACGATCATCCGAGTGACGCAGGACTGACCAAGGCGCCGAGCGCGTCGCCGTGCTGCTGCACGGCATGATGGCCGATTCGCGGCGTGGTGGCGCGGCGGCCCCGCTTTGGCCGCACGCGGCTGTCGGGGTGATCGCGGTCGACCTGCCGGACCAAGGGCGTCCCCGCGTTGCCCGCACGAGGCTGTCGGGTGATCGCGCCCGACCTGCCCGGCCACGGAGCGTCCCCGCGTTGTGCCGACGCGACCGGTCCTGGTGGAGCGACCAGGACATGGCCGTGGAGGTGTAGGCGGTCAAGTCGTTAGATGTGACGACAGCCGTCAGCCTGTGCCTGTCGTCAGCGGGGAGGGATCAGGACCGCCGACGGCCGGACGAGGGTGGAACGGCGACGGGGAGTCGCACCCCGATGGGCACTCAGCAGGTCGACCGGTAGGGCAGGCCGGGGACGTAGGCCCTCCAGTCCCGGGCGGACAAGCCCCTTCCCGCCCGGGCGCACACGGCTTCGGCGACGGGGTAGGTGCGCGGTGCAGCCGCAGCCTGTCGACGAGTTCACTCGTCCCCGGCTTCGACGCCTCCTCGCAGGCCCCACTCGTCGAGCCGGGAGTAGATCAGCGCGACACGGGCCCTCGGGGCGTCGAGTGCCGTGGCCTCGCCCGTATGGAGCGCCACCAGCGAGTCGGGCCCCCTCCACCAGGTGTCCGCCAGGCCCCTCACCTCGCGGACCGGCTCGTAGCCGTCCCACTCGATGTCGTCGACCTCATCGCCGACCAGTTTGGTGACCCGCCTGGCCCACATCGACGCGTGGTGGGCCAGTGCCAGCGATTCCACCCAGCCCTCGACGGTCGCGTGGAGCGGCGCCCACCTGCCCGCGTGAATCCCGAACTCACCGGACGGGCTGATCATGAACGAGTAGGGAACCGCGGTCCGCTGCGTTCCCGCTTCGAACCACCATCCTGCGGAGTCCGACTCGGGTGAGTCCGGATCGAGGTATCTCGGGCCTCCGTCGTACTGCGACGCGGGTGGCAGGAGGAGACCGCCCCATCGCTTCTGATAGGCCGCCATCCGGTCGATCACCGTGGCGGGGACGTCTCGCTCGAGCCACCACTGCCTGTGATCCTCGACCGGCCGTACGTCGACCTTGACGCCGTGCACGCCTACGAACGATCGAGCCCGTCGAGTCAGGCCGCCTGGTAGGTCGTCGATGAGATGGACATTCACCAGAGGGACGCTACCCAGTCCTGTCGGCGGGCCGTCAGTCCCGGGCCGGCATCACCCGGGTCACCCTGCCTTTCAGGTCGGCGTCGAGATAGCCGGTGGCGTGGCCGTCGCCGAGGTAGACGGCCAGTCCCAGCGGTGTGTCGAACGTGTCATCCGCGGGGCGGACCAGGACGTAACGCGTGGTCGGACGCTTGATGTTCAGGTCCTTCTCCGCCCGTTCCAGCAACGGGGGAAGGACGTCCCAGTCGAACGCGTCCAGACTGAAGGGGCGTTTCCCGCCGGTGATCGAGCTGCTGATGATCCCCTTCTCGACGCCCTGGCCCGAGCGGTAGGTGTAGCTGTCGTACTTGGTGGCACTTCCCTCGACCATGATGTCCGCGGACACATAGCCCGGGTAGATCGTGAGGTCGCAGGCGCGGTCGGTGCCGGTCGCGGCCTTGATCTCCTTCACCGCCGCCCGCAGGCCGTCCGGAGTGAGCAGGTCGGCCTTTGTACCGGCTCGGGATCCCGATGCCGATGGGGTGGCTCTCGGCGGCGCCGAAGCCGGATCCTGCGTATTCGTCGTGGCCGAGCCGGGTGAACCGGCTGCCTTCCTGTCGTCGTTGTCGCCCCCGTTCGGTAGCAACGTCCACATCAGGATGCCTGCCAGCACCGTCGCGACGACGGACGAGGCGATCGCGACGCGGCTCTTCGCGCGGCCTGTGGGTCGCGGCGGCACCGGCTGCGTGGGGCCTGCCGGGTAGGCGGGGCCTGCCAGGTGGGTGGGGCCTGCCGGGTACGGGGTGGGCGATCCGGCCGTGCCGGGCACGGCGTCGTGCGGTCCAGTCGGTCCGAAGCCGGTCGAGGGTCCGAAGCCCGTCGGCGGTCCGAAGCCGGTCGGCGGTCCGACGCTCGACGGCGGTCCGGACCCGGCCGGTGCGGGGGTCGGCCGCAGCGGAGGCGCCAGCGGATACGAGGTGGTCGCGCCCGCCCCGTCGGAAACGCTCGGAGCCCCGTCACGGCCGTCGGCCGCGTCCGCGAGCATCCGGTCGGCGCTTGCCACGTCCGCCCGGAAGGCCGGGTCTTTGACCAGCACGGCGTTCAGGAAGCCGGTCAGCACTCCGGCCCGGGCGGGCGGCGGCAGCTCCTCGCTCAGGAGGGCCGCCAGCGTGGCGAGGGTGGTGCCCCTGCGCAGCGGATGATGCCCTTCGACGGCGACGTACAGCATCATCGCCAGCGACCACAGGTCGGAGCCCGGACCTCCCTCACCCCCGGATATGCGCTCCGGGGCCATGTAGTCGGGTGTGCCGATGATGGAGCCGGTCGCGGTCAGGACGGTCGACTCCCTGATGGCCGCGATGCCGAAGTCGGTGAGGACGGGACGCCCGTCGGGCCTCATCAGAACGTTGGCGGGTTTCACGTCCCGGTGCTGGACGCCGACGTCGTGCGCGGCTCGCAGCGCGGTCAGCACCTCGCGGCCGATCCTGGCCGCCTCGACGGGCGCCAGCGGCCCCTTGTCCAGTCGGTCCTGGAGCGAGCCGCCGGTCACCAACTCCATGACGAGCCACGGGTAGGCGTGTTCCTCGCCGTCCACCACGTGGTGGATCGTCACCACGTTGGGGTGGTCGACACGTGCGAGGGCCCGGGCCTCGCGCAGCACCCGGGCCCGCAGCATCGCCGCGGCCTGCGGATCGTATTCGGCGAGGCCGGGGTCGGACGGCCGTACCTCTTTGAGCGCCACTGCCCGGTCGAGGACGAGGTCGCGAGCGCGCCACACCAGGCCCATGCCACCGCCACCGAGCCGCGCCTGCAGTTCGAAGCGCCCGTCTATGACCCGTCTGCCGGATTCCCCGTCGTTCATGGCCGGGAGACTACGGGATACCGGCTTTCGCGGTCTTGCGCAGGTGGGGACTACCGCCTGCTGGCCCTGCCCGGTCCGGGGGCCGGTCGTCCGGCCCCCGTTCGGCGCCCGGACTCATGCCGCCCGGGCGTTGTCCCGTCGCAGTGCAGCGCGCAGCCACGCGTCCGTGGAGCCCGGGGTGGGCTGTGGGCGGCTGCCCGGCCGGGTCAGGACGACGGCGGTGAGTTCCCAGTACCGGTCCAGTCGGGGCTCGGACGCGAGACGGGCGGCCAGTGAGCGGCGGAAGTCCTGCGTGTCGCGGCTGCGGTAGGCGCTCGCGTACGCCGCGACGTAGGCGTCAAGGGCCTCGCCCGGATGTGGGTCGTGTGCCCGGCGCAGGTGTGGCGCGGCGAGTTCGAAAGCTTCGAGGAGGCCCGCGTACAGCAGGGCGGCGCCCCCGGCTCCCGCTACTCGGTGCACCTCCGGCTGGGGTTGCCGGCCGTCCGGGCAGGGAGCCGTCGTCATCGCGTGCAGCCGGGCGAAGGCGAGTGCCTGGGAGGGGTGCGGTTCGTCGGGCGGCTGGGGGACGGCCGCGTCCAGGAAGGCCGCGGTTGCCCGGGGTGGCATGCGCGGGGGCAGCCAGGTACGCCAGAACCTCGCCAGAGGTGCGGTGCTCGGCGGGGTGCCGAGCGCGGTGAGCAGCCTCAGCCGGCCGGCACGCTGAGTCGGCGGGCAGTCCCGCACCAATCGGAGTGCCGCTTCTCGCCAGCGCAGGGCCTTCACCTCGTTGCCCAGCTCGCGCAGACGGCTGTCGACGGCGTCTTCCAGCGCGCCCGCGGCGGTGTCCTCGTCGTCGAGGATGCGGCGTATCTCGTTCAGGGGCAGGTCGAGGGTGCGCAGGGAGCGGATCAGCTGGAGCCGCTCCAGGGCCGCGGGGCCGTAGCGGCGGTGGCCGCCACTGCTTCGGGCGGCTTCCGGGAGCAAGCCCTGGTCGGAGTAGAAACGGACGGTCTTCACGGTGGCACCGGCGCGCTCGGCGAGTTCTCCGATGCTCCACAACGACTCGCGTGACGTGGACAGTTGAACCTCCCTCAGGGGGAGTTCCTACGGTACCGGGGCGCGGGCAGGGCCGACGCCGTGGCCCGCGGACGATGGCGTGCGCGACGGCGCCGCGTATGGGACGAGTTGCGGGAGGCATTGTGCGGGTGTTCATCATGGTGGCGGGGGCGTTCACGGGGGCCCATGTGTGGCAGGAGACGGCCGAGCGGCTGGTCGCGGCGGGCAGCGCGGTGCACTCGGTCGCGCTGACGGGCATCGACCCGGACCGGCCCGCCACACCGTCGGACGTCGGTCTTGAGACGCACATCGAGGACGTGATCGCGGCGATCGACGCGGCGTCCGGGCGTGAGATCGTGCTCGTCGGTCACGACTACGGGATCCACCCGGTGCTCGGCGCCGCCGACCGGCGGGCGGAGCGCATCGCACGCGTGGTGTACCTGGACTGCGGGATGCCGCAGAACGGCGTTCCGGCGCTGGCCGCGGTACCGGACCAGGCTCTGCGCGCGCAGCTGGCCGGACGCGCCGAGGCGGGCGAGCGCGAGGGTGTGCTGGCGCCACCGGCCGGTGACGAGTGGGAGCGCTGGGGCAGTACCGACGGTGTCGGTGAGGCGGCCCTGGAACGGCTGACCGCCCTGGCGGCGCCTCAGCCGCTGGGAACTCTGTTTCAGCCGCTGCGGCTGACCGGGGCGGTGGCCGCGGTTCCGGTCAGCGGTGTGCTGTGCGCCCGGAACGGCGCCACGATCGACCAGGTGCAGCGGCTCGTCGACTTCGGCGACCCCGCGCTGGCCGCCTTGACCGAACCCCAGGTCACCTTCTTCGAACTGCCCACCGGGCACTGGCCGATGCTGTCCTGCCCCGCCGCGCTGGCCGAGGTCCTGCTGCGGGCCGCGGACGGTGCGGGACACCGTCTGCGTCCGGCCGGGGGCGAGACGACCGCGCCTGCCCATCTGCGCCCGTTCCCGATGGACGTCCCCGAGCTGCCTCGGGACCGCCGGGGGAACGTCGATCTGTACGTCCCCGAGGGGGAGGGTCCGCGACCGGCCGTCGTCTTCGTGCACGGCGGGCCGGTGCCCGCCGGGGCGCGGCCAAGCCCGCGCGAGTGGCCGACCCTGGTGGGGTACGCCCGCCTGGCCGCCGCCGAGGGAGTTGTCGGGGTGACGCTCGACCACGGCCTCCACGACATCGCGGACTATGACCGCGCCGCGGCGGACATCGCCGCAGGGGTGGAACGGGTGCGGGCCGACTCGCGGGTGGACGCCGACCGGGTCGCCCTGTGGTTCTTCTCCGGCAGCGGCCTCCTCACCACGGACTGGCTGATCAAGCCGCCCGCCTGGCTGCGCTGCCTGGCCGCGTCCTATCCCGTCCTGGCCCCTCTCCCCGCGTGGGGGATGGCCGGCAGCCGCTTCCATCCCGCGAGGGCGGTCGATCAGGCGGGCGCTCTGCCCGTCGTCCTCCTCCGCGCCGGTCGGGAGGCACCCGAGATCGCCGCGACCGTCGACGCGTTCGTGACCGCGGCCGCCGACTGCGCTGCGCGGCTCGAGCTGGTCGATGTCCCCAACGGCCACCACGGGTTCGAGACGCTCGACGCGCCGGAGGAGACCGTCCCGGCCCTGCGCCGGGCGATGCGTTCGGTGGTCACCCACCTGGCCCGCTGACCTCCGCCCCACCCGGCACCACCGGCGGCCGGGGGCGATTGCCCCTGGCCGCCGCTCGGCCTGCTGCGGTCTTCCCCCGGTCCTGTGGTGGCGCTGACTCCACCTTCTTCAGGGGGCGGGCGCCATTCTGCCCACGGCGGAAGATCTGAATACTCAGGCCCATGACCAATTCAATGGTGCTTCCGGTGGACCCGCCGACGCGAGGAGGACGAGACAAGCAGAACAGGGGAAGCGACTTCTCCGAACTGTCTCGGCGCATAGCGGAGGAGGGACTGCTGCGCCGCCGTCCGCTCTATTACACGGTCCGTTTCGGACTGGTCGGCCTGGCGCTTGCGGGATGCGTCGGCGCTTTTCTCGCGCTGGGGGACAGCTGGGGCCAGTTGTTCGTCGCCGTCGCCTCGGCCGTGGTCTTCGGCCAGCTCGGACTGGCCGCGCACGACCTCGCCCATCAGCAGGTCTTCTCCCGTCGGCGTCCCAGCGAGGCAGGGGGGCTGCTGGTCGCCGACCTGTTGCTGGGCATGAGCTACGGGTGGTGGATGAACAAGCACACCCGGCACCACGCGAATCCCAATCACGAGGGGAAGGACCCGGACGTCTCACCGGACATTCTCGTGTGGTCGCGTCGGCAGGCACGTCAGGCCCGAGGATTGCCGCGTTTCGTCGGAAAGCACCAGGCCGCACTGTTCTTCCCACTGCTGACACTGGAAGGCCTGAATCTCAGCTTCAACAGCTTCCGGGCTCTGAAAAGTACGTCGGTGAAACGGCCGGTACTCGAGGGCACGCTGCTCATAGCGCATTTCGTGCTCTACTTCGGTGGCCTGTTCGCCATCCTCTCCCCCACCAAGGCGGTGGTGTTCCTGGTCGTGCACCAGGCGCTGTTCGGCGTCTACCTCGGTTCGGTGTTCGCGCCCAACCACAAGGGGATGCCGATGATCGAAGAGGGGACCCGGCTGGACTTCCTGCGCCGCCAGGTCCTCACCTCGCGCAACGTCCGGGGCGGCGTGGTGATCGACGCCTTCATGGGCGGGCTCAACTACCAGATCGAGCACCACCTCTTCCCCAGCATGCCGACCCCCGCGCTGGCCCGGGCGCAGGTCATCACCGAGCGGTACTGCGCGGAGCTGGGCATCCCGTACCACCGGACCGGGCTGATCGCCTCGCACCGGGAGGCGCTGCGTCACCTCAGGAGCGTCGGCGAACCGCTGCGCGCCCCGGCGGAGGACTGACCCGGCGGCGGGCGGCCCGGCTGTGACCGGGCCGCCTCAGGAGCCGGGCGGCCGCCCCGACCGCGCGTCCGCTGCCAGGTGCGGTGCGGCACCCGGCGGCGGTGAGGTCGACGTACGGGCCGGCCCTACAGGTCTGCGGCGTCCACCACGTCGCGCAGGTCGACGAACTTGAAGCCGGTCGCGGTACGCGTGCCGCCCTCTCCGTCGGGGACGTCAGGGGTGTCGTGACCGTCCTGGACGACCAGCAGGCCGTTGGGGTAGCGGTGACCGAGCGGCGCGTTCAGCACCGCGGCTCCGTCGCACTCCTCGGACCCGTCGAGCGTCGCGGAGGCCGCCCCGACCCGGAAGCCGCCCTCGTACTCGTTCTTCTCGCTCACCTCTCGGTCGTACAGGGCGAAGGTGTCGTCGCCCTGGCTGGAGACGAAGAGGTAGCCGTCGCCGTCCGGTTCCCGGAAGAGCGTCAGGCCCTCGACGTCCGCGGAGAGCCGCTCGCCGCCGAAGCCGGGGTCGGCACCGGGCGTGCACTCCTCGGTCTCCTCGTCGTAGACGCCGGGGACGCCGTACCCGCGGACCTTGTCCACCAGGACCGGTTCGGCGGTGAGGTCGGCGCGCATCCGCCAGATGCCGATGGCCTCCTGGGCGGCGTAGAGCGTCCCGGTCGCGGGGTCCACCACCATGCCCTCGACCTGCGGGAGTTCACCGGGTTCCGCGCAGGGGGACCACGTCGTGCCGTTCGGCAGGCGGAAGGACGAGGGCAGGTCGAGCGTGCGGACCTTGCGGTACGTGACCGTCCCGCCGGCGGTCGGCCTGAGCTCGACCAGTGCGAGGCTGGTCCGCTCTCGCCGGCTGACCAGGGCGTAGGTCCGACCGGAGGATGTGTCCTGCCAGGTCGCGAGGCCGTACGCGGTGCGCTGGTCGTTGATCTCGTCCTGGCCGGTGGAGAAGACCGGGGCGACGGCCGGGTCGGTGATGTCGGTCAGCGGGCCGCCGGGCCTCGACGGGTCGATGC
Organism: Streptomyces sp. NPDC050674; assembly: GCF_040654575.1. Taxonomy (NCBI): domain Bacteria; kingdom Bacillati; phylum Actinomycetota; class Actinomycetes; order Kitasatosporales; family Streptomycetaceae; genus Streptomyces; species Streptomyces sp. NPDC050674. The sequence goes on from NZ_JBFAIG010000009.1 coordinate 135,012, forward strand.
GGTAGATCCGCAGCCGGTCGTTGCCGCGGTCACTGACCACGGCCACGTCGGCCCGGCCGGTGGCGGTGCGCAGGCCGGTGACGAGGTCCACGTTGTTGTACCGGCCCGGCGCGTCGTGCTCGGCGGGCGGACGGGGCGCGGGCAGCGTCTGGACCAGGCGGGCGCCGAGGTCGTACACCCGCAGTCCGCCCTCCTTGGCGGTCGCGATGACCAGGCTGCGGCCGGGGTCGGCCGCGTTGCGCCAGATCGCCGGATCGTCGGCGTCGGAGTTGCCGCCCGCCTCGTCGTCGAAGAGGGGCGGGGTCTCGGCGACGGGCGTCACCGTCGGCAGTGCCCCGCCCTCGGCCCCGGCCCGGGCGGGGGCCAGGAGGAGGAGTGCGGCGGCGGACAGGACGAGGGCGGTTCTGCGCCGGGTGCGGTGTGTTCTCACAGCCACTTCCATGGTCGACGTCGAGGACATGCCATCGTGCGGGGAGAACGTTGCACGCAGGAGGCGGCGTTCTGTACACGTGATCACGGTGGAGCCGACCGCACGCCAACTGCCGTTCACCGCCCCACGGTACGGGTGTGAGCGGCGCGGTGAAGGGGCTGCCCGGCGACGTGCGCTGCCCGTCCCCCCGTCAGTGCAGCGGCTTGTCCAGGACGGCCTTGCGGTGGCTGAAGGTCTCGATGGAGTAGCGCCCGTGGTAGTTGCCCATGCCGCTCTCCCCCACTCCGCCGAACGGCAGGTCGGAGACGGTGAGATGGGCGAGCGGCAGGCCGTACCCCAGGCCGCCCGAGGAGGTCTCGTCGGCGAGCCGGCGCCGCGTCCCGTCGGACTCGGTGAAGACGTACAGGGCGAGCGGCTTGTCCCGGTCGTTGATGAAGTCGATCGCCTCGTCGATGCCGGGGACCGTCACGATCGGCAGGATGGGACCGAAGATCTCCTCCCGCATGACGGGCGCGTCGGGGTCGACGTCGGCCAGGACGGTCGGCGCGAGGTACTTCGCCGTCCGGTCACCCGTGCCGCCCACGACGGTGCGGCCGGAGTCGAGCAGGCCGGTGAGCCGGTCGAAGTGCCGTTCGTTGATGATCCGCCCGTACGCGCCGGAGGCGGCCGGGTCGCTGCCGTACAGGGCTCGCACGGCGTTCGCGAGGAGCGGCTCGAGAGCCGCCGCGGTGTCCGGATCGGTCAGGACGTAGTCGGGGGCGACGCAGGTCTGTCCGGCGTTGAGGAACTTGCCGCGGGCCAGCCGGTCCGCGACGACGGTCAGGTCGGTGTCGCGGTCGACGAACGCGGGGGACTTTCCGCCGAGTTCGAGGGTGACGGGGGTGAGGTGCTCGGCGGCGGCGCGCATCACGACGCGGCCGACCGTGCCGTTGCCGGTGTAGAAGATGTGGTCGAAACGCTCGGCCAGCAGGGCCGTGGTCTCGGGCACCCCGCCCTCCACCACGGCGACCGCGTCGGTGTCGAGGTAGGCGGGCAGCAGGCGGGCCAGGACGGCGGAGGTGGCGGGGGCCAGCTCGCTCGGCTTGGCGACCACCGCGTTGCCCGCGGCCAGGGCGCCGACGACGGGGGCCAGCAGGAGCTGGGCCGGATAGTTCCAGGGGGCGATGACGAGGACGACGCCGAGCGGGTCGTACTGGGTCCAGACCGTCACATCGGTGCCGAGGTGGGCCGGCGCCGGGGCGGACTCGGGGCGCAGCCAGTCGGCGAGGTGGTCGAGGGTGTGGTCGATCTCCCGGACGGTGAAGTCGATCTCGGTGCGGTAGGCCTCCGTGGCGCTCTTGCCCAGGTCGGCGTGGAGGGCGGCGGCGATGTCGGCGCCGTTCTCCGTCAGCAGGTCGCGCAGCCGGCGCAGCTGGGCCGTGCGCCACTCGACGGGCTTGGTACGGCCGGTGCGGAAGGTGGCGCGCAGCCGGGCGACGACGTCGGCGGGCTGCTCAGGGGCGGAGTCGTTCACGGGTACCTCACAGGCTCACAGTCGGATGTATATAGCAACCTTCTGACCGCTGCCCTTGATTCCATCCTTTCCGCACCACATCCGTGCCGTGTGTCACAGCAGGCCGGAGCCCCTTCTACAAGCGGCCCTCGAGAGGGCAGGCGCGCAGGAGTGCCGCGGCGTCCACGCGCAGGGGCATCGGGACGGTGTGGGAGGCCGGCGGGCGGTGTCCGGGCTCGAGCCAGCTCTCCAGAGCCGTGAAGGCCGAGCGGTGGCACGGCGTGAGCGGACGCAGACGCTCCGGGAAGGTGTCGACGAGGGCGTCCGTGTGGGTGCCGCCTTCGATGCGGTAGTAGCGGTGCAGGGGGCCGCGGCCGGCTCGGCGCACCATCCGGGCGTAGACGTCGGAGTCCTGCCCGATGGGCAGCAGGACGTCCAGGGTGCCGTGCAGGGTGATCAGCGGTTTGCCGATCCGCCCGGTCAGAGCGATCTTCTCCACGGCCCGGTGAACCTCGGCGGGCCGGGCGGCATAGTCGTAGTCGGCGTCGCAGGCCGGTGTGCCCGGGACGCAGAAGGGCGTGCCCGCCTCGATGGGGCCGTCGAATCCGGGGTCCAGTTCCTCGCGGTAGATGCGCTGGGTCAGGTCCCAGTAGACCTTGTGGTGGTACGGCCAGAGGAACTCGGAGCCGGCCGGGAAACCGGCGGTGTGCAGAGCTCTGCGCGCCGCGTCGGCCTCCTCGCCCCCGGCGGCGTACACGGGGTGGTCGCGCAGCGCCTCGGGCAGGAAGTTCAGCAGGGTGGGGCCGTCGGAGCGCCACAGGGTGCCCTCCCAGTCGACTCCCCCGTCGTAGAGGCCCGGACGGTTCTCCAACTGCCAGCGCACGAGGTACCCGCCGTTGGACATCCCGGTCACCAGGGTGCGTGCCGGGGGTCGGTGGTAGTACCGGGCGACCGTGGCCCGGGCGGCCCGGGTCAGCTGAGTGAGCCGGTCGTTCCATTCGGCGATGGCGTCGCCCGGCTCCTTGCCGTCCCGGTGGAAGGCCAGGCCGGTGTTGCCCTTGTCGGTGGCGGCGTAGGCGTAGCCGCGGGACAGCACCCAGTCGGCGATGGCCCGGTCGTTGGCGTACTGCTCCCGGTTGCCGGGGGTGCCTGCGACCACCAGACCGCCGTTCCACCCGTCGGGCAGGCGGATGACGAACTGGGCGTCGTGGTTCCATCCGTGGTTGGTGTTGGTGGTGGACGTATCGGGGAAGTAGCCGTCGATCTGAAGACCGGGCACCCCGCTGGGTACGGCCAGGTCCTTGGGCGTCAGGCCCGCCCAGTCGGCCGGATCGGTGTGGCCCGACAGGGCCGTGCCCGCCGTGGTCAGCTCGTCCAGGCAGGCGGCCCGCTGGTGCTCCGCCCCCGGCACGCGCACCTGGGTTGGACCCGTGCAGTGGCTGCCGCCCGGGCCGGTCGGTGCCGCCGCCGCGGGCGCGGGTGTGAGGGTGACGACGAGGGCGGCCAGGGCCAGGCCCGCCGGTCCGCCGCGTCGCCGCGAGGCTGCCGGGGGGCGGAAGGAGAAACGCATGCGGGAGCCTCCGCGGTCGGGGACTGGGATGCGCGGGACGCTATAGCGCGGTTTCGCCGCTCCCTATGGGGCTGCCGCCCACTATCCGCGGCCGTGGCGTGGCTGCCGGCACCATCGGACGCCGACGGGTATGCCAGGGAAAGTGGGTTCGCGGGGACGCGTCCTTGGTCCGCGACGCGGGTTGGCCTGCCTGATCCGGCGGCGGCCCCTTGCCGCTCAGGCGGCCTCTCGAGCGCACTGCCGACCGCAGGCGGTGCCTGCCGTGATCGACGCTCGCGCAGCGCGGGCACGCCGGGCGAAAGCCCAGTCGCTCGCACACCGCCGCGCACGTACACCGCCGTCCGGTCGGTAGGCTGCGGTTCATGACGTCGACTCAGGCGGGGTCTCGGCCAGTCAGTTCCCCGACCGCACTGCGAGCTGTCTCTTTGACCTCGCTGGGCGTCTTCCTCGTCAGCTGGGCGATGTGCGCGGTGAACGCTTATGCCTTGCAGGACGACCTGCCGAGCACCTGTGGCGACCTGCGTCGGCAAAGCTTCCCGCCCGAGGTGGCGTGCGCGTCCGCGCAGGGCACGCTCACCGGTGCGAACGCCGGTTGGATCGAGGCTTTGTTCTTCACCTCGCTCGTGGTGTTCGTGCTGTGCGCCGGCATGGTGTCGGCGCTCGCGACCGTCCGCAGGAAGTGACGCGCGCGCATCTGCCCGGGGGAACTCCCTTCCTCTGCGCCGCGAGGGAGGGTCCACCGTCCCGTTCGGAGGTGCGCGGCCCCGGCTCGCTGTCAGTGCCCGCTGGCATCATGGCGGGATGACGATCATGGACGTGGTACGCCACGAGGTTGCCGAGGAGCGCGTGGAGGACACCCTCCACCGCGGTATCCGCCGGGCCATAGGACACTGGTCCGACCTGCGCCACGGCGGCCGTCCTCTGCGGCAGGGGCTGCGGGAGATGGGCGGCGACCTCCTCGATTTCGTGGCCGCCCGCACCCTGGAGGACCCCGCGCTGGAGACGCCGAAGTCGCGTCAGATCCTGCTCACGGCGGCGGAGTGCGCTCTAGGGGAGCTGACGTTGGGCTGTTTCCCCGACGGCGACTGGGACGTTCCCCTCCCCCTCGTCGACGAGACGCTCTCCAGCGAGGAGATGCACTACGACGAGCGCTGGGAACCGGCGGCACCGGCGACCACCGCGCAGACCTGGGTCCGGGCCTTCGCTCTGTGCGTGATCAGCGGCCTCGTGTGGGAGCGTGGCCGCGTCATCGGCCCGCTGCTGAGCAAGGACTACGCCCCCGCCATCCGCGACGCGGTGCCCTACTCGAAGCGGGAGTCGGTCTCCACACCGTCCGGCCTCGCCGAGATGGACGCGCTCTGCGACTACCTCACCATCGTGCAGGGGCCTCGTCCCGGCGCTCTTCCCGGCTCCGTCCCGCTGGAGAAGCCTGCGGACGACGTGCGCCTCCGCGCGGCTGAACGGCTCGACGCGGCCGGCCCCCTGGACCCGGACCAGCGGCTGCTGCGCACCTTGCTCGCAGACGACCAGTCGGTCTTCGAACAGGCCCTGGCCGACAGGCTGTTGGAGCATCGCGCGAGCGTCGGCACCGACCCTGCGCCCCGCACCCTGCTCCCGGTCCGGACCGTGGCCGTGGCCGCGCTCGCCTGCCTTGCCCACGGCTGGAAGCTGGGCGTCCGGTCCGACTACCTGCCCGACTCCCTGTTGCACGCCCCGCACCACTGACGAGGTACGACCCACCGCCGTGGTTCAGCTCTGCTTGGCACGGGCGACTGCCTCGCGCAGGGCTTGCGAGAAGAACCTGCCGTCGGCGTCGTCGCCCAGCGCGACATGGTAGGAGCTCTGCTCGGATCGGCCGGACCACAGGGCCGTGATGGTGACACCACTGTCCTCGGGCAGGCGGCGGCCCCCGGGGAACCGGTCGGCCAGTGCGCTGTGCTCGGCCAGGGTCATGCCGTCCAGCCGTGCGGACAGGACCGTCGTTCCGGTCGAGGACCTGGTCACCGCCACGACGAACCAGCGCGGTGTGAACAGGGCGAGCGTCCGGTGCTGCGGGTCCGGGTCGGCCATGCCCTTCCAGCGGGACAGCAGGCCCGGTGTGTAGAGGCGGGTGCTGACGGTCAGGCAGCAGGCCACCGCGTTGGCCAGGACGTCCCCGAGCGAGCACGCTTCCGCATGGCCGGCGATCGCCTCGCCCAACCCCGGATCCACTTCCTCCGGTTCGCAGTAGCTGCTCTCGCGCCGGTACAGCCGCACCATGGGCCCTCGCTTCGGATTGCGATCGAGGCCGCGAAGGCCACGCTGCGATCCTACGGAGACAATGCCAGGTGTCACCGGAGAATCTCGGTGCTCCGGTCCGCCGTGAGTGCGGTGAGGAGGGGAAAGGCGATGAGCAGCGCGACCGCGACGAGGCAGCCGCTTGCCCAGAGCGGCCCGAGCTCTGCGGCTCTGGTGCCGAGGGTGGCTCCGGCCAGGACGGGGCCGACGGCGGCGCCGACGTTGAGCGCCACGGTCGCATACGAGCCCGCCATGGTCGGGGCTCCCGCGGCTTCGTAGAGGACCCGCGTGATCAGCGTGCTGCCCAGCGCGAACGACAGGGCGCCCTGCACGAACACGAGGGTGAACAGGGCGACCGGCTCGTCGGCCAGCATCGCCAGGGCCGGCCACCCGATGAGCAGCGGCGGACCGCCGACCGCGATGACCGGGCCGGGACGCCGGTCGGACAGCTTGCCGGCGACGGTGACGCCCACGAAGGAACCGGCGCCGAAGAGCACCAGAGCGACGGAGACCCACAGCTCACCCAGTCCGGCGCTGTCGGTCACCACGGGGGCGAGAAAGGTGAGGCTTCCGAAGGTGGCCGCGTTCACCAGGGCGCCGAGCAGCATCACCAGGATCAGCCGCGGCCGTGCGAGGCGGGTGAGTTCCGCTCGCAACGCCGGCCTGCCGGTCTTCTCGACCTCGTCACGTCCTGCCGGGATCCCCTTGAGGATGCCGGCAGCCGCAGGCAGGCAGAGGGCGGCGACAGCCCAGAAGGCGGCCCGCCAGCCGAACATCGTGCCGAGCATCGAGCCGCCGGGGACACCGGCGATCGTGGCCACCGTCGTGCCGGACAGCAGCACGGCCAGCGCGCGTCCCTTCCTGTCGGACGGGACCAGTGCGGCGGCGGCTGTCAGAGCGACGGCGAGGAACCCCGCGTTCGCGAGCGCGGCGACGACCCGGGTGGCGAACAGGACGGGGAAGCTGGTGGTGACGGCGCCCACGGCGTGAGCCGCCGCGAAGGCGAGGATGAACCCGAGCAGGCCGGAGCGTCTGGGCCAGTCGCGGGCAAGCGCGGCGACAAGCGGGGCACCGACGATCATGCCGATCGCGAAGGCCGAGGTGAGAGCGCCTGCCGTCCCGACTGTCACGTCGAGGTCCGAGGCGATGTCCGGCAGGAGACCGGCGAGCATGAATTCCGAGGTGCCCATGGCGAAGACCGCCATGGCGAGCAGGTACAGCGGAAGAGGCATCGAGTGGCTCCGAGGTGAGGAGAAGCACGAGAAGGTCATCTCGTCACCGCGGCCAGCCCCGAGAACTGACGCGCCGGGCCGCGGAACGCGGCGCGACGGCAGGGCTACGGACTCAGTGGTTCAGGGGGCTGACGGCGTGACCGAAAGCCCCCACCTTGTCCGACTCAGGACTCGACATGGCCCGCACGCTACCCGACCGATGCTCCTCGAAGCATCTCGGTTTCACTGACTGGCCTGTGTCACCGACGTCGTCGAGCCGCTGCGCTTTCAGTGGCCGGCCCGCGCCGTCACCGGCCGCTCCGGGGACTGTTGGGCTGCAAGAGCTGGTCCACGGGTGCGTGATCGTCGGTGAGGAGTCGGGCATCGCCGGTCCAGGAGGTGAGGTCCTCTCCGGTGGTGATCTTCCAGCCGGTCCGCCGGGCGTCGAGCGCCTTTTGGACCGCGCGGAGGTCGACCGGCCGGTCGGAGGCGAGCACCACCAGATTGCCGCCCCTGGAGTCGTCGGTCGGACCGTGGCCGATGTCGGCGGGTTCGCCGAGGAGGGCGATGTGCTCGAACGTCTCGGCGAGCGTGGCCACTTCGGCGCGTGCGAAGTCCATGCCACCGTGGTCGATGAGGTTGGCGACGTAGACGCCCCCCTCGCCGAGCACCCGCCGTACCTCGGTCATCGCTTCCACCGTGGTGAGGTGCCACGGCACGCTGACTCCCCCGAAGGCGTCGCCGACGACGAGGTCTCGACTTCCGGGGTCCAGTCGCCGCAGGCCCAGCCTGCCGTCCTCGACGCGTACGTCGACACCCGCCCCCGGGCGCAGACCGAGTTGCTCACGGTTGATGCCCACCACTCCCCCGTCGATCTCGGAGACGAGGCTGCGCGTGCTGGGCCGCGTGGCCGCCAGGTAACGCGGAAGGGTGAGCCCCCCGCCGCCGACGTGGTGGGCGACAAGCGGTTCACCGTGCGGAAAGGCGGCGTCGACGACCGACGCGATGGCGCGCACGTACGCGAATTTCAGCTGGGTCGGGTCGTCGAGGTCGACGTACGAGTGCCGCAGCCCGTCCAGTACGAGTGTGCGGCCGCCGCCCCCGTCGGGATCCGCGACGACCCTTGCGCAGTGGTACTTGGTCTCCACGTCGCAGGCCCCGGGCGCGGCCGTGACGGCGAGACCGCCTGCCACGACCACGAGCGTCAGGGCGGGGGCGCCGCTCCACCCGCGCGTTCGCCACTCGAACCACGCCGAGCCGGCCACCAGCAGCGCTCCGAGGCCGAGCAGTATGCCGCTGACGGGCAACCGCGACACGAGGACGAAGCCGGTGAGCACGGTGCCGAAGATGGCGCCGACGGTGCCGACTCCCGAAAGCCGGCCGACCACCGTCCCGGTCTCCGCCAGGCTGGTCAGACGCAGCTTCGTCACGAACGGGGTCACCGCGGACAGCAAGGCGCCCGGCACCAGGATGGTCAGCGACGCGATCACCAGGAGCACCGCCGGGGCCCACTCCGCGCTGCTGCGCAGCACGGCCGGGGTGAGCGCCACCACGGCTCCGGACACCCCGAGGGAAGGGCCGATGAGCCGGCGTGGATCGACCTGGTCCGCGATGTGTCCGCCCAGCCATGAGCCGAAGGCGATGGCGGTGAGCGCGATGCCGATCACCATGGTGCTGGTCTCGAGCGTCAGGCCGAGGTAGGGAGCGAGCAGCCGCAAGGCGACGATCTCGACCACCAGAACCGCTGCCGATGATCCGAACACCAGCGTTGCGGCGGCGCGGGGCCCCAGACCGGCACGGCCGGGCGTGTTCTCGGCGACGGGCGACGACGGCGATCCGGTCACGGCCGACATTCTTGCACGCGCTTCAATTCCGGGATGCCGTCTCACCGGTTGCTCGGGGAGGCCTCGGCAAGCGGGGCCGTCACATGACCGGTGGCCGCCCCGTGGCAGGCGGATGCCGCTTGACGGTGGGAAGTTCACGCTGGTCCACTGCCTGCGTAGATTCGACACGCGCCCCCGGATCGACCGGCTGGGGCGCGGACCGAACCCAAGGAGTGCGGCCATGCCAGCCGAAGCGATCGTCCGCCAGTCCGTCGTGGACGTACTGGAGGAGCGCCTGCGCACGGACATCCTGGACGGCACCCACCAGCCCGGCTCCCTGCTCCCGCCCGAGCGGGAACTCGCCGCGTCCTACGGCGTCACCCGCACGACCCTGAAGCACGCGCTGTCCCGGCTGGAGCAGGCAGGACTGCTGCGTACGCGGCACGGCGTGGGCACGCGGGTCCTGGACTTCCTCACGTCCGGCGGCGTCGACCTCCTTCCCCTGCTGGTGGGTCAGGACGGCCGGTGGCTGCCGGACGTGTTCGAGGCGCGCCGGGCCATCGGCGGGATCATCGCGCGCAAGGCCGCCTCCCGGTGCAGGGCCTCGCAGGGCGTCCGGCTCCATGCCGCGGTCGACGCGGTGGCCGAGGCTCCGGACTCGGCCGGTGCGCAGCTCGCCGAGGCGGAAGTGCACCGGGAGCTGGCCCGCGCCACGGGCAACCGCGTCTACCTGCTGCTCACCAACACCCTGCTGAATGCCTACCTGCCGGTCCGCCATGCCATGAGCACGCCGTTCGCGGACCCGGCGGTTGCCGCGGACCGACTCCGGCAGGTGGTGGAACCCGTGGCGAGCGGCCACGTGGAGGAAGCCGGGCGCGCCGCGGAGGACTACCTCCAGGTGACGGCGGAGGAGATGGCGGCCGACCTGGCACGGCACAGGCGCCGGCGGAAGTAGCACGGGGGCGACCGGACATCGTCCGGGACAGGGAAGGGCGTTGAGGGCTTGACCCAGTGGAGACGGGCTGGTTCTCTGCCTCCAGTGGATGAGCCACTCATCCACTGGGCCTTCATCCTGGCCGCGCGGCCCGCGGCGGACGACCCGGACCATTCGGAGAGGAAGGGTGCCGTACATGGCAGCACGCCGGGGAACGCGCTTCGCGGAAACCATGAAGGGGACACTGCGGCTCGACACGGCAGGGAGCGGAAGCCGGCCCGTGACACTCGATCTCCGGGTCGACGCTCCCAGCGTCATCCGCCCTTGTGGCTCCACAACGGCCGTGCTCAGTGGCCGAGTTCGCGTCGGCGGCTGGGCCGACGACCTCCATGCCTCCGGCAGCATGCTCATCGCACCGCTGTCACAGGGCCGGATCGACTACCACGTGCGCTTCACCGGTCTGGACGGCCACGCCTATGTCCTGGAGGGACACAAGTCCCCTGCCTGGCACAGTCCGCTGCGTTCCATGACGGTCCTGCCGATCCGTGTGCGCTCGGCCGGGGAACCCGACGGAGTCGTCTCCTCCTCCGTCACCGGCGAAGGCCTGCTCCGGTTCCGTCTGCGCAGCTTCCCCTCGTTCGCGGCGAGTTGGCGCTTTCCCGCGGCCACCGATTCCGCCGAGGCCCTCACTGCGGCTCGCCGGGACCGCCTCGATGTCTGGTACAGCACCTTCACCGATCCGGACACCGGCACCGGATACTGGCTCCACCACGAGCTGGTGCGCCCGGTGAACGGCACCCCCTACACCCACGGCTGGGCCGCGGTGTACCCGCCGGACGCGCATCCCGTCCTCGACCGCTTCGGCCCGCACGACCTGCCGGAAGGCACGGCCTCGCCGGACGGCGACAGCGCCCCTTGGCAGCTGCCGGGCTTCCACTCCCCCTCGGCCTCCGCCACCAGTCATGAACTGCGGGGACAGACCGAGCACTTGGCCTGGGATCTCCAGGTGACCGCGGACTCGGCACCCCTGTACACCTTTCCCCGGCTGGCCTGGAAGCGCCGGGTGCTGCCCGCCGTGCACGCCGTCCCGCAGGCGCAGGCACGCTACTGCGGCTCTGTGCGCCTGGACGGGCAACCCCTCCCTCTGGCGAACGCGTTGGGGGCGAACGCCCGTATCGCGGGCCGAGGCAACGCCCACCACTGGGCCTGGCTGCACGCCGACCTGGACGACGACACCGTTCTGGAGGTGGTGACGGCCGTCTCCGGCCTGCCCCTGCTGCGGCTTCTGCCACCTCTGGTGTTCCTCCGGCTGCGCAGGGCTGGACGGGACTGGCCGCGAGGCGACTGGCGCAGTTCCCTGGGCCTTCTGGGTGTCGGACGGTTCCGGGGGAGGCCCCGGCTTCCGACCTGGACCGTGCGGGGCCGGGCGGGAGGGCGCCGTATCGCGGTGCGGGTGCACCTGCCCGAGGAGAGCCGGACCGCTGTCGGCTACACGGACCCGGACGGCAGCCGGGCCACCTGTCACAACAGCGAGCGGGCCGATGTCCAGGTCTCCTTGGAGCGGCGGCGCGGCGGCCGTTGGCGGCCTGAGCAGGTCTGGGACGTGCGGGGCACCGCCCACGCGGAGGTGGGGCTGCGGTGACGGCGGATCGCGGCCGTGCCCTGGCGGCGGTCCTGCTGGACGTCGGCGAGGACGCCCACGGCCCGGAGTGGGAGCGGCAGGTGCCGGATCGCCTGCTCCGCTTCCTGTCGTCCCTGCCGCCGTACGTACGGACCGGCCTGCGTGCGGCGGACCTGGCGTTCGACGGATTCTCCCTGCTGACCACGGGGCGGCGGGCGCACTGCCTGCCGCCGGACAGCCGGGACCGGCTGCTCAGGCGACTGGTCCGGCTGCCGGGCTTCGAAGTCCTGATGGACAGCGTGAAGATCCCCCTGTTGCTGGCCGCGGGGGCAAGCCGTCACTCTTCCCGGCCCGTCCGGCCCTTCGTCCGGGCCCCCCCCCCGCTGGACATCTGCGCGTCGTCCGACTGGCCCGACGAGGACCGTGCGGACGCGGTGGTGATCGGTTCCGGGGCGGGAGGAGCCGTGGCGGCGCTCACTCTCGCCTCTTCCGGACGTTCGGTCGTGGTCGTGGAGGAAGGACGGCACTTCTCGACGGAGGAACTCGCCTCGCGCCCGCCCCTGGACCGGTTCGCCGACGCCTACCGTGACGGTGGCACCACCCTGGCCTGGGGCGTGCCGCCCGTGCTGCTGCCACTCGGCCGGGCCGTCGGTGGCACCACACTGGTCAACTCGGGCACATGTCTGCGCACACCCGGTCCGGTGCTGGAACGGTGGCATCGCACCCACGGAGTCACACTGGCTGAACCCGTCTCCTTCGCCCGCCACATGGACCACGTGGAGGCCCTCCTCGGCGTGGGCGTACCCGACCCGTCGGTCCTCGGCCGCAATGGCGGTCTGGCTCTTCTCGGCTCCGAACGCCTGGGCTGGTCCGCCGGCGCCCTGCGCCGCAATGCCCCGGGGTGCCGCGGCTGTTGCGAGTGCGTCGCCGGCTGCCCGAGCGGCGCCAAGCAGGCGGTGCACCTGTCCGTGCTGCCCGCGGCGTGCGCGGCGGGAGCCCGTATCGTCACCCGCGCCCGCGCCACCCGCATCGTCACCGAACACCAGGCGGGCGCCCGGCGCGCCATCGCCGTGGAGGCGGTACGTCCGGACGGCACGACCTTCACTCTGCGCACCGGCCTCGTCGTCGTGGCGGCGGGAGCCCTGCACACTCCGGCCCTGCTCCGGCGGTCAGGGCTGGCGGGACACCCCCGACTGGGGCGCAACCTGGCGATCCACCCGGCCGTCAGCGTCGCCGGGCGCTTCGCGGAGCCCGTCACCGGTCCGGGCGCGGGACCCAACGTCCTGCAGAGCGTCGGTGTCGACGAATGGCATCACGACGGAATCCTGATCGAGGCCACCGCGGCACCTCCCGGCATGACGTCCTTCGTCCTCCCGCACCTCGGCAGGGAACTGAAGCGCGAGCTGAACGACGCCGGGAACCTCGGCCTCCTCGGTGCGATGGTGTCGGACCGCTCCTCCGGACGCGTACGCGGCACGCACCGCCCGGTCGCCTCCTACGCCCTGCACGCCGAGGACGGTCACCGTCTCCTGCGGTCCATCACCCACATGGGCCGCATCCTCTTCGCCGCGGGCGCCCGCGAAGTGCTCACCGGCATACCGGCGCACCCGTCGGTCACCTCACCGGACGCCCTCGACGACGTCGTCCGCCGCACCGGTCACCGCCGCCTCCACCTGTCGGCTTTCCACCCCACGGGAACCGCCGCCCTGGGAGCGGACGACCAGCGTTTCCCCGTACGTCCCGACGGGAGACTGCGCGGAACCGAGGGAGTGCTCGTCGCCGACGCCTGCCTGCTGCCGTCGTCCCCCGGCGTGAACCCGCAGATCACCATCATGGCCCTGGCACGCGCCGTGACCGAGCGGGCCGCCCGCCGTGACGGGCGGTGACACGGACTCGTCGAGTGGGTGCTGAGACGTTGTACCGGCGGTGAGCGCCTGTGCGCCCCCACCGGCGCCCTCCCGCACGGGCCGGGGTCGGCGGCACGGTCGAACACATGGGGGACGGTAGGGAAGCGTGTGAGGGTCGCGGGGACGGCACGGACTGCCCGAACGGGGAGGTGCTCGACGTGCGGGTGGAAGGCCCCCGGTGTGAGGAGTGCCGGCATCACTGGGAGCTGGACGAGACGGAACCGGGACGCAGGGTGAGGGAAGACGACGGTCCGACGCCGCCGCTGGGTGCTCCGGACGAGGCCGGCCACGGCAGTGCCGCGTAGCCGCACCGCCCGCCCCTGCGTGCTCGCACCTCGACGACGTACGCCTGATGCCGACCGAACGCCTGGTCGTGGCCGAGCGTGCATTGCGCGGTACGGGGGACACGACGCGGTATGGCGAGAAAAGTCGGGACCACAGTGGCGGCGGAGACAGGGGAACAGAGAGGGGGCCGGCAGGGACCGGCACTGAAGCGTGCGCTGACGACGCCGCTGCTGTACTTCTTCATTCTCGGGGACGTGCTCGGCGCCGGAGTGTACGTCCTGGTCGGCCAGATCGCGGCCGATGCCGGGGGTGCGGTGTGGGTGCCCCTGGTCGTCGCGCTGCTGCTGGCGCTGCTGACCGCCGCCTCCTACGCCGAACTGGCGACGAAGTATCCCCGGGCGGGCGGAGCCTCCCATTACGCGACGCGCGCTTTCGGACCGTTCGCCGGTTTCGTCGCCGGGTTCTGCATGCTGGCCGCCGGCATCGTCTCCGTGGCGGCCCTCGCCCGCGGATTCGGCGGGGACTACCTGTCGGCCTTCGTGACGCTGCCCGTGGGGCTCGTGGCGGTACTGTTCCTGGCCCTCCTCGCCCTGGTCAACGCGCGGGGCATCAAGGAGTCGACCCGCGCCAACGTCGTCGCCACCGTCATCGAGGTGGGCGGACTGGTCGTCATCGTCGTCCTCGGCGCCTGGCTGCTGCTGCGCGGCGACGGCGACGTCGGGCGCCTCACACAACTGGGCACGCCGGAGAAGGGGGCGGCGGCGGCCGTGCTGAGCGGCTCGGTCCTGGCGTACTACTCCTTCGTCGGGTTCGAGACCTCGGTGAACGTCGCCGAGGAGACCCGCGACCCGCGGCGCTCCTACCCACGCGCCCTGTTCGGCGCCCTCGCCACCGCCGGGGCCGTGTACGTGCTGGTGGGCATCGCCGCATCGGCCGCGGTGCCGACCGCCCGGCTGGCCGCGTCGAGCGGGCCGCTGCTGGAGGTCGTCGAGGAGGCGGGAGGCGTGCCGCCCCGCCTGTTCAGCGCCATCGCGCTCGTCGCCGTGGCCAACGGGGCGCTGCTCACCGGCATCATGTCCTCCCGCCTGGCCTACGGCATGGCGAGGGACGGGCTGCTGCCCGCCGCTCTGGCCAAGGTGCTGCCGGGGCGTCGTACACCGTGGGCCGCCATCGCGGTCACCACGCTGCTGGCGATGCTCCTCGCGCTCACCGGCAGCGTCGCCACCCTGGCGTCCACCCTGGTCCTGCTCCTGCTGGTCGTCTTCCTCATGGTCAACACGGCGGTGCTGGTCCTGCGCCGCGACCGGGGCGAGGCCGACCACTTCCGCGCCCCGACCGCACTGCCGGTGCTGGGCATCGCGTCCTGTGTCCTGCTCGCCACGCAGATCGAGGCCCAGGTGTGGCTGCGCGGACTGGCGATCGTGGCGGTGGGAACGGTGCTCGGCGCACTCAGCGCCGCGCGGCGCACCCGGCGGGCCGACGAGGACGAGCGGAAGCCTGTCTGAACAGAGCGTGCCTCGCGGGCAGGGGCCGGTGGTGGGCCCGGTCCCTGCCCGCGAGGGCGCGGTCACACGCGGTCGGCTGCGATCAGGACGTACTGGAAGGAACCGTCGCGGTAGGACTCGATGAACGCCTTCTCGATCCCGGTGACCAGCGATGACGTGGCCCGCAGCTCCCAGTAGGGCAGGGTGTCCGGGGTCAGGTCGACGATGGTCTGCGGGACGAGCCGGTTGTCGGCCATGGCGCGCAGATACTCGCGGCGGGAGTGGATGTTGCACTCGAAGTGGGCGTTGATCTGGGAGACCCACTTCGACGGCTGGCCGTAGCGGGGATTCCAGCAGCCGGTGATCGTCACGTACCGTCCGCCCACCTTCAGGAAGCGGGAGTGCTCGGCGAACAGGTCGTGGAGGTCGACGTACATGGTCGACTCGTTGTTCCACGAAGCGGTGACGCTGCCCTTCTCGAACGGCGTGTCGAGCATGTTGCACACGCGGGAGCGGACATGGTCCTCGATCCGCAGCTCGGCCGCGCGCCGGTTGCCGAAGTCGGCCTGGGTGGCGGACAGGGTGACGCCCTCGACCTTGCAGCCGAAGCGGCGGTGGGCCATCACCATGGACCCGCCGCGACCGCAGCCGGCGTCGACGAGGGTGTCGTCGGGGCCGACGGGACCGAGGTGGTCCAGGAGGAACTCCGCCTGGGCCGACTCGAGCCGGTGCAGCTCCGCGATGAGCTTCTTCTCGTACTCGCTGTGTTCCGGGTCGCCGAGCGCGGCGTGGTCCACGGCGCCGATGCCGTAGTGGTGGTGGTAGAGCCCGTCCACGTCACCGAGGCGCAGGTTGACCGGCCGTGCCTCGTTGTTCCAGTAGCGGGCGATGTCTCCCTGGTACGGCGTCGCCGGGGCCGGGATCTTCACGGTGGCGGTGGAGGTGGAGGTGGTCTCAGTGGTCACAGAATGGTCCGTTCTCTACCAGAAGTCGGGCAGGCTGTAGCGGTAGGTGTTGGTGCGATGCCAGTCGTGGTTGCCGTCGACCCAGGCGGCCACGCCCTTGAGGAATCGCAGCACGTTCGGCAGAGGACACGCCGCCGCGAGGTCGGCGGCGGCGGCCTCGAAGGCGTGCATGAGTTCGTTGTGGACCTCGACGGCCTTCAGATAGGCGTCGCGTTCGCGGAGTCGCTCGCGTTCCGCGATCACCACCGGCAGGTTCAGGTGGCGGCCCGGGCTGTTGAGTTCCTTGGTGTACGAGTACAGGTCGTTGACGATGGTGGTGGCGTTGCCGGCCAGGGCGATGACCCGCTGCATGTCCGGCCGGGCATGCAGGTCGGCGGGCAGTTCGTAGCCGCCGACGGTGTCGGTGATCGTGGGGCAGGGGCGGAAGTTGTTGAACTGGCGCATCGCCAGGTACTCCCACACCTCCGGGACGTGACCGGTCTCGGCCCAGGCGGCCTCGGCGAGGTAACCCATGTGCAGCCGCGCCATGTCGTGCCGATACCGGTCGGCCTGGGAGGGTGTGGCCGCGCGGACGAAGTAGTCCATCGCGCTGCGGTACGCCCTGCGCGGCGCGTCCGACAGGAGCGACTCCTGCCACGCCGGCGTGTACTCCGCGGTGGCGTGGAGAGGGTCGAGCGCGGTGTGGGCGAGCAGGAGGCGCCCACCGAGACCGACGGGTGACCCGCCGTGGTCCTCGCAGTAGCAGTCGTCCACCGCGTTCTCCGCGACCATCAGCCGTGTGGCGAGCATCAGATGGTCGACCGTCGGGGCGTCGGGGTGGCAGGCGACCATGTAACGGCCGACGGAGAACCCGTCGAACTGCCCCTCCCACTCCTCGGGATAGAGCTGCACCTCGTCCTCGGCCCAGCGTTTGATCCGGTGGCTCACCTCCTCGACACGTACCGGGTCGGGCTCCGGGACCGGGTGGTGGTAGAGGCCGGGGACGGCTCGCCCCTCGGCGGGCGGCACGGGGGCAGGGGGCACCACCGGGTCCGGGGACGGGAGTTCGGGTCTGCGGGCCACGGAGAGCGAGGTCGTGCCGACTCCGGTCGGTCCGCGCAGGATCCGCTGGAGGGTGGAGTGGTCGTCCGCGGTCGCGGCGGGTGTGTCCCGCGGGGCGGAGACGGCCGTCGAAGGTGCTGACGGGGTGGGGAGGGTGACCGGTGGATGCAGTGCGGCGAGGAACTGCGGGGCCGGCGGCCGGGCCGGGCGGTCGGGTACCGGTGGCGTGGCCGTGTCCGCCGACGGCGCTGCCGACTGCTGTTCACGATGGGATGGTCCGACGGACCCGGAGTCGGGCATCGGCGGCTCCTTGCTGCGGTGGGTGCCCCATCACGGGCGACGGGATGCGGGCGTCTGTGCCTTGAGGACCTCAGTGGGGCGTGGGGGCGATCTGGACGTTCTCCATCACGCCGAGGGCGTCGGGTACGAGCACCGCGGCGGAGTAGTAGGTGCTCACCAGGTAGGAGATGATCGCCTGTTCGTTGATGCCCATGAACCGTACGGAGAGGCCGGGCTCGTACTCGTCCGGCAGTCCGGTCTGGTGCAGGCCGATCACGCCCTGGTTCTTCTCGCCGGTGCGCATCGCGATGATGGAGCTGGTCTGCTCCTTGCTGACCGGGATCTTGTTGCAGGGCAGGATGGGAACGCCGCGCCAGGCGGGGACGGATTGTCCGCCGAGGTCCACGTGGTCGGGGTAGAGACCACATGCGTTGAACCCACGCCCGATGGCGGCGATGGTCCGGGGGTGGGCGAGGAACAGTTTGGTGCCGCGCCGGCGGCAGAGCAGGTTGTCCATGTCGTCCGGGGTGGGCGGCCCCGAGCGGGGCTGGATGCGCTGCTTGAAGTCGGCGTTGTGCAGCAGCCCGAAGTCACGGTTGTTGATCAGCTCGTGTTCCTGCCGCTCGCGCAAGGCCTCGACGGTGAGCCTGAGTTGCTCCTCCGTCTGGTTCATCGGCCCGTTGTAGAGGTCGGCGACCCGGGTGTGGACCCTCAGCACGGTTTGCGCGAGGGAGAGTTCGTACTCACGCGGCGCCGGTTCGTAGTCGACGAAGGTGCCGGGCAGTTCCGCCTCGCCGACGTGGCCAGCCGACAAGGCGATCTCGGCCTCGCCGTGCTTGTTCTGCCGCTGCCGCGCGCGGGAGCGGAACGAGTCGACGTGGGCCTGAAGGGCGGCGGCGGATGCCTGTACGGCCACGAAGTCGGCGCGGGAGAGGGTGAGGAGGGTGCCGGAGGTCTGAGCGGTGACGGTGCAGTCGTGGCGGGCATCGGAGTCGAGCAGGGCGTGCTCACCGAAGTGGTCGCCGTCCCCGAGCATGTCGAGGGTGATCTCTTCGCCGTACTTGCCCTCGGTGGTCTGGCTGAGCCGGCCGTGGGCGATCAGGTGGATGCCGTCCGCGGAACCACCACGCTCGACGAGGACCTCGCCCGGCTCGAAGTCGCGCTGCGCGCAGCGGCCGGCCAGGGCGGTGAGGACCTCGGTGTCCTCGAACCCGCGCAGAAGGGCCAGTTCACCGAGTTCCCGGGGGATCACGCGGACGGTTGCGCCCTCCTGGACGAACTCGACGCGCCCGTCACCGACGGTGTGTCGCAGCCGCCGGTTGACCCGGTAGGCGCCGCCGTCGGCCTCGACCCAGGGCAGCATCCGCAGCACCCAGCGGGAGGTGATCTCCTGCATCTGCGGTGCGGACTTGGTGGTCGTGGCCAGGTTGCGGGCGGCCGCGGTACCGAGG
Organism: Streptomyces sp. NPDC050674; assembly: GCF_040654575.1. Taxonomy (NCBI): domain Bacteria; kingdom Bacillati; phylum Actinomycetota; class Actinomycetes; order Kitasatosporales; family Streptomycetaceae; genus Streptomyces; species Streptomyces sp. NPDC050674. Next base: position 153,782 of record NZ_JBFAIG010000009.1, read on the forward strand.
GACTGCTGCGGCGCGTCGCGGGTGGTCTGCGTTTCCTGGGTGCTGTCGACGGTCATCGGAGGGTGTTTCTCCTTGCACGGCGGGGGCGCCCGACGCACCTGGTGCGCCGACCGGGAGACAGGGAGGAGTGGGCGACGAACGGGAAGGACCACGCGGATCCGTCCACCCGCAGAAAAGTAACTACTGACCGGGCCGCATCCACCGGGAAGACGAGATGCTTACCTCGAAGCAGTGACAATCTGTTGATTGCGGTTTATCGGCCCGCGAGGTGAGATCGCCGCCGGGAGCGCTGCATGAGAGCAGGTCGGTGAACGGCCCGCCGGGCAGGGCGGCGTCGAGTCGGGGCCGTAGCCGTAGCCGTAGCCGTAGCCGTAGCCGTAGCCGTAGCCGTAGCCGTAGCCGAGAAACGCCACGGTCCGCTCGTGAGGCACGGCTTGTTCCGGAGGCCGGGGCCTGTCAGCCCGCCGCGTGCCACCACGCGGGAGACACGCTGAGGCGCCATACCTCACCTGCCCGCCCCCGGCCGGGTTCGTCCCCGCGGACGAAGATCCGCACGCCGGACTCGGGCACCCGGTAGCGGTACAGGTCCCCTGTCGTGCCGCAATCGTCCGGCTCCGGTTGGACCGAGCAGCCGAGTCCGGCGATCGCGACGGCCAGGTTCTCGAAGCGCGTCGAGCGAGCGAACGCGCCGTACGCGCCGCGTAGGGCCGCCGGCACGGACGACTCGGTGTCCCAGCGCAGACGGTGCACCTGAACGCTCACCCCGAAGCAGGGCCAGGACGCGCCCTGCTCCTGGAACGACAACTCCACCAGCCCGTAGTCCCGGCGCAGCAGACCGCCGTCCTCGGTGTCGAGGAAGTCGGCGCCGAGCGTCGACTCCCACTCGGCGGGCTGCGCGCCGATGCCCACGCCCAGCACATCGCCCCGAGTGGCGACATGGGCGTAGAAGTCCAGGTCGGACATGGCTCTCTTTCCCTCCCCCTCACCTTCGACCAGGGTCCAGTGGCTTGCCGAACCAGCGGAAGAGGTGGTCGTCCAAGTCCCGCTGGTCGTCCCCGATCCAGGCGACGTGGCCGTCCGGACGCAGCAGGACGCCTGGCACGTCCAGTGGGGCAACGGGATCAGCGACGTGGTCCACCCGGTCCGACCAACCGCCGGTGGTCAGACGTTCGGTACGGTCCAGCAGCAGGCCTCGGCCACCGCGCAACAGGCCGTAAAGGCTGCCCTGTCGCAGGTCGATGTCGCGCATGCGGCGGCCGAGCAGGTCGGGACCTTCACCGAAGTCGTAACGGATGTCGATCGCGGCGATCTTCTCGACCAGGTACCGGTTCACCTCGTCGAGGTCCATCAGCTCGGTGAGCAGCCTGCGCACGGCCTGGGGGCCCGGTTCGGTGGAGTGCAGCTCCATCTGGGCGCGGGTGTTGTCCAGCACGGCGGCGGCGACCGGACGGCGTTCGGCCTGGTAGGTGTCCAGCAGTGTTTCCGGTGCCCAGCCGCGGATGTCCGCGGCCAGTTTCCAGCCCAGGTTGAACGCGTCCTGCACCCCCAGGTTGAGGCCCTGCCCGCCGGTGGGCGGATGGATGTGCGCCGCGTCCCCGGCCAGCAGCACCCGCCCGACCCGATAGCTCTCGGCCAGCCGTGTGGCGTCTCCGAAGCGGGACATCCAGCGGGGTGAGTGGACGCCGAAGTCGGTTCCCGCGACGGCTCGGAGCTGTTGTCTGAAATCGTCCAGGGTGGGTGCTTCCGTGCGCTCGCCGACCCCGGCGGCGGGGACCACGACGCTGTACGTCTCGCCGAAGGGCCTGAGCCAGAACCGCTTGTTGGTCCTGTTGACGTCGGCCACCTTGGCGGCGATCTCCTCCTGCGGTACGCCCACCGCCATCTCGCCCATCAGCGTCTCGGTCCGCGAGGGTTCGCCGGGGAAGCCGACGCCGAGCAGTTTGCGCACCGTACTGCGGGCGCCGTCGCAGCCGACGAGGTAGCGCGAACGCAGCTGTTCGCCGTCGGCGAGGCGGACGGTCACAGCCTCGTCGTCCTGCTGGAATCCGGCCACCGCACGGCCGCGCCGTACCTGCGCGCCCAGCTGGACCGCGTGCTCTTCGAGCAGGTGGACGATGACCGGCTGCGGGATGCCGAGCAGGTAGGCGTACGCGGAATCCAGGCCCTTGGGCGCGGGTTTGTCGATGCCGGCGAAGAGTCCGCCGGCCGGACGCTGTCGCCCGTGTTCGAGCAGGCGGTCCAGCAGTCCGCGCATGGCCATCAGCTCGAGGCTGCGCATGTGCAGGCCGACGATGCGGACGAACGACACGGGCTCGGTGTCCTTCTCCAGGACGAGTACCCGCACGCCGTGCAGCCGCAGCTCGGCGGCCAGCGTCGCGCCGGTCGGTCCGCACCCGGCAATGATCACGTCGTGATCGAAGGGCGTGTGATCAACGGTGAACCGCGAAGAGCTCATGGATGTTGCCTTTCGGAGTGCCTGAGGGTCGAGGCACTCCCGGCGACACCTACGTCGATCGCCCGACCGTGACGGCAAGGGGGAGCACCCACATCGATACAGCGTTCATGGGTCTCACCTCCTCGGGCGGTGTCTCGGTCCCCGGCAAGCTACAAGGCCGGGCATCGCGCGGTCCAACGCTTTTACCGACTCGACGCCGTCAGGCTCACACCGATAGAGCTTCAGCCCTCGTCAAAGCCGCGGAAGGTCCCGGATCCGTCAGCAGCGTCGGCGAAGAGCATCACCGGGCGGAGGTCAGAACAGCTCCCCTTGGAGCCCTTGCCGGGCCAGACACCGAGCGGGCCGGTCTGCCTCCGGCGATGCCGGTTCGTCGCCGAACAGGGGTTCCGTGCCGCACTCGTCCAGTTCCGCCGGAATCCGTCCGTCCACCTCCGGGCGCGGCGGCGCCTCACGGTCGAAGTCGTCCGGGGTCATGCACACCCAGTCGCGCCCGCCCTGCTCACCCACTCGTCGTCACCGCCTCTCGCCCGGGCCGCTCCCGGAAGGTCTCCCAGGAGGACATGCTGCCCTCTCATGATCAGTTCCACCATCACGGGCTTCTGAACACCCGCGGCCCCTGCGGCACATGAAGGGCAGCGGCGACAGGACCGACGGCGTGGACGGCGCCACCGCCCACGTCGCGCGCCGCACCTGCCGTGGGTGCGGCACCATGGAGGTGTGCGGACACGACCGGTGCTCGTCTTCGACGGCGACTGCGGCTTCTGCACCACGTCGGTGGGCGTCGCCCGGCGTCTGGTGCGGCCCCGGTGTGACGTCGTGGCCTGGCAGCACGCCGATCTCGCCTCGCTCGGTGTCACGGCGGAGCGAGCCCGTCACGAGGCCCTGTGGGTGACGCCCACCGGCCGGGTGTACGGCGGCGCACAGGCGGTGGCGAAGATGCTGCTCAGCGCGGGCGGCGTGTGGTCCGTGCCGGGAGCCGTCCTCACCCTGCCGCCCATGCGGTGGGTAGCCCACGGCGTCTACCGACTCGTGGCCGACAACCGCGGGCGACTGCCGGGAGGAACCCCGGCGTGTGCCGTACCCGCAGCGAAGGCGCACCGGGCGTAAGCCACGAAGTCCTCGGCCCCGGCTTGGTACGTGATCACCGTCGTGGCACGTCGTGTCCACGGTTCCCTCGTCGGCCGGGGTCGCCGCCGGCAAGCGGGCGGCGTACATCACGTCGGACAGTGACTGCGAGGGGAGGAACTGGAGGGCGCCGGACATGGCGCGTCCCTCAGGTGACCGCGCGACCCATGCCGAGCCTCTTCGGCACCCCGCGGCTCCGCCGACGGGACATCGGCGGAGCCGCGGAGCACGAGGTCATCGTCTGCGGGCCCAGCCGCCGCCGACCCCGGCCACCTGCAGTGCCAGGCACAACAGGCCCAGCAACATGACGTTCGTCGAAGAGAACACATCGTTGGTGCCGAGCTCCGCCGCGTTGATCAGAAACGCGAAGAAGAACAGCACCGCCGCGACTATGCCGAGCATGAAGCGAGCTCCTCTCAGAAGGGGTGAAGCCCGTATGCCCCGCCTCCGCCCTCGCAGACACCAGAGTTCCGGCGGACTCGTACCCGGGTAGTCCCACCCGCCGCAGCAGAGCGCAGAACACGCCATGTGCCCACGCGGCGCGCGTGGATGAGCACGGCACGGCCCGGGCTGAGATCCGATCGTCGCTGACGCGGCGCACCGAGCCTCTCAACTCCCTGGCGCGGGCCGCCAAATGCGATGGGGCACCGCACAGGAAAAGGCAGGAGTCAGCTCGTGGACGCATGGGCAGGGGCGTGAGAGGACTCTGCCGGAGAGCGCGGCGCGGTGGCGGCCTGGCCCGGGGCCTTCGAGGGCAGCGATGCCGGTTGGGTGTCCGCGGACTCCAGGGTGAGCATGGCCGCCTCGTCCGGGGTGCCGGGGGCCGCCTGGTAGACCACCATGCGCTGGCCACCCGTCCGGGCCAGTCGCATCACCTCGTAGGTCAAGGTCATCGGGCCGGCCTTGGGATGCCGGAAGGCCTTCTGCCCGCCGCCCCGCTCGCACACGTCGTACCGCTCCCAGAGGCGCGCGAACTCCGGCGACTTCAGCATCAGTTCGCCGACCAGCACGGTCAGCTCGGGATCGTCCGGATCGGCTCCGCCGACGGCCCGTAGATGTGCCACCGACAGGGCGACGGTTTCCTCCCACGGTTCGTAGAGCGTCCGGCCCACGGGGTGGAGGAAGATGTAGCGGGTCAGGTTGCGCTGTTCCTCCGGCCAGTCCCAGAGCCCGGGCATCAGCCGTCGGCCGGGCGGGTTCGCGGCCAGCACACGGTTGTACCGGCTCACCACGTAGGCAGGCAGCGGGCGCACCGAGTCCAGCATCCGCAGCACCGAGTCGCGCACGGTGTGGTCCGGGCAGGCGGGCGGCTCGGACGAACGACCGGAGGCCAGTTCCGCGAGTTCATGCAGGCGTTCGTAACCGTCGCCGCGCAACCGCAGGGTGCGGGCGAGGGCGTCCACCACGGCCGGAGAGGGATTGGTCTCCCGGCCGCGCTCCAGGCGGATGTAGTAGTCGACACTCACTCCGGCCAGCGCGGCCAGCTCCTCGCGGCGCAGGCCGGGCGTGCGGCGCAGGCCCGCTCCTGCCGGAAGACCTACGTCCTCCGGGCGTACCTGCGCTCTGCGGGCCTTCAGATACCGGCCGAGCTCTGTGCCCCTCGCATCCGTCGTTGCTGCCATCCGGTCATTGTCGCAGGTGGTCAAGAGGCGTTGGGGGGCCGTGTCAGGGCCTGGAACGCCGCACCCGGGGCAGATCGCGGTCTGCCGATCGACCGTGCGGGGGCGGAGAGTTGATGCCGGAGCGGGCGGCCCCGGCCGCCGGAGCCCAGGGGGTGCGTGACACCGGTCCGCGGCCCCGGTGGGCCGCGGCCGTCCGCCCCGGTCAGTCATTCCGATGCCGTTCGTGCCGTTCCCGGGAGTTCACCATGCCGGCCACCCCTGCCTCTCCCCCACCCACCGCCTCCCTCTCCGAGCCCGGCGCGCGGCCGTCCGCGTCCGGGGAGCGGGAAAGGCCGTCGGAGCGAGCCCGGACGGGCGGAACGTCCGCGCCGACCGCGGCCGGGCCGCGAAGCGCCGGCCTGGCGCTGGTCGCCTCGCTGCTCGGCTTCACGGTGATCACCATCGACGTCTCGGCCGTGAACATCGCGCTGCCCGCGATCCGCGGTTCGCTCGACAGTGGAATGTCCGGACTGCAATGGGTGGTCGACGCCTACACGTTGATGTTCGCGGCCCTGATGCTCTCGGCGGGCGCCCTCGCCGACCGCACCGGCGCCCGCCGCGCCTACACCTGGGGCATTGCCCTGTTCACCCTCGCGTCCCTCGCCTGCGCGCTCGCGCCCGGCATCGGCATGCTCGTCGCCGCGCGTGTGGCGCAGGGCGCCGCGGCCGCGATCGTGATGCCGGCCTCGCTGGCGTTGATCCGGCACGCCTACGACGACGCGATGGCCCGGGCCCGGGCCATCGCGCTGTGGACGGTCGGCGGTTCGGTGGCGATGGCCGCGGGACCGGTCCTCGGCGGACTGCTCACCGACTCCGCCGGGTGGCGGGCGGTGTTCCTGCTCAACCTGCCCGTGGGTGCGGTGATCCTGGCCCTGCTGGTCCGGGTGCCGCGCTCCGCACGCCGGCCCGCCGCGCTGGACATCGGCGGGCAGCTCACGGCCGTGGTGGCCCTGGCCGGTCTGGCCTTCACCGTGATCGAGGGCGGTCACCTGGGCTGGACCAGCGGCCCCGTCCTGAGTGCCGCCGCGCTCGCCCTCGCCTCCGGGTACGCATTCCGTGTGGTGGAGGCCCGGCACCGCCGGCCCATGGTCCCGCCGGCCATGCTGAGGGACCGCCGGGTGGCAGTCCCCCTGGCCGTCGGTTTCGCCGTCAACGCCGCCTTCTACGGCGGGATCTTCCTGCTCGGGCTGTACTACCAGCAGGTGCGCGGGATGTCGGCGATCGCGGCCGGGCTGATGTTCGTCCCCATGTCGGCGGTCGTGACGGCGACCAACCTGGTGTCGCCGCGCATGGCCGAACGCGTCGGGCGCCGCCCGGTGATCGTCGCCGGGCAACTGGTCTTCACCGCGGCGATGGTGGCGATGCTGCCGCTGGCCGCGGACACGCCCGTGTGGCTTGTACTGGTCCTGTTGCTGCCGCTCAGCGTCGGCGGGGCGCTCGCGGTCCCGGCGCTGACCGCTCTGCTGATGGACGCCGTCCCGCAGGAGCGGGCGGGTACCGCCTCCGGTCTCCTCAACTCCTGCCGCCAGATGGGAGGGGCACTCTCCGTAGCCCTCTTCGGCGGTCTGCTCTCCGGCCCGGCCGACGGCGGTTTCTCCCTCCCGGGCATGCGCATCGGCCTTCTCGCCGTCGCGGCCCTCCTCCTCGCCACGACCGTGCTCTCCCGCCTGGCACTGCCGCGCAGTTGAGCCGCGCCCGCGCATGGACGCGAGGGCCGGGAGCTCAGGTGGTTGCCGCAGTCCCGTCCTGGGGCCGGCTCGTCCCGGCGGAATACGCGGACATGACTGCGGCCGATCACCGGTCCGCAGTCCTCGCGAACAGTGACGACCCTGCCGAGCAACTGGCCTGGCGGCGACTGACCACCCGGCACGGTGACCGGCTGGGCGAGATCATGGATGACTACGGCTGGCCGACGGCAGAACTGGTCGGCGAGGAGGCCGCGCGCGCAGCATGGCTGATCGCCAGCTCGATATTCAGCGCCGCGCCCTGCATCTGATGGAGCAGGCGGTGTCGGCGGGCTGGCCTTCCTGCGCGACCGCACGCTGGTCAATGAGTATCGCAAGCAGGTCTACGCTGAGCTTGCCGTGCAACCGGGCGCTGCCGTCGTTCAGGCCGGTGATCTCGACGGTCTTGCCCCGCTGGCCGTACTTCGTCTGGACGGCGTCCAGGGCGGCTACGGAGGAGGCGTTCCAGATGTGCGCGGCCGACAGGTCGCTGATGATCTGCTGCGGGTCGCCCGAGAAGTCGAACTGACCCGACAAGATCGTTTGAGGAGGCGAAGAACGACTCCTCGGTCATCAGGTACTACGAGGAGACCGGCCCGGTGGCTCCCTCCGTCCGTTCCCAGGGCGGCTTTCATCTCTGCATCGAGAACGACATCGCGAGCCTCATGGTCATCCGGCGCATGCAGCCTCTGGGGGTTCACCCTCGATCAGATGCGTGACCTGCTGGATGTCACCGACCGCCTGGACGCCGCCGGCGATCTCGCCCCCGAGGAGCGAGTCGGCCTCTCCGTGACCGCACCGGCCTCGCGGCGCTCCGCCGTCTGCCGTACGACCACCCCGCTCCACCTGTGCGAGCGTCAGGCATCCACCGGCATGGCCAGCAACCTGCCCATGGCGGCGAGGACCGAGGGCTCGACCCGGTAGTACACCCAGGTGCCGCGCCTCTCGGAGGTCAGCAGTCCGGCCTCCTTCAGCTTCTTCAGGTGGTGCGACACCGTGGGCTGCGAGACGCCGACGTCGGAGATGTCGCACACGCACGCCTCACCGCCCTCGTGCGAGGCCACTGCGGAGAACAGTCGTAGCCGGACCGGGTCACCCAGCGCCTTGAACATCGGCGCCGCCGTCTCGGCCTCCTCGGCGCTCATCGGGCGCTCGGTCAGCGGCGGGCAGCAGGGCACCGCACTCCGGCCGGTGTCGGCTTCGAGCAGTGGCAGCACCTCGGGATTCGACATACGTCTATGTTGACACACGTCGAACCAGGGAGAGAGGGCGCGGCCGGGGATCGCCCGGACCGGCCATCGCTCCATCACCGACGACACGAGAACACCCCTCCGGTGACCCCGAGATTTCGATGAACGTCTATGTTGACGTTTATCGATACAGGGGTCATGCTGGACGACAGAAGCCATCGACAAACGTCGAAACACGCGAGGAGTCGCCGTGAGCGCGCCCGTCGTCACCGAGTTGCCTGCTGTCGTGATCGGGGCCGGACCCGTCGGCCTGGCCGCCGCCGCCCACCTCGTGGACCGAGGCATCGAGACCCTGGTCCTGGAGGCCGGCCGCACGCCCGGCGCCGCAGTACGCGAGTGGTCGCACGTACGCCTTTTCTCCACCTGGGGCGAGGTCGTCGACCCGGCCGCCGAGAAGCTCCTGGCTCCCACCGGCTGGACACGCCCCGATCCGGCCACCTACCCCTCCGGCGGCGACTGGGCCGACCTCTATCTACAGCCACTCGCCGACGCCCTGGGCGACCGCGTCCGCCTGGGAGCCACCGTCACCGGCGTCTCCCGGGCCGGCCGGGACCGCATCGTCGACGCCGGCCGCGAACAGCAGCCGTTCGTCGTACACCTCACCCGTGCCGACGGCCGCGAGGAGCGCGTCCTCGCCCGTGCCGTCATCGACGCCTCCGGCACGTGGGCCACGCCCGGCCCCGCCGGTGGCAGCGGACTGCCCGCTCTCGGCGAGAAGGCCGCGGCCGACCGGATCACCTACCGTGTCCCTGACCTCAAGGACCCGGCCGTACGGGCTCGGTACGCCGGCAAACGGGTCGCCGTCATCGGCTCCGGCGCTTCTGCCTTCACGGCCCTCGCCTATCTCGCCGACCTCGCCAAGTCCCCCGACGGCGCGGGGACGAGAGGGGTGTGGATCCTGCGTCGCGGCATCTCGGGCTCCACTTTCGGCGGCGGCGAGGCCGACCAGCTCCCGGCGCGTGGGGCGCTCGGCCTGGCGGCGAAGGCCGCCGTCGACGAGGGACACGTGGACGCGGTCACCGGCTTTCGCACCGACGCGATCGAGCGCGACACCGACGGACGCCTGGTGCTCGTCCGTGAGGACGGGCACCGCCTGGACGCGGTCGACGAGGTGATCGTACTCACCGGCTTCCGCCCCGATCTGTCCTTCCTGGGCGAACTGCGCCTGGGCCTCGACGAGCGTCTCCAGGCACCCGTCGAGCTGGCTCCGCTGATCGACCCCAACCAGCACTCCTGCGGAACCGTCTACCCGCACGGTCACCGCGAACTGTCCCAACCGGAACCGGGCTTGTACCTGGTCGGCATGAAGTCCTACGGTCGCGCCCCCACGTTCCTGGCGTTGACGGGCTATGAACAGGTCCGCTCCGTCGCCGCCGCGATCGCCGGCGACCTCGAGGCCGCCGACCGCGTCGAACTGACCCTCCCCGAGACCGGAGTCTGCGGCGGCGCCGGCCTCTTCGACTCCGCCGACGTCCCGGAGACCGAGGGCGGCTGCTGCGGGCCGGCGCAGCCGCTGGTCCAACTCGGCATCTCCAGCCCGGCCGGGACGGCCGGACAGACTGCGGCGGGCGGATGTTGCGGCGCGTGAGCGGCGACGCCACAGGAGCGGGCCGTACCGGACCTGTCGGCATCCCAGCTCTGCTCGCAGGCCGGTGATCGCGGTGCGGAACCACTCACGGCACCGGACCCGGACCACCTGGCACCGATCTGCGAGGAACGACGCGACGACACCTCGGTGATCGGCAGTCTCAGGTCACTCCGCCGGGCGATACCGGCTCGTTCTCCCTTCCGGAAGGATCAGAGGGACCATTCGCGCCTCCCTCGTGAAGGACAAGAACCGCATGCAGATGCGCACTTGGGCCCTCGTCGCCGCTCTCACCGCTGCCACCGTCGTTGTGCCGAGCACGAGCGCGTCAGCCGCCGCGCCACCTCACTGTCCCGGCGGTTCCGTCTGCTTCTACAGCGGCACGGACTTCCACGGCACGAGCTGGGAATGGACAACCGGCAGCGGCTACCGCGACATGCCTCCCGGACTCCATGACAACGTCGGCTCGTTCGTGGCCAGCACCGATGCCTGCTTCATCAACTGGCAGCCGAAGGAGACGCGCCAAGTGCAGAACGGCGACTGGCGTCGCGCGTACAAGGGTGATTTCGGCGGCCGGATCGACGGCGTCAACGGAGGGCGCTGCTGAGCCTCGCATTCACGCCGCCTCGGCCGAGGCGGACGGCCGACGTGGGGGGGCCGGGCATGTGTCCGGCCCCCGCGCCATGTCATGACACACCGCCGTGACCAGCCCTCCCGGCCCAGACCGAAGCCGTTTCCATGCCCAGCCGCGCACACGACAGCGGCCGGGCCTCGCCTGGTACGTGACCACCACCCCGGCACCTCAGCCCCAGCCGCCGCGCTGGAACGCATCCGCCGAGGGGCACGGGCGCGTCCGACGCACCCGCCGAGCCACTGGCCCCACCGCACACCCAGTCGGCCACAGGCCTAGACCTTCCCATGAGCACGGGCTAGGCTCTGCCGCGCGTATCCGAGAGCGCTCTCAAGCTCTGCTGTTCCACCCCCACCCTTGCTGGAACAACGAAGGGGCATCCCTTGAGACGCACCACCATCCTGCGCACCGGCCTGTCCGCACTCCTTCTGCTCGGCACCTGGGCGACCGCGAGTGCCCTGCCGGCATCCGCCTCGGACCGTCCCGCGCGCTCCACCCAGGCACCGGCCTCCGCCGCGATTCTCACCGCCATGCAGCGCGACTTGGGCCTCACTCGGGACGAGGCCGCAGCACGCCTGGCCGCCGAGAAGACCGCGACAACCGTCGAACGCAAGGCGCGGGGCGCGGCCGGTCCGGCCTACGGCGGCTCGTGGTTCGACGCCGAGAGCGGCAGGATCACCGTTGCCGTCACCCGAGCCGCGCGAGCCCAAGCCGTACGCGCGACCGGAGCGGACGTACAGGTCGTGCGGTACAGCGCCCGCCAACTCGACGCGGTCAAGGCCACGTTGGACGAACTTCCCGCGCCTTCCGGCGTCGGCAGCTGGCATGTGGACCCGAAGGCCAACAGGGTCGTCGTGAACATCGTCGCGGCGCACCGGGACGACAACGATGTCCGGGCCTTCCTTTCCCAAGCTCGCCAAGCCGGTCCGGTGTCGGTGCGCCAGTCCCCCGCCGCGCCGCGCACCTTCGCCGCCGGCACGGTGGGTGGCGATCCCTTCTACACCGGCAACGTGCGCTGCTCCATCGGCTTCTCGGTGCACGGCGGCTTCGTCACCGCCGGGCACTGCGGCCGGCCGAGCGCGGCCGTGTACGGCTGGGACCGGTCCTACATCGGGAACTTCCAGGGGTCGTCGTTCCCGGGGGACGACTACGCCTGGGTCAACGTGGGCAGCGGCTGGTGGACCGTCCCGGTGGTGCTCGGCTGGGGCACGGTTCCCGACCAGCTCGTGCGCGGTTCCGCCGAGGCCCCGATCGGCGCCTCGGTCTGCCGTTCCGGTTCCACCACGCACTGGCACTGCGGCACCGTGCTGGCCAAGAACGAGACCGTGAACTACAGCCAGGGCGCCGTACACCAGATGACGAAGACCAGCGTCTGCGCCGAACCCGGTGACTCCGGCGGCTCGTTCATCAGCGGCGACCAGGCCCAGGGCGTCACCTCCGGCGGCTGGGGCAACTGCTCCAGCGGCGGCGAGACCTGGCACCAGCCCGTCAACGAGATCCTCAACCGTTACGGGCTGAGGCTGCACACGGCCTGACCACCGCGCAGCACACCGAGCGGGTCCCGTCCACGCAGCCGCCGACGGGGCCCGCTCGAACCACGATCCCCGGCTCGGGGATGGTCCGCAGCACAATGAGCCACATGGCCGCAGACAAACACCCAGCGTTCACACTGCCAAGAGGCGCCACCGGCTTCTTCCGGCCGGAGGACGGGCCGCTGCCGACAACCGACCGGCGGACGTTCCGGGCAGCGCTGTATGCCGCCGCCCGGGCGGCACAAGGCCACGTGGGCGAGATGGAGGAGCAGGCATACCCACGTACGTTCCACACCACGACGGTCCTCGAGGGCAGGGGCGAGTGCATCGTCCTGTGTCACGCCCACCTCCCCTGGATCGCCTTCGCTCCGGAACGCCGGGACTGGTACGCCGAGGAGTTCCTCACGCCGCCACCGTGGGCCCGCACCTTTGTCGACTTCGGGTTCGCGGTGCTTGATCGCGCGCGGCTCACTCTGCCGCTCACGGACATCGACACCACGGTTCTCACCCAGGGTGAGTGGCGCGAGATTCGCCTCTACGGCATCACCACATTGGGCGGAGTGCTCTTCAACGCGTGGGACTGACGCCCGGGCGAGACGCGTGCCCGACGCCGGACGACAGAGGTCAGGCTCATCTCCTTCGCGGCCGCGAGCCTGACTCGAGCGGGTCGGTCCATGTTCGGGGCATACCGGGGTGAGGCTCGGTGCGTGGTCATTCGCTCGACTCATAAACCATGGAGGCACCATGGCGGCACCGGCGGTTCCCACAGCGCCCGAGATATCGTTGTCAAGGCTTCCCTCCCTCACGGGGATGCGCTTCATCGCCTCGTTCATGGTGCTGATCTGCCACATAGGGATCGTCCTCGTACCTCGCGTTCAGAAACCGTGGCTCAACTGGACGGAGCCCTACGTCTACGCACTGGGTCCCACAGGCGTGGTCTTCTTCTTCGTCCTCAGTGGGTTCGTGCTGACCTGGGCGGCGCGGCCGGGCGACACCAGCCGGCGCTTCTGGCGCCGACGCCTTGTGAAGGTCTACCCGAACCACCTCGTCACGCTGGGCGCCGCCGTGGCCCTGATGCTCCTCACGAACCACGCGGTGACCGCGGCCAACACCGTGCCCACGCTGTTCCTGGTGCAGAGCTGGATTCCCGACCAGGAAGTGGTGCTGAACTACACCTCCAACGCCCCCACCTGGTCGCTGGCTTGTGAGCTGTTGTTCTATCTGGCCTTCCCCTTGCTGCTGCCGCTGCTGCGCAGGATCCGCGTCGAACGACTGTGGCTCTGGCTGGGCGGTGTCGCACTGCTGATCTGCACGTTGCCGTTCGTCGCGCTGCTGCTGCCGGACCAGCCGATGATGACCAACACCGACGTGCCGTGGTGGCCGCTGTGGTTCACCTACTACTTCCCCGTCAGCAGGATGCTGGAATTCATGCTCGGGATGCTGACGGCACAGATCGTGCTCAGCGGCCGCTGGATCGGCCTGCCGCTCCTCCCGGCCATGCTGTTGGCGGGAGTGAGCTTCGTGATCACCGCCGGGTTCGTGCCGGAGATGTACAGCCAGACGTCCGCGATCGCCCTCTTCCTCGCCCTGCTCATCGCCGCCGGAGCCACGGCCGATGTGCGCAGCCACCCTTCCTTCTTCCGCAGGCGCACCATGATTTTCCTGGGCGAGATCTCCTTCGCCCTCTACATGGTCCACTGGCTGGTCATTCTGTACGGCCCGATGCAGATGGCCGACGCGGACGGCTGGTACGGGCACTCGACGGTCAACCGGGCCCTGCTCGACGCGGGCCTGACCGTGGCGATCACCCTGCTCCTGGCCTGGCTGCTCTACCGCCTCGTCGAACGGCCCGCCGTGCGCCGCTGGAGCCGGCCGGCCGCACAGGGCAGGTCCTCACCCGCAGCGGACGCGGGGCCTGGGCCCGCAGCGCGGTTGCGCGGCGACCGCTGACCGTCCGGGCCCGGCCGCACGAAGCCCGGTGGCGAGCGAACGGTGTTCTGCCCGCGTCGGTCGTGGGAGGCGTCCCGTGAAGGGGCGCCGGCCACCTGACATGATCGACGCGTGACGACGACCCCTGGGCGGCCGGGCCGCATGAAGTACGTGCTGTTCGATGTCGATGGCACGTTGATCGACGCGGTGAGCAACCAGCGCCGGGTCTGGGCCACTTGGGCGGTGCGATACGGACTGGACGCGGACGAGGTCTACCAAGTCGCCCTGAGGACGCGGCCGATGGAGACGTTCGCCCAGGTCGCCGCAGACCGCGATCCGAGCGAGTGCCTGGCCCTGCTGCACGAGCTGGAGGACGAGGACGTCCGGTCCGGCGTCTACGCGGCGTTCGACGGCGCGTCGGAGCTGCTGCACGGTCTGCCACCGGCTGCCTGGGCGCTGGTCACCTCGAACTACGAGCACCGGGTGCGCGACCGTTTCCTGCGAACGGGCCTGCCCGTACCGGAGGTGATCGTGGACGCCGCGAGCGTGGCGGAGGGCAAGCCCTCTCCCGTGCCCTATCTGCAGGCCGCCGCGCGGCTCGGCGCCGAGCCGAGGGACTGTCTGGTCATCGAGGACGCCCCGTCCGGAGTGCGGTCCGGGCTGCGCGCGGGGATGACGGTGTGGGGCGTGAACAGCCCTGCCGCGGTGGAAGGGGTGCACCGCCACTTCGCCGGCCTGCGGGAGGCCGTCCCGCACATCCTGGAGTGCGTGTCGGACCCGCGAGAGACCGCCACGGTCTGAGCCCCGGCGCCGCGCCCTGCCGTCCGGTCGGCGCCGTTCGGCGTCGCCCGGTGTCCTTCGGCGCCGTTCGGGGAACGGCGGCGGATCACGCCGTCCGGAGCGTCGGTAGGCTGATCATCATGGAGTCCGTGGGGGCCGGAAGGCCGGTTGAGGTGCAGTGTCCGCAGTGCGGTGGCGGTGAGGTCAGGCCCGTCGAGCAAGCCCGCGGCGGCAAGGGGGCGATGCGGGAGGACCTGTACGGCCGGCTGGCCCCGGGGCCGGACAAGGGCGGCGACGGATGGATGCACGCCGCGCAGGGCATGGTGCTGACCGGAATGAGCATCGTCTTCTCGGACACGGGTGTCCGGCAGGACAAGCCTCTCTACACGGTCGGCGGTGTCGTGCTCGCTCTGCTCTGCGTCATCGGCACCTTCGTGGTCGTGCGCGGTGACCGGAGGGAGAAGGCCGCGGCCGAGGCAGGCGCCGGCCGCGCGGAGCGGGTGTGGCGACCGGCGTACTACTGCACTTACTGCTCCTCGGTGTTCTGCCCCGGAGGCATTCCGTGGCAAGGGGTTCTCACTCCGGAACAGTTCAAGAAGCTGGTGTGGACCGAGGCAGGCTACGCCGATCAACTCCCCGCCGGGGACAAGGCGAGGGACGCGCAGATACCGGTGGGCGTCTTTCCGGGTCGGTGAGCGGAGCACTCATCCGGTGCCTGACCCTCAACTCGCCGACTGGATCACGTACACCGCGCCGAGGGCGGCGGCGAGTGCGCCGAGCAGGAGGCGGAGAGCGGTCTCGGGCATCCGGGGCTGGAGTCGCGCACCGAGGTAGCCGCCGGTGAGTCCCCCGAGTCCGCAGGCCAGGCCCAGCCACCAGTCGGGGGCGACGGGGCCGGAGTTCGTCAGGGCGAGCACGGCATAAGTGGCGGCTCCGGCGACGGACGTGGTGAAGGTCGCGGCGAGCGTGGCCGGTGCGACGCGACTCAGGGGCATCCCGCGGGCGGCGAGGACCGGCCCGAGCAGGGAGCCGCCTCCGATGCCGTAGATCCCGCCCACCACCCCGACGATCAGGGCCAGGGCGGCCAGTGTGCTCGGTGAGGGTTCGGCCTCGGTGCCGGGACGCGGCTCTGCCTGGTTCCCTCGCAGCGTGCGCAGGCACAGCCAGCTGCCGAGTGGCAGGAGGAGCGCGGCGACCAGGAGGCGGAAGACGTCCGGGCCGGGCAGGGCGTGGACGCGGATGACGGCGCCGATGATCACACCGGGCAACGACCAGCGGACCAGGCGCAGGGCCAGTTCGCCGCGCAGAGCGCCGTCGCCGTGGTAACGCCACAGGGCGCCCGGTCCGGCCACCACGTTGAACAGCAGGTTCGTGGGCGTGACCGCGGGACTCGGTACGCCGAGGAGGCTGAGCTGGACGGGGAGGAGGAAGACGGCACCGGAAACACCGACCGGGGCCGTGACCGTCGCTATCAGCAGACCGGCCGCCAGCCCCGCCCCTATCGTCCACTCCATCAAGCTCTCCACCTCTCGACGGCCTGACCAGTATTGACGCAGGCGCGGGCAGAGGGGCGTACAGGCAACGTGATGTTCACGAACAGCGGGGAGCCGCCTCACCAGCCGTCAGACCGACCGGAGAGGGCGGCTATTGGCCTGTACCAAACTCTTGACACCCGCTTGCGTCACTTCTTAAATCATGAACTGAGATAAGCCTCCCCCTGCGCCGCCCCCACTTCTCATCGCCCTCACTCCCCCTAGCTCGCCGACCGGCCCCTCCACCACGACCCATGACGGTGAACTGTCATGCCCATGGCATTAAGTCGCAGTCGGTCGCTGAGCGGCGCGTCACCAGAAATGGACGTGACTCCATGACCACCACATCAGTGGCCCGCCGCACCGGGCGGCACGTGCTGGGCACGGCCGCAGCCGCATCTCTCCTCGTCGGCCTCAGCGGCATCCCCGCGAGCGGCGCCGCGGCGGCCACGGGCCAGATCACCGGCATCGGCGGCAAGTGCGTGGACGTGGCGGGTGCCGCCACGGTCAACGGCACGGCTGTGCAGCTCTACGACTGCAACGGCACCGCCGCCCAGCAGTGGACGGTGGGCGGTGACGGCACCGTCCGCGCGCTAGGCAAGTGTCTGGACGTAACCTCGGGCGGGACGGCCGACGGTACCCGGGTGCAGCTCTGGGACTGCAACGGCAGTGCCGCCCAGCGATGGACCGTCACCTCCGCACGGGACATCGTCAACCCTCAGGCCGACAAGTGCCTGGACGCGACCGGCAACAGTTCGGGCAACGGGACCCGGCTGCAGATCTGGACGTGCACCGGGGCGGCCAACCAGAAGTGGACCGCGCCGGGCGGCGGCGACCCGGCTCCGGCCCCCGGCGCGATGGCCGTGGCGCCCTACCTCTACAACGGCTGGGGCAGCCCGCCGAATCCCACCACCGTGATGAGCGCGACCGGCGTCAAGTGGTTCACGCTCGCCTTCGTCCTCAGCAACGGCTACTGCAACCCGCAGTGGGACGGCAGCCGCCCCCTGACAGGGGGCGTGGACCAGCAGACCGTCAACACCGTCCGGGCCGCCGGCGGCGACGTCATCCCGTCCTTCGGGGGCTGGAGCGGGAACAAGCTGGAGAGCTCGTGCGGCAGCGCGGGTGAACTGGCCGCCGCCTACCAGAAGGTCATCAACGCCTACGGTCTCAAGGCCATCGACATCGACATCGAAGCGGCGGCGTACGACAGCCCGACCGTGCAGCAGCGGACGGTCGACGCTCTGAAGACCGTCAAGGCCAACAATCCCGGCATCAAGGTGTACATCACGTTCGGCGCCGGCCAGAACGGTCCGGACAGCAGTCTGATCAGCAAGGCCGCGGCCTCCGGGCTGACCGTCGACAGCTGGACGATCATGCCGTTCAACTTCGGCGGTGCCGGGCAGGACATGGGGCAGCTCAGCGTCCGCGCCGCCGAGGGACTGAAGACCGCCGTGAAGAACGCCTACGGCTACACCGACGACCAGGCCTACCGGCACACCGGTATCTCCTCGATGAACGGGATCACCGACAACGGCGAGACCGTCACTGTGGCCGACTTCCGCACCATCCTCGGGTACGCCCGGCAACGTCACCTCGCGCGGCTGACGTTCTGGTCGGTCAACCGCGACCGGCCGTGCACCGGTGGCGGGGCCGACACCTGCTCGGGCGTCGCCCAGCAACCGTGGGACTTCACCCGGGTCTTCGCCCAGTACGGCGGCTGACGCGCCGCACGAACAGCGGCCCCTCTCCCCCACCCCCACTCACGCCGCTTCGTCGGCACAGGAGAAGACGTGCTCCGACTCCCCCGACCACCCATCGCCGGACGCTGGACCGCGGCCCTCGCCGCCACCGCCACCGCCGCCTCGATCCTCACCGGCCTCCCGCCCGCCCAGGCCGCCTCCTCGGCCGCCGCAGCCCTGCCCACCGGCTGGGCCACGGTGGTGAACAGCGGCAGCGGCAAGTGCCTCGACGCCCGGGCCGCCGCCACCGTCAACGGCACCGCGGTGCAGCAGTACGCCTGCAACAACAGCGCCGCCCAGCAGTGGAGCTTCACCCCGACCAGCGACGGCTACGTGCGGATCGACAACCGCAACGACGCCCGGCAGGTCGTGGACGTGAGCGATGTGTCGACCGCCGACAACGCGGCGGTACACCTGTGGACGTACGGCGGCGGCGACAACCAGCAGTGGCGGGCCGTCGACGAGGGCGGCGGCGCCTACCACTTCGTGAACCGGCACAGCGGCAAGTGTCTGGACGTCCCGTCGGCCTCCACGGCCGACAGCGTCCAGCTCGTCCAGTACACCTGTAACGGCACGGCGGCGCAGCGCTTCCAGGTCGCGCCCGTGAGCACCGCGCCGGGCGACGTCGACCTCGGTCCCAACGTGGCCGTCTTCGATCCGTCCATGCCGTCGTCCACGATCCAGAGCCGGCTGGACTCCATCTTCCAGCAGCAGGAGACGAACCAGTTCGGCTCCCAGCGCTACGCGGTAATGTTCAAGCCCGGCACGTACAGCAACGACGTGAACGTCGGCTTCTACACCCAGGTCCTGGGGCTGGGACAGTCACCCGACTCGGTCACCATCAACGGCGCCGTCCACGTCGAGGCCGACTGGTTCCCGCCGCAGAACGCTACCCAGAACTTCTGGCGCGGGGCGGAGAACCTGTCGGTGACCCCCAGCGGCGGCACCGACCGGTGGGCCGTCTCCCAGGCGTCCGGGTACCGGCGCATGCACGTGCGCGGCAACCTGGAACTCAGCGACGGCGGCTGGTCCAGTGGCGGTTTCATGGCCGACAGCAAGATCGACGGCCAGGTGCGCTCCGGCACCCAGCAGCAGTGGCTCACCCGTAACTCCCAGCTCGGCGGCTGGACCGGCGCCAACTGGAACATGGTGTTCGTCGGCAGCCAGGGGGCACCGGGCAACACCTTCCCCAACCCGCCCTACACGACGGTGAACCAGACCCCCACCGTCCGCGAGAAACCCTTCCTGTACGTGGACGGCACGGGTGCCTACAAGGTGTTCGTCCCGTCCGTGCGGACCGACTCCTCGGCCACCACCTGGGCGAACGGCACCGCCGCCGGGTCCTCGCTCGGCATCGACCGGTTCCACGTCGTCAAGCCGGGCGCGAGTGCGACGCAGATCAACGCCGCACTCGCGGAAGGAAAGAACCTGCTGGTCACCCCGGGCGTCTACCACCTGGATCAGACCCTGCGGGTGACCCGTCCGGACACTGTCGTGCTGGGGCTGGGCCTCGCCACGTTCATCCCGGACAACGGCGTCACGGCCATGACCGTCGCCGACGTCGACGGAGTGAAGATCGCCGGAGTCCTCTTCGACGCCGGCACCACCAACTCCCGTTCCCTGGTGGAGATAGGGCCCTCCGGAGCCTCCGCCGACCACGCGGCGAACCCGACCTCCCTGCACGACGTGTACTTCCGCGTCGGCGGTGCCGCCGTCGGGAAGGCGACCACCAGTCTCGTCGTCAACAGCGACGACGTCATCGGCGACCACATGTGGATCTGGCGCGGTGACCACGGCTCGGGCATCGGCTGGAACACCAACACCGCGGACACCGGACTCGTCGTCAACGGTGACGACGTGACCATGTACGGCCTGTTCGTCGAGCACTACCAGAAGCACCAGACCATCTGGAACGGCAACGGCGGCAGGACGTACTTCTACCAGAACGAGATGCCGTACGACCCGCCCCAGCAGGCGGCCTGGATGAACGGTTCGACCCAGGGCTACGCCGCCTACAAGGTCGCCGACTCCGTCACCAGCCACCAGGCCTACGGGCTCGGCAGCTACTGCTACTTCAATGTGAACCCGTCCGTCACGGCGGAGCACGCCTTCGAGGTGCCGAACAATCCGAACGTGCGTTTTCGGAACATGGTGACCGTCTCGCTCGGTGGCACCGGCACCATCCGGCACGTCATCAACGACCGGGGCGGCCCCTCGAACTCCTCGACCAATGTGGCGAACCTGGTGAGCTACCCGTGAGGCGGCTCGCGGCAGCGACGTCAGCCCCACGGCGGCCACCGACGGGAACCCGCTCGCGAACGGCGAGGCCGAACCGCTGCCTCATCGACCGCCGCAGGTGGCTCGGAGGTACTGGGGACTCCCCCGACTGGTGCAACGGCCGTGCGGCAACTCGGCCGGGCGGAGCCCCGGCTGACACCAGGGTGATGCGTGCGCCCCTGATGACGCCCACCGGGGCCCGGCGGAAGGTGCCGCCGGGCCCCGGCAGTGTGCTCGATGGTCACAGTCCGGCTCCTTCACCGCGCCGGGCGGTGCCGAACCCGCCATTCCGTGGTGCAGTCGAGTCATGTCCTCACCTCCCACGGACGACCAGGACTCCCCGGCAACGGCTCGAGGCGAGCGCCCTTCCCGGCTGACCGACATCGCCGTCGCCCTCCTGCTCGCCGTAGCCGACGCCGTCATCGTCGCCGTCGCCGTGGTGATGTTCCTCGTGGTCGGCATGGGAACGGCTCAGTCGCCATACACCTCCCGTCCGGGGCACTCCCGCGACACACCCCTGCTGATCTGGTGCGTCGTCTGGGGTGTCCCCGTCGTGGCGGCGACCGGTGCCTACGTCCACGCCCGTCTGAAGATGCCGGTCACGGCGGTGGTGCAGGGCTTGTTCACGCTCGCCTGCACGTTTCTGGCCGTCGTGTGGACGCGGATGCTGCTGTCGTAGAGCGCCTGCCGTCCCCCGCATGAGCTGTGGTAGGCCGAGGGCCGAGAACGAGGAAGTGCTCGAGCTGCCGGACGTCCATGCGGCGATTCTCACTCGTCGCCGGGCCGCCCGGCGCGCGCAGGTCAGCGGTGCGGAAGGCGTCCGGCGGCGCGGCGCGGTTCGGCGGCGCGGCGCGGTTCCCGTCGTGGACGCTCTGCGGCAAGGATGACGGGTCATGACGATCGTGTTCCGGGTCCCTGCCGGCGGCGCCGAGCGCGTGGGGTTCGCCTATTCGCCGACGATGGAAGCCGTACTGAGTCTCCATGTGCTGGTGGAGCCCAAGCACCACCCCGTCCAGCACGGCTGGGTGCGCGCGATGCGCAAGCTGTCCCCGGCGCTGAAACGGGAGATCGAGGCCTTCTCCTACGCGGTGCGCTCGTACTTCCCCGAGTTTCTCTTTCCGCAGCCGACCGGCCGACTGGCGGACTTCGAAGACGAACTGGCCGGCTTGCGTGGGGCGGATCCGGAGCTGGTCCGCCTGGAGTTCGCCGTCCCCCTGCTCACGCCCTGGCCGGGCGGCGGCGAGGGCAGGGATCCGCACGTGCTGGACGAACCGGAGGTACGCCGCCTGTTGCGGGAGCGCCTCGCCCAGGAAAGCGACGAAGCGATGGCCGCGATGCTCCTCGACGACCCCCGCGCGCTGCTCGAACGCTTCCTGAGCATGCTGGAGCGCTACTGGCGGGAGGCGTTCCAGGAGGAATGGGCACGGCTCGAGCCTGAACTCGCCGCCGGCGTCAGCGAGGCCGGACACCAGATCGAGCAGCGCGGCCTGTACGGGATGCTCCGCGGCCTGTGGCCGGAGGTGCGCAGCGATCCGCGCGCCGAACGCTTCTGGCTGGAGCGGCCGCACGATCACGAGGTCGCCGTCGGCCCGGACGACACCCTCGTGCTCGCCCCCAGCGCCTATGTGTGGCCACACGTACGCGTCAACTGCGACGGTCCATGGCCTCTCGGGCTCGTCTTCCCCGTCTCCTCGATCGTCCGGGAAGCCCGCCCGAGGATTCCGCCGACCAGGCTCGTCGGCACACTCCGCGCGCTCGCCGACGACACCCGGCTGCGCGCCCTGCGACTGCTCGCCGAACGCCCTCGCAGCACGCAGGAGTTGGCCCCGCTCGTGGGCGTCAGCGAGGCCGCCCTGTCCAAGCATCTGCGAGTGCTGGCGGACGCGGGCCTGCTGGAGCGCCGCCGCGAGGGCTATTACGTCCTGTACCGGCTTGCGCCCGGACAGGTGGCGGGGTTGACCCCCGGCCTGGAAAGCTTCCTGCACGGCGACGGCGAGGCGACTGATTAGCCACCTGCCTAATAAGTGGATCAGACCCACGACGGGACCCGACAGTGGCCGCATGTCACTGCTGAAGGACCGCAACTTCCTGCTTCTCTTCGCCGGCCAGGGCATCTCCCGCTTCGGCGACGGCCTGTACACCGCCGCGACCGCCTGGCTGGCCTGGTCACTGACGAAGGACCCCACGGCCGTCGCCCTGGTCAGCGTCTCCGCCTTCGCGCCCGCGTTCATGGCCACCTTCGTCGCCGCCTCGTACGCCGACCGCCGCGACCGCCGGAAGCTGATGATCGCCACCGACCTGGCCCGGGTCGGCGTGGTGGCCGTGGCTTTGGTCCTGCTCTCCCTCAACCTGCTGAACCTGCCCCTGCTCGTGGCAACCACGGCGCTGCTGGCGCTGATCGGCGCCCCGTTCGCCCCGGCCCGCAACGCCATCGTCCCGCAGATCGTGCCGGAGGACCGCCTCCAGCAGGCCAACGGACTGCTGCAAGTCGCTTTCCGGGCCGCCTTCTTCGTCGGCCCGCTGATGCTCGCGCCGCTGCTGGTCTTCGGCTCGCTGCAGTCGGCGCTGGTGGTCAACGGACTCACCTTCCTGGGCTCGGCGGCCGCCGTGGCCGCCATCCGTGTGACCCGCCCCGCCCCGACCAGCGGTCAGACGGGGCTGTGGTCCGATCTCAGCGCCGGGCTCAGGGCCGTGCGGGCCGCTCCTGACGTACTCGTGGTCATCGTGACCTTCGTGCTCGCCCTCGCCCTGACCAGCGGTTTCCTGACCGTCGGGCTGGTCGCGGTCGTGGGACAGGGCGGCCAGTACGGCCTGCTGCTGGGCGTCGCCGGGGTCGCCGAAGTGGTGGGCGCCCTGCTCCTGGCGGGCCTGCGCATCCGCAGACTCGCACTGGCCGCCGTGCTGGCGTGGGCCCTGCTCGGGATCTTCCGGGCTCCGCTGGGAACGGTCACCTCCCATGCTGTGGCGGCGGTTCTCCTGACCGCCACGGGGCTGGTCTCGGCCCTCACGGACATTCCCTTGATCGCGCTGGTGCAGCAGCGCATACCGAGCCATCATCTGGCGAAGGCGCTTGGCCTGTGGGAGGCCGGGGTGGCAGGAGCCCTGGCGATCTCCCCCTTTGTGGCCTCGACCGCCATCACCCTCGCCGGACTCCAGAACGCCTTCCTGCTCTCGGGAGCCGCCGTTGTCGTCCTGGCCGTGACCGCCACGCTCGCCCTCGCATGCCTCGGCGCACGGCAGCCCGGTCAGGAGCCCTTCGTCACGGCCGACGGCACGGCAAGCGTCGCAGCGCCGGAAGAGACAGCAGTGATCACGGCCAAACCGGAATGACTGCGCGGATCACCCTTGGTCGGGAAGACGCCAGCCGGTGTCCCGTGCTCACCGGTCCCGTCGCCGGGATCGCGGGTGCCGGCCGCCGGTCACCGGGCGTACGTGAAGGATGGGGAAGGGCCGCTTCGACCTCCCCAGGTGTCGCGGCCCTTCCCGTCCGGCTGCAAGCGCTTACCCCGATCCGTGAGTCTCATGCCTCCCTCGCCCGGACCGGCTCCCGGAGCCCCCCTGCGCCCACGCGCGCCCCTCGTCCTCCGCGCCGGGTGCCGGTCAGCCGCGCTGCCCCTCCAGGGCACCGATCAACTCGGTGAGCGCGGGCAGCGCCTCCTCGATGGCCCGTCGGCTGTCCGGCGCCAAGGCGGTCAGGGCCTGCCTCAGCGCCTGCGCGCTCACCCGGTCGTACCGACTGAGCAGGTCGAGTGCATGAGGGGAGGCCGTGAGGGTCACCGTACGGAGGTCGGTCGATGACGGCTTGCGTTCGACGAGGCCGGCTGCGGTCATGGCGCGGATCAGATTACTGACGGTCGACGGGGCTACGCGCAGCCGGGCGGCAACCTCGCGCGGAGCGAGGCCTCCGGCGTCGGAGAGAACCCTCAGCAGCTCGATCTGCGCCTCGGGAAGGTCCGGGAGGTCCGCCGCGCGGCGGGTGCGGACCAGCACGGCTCGTCGCAGGGGCCCGATGAGGCGGCCGAGGTCGGTCGCGGTGTCCATGCGCTCATCATGCCTCCGATGTCGTTTTGCTGCAAAATAGTTTTGTGACAAAATGAATCCTGCCCGACCACAGCACCGACAAGGAGGCACCTCGCATGGCCGGCCAGGGAGCACACGAGACCACCGTCCAGAACCCCGTACCCCCGCAGGAGCTCTCCGGGATCGTCGGCCACCGCTTCATCTACACCTACGCCAACGGCTGGCAGTACGAGATGTACGTGAAGAACTCGACCACCATCGACTACCGGATCCACTCCGGCATGGTGGGCGGTCGCTGGGTCAAGGACCAGGAGGTCGATCTGGTCCAACTGGACGACGACCACTACAAGGTCTCCTGGAACGAGCCGACCGGCACGTCGGTCTGTGTGAACGTCATGCCCGGCAAGCGCCGTCTGCACGGCGTGATCTTCTTCCCCCGCTGGGTCGAGGAGCACGGCGAGCGCACCGTCCTGTACCAGAACGACCACCTCGACGAGATGCGCAGGTACCGCGACGAGGGCCCCACCTACCCGCTCCACGTGGTACCGGAGTTCGCCAGGATCACCCTCTTCGAGTTCGTCGGCCCCGATGACGACACCGTCGTCTCCACGGCCCCCGGCGACCTTCCGCAGGGCTGGTCCGACCGCACCAACTGACCGGCCCGCGGGCCTCGTCGGCGCCGGACCCACAATCGATTGTCAGTGGTGGGTGAGAGGATCGGAACATCAAGCCGGAACAAGGGGGAGCTGTGATGTCCGAAAGCCAGAATTACATCAACCACGTCGCTCTCGTGCTGGATGCGAGCTCGTCCATGTCGCATCTGAGTCGTAAAGTCGTCGAGGTCGCCGACCAGCAGATCGCCTATCTCGCCCGGCGTTCTCGGGAACTGGACCAGGAAACCCGTGTCACGGTGTACGTCTTCGCCGACAAGGTGGAGTGCGTCATCTACGACAAGGACGTCCTGCGCATGCCGTCCCTGAAGCAGCTGTACCGGACCGGTGGAATGACGGCCCTCCTGGCAGCCGCCCTGAAATCGCAGGGTGAACTGGCGCAGACGGCCCAGCTGTACGGCGACCACAGCTTCCTGACCTTCGTGCTGACCGACGGGCAGGAGAACGCGAGCCACCGCTGTCCCGACGCCCCGTCACGGGATCCGCGTCAGCTGGTCCAGGCCGTGGCCCGGATGATCGAGACCCAGCAGGACAACTGGACACTGGCGGTCCTGGTGCCCGACCAGATGGGCAAGCGCGAGGCCATGCAGTGCGGTTTCCCCAAGGACAACATCGCCATATGGGACGCCACCAGCACCCAGGGCCTGGAGGAGGCCGGGCAGGTCATCCGGCAGGCCACCGAGAACTTCATGATGGGCCGCACCCAGGGCATCCGAGGCTCGCGTGCGGTGTTCTCCACCGGCGCGGAAGCGGTCAACGAGGACACCATCAAGGCCGCAGGGCTCACACCGATCGATCCGGCGAAGTACCAGCTGATCCCGGTGGCTCGCGACGCCGGAATCAGGGAGTGGGTCACCGAATGCGGGCACACCTATCGCACCGGTGCGGCCTTCTACCAACTGAGCAAGTCCGAGAAGATACAGGCGCAGAAGCAGATCGCGGTACTGGAGAAGAAGACGGACCGCGTGTACACGGGGCCGGCAGCGCGAACCCTGCTCGGATTGCCACAGACGGAAGTCCGCGTCAAGCCGGACCACAACGACCACTTCACCATTTTCGTGCAGAGCACCAGCGTCAACCGGAAACTCGTCCCCAACACGCGGCTGTTGCTCATGCTCTGACCGACGCCGTAGAGAAATGCGCGCGAGTTGCTGACGGCATTCTCGTCAGCAACTCGTCATCAGATCTTCGAATCCAGTCCGAGTTCGCGCTCACCGAGCGGAGTGAAAAAGCGTTCCACATCGGCGTCGGTGACGTCGGCCAGGGTCGCCGGGGACCAACGCGGCCTCCGGTCCTTGTCGACGACCTGGGCACGGATCCCCTCCACCAGGTCGGGAGTGTCCAGGGCGGCGCAGGCGACGCGGTACTCCTGGTCCAGGACCGGTTCGAGCCGGCCGAGCTCCCGGGCACGGCGCAGGGACGCGAGGGTGACCTTGAGGGCGGTCGGTGACTTGGCCAGCAGGGTTTCCGCGGCCTCCTTGGCGGCGGAGTCTCCGTGCGCGAACAGCCGACGCACGATCTCCTCGACGGTGTCGGCGGCGTAGCAGGCGTCGATCCAGTCGGACCGGGTGGCGAGGACGCCCTGCGGTGGAGTGCGCTCCCAGCGGGCCAGGGCATCCCGCGCGGGCATCCGGGCCAGCGCGTCGAGGAGCTCCGGCAGTTCGGCCGACGGCACAAAGTGGTCGGCGAGTCCGCACAGCAGCGCGTCCGCGGCGCCGATCTGGGCGCCCGTCAGGCCGAGGTGGGTGCCCAGTTCCCCGGGGGCCGAGGAGAGCAGGTGAGTGCCGCCCACGTCCGGTACGAAGCCGATCCCGGTCTCCGGCATGGCGATCCGGGAGCGCTCGGTGACGACACGGACGCCGCCGTGCGCCGAGACACCCACACCGCCGCCCATCACGATGCCGTCCATCACTGCGACGTACGGCTTGGGGTAGCGGGCGATGCGGGCGTTGAGCCGGTACTCGTCGCGCCAGAACGCGGCGGTCGCCGTGCCGTCACCGTCGCGGGCGTCGTCGTGGATGGCGCGGATGTCGCCCCCGGCGCACAGGCCGCGCTCCCCCGCGCCGGTCATGACGACGGTCTCAACGGCAGGGTCCCGTTCCCACCGGGTGAGCGCCTCGTCGATACGGCGGACCATGGCGTGGGTGAGGGCGTTCAGGGCCCGCGGCCGGTTGAGCGTGATGCGGGCGACGCGCCCGCCGGTGTGGAAGAGGACGGGTTCCGGTTCCTCGCTTCCGCTCATCGGAACGCCTCCCCCGGGCCGTGGACCACGATGCCGCGCATGTCTGGTGGATCCCTTCCGCTTGTGGGCCGGTGCTTGCGTCGCCGCTGCCGGCGACGAGCCGTCTCGGCACTGCGACCCTACGGTGCCCGATGACCTTCCCCGGCGAGCCGGTGGGGGCAGGGGGTGACGCCCCGGGGGTCGGTCGTCGCGGGCAGGGCGTGCGGACGCAGGACCATGAGCGCGTCCTCCACGGCCGCCACCATGGCGAAGGGGAACCGGTCCAGTTCCAGGCAGAGGGCGACGTCATCGGGGTGGGCCCCCTGGCGCACCCCTTCGGCCAGTTCGGCGGCGGCACGGGAGGCGGCGGCGCGGCGCAGGAACCCGGCCGCGTCCGTCTCCCCTTCGCAGGCCCTGCGGGCGATGTACTCGGCGCACGCCAGATCTTCCTCGGCCCGCCCGTCCTCGCCGGTGACCACGAACGTGACACTGTCGCAGTCACGACTGCGCAGGAGCCGAGCCGTCGCTCCCGCCACCACGAATCCGGCGCACAACACCAGCGACGCGTCCTTGACCGCGAGGGCGCCGACCGTTCCCGCCGTGGTCTTCTGCACGACGGTCCGTCCACTGAGGTCCAGGGAGCGCAGCAGGCCTGGTGAGTTGACCGTGTCGAACCCGGGCGCGGGCGGACCGTCCTTGAGTGCCACCCAGTCCGGGTGGCGCGCCTTGAGTGCCAGGGCCTCGTCCAGCGACTCGGCGAGGACGATCTTCTCCGCACCCCGGCCAAAGGCCCACGCGGCCACGGTGAAAGCGCGCATGACGTCGACCACGACGGCCACGGACGGGACTTCGACCAGCTCGGCGATGCCATGAAAACGGGTCTCCATCCGGTCATGATCCCGCATCCCGACTCGGAGCTCCCGCCACCGGCGATGGCGTGATCCCCGAGGCCCCCGGGCGCCGTTCGGCGGTCGACGGGTGTGCGCTAGATTTTGCCTCTCCTTGACCGCGATCAGTCATGATCTCTACGCTTCGGAGTTGCCAATCCCATGAGCGACATCGTCAACGGACTCGGGCGGGCGTCGGCATACGGCGGTCTGGGGCTGATTCTGTTGGTCCTCGGCATCGTCCTGGTCGATGTGCTGACGCCCGGGAAGCTCGGCCGGCAGATCTGGCAGGAACGCAATCGCAACGCCGCCACGGTGCTCAGCTCCGCCCTGCTCGGTATCGGCGGCATCGTGTTCACGTCCATCTGGACGACGTACGAGGACTTCGGCAAGGGACTGGTGTCCACCGCGGCGTTCGGGCTGCTGGGACTGGTGATGATGGCGGTGGCGTTCTGGGTGGTGGACCTGGTCACGC
The DNA here is from genome assembly GCF_040654575.1 of Streptomyces sp. NPDC050674. Taxonomy (NCBI): domain Bacteria; kingdom Bacillati; phylum Actinomycetota; class Actinomycetes; order Kitasatosporales; family Streptomycetaceae; genus Streptomyces; species Streptomyces sp. NPDC050674. Next base: position 182,276 of record NZ_JBFAIG010000009.1, read on the forward strand.
CGGGACGCCTGGGTGCGACGCTGGTCGAGCCCGAGCCCCATCCCGCGGTGTGGGTGACGGCCTCTTGCAACCTCGCTGTCGCAGCCGTCATTTCGGCGTCCATCGCCTGAACCACCCGCCTGTTCCTCCGGGTTCGAGGACCTGCCTCGGCGGGGGCGCTTCACCAGGTGCTTTCGACGAGGTTCGAATGACCTGGCACGGGGCGCCGACGCCGGGCAGCCTGAAGACACACGTGACCAGGATCTTCACGAACCGACCCACAGGGGGAACAACGACATGCGCAAGCGTGCTGCTGTCGGTGCCGTCGCGGCCGCCGCGTTCGCCACCGTGCTGGCGACCGCGCCAGGTGCTTCCGCGGAGGCCAGTCCGCCCGGCTGTCCGAAGGAATACTTCTGCGCCTACAGCGGGGAGAACCAGACCGGTCAACTCGTGCTGAAGACCGCCGGGAACTGGTCCGGGAGCGTCACCTTCCGCTCCGCGTTCAACAACGGCATCCCGTTCCCGGGCGCCGACCACGTCGACATGACGTACGCCGTCGAGGGAGGCACGGAGACCGTCTGCCTCCACTACAACCCCGGGCCCGGCTCCTACAAGGGCAACGCCGCTCCCGGCACCCGCATCGTCAAGGTCGTGTGGCGCGGCGAGTGCTAGGCAACGACGTCCGGTCGAACGAAGGAGGGTCGCGTTCCATGCGCTTCACACGTCCCCTGTTCAGCGTCGTCGCCGTCCTGACCTGGGCGCTGATGGCCACCTTCCTGGCCGGTCCGGCCCAGGCGGCGGCACCGGCGGACCGTCACGGTGGCGACCGGGTCCTCGTGGCGCCGCCCGCGCCGCAGGGGGCCGCCGCCCGGCCCGTCCCCGCCGCCGTCTCCCCCACCATCTCTCCCTCCACCCGCTGGATCCACCGGGCGGAGAACGAGACCTTCGACTGCAACGCGGGCAATCTCTGCCTCGAGGTGTGGGACCCGACCGTGGCGAAGTGGAAGGTGTTCTTCCTCTACACCTGCAACCGGTACAGCCTGTCCAACTGGCTCGGCACCGGCTACTACCTCAACAAGCAGACCGGCTCGGTCACTTCGTACTTCTACAACGCCCAGGGCCAGGTTCTGCGGGCCTTCACCCCGCCGCAGGTGGGGACACAGGACTGGGACCCGGTGTGGTCCGTCCGTAACTGCTGACCGCGGCACCGCGGTGCCACCGGCCGTCCCGCGGTGCGTCACAGACGCCGCGGGACGGCCGAGTCACGCACCGGCACCCTTCCTGCGGGCCGACTCTCGGCATCAACTCCCACCGCACAGTGAACGCACAGCCACCGTCCTTCCTCTTGCAGGGCAGACCCCACAACCGAGAGGAACCTGCCGTGCGTTCACCCAGACCCATACGTTCGCGCCTGTACCCGGCCGGGTCGGTGGTGCTGGCCATCACCGCTGCCGGATCCGTGCTCGCCGGTCCGGCCGCATCCGCCGTCGCCGCCGAGACGAGCGGGCGGGCCGATCTGCGGGCGGACGTCAACCGTGACGGACGCGTCGATGTCACCGGCGGCACCGACCGCTCGTGGGAGGACAGCTGGTCCGTCCAGCGCGGGGCCGTGGTCCTGCCCAACCTCGACGACGACGCCAAGCGGTGCCCGTCGGCCGGGCCGGGAGGCGAGCCCTTGTCGGACGACGTGTTGGCCGCGTGCAACGACGGCTCCGACACGAAGGTCAACGGCACCGCGGACGACGCCGACCTCGCCCGGGTCCGCTCCGTACCCCTGCCCGGCCTCCCCGCCGACGCCAAGGGGAGCCTGAAGGTCACCACCGGAGGCACGCACGCACACCTCTTCCTCAAGCGTGACGGGAAGTGGGTCCTCGTGACCTCCGGCACGCGGCTCACGGCCGCCGAACTGCGCTCCGGTGTGGAGTTCGGAGTCGAGGCCACCGACATCGTCCGGGACCGGGTGAAGTGGGACGGCCGGGTGGTGGTCCAGCTCACGGTGACATCCGGGCAGAAGTCCACCTCCGATGCCGTGACCCTGCGCGTGGCACCGCTGCTGACCCAGCATCACCTCCAGGCGACCCAGCAGGTGTTGGTGTCAAAGGTCCAGGGTGAGGGACCGGACAGCCGCTTGCAGAGGGAGTTCGTCGCCGCCCTCGAGAAGGAGGTCGAGAAGGCCGGGGTCACGACCCCGCTGATCACCTTCGAGAAGTACGCCGACCGCTGGGCCCAGGACTTCGTCGAACCGGCCTACGTCAGCATGACCGGGCCGGACGGACAGCGGCACGTGATGCGCGTGATGCTGCGTTCCGCGCAGCCGGACCGGGACGCGGGCCGGGAGCTGTTCGAGAAGGTGCGCGGCCGGAACGTCGGTGTCGTGCAGGTGACGGACCGGGCGGAGCCGGACGACTGGTCGCTCAACTCCATGGGGAACCTGGAGACCATCCCGCCCTACACACACGCCGGCCACTCCTACCCGGCCGGGCGGATCATCATGGGCGAGCGCAAGGACAGCGGGGCGCGTCCGTCGAAGGTGATGCGGACGATGCTCACGTCCCAGGGGTTGCAGGACCCGCTGTTGCTGGACACCTCCTGGCTGGGTGTGGGGCACGTCGACGAGTTCGTGCAGTTCCTGCCCGCCGACACCCCGCGCGGCTGGCGCGTCGGCGTGGCCGATCCCGAGGCGGGGCTGCGGCTGCTGCGCGACGCCAAGCGCGACGGCAACGGCCGGACGAAGATGTTCTCCGTCCCGGGCCGCAGCGGCATGCCCGCGCCGAAGGAGACGATCGACCAGGCACTCGCCTCCCGTCACCTGGTGGCCGACAACGAGATGGCGGCGCGGCGCATCGCGGCCAACCTGGAGATCCTCAAGCGCGAGACGGGGATCACCGAGGCGGACATCGTGCGGGTCCCCGCGCTGTACACCCGTGACTCGGAGGCGATGACCGCCGACGGTCAGCGGATTCCCGTGCCGCGTCTGACGCGCATGGGCGCCGGTTCCGACCTCGTGGACGGTCTCGGTGACCACGGCCAGCAGAAGTGGCTCGCCGAGAACCCGGCGGCCTCGCGTGCGGCGGCCCGGGCGACGGTGACGACCAGCGCGTACGTGCCCGGCGCGGTCAACGGCCTGCTCCTCGGACGCGACCGCTACCTCGCCCCGCGCCAGTGGGGCCCCGTCATCGACGGCAAGGACATCTTCACGGAAGCCGTCAACGCCGCCTACCAGCGGGTCGGTCTGAAGGTGTCGTACATCGACGACTGGTACACCTACCACCTCGGCATGGGCGAGGTGCACTGCGGCACCAACACCCTGCGCGACGCGAGCGCCGCGTGGTGGCGGCGACCGGCCGTCAACAGCGACGGGTTGTAGGGGACCGCGCGGTGTTCCCGGCGGCTGGGGGCTACGGCCCCGCCGCCGCCGGGCACCGCCGCCGCGAGGCCGACCGCTGCCAGGCGACCGGGTCAAGAGGCGGTGGTCGCCCTGTCGAGGGAGCGACCGGTGGGGTCGGTCTGCCGCGGCGCACGGGTGCGGCGGGGGCGAACGGTTGTCACGTGGACGATCGCGGCGAGCGCGGCGCGGGTCAGGTGGAACGTGCGGTATCCCGCCGGCCGGCAGAGCCGACCGGGCGGTCCGCGGCTCAGGGCGTGCGGGTGTGGTGGTCGAGCAGGCGCGTGAGCAGCCGCACGAACTGGTCGCGTTCGGCCGGACTCAGTGGTGCGAGCAGGGTGTCGTGGAGGTCGTCCAGCACCTTGTCGAGGCGGCGCAGATGGCGGCGGCCCCGTGCGGAGACGGTGATGACGTTGCGGCGCCGGTCGTCGGGGTCGGGGGTCCGCTCGACGAGGTCACGCTCGGCCAGTTCGTTCAGCACGCCGACCATGTCGCTGCGGAAGATGCCGGAACGCCTGCTCAGCTCCGCTTGACTGGCCGGCCCGTACTCCTCCAGCGAGGCGAGCACGGCGTAGTGCCACTTGCGGGCGTCGGCCTGGGCCAGCCCGTCGGTGATCAACCGGTCCGACCGCACGGTCAGTTGAGACAGCAGCCGGCTCGCCCGCCCCCGCAGCCGGTCGGGAGTCCTGAGCGCGTCGTCGTCGGACCCGTTCGCCGCTTCGCTGCTGATCATGGCACCCATCCGCCGTTGTGCTGGTCCGACTGCCCCTGTACGTTCACTCGGACAGAAACGTTAGTGCGACTAACGCTATCCGAAGGCGCGTGAGGAAGACATTGCCGATCAAGAATCTGTGGATCCCCACTCCGGACGGCCGGGCCGATGCCTTCGCCGCCTTCCCCGATGACGGCGAGCGGCACCCCGGGGTGCTCATGTACGCGGACGGCTTCGGCATCAGGCCCGTGCTGCGGGAACTGGCCGACGAGCTCGCCGGGCACGGGTACTACGTGCTCGTGCCCAACCCGTTCTACCGCCACGGCCCCGCACCGGTGATCGACCTTCCCGAGCACATCGGGGAAGAGGCTCGGCCCAGGGTCATGGCCCAGGTCATGCCCCTGCTCAAAGAACACACCACCGAACGCGTCCTGAGCGACGCCGACGCCTACCTCGGGTTCCTCGCCGCCCAGCCCGAGGTCATCGCGGGACCGGTGGCGGTGACCGGCTACTGCAGAGGCGGCCTCCTGGCGATGCGCACCGCTGCGGCCCATTCCGGTCACGTGGCCGCCGTCGCCTCGTTCCACGGCCCCGTGATCGTCGACGGACCCGACCGCCTGGACCTGTCCCGGATCACCGCCCGGGTCCATCTCGGCCATGCGGAAAGCGACCTGACACCCGAGGCCCTGACCGAGCTGAACAAGGCGCTGGATGCCGCAGGGGTCGACCACACCTCCGAGATCTACCCCGGCACCGTCCACGGCTTCACCATGGCCGACACGGATGCCTTCGACCCCGCCGCGCTGCGTCACCACTGGGACCGCCTGCTCCCTCTCCTCGGCCGCGCCTAGCACGGCAGTTGACGCCCCGGCTCACGCGCGAGTGCCTGCGGCGCTGAGGGGCATCCGCCGCGGACCGTGCCGGGGCGGACCGCGACCCCCACGCGGCCGTAAATCGTTTGACCGGGCCACGGGTGAGGACTGCATGGTGTCCGGGCACCACCCGCCGTGGTGCCGGTTTCCCGAGGAGGCAGCGGCAGCATGGAGGTCCGTCCCACGACCGACGAGGATTTCGACGTCTTCGTCGACACCGTCCATGCCGCCTTCGGGCGCTTCCCGGAGACCCCGGTCGACGGCGGGGGCCTGTGGTGGTCGGCGCTCGAGACGGACCGCTGTCTGCTGGCCCTGACGGCGGACGGGCGGCCCGTCGGTACCGCGGCCACGCACGCCTTCGAACTCACCTTGCCCGGCGCGGCCGTCGTCCCGGCCCCCGGGGTGACCGCCGTCGGCGTCCTGCCCTCGCACCGGCGCCAGGGGGTGCTCACAGCGATGATGCGGCATCAGCTCGCCGACGTGCGGGCCCGCGGGGAGTTCCTTTCCGTGCTGCTGGCCTCACAGGCCCCGATCTACGGCCGGTTCGGCTACGGACCTGCGACCTACACGCAGCGGCTGACGGTGCAGCGCCACCGGGCCGCCCTCGCCCCACCACGGGCACACGGGGCGGCGTCCCCACCGGCGGCCGGTGCGGACAACGGCTCGGTCGAGGTGCTGCGCCGCTCCGAGTGCGGAGAGATCCTGGAGGAGGTCTACGACCGGTACCGCCGCGCCCAGCCCGGTGCGCTGTCCCGGCCGCACCGCTGGTGGGCCTTGCGCGCGGGGCAGCCCCCGATCTCCGCGGCGCCACGCTACATCGCCGTCCACCGGGGCACCGACGGCGTCCCGGACGGGTACGCCAGCTACGCGGTCGACGGCGGCACCTTGACGGTCGACGAGACCATCGCCTGCGATGACGCCGTCTTCGCGGCCCTGGCCCGGTTCGTACTGAATCACGACCTGGTCTCCCAGGTCGTGATCCCCCACGTCCCGCCCCAGCACCCGCTGCGCTGGCAGCTCGTGGACTTCCGTGCCGCCGAGGTGGGCGGCGACATGGACTGGCTGTGGGTGCGGCTGCTCGACGTCCCGCGTGCGCTGACGACGCGCGGCTGGTTCGCGGACGGCGAGCTCGTCCTCGACGTCGAGGACCCGTTCCTCGGGGAGCACGGCCGCCACCTGCTCACCGTCCAGGACGGCAAGGCCGACTGCGTCCCGACGGACCGGGAGCCCGACCTGTCCCTGAACGTGAGCGACCTGGGATCGGTCTACCTCGGTGGGACCGCCCCGAGCACGCTGGTGCGCGCGGGGCACATCCGGGCCCACCACGCCGACGCGGCCGGCCGCGCCGACGCCCTCTTCAGGCCCGACCGTCCCCCGCACTGTCTGCACTGGTTCTGACGTCGCCTCGGGAGTGCGTCGGGACGGCACCCGGTGCCTCCGGGACCGGGGAGAACGGCCCGGCCCGCGCCGTCGGCCCCTGTCGGTCAACCCTCTTCGGGACAACGCACGTTGCGGCACACTCCCCCGGCCTGCGATACGTTGCCCGACGTGACGGAACTCGGGCCTGTCAGCCGGCCACCCGCCCCTCTGAAAACCGAACGGCTCCTGCTCCGCGCGTCCGAGGCGCGGGACCGTGCGGCGTTCGTCGAGCTGTTCTCATCACCGGAGGTGTACGCCTACCTCGGAGGTCCTCGACCTCGTGATGAGCTCGAGCGTGCCATGCCCGAGATACCCGGACGGCGTCCTGGTCTCTTCGCCGTCGACCTCGACGGAGCGATGATCGGCATCGTCACACTCGATCGACGGGATCCCGAACGGCCGGGCCATGTCCGCCCGGAGGCCGAGGAGGCCGAGCTCAGCTACACGTTCCTGCCCGAGGCATGGGGGCGCGGGTACGCCGCCGAGGCGTGCGCGGCGGTGCTCGACTGGTTCGCGGACGCGTTTCCCGGCGAGCCGGTGGTGCTCTGCACCCAGACGGCCAACACCCGGTCGATGCGGCTCGCGGCCGGACTCGGCTTCACCGAGGTGGAGCGGTTCGAGGAGTTCGGCGCCGAGCAGTGGTTCGGCGTGTGGTCCTGAGGGGCGTGCCGCTTCAGTTCTGCCGGCGCGGAGCGGCGAGCCAGCGGTCGTCCTGGAAGTCGGCGGGGACCTCGTCCTCGAAGGGGTCGATCCCGCGCCGCTCCAGCTCGTCGAACCACCGGTCCCGCTGCGAGGCGGGAAGGCGCCGTCCGCACCAAGGGCAGAACGCGATCGTGACGGTGGATCGACCACCGTCATGGATGATCAGGCCGTACTCCTGGAACTTGGCGCTGAAGTCGACCAGTGCGTCCGGGCAGGCGAAGGGATCGTCGTGCCGGTCGCAGCGCATGGTCACGCTGCTGGTCATGGCCTCACAGCAGTGATCGGTCATGACTCGGGCCGCGTCTCCTCGTTGTCCGACAGCATGATCGTGAGCGGATCCTCTGCGGGCTATTCCGTGATCGGCGACGTCGCGGTGCAGCCGCCGGCGGTCACCAGCCCCTTGGCGCTCTGCTCGTCCAGGACCTTGCCCTTGTAGGTGATCTTGCAGGTGACCTGGGAGCCCTCGGGGTCCACGGCGACCGGCATGACGGCCGCGGGCATGATGCCCCGCAAGGTCACCGTCTTCTTCCAGGGCAGCTCGGGCTTCGACACCGAATCGACCTTCGGCTTCATGGCCTTGCCACCGCCGCCGTGGAAGTCGATCGAGTCGACGTTCTTCCCCGTCACCTCGTAGGTGACCTCGTACGTGGTGTCCACGGCCTTGTCGACCTGGTCGACCGCCTCGGAACAGGCGCCGAGGCCGAGCGCGAGAGCGGCGACGGCGATGGTGTGGACGGCTGCACGGACCGCGCGGCTCATGTGGATCCCCCCGGATCATGAAAGGTCGGACCCGCAGCCAAGCGCAAAGGGAAAGTAAAGTCAATTCGATATGACGGGCCGTCGACGCCGGGCCGTTTCGAACCTCTTCACCGGGCACTCTGACTGCCGGAGGTGATCACATGTCCGCACCCGGACCGCTGACGATGCATCACGTGGTGCTCGACAGCACCGACATCCGAGAACTCGCCGAGTTCTACCGTGCGTTGCTGGGACTGGTCTACGGCCCCGGGGACGAGCCGCCCGAGGCAGGTGAGCACGACGAACGCGGCCAGGACTGGCTCGTACTGCGCACTCCCGACGGCAGGCCCCGGCTCGCCTTCCAGCATGTCGACCGATTGACACGACCGACCTGGCCTGACGGGCCGGTGGCGCAGCAACTGCACCTGGACCTGAGCGTCTCCTCGGTCGAGGATCTCCGGGCACACCATGAGCGTGTGCTGAGTCTCGGGGGCCGTCTGCTGTCCGACAACGAGCAGGGACCTGACGAACCCTTCCGGGTCTACGCCGACCCCGCGGGCCATCCGTTCTGCATCTTCGTCGCGGAGTCCACCTCGTCCTCGGCCGGGCCTGGGTCCTGTCCTCAACAGCCGTCGGCGGCATAGCCGTTGTGATCGAGCCCGGCCCGGATCCGGCTCAGCCATTTGGCGCCCAGTCGGCGGCCGTCCGGGAACTGGTCCCCTCGATCCCAGCGCCACGTCGTGATCATCGCCAGCACGAGGGTCCGGCACGCGCGCAGCAGGTCCTGATCGAGACCCGGATAGTGAGCGCTGACCTCCTCGGGCGCATGGGCGAGGTCGAATTCGACAGGCCCGCGGCAACACGTCTCCAGGTCGACGAACAGCAGCCCGCCGCGCGTGGTGAGCAGATTGCCCGGGTGCGGCTCGCCGTGCAGCACCTGCTCGGCGCCGCCGCGCTCTTGGATCCTTCGCTTCATGCTTCGCAGCGTGTCGCCGAGCAGTCGCCGATCCGCGTCGTCGAGCTCCGGAGTCCGGTCCCGGTCCGCCACGAGGTGCTGGGCCTGCTCGACCCGGTCCGTGAAGCGTGGCGTCGGGACGTCGAGCGTGCGCATGCCGGCATGCAACCGCTCGAGCGCGTCTGCGTAGTCGCGCGGCGGGATCTCACGAGGTGACGTGGGTTCGTGGTAGGTCCAGAAGGTGACCACGAAGCCGTCCCGCTCGTACACGCCGGGCTCCACGCGCGGTTCGGGAGCGGCGACGGGGCAACCGGATCCGGTGAGCCGCAGAGCGAGATCGACTTCAAACCGTGCGACCTGCTGCGCCACGGGTGCCACTCGGGCCAGGACGTCGCAGGGCAGCAGACGCAGCGTCAGCTTGTTCGAGTCATGGAGGACGGTCGCGTGATCTGCTGTCAGGCCGAGTGACGAGGCGATCGACACGGCCGAGGTGATCGCCCGCGGTGCCTCGGAAGCCCGCATCGTCGAGTGCCCCTCTCACCGTGAACGCCGCCGTGAGTTCTCCGAGTGGTGCGCTCGCGCACCGTATCAAGGAAGTCTGCATCCGCCCCCGTGGCGGACCGCCCTACTCGATGGCGATGGTGAAGTGGGCGACCTCGCCGCCGCAGGCGATGGCACCGCCGAGGAGAAGAGTGGTGACCGTGACGACAGCGGCGACCTTGCGCTTCATGACGACCTTCTTCACGGGCCGCCCCCCCTGGTCCGCGTCCCTCATGCACCCGCTTCGTACGGGCCGCCTGCCCGCACCTGCGCAGCCACTCACGGGCCGTCTGGACGCTGCGTCTCAGACAAGGCCGGCAGCTTGCCGAAGCCTCGCACGGCTGGCCGGGTCGACGAGGCCGTCCGGCAGTGTCTCGACGATGTGCGCGTGCTGCGCGAACACCGCCCTGCACCGCTCACGCTCGGGATGTTCGCTGTCGCTGCCGAACCACTGCACCAGGGCTTCGTCGGCGGTCTCGACCGGCTCGGAGTAGTCCGCCACCATCGTCAGATACTCGAGCAGGCGGGACCGCTCAGGGACCTGCGGGTCGTCTGCCAGACGGAGCAGGAACGGCAGGACGTGCGGCACGGCCGGGTTCATCTCGGCGATGGTGAACAGCGTGTTGATGAGCACGCGCTGGGCCTCGGTGGCGGCTGCCGGGTCGAGAAGCCCGTACAGCAGGGCCGGGAGGGCGGCAGGGCACTGGGGGAACTCCGACCAGCGGATCTCTTCACAGCCGTCGAGCGCGGGATGCCGGCGGCCGACGTCAGCCGCCTGCGGATACTCCTGGAGGAACCGGGCGATCGCCGCCTCCTTGGCGGCCATGTCCATCCTGCACACGTCTCGACCCCCGTCTCGTAGCACGCCTCAGGACAGTGTCCCGGACTCAGACCGCGGCCAGAGGCCGCGCGTGCGCGATGAGCAGTGCGACATCGTCGTGGTCGGCGGGGTGGCGAAGCTCCTGGAGCAGCCGGTCGCAGGTCTCCTCCGCCGAGCGGCACGGCGGGGACAGCAGACGCAGGAGATCGTCCAGGCGTTTGTCGATGGGGTCGTCGCGGGTCTCCACCAGCCCGTCGGTGTACAGCACGAGCTGATCGCCGGGGTTCATGATCACCGAGGAGGTCTCGAAGGGGCCACTGCCCACCCCCAGCGGGGTGCCGGTGGGCAGGTCGAGCAGCTCCGGTGGTCTGCCGGCCCGCACCAGCACCGGGGGGAGATGGCCGGCGCACGCCAGCTGCACGCGGCACTGCCTCGGGTCGTACACCGCGTAGAGGCAGGTGGCGAAGTAGGGGTCCAGGCCCTGGGTGATGCGGTCGAGGTGGGTGAGGATCCGGCTCGGGGCGAGGTCGAGGTCGGCGAGGGTGGAGGTGGCGGTGCGCAGCCGGCCCATGGCGGTGGCGGCCGGGATACCGCTGCCCATGACATCGCCGACGGCCAGGGCGGTTCGGTCGCCGCTGAGGGGGATGACGTCGTACCAGTCGCCGCCGACCTCGCTGAACGCCTGTGCGGGCCGGTAGCGGGCAGCGATCTCCAGACCCGGACGGCGAGGCGAGGGCTGGGGCAGCAGGCTGCGCTGAAGGGTTTCGGCGGCGCTGCGGATGTGCTGGTGGAGGACAGCGTTGTCGATGCTCAGCGCGGCGGACGAGGCCAGCTCCCAGGCGAGGGTGAGGTCGTCCTCGTCGAACGGCTGCGGATTGCGGGCGCGGGCCAGGCCCATCACGCCGATGATCTGCCCGCGGGCGATGAGCGGGACGGCCAGGTCGGTGTGGACACCGGCCTCGGCGAGCAGCCCGGCGGCGGCCTCGTCGGCCGCGATACGGCTGAGCTCCCCGCTGTCGATGTGGGTGGTCAGCAGGGGTTTGCCGGTGCGGAGGCAGTGGGCGGCCGGATGGTCGGCGTGGTAGGTGGTCAGGTGCCCGGGGGCGATGATCGCCTCGGAGGCGATGGTGGGGTAGGCGGTCTTCACCGCCAGGGCGCGGAACAGTGCCGGACCCTCGCCGGTGTCGGGGCGTCCCGTCCGCAGGACGGAGTCCAGGATGTCCACGCCGATCATGTCGGCCAGGTCGGGCACCAGGACGTCCGCCAGCTCCTGGGCGGTCCGCTCCACCTCCAGGGTGGTGCCGATGCGGGCCGAGCCGTCCGCCATCAGGCGCAGGCGCTGCTGGGCCCGGTCGGCTTGTCTGGCCGCCTCGTACCGGTCGGTGACGTCGACCACCACGTTGGCGATGCCCAGCACGTGCCCGCTCTGGTCCTCCAGCCGGTAGAGCGACACGGCCCAGGCGTGGTCGTGGTCGGGGTCGGCGCGGGTACGGCCCACCACCTGCTCGTCCACCAAAGGCAGACCGGTGCGCAGGACCTCCCGCATCTGGTTCTCCGCGGTCGTGAAGGGCGCACCGGGCAGGATCTCCCGGAAGGGGCGGCCCACGTGCTCGGCCTCGGGAACGCCGTGCATCGAGGCCAGGGCCCCGTTGACGGCCACGTACCGCAACCGGGTGTCCAGGACGGACAGGCCGATCGGCGCCTGGGTGACCAGCTGGCTGGACAGGGCCACCTTGCGCTCGACCTGCCGTACCGTGGCCCGGTCGGTGGCCAGCCCCAGCGCGTAGTGGTCGCCGAGGTTGTCGGTCAGCCGCATGTTGCGGAACTCGATCGTGCGGGTGCTGCCGTCCTTGAGCCGGATGGGGAACGATCCGGCCCAGCTGCGGCCCGTCACCATCAGCTCGGCGAACAGCCTGATTCCCGCGTCCCGGTGTTCGGGGTGGAGGAGCAGGGTGGCCGCGTACTGCCCGACCGCTTCCTCGCGGGTGTATCCGAACAGTTCCTCGGCCTGCGGACTCCACATGTCGATCCGGCCGTCGGCCTCCGCCAGCACCGCGGCGACGCCCAGCAGGTCCATCAGTCCACTGGGGTCGGATGCCGCCTCCTCCGGATCACCCGCCTGTTCCGGATCCTGATTTGCTCGGCTCATCACATTCGCCCCTCAGACCTGTCGATCCCACCGGCGCACCCGCCTGCACCAGCAGACGCGTACGGCGGTCGCCTTGCAGGTCAGCAACCTCTTCACGATGCGCCACGCGAGCCTCGAACGGCCAGCGGACGCGCCGGGAGAGTGCCGAGCCTCGGCCGAACCGGACAGCCGGAGCGACCGGCGCAGGATCCGCACCGTGCCCGGCTCACCGGGCCGGTCGGCACCTGCCTCCAGCCTTCCACACACCGACAGTCCGTGGCGGGCCCCGTCGCAGCTCCGCTCAGCCCGGGTGGCCGGGCCTGCGCCGTGGCGGTGACGCTGTGTGCAGGGTGGTCACGAGGTGGATTCCTCCCACTCCCAGGGCTGGGCGTGGACGCGACGCAGTAGTTCGGCGAAGGCCTCGCCGTCCAGGAGGACCGCGTTGGCCTCCAGCGGGATGCGTCTGCCGTTGACCTCGGCGGTCGGGGTGCCAGGGCCTTCGGGCGTCTCCGGTCCTCCGGCCAGCTCATATGCCTTCTCGGAGTTCCTCACGAAGGTGCGGTACTTCATGGACTTCACCGCCGCATCGAACTCCGGGCTGCGCAGGTCCTTCACCTGATCGGCCAATGCCAGCAGGCGGGCGTCGGTGAAGCCGTCGACGCTCTCCTCCGGCTGGTTGGCGTAGAGAACCTCGTGATATTCCACGAACCTGCCTCGCTCCAGCGCTGCGCGCAGCGCGTTGACGGCCCTTTTCGATCCGCCGCCGCCGAGCCTGTCGTCGAGGAAGGACGCCAGGGTGTACTCGGTCGCCACATGGCGGTCGAGCACCGCCTCCCGCAGCCGAGGCCCTCCACCGAGAGTTTCGAACTCCTCGCAGTACGGGCAACGCGGGTCCTCGTAGAGGTGCACCTTCACCTTCGCGGCCGGATCGCCGACCGTGATGGTGGTGCCGTCCGCCTCCAGCTTCTCCGGCACATCCTCCGCGGTCGCGAAAGGGCGTTCCTGCTCCGGCACGCCCCCTCCTCGCCCGCATGCCGTCGACAACACCATCACGGCCGCACACAGCACGGCCCCGTACGCCCCACGCCTCATGAGTCGTCCCCTCCCCTGGATGCCCCTTGAAGAGCCCTGATGAGCAGGGTGACTCTAGATCACTTGTGCGATGCCTGTGACCGCTCGCCGGTCCTCACCGGGCGCCCTGGGTCTCCGGGCGTCGGCACAGGGCCGTACCAAGGTCATCCGCAGGTCCGATGCCGCATGCCGGAGGCCGGCGTCATCATGCTGGGGACCTGCCAAGAGGAGAGCGTGATGTCGTATCTGGAACCCCTCGCATACCCGGAGCCCCGCTACCACGGTGACAAAGGCGAGGTGACTGCCGTTTTCCGCCCGGCCGACACCCCGCCGGACATCTCCACATCCGGCTCCTCCACTCATTACCTCGCGACCGGCGAGTCGACCGGTGGCGAGTTCGGCCTGTACAAGGTGGAGCTGGGGGCGCGGTCCGCCGGAGCCAAGACCCACTTCCACAAGGCCATGTCGGAGTCCTTCTACATCCTCTCCGGTCAACTGGAGCTGTACAACGGCGAGAAGTGGGTCACGGGCCGCCCGGGCGATTTCCTGTACGTACCGGTCGGCGGTCTGCACGCCTTCAGGAACGTGAGCGATGAGCCCATGTCCATGCTCATGCTCTTCTCTCCCGGCGCTCCTCGCGAGGAGTATTTCGAGCAGGTCGCGGAGGTGGCGCAGCGCGGCGGGGAGGAACTCAAGCAGTTCCGCATCCGGCACGACAGCTACTTCGTGGAAGACTTCGGGCCCGGAGCGGAGTAGCCGGGGAATCGGCCCGTTGCGGGCCTGAGCATGCGAAGAGAAGGGGGCGGGGCGGTCGGATTCGAACCGACGTCCTCCGAGATGCTGTCGCGGCGCATTACCTCTGTGCTACGACCCCGCCTTGTCGATGACCCTATCCACCGTCCGCGATGATCGACAAGGCTTTTCCTCGGCGCCCGGGCAGCCCACGGCTTGCGCCGCTAGCGTGGGGTCCCATGATCGTATGGCTCAACGGCACCCATGGCGCGGGCAAGACCACGACCAGTGCGCTCGTGCAGCAACTGATCCCGGACTCACGGGTGTTCGACGCCGAGAAGGTCGGCGAGACGCTCATGGACATCAAGCCGGCACTGCCCTGGACGGGCAACTTCCAGCACTGGCCGCCGTGGCGGCCGCTCGTGGTCGAGACCGCCCGTCGCGTCCTCGACTACATCGGTGGCACATTGGTGATACCCATGACCGTACTCGTCGAGCAGTACTGGCGCGAGATCAGCGCGGGCCTCGCCGAACACGACATACCGGTACGGCATTTCGTGCTCCACGCCGACCAGGCCACCCTCCGCGGGCGCATCGAAGGGGACACCCTGCTCGGCCCCTCCCCGTTCCGTCTGTCCTATCTCGAGCCCTACGCCGAGGCGTCCCGCACCTGGCTGCACAGCGAGGCCGAGGTCGTCGACACCACCCGCCTCACCCCCGACCAGGTGGCCCGGCGGATCGCGCAGGCCGTACTCAAGGGGTGAGTTGGGCGGCCACGCGAAAGCGGAGGCCCCCGCAGGCCGGAAACCAACGGATGGCCGAGAAGTTCCGAGTGCCCAACGGCACGCCGGAAGCCCGTCGCATGCGATATGCGCCAATGTCATCTTCTCGCGCCCCCGAAGCAACCGGCAGGGTCCGGCCCGCGTGCCGCCGCCCTCGCACTCCGGCTGCCTGCGGGAATACACCCGCTGCCGTGCCTCCATATTTCCCTCACACCGCAACCACGCCATGAACACTTCCAGCCGGGCGCCTGGCAGCACCCCGACGTCAGGGCAGACGCCGCGTCCGGCCCCTGCCTAGCCTCCCAGGCCATGCGATCACCCCTGATGAGACGTTTCGGCCTCGGTGCCGTCCTCGCCCTCGCCCTCACCGTGTTCGGCCTGGCCCCCGGCGCGAGCGCGGCCGACCCGGCGCCGGCGGAGCTCACCTTCACCACCGACAGCGCCACCACCACGCCCGGCGGCACGGTCAACCTGTCGATGACCCTCACCAACCACAACACCCAGGACGTCTGGTTCGTGTACCAGACGATCGAGCCGACGTGGCTGACCACGCAGCGCCCCGACCTGAAGTACGGCTTCACCGGGTGCAGCCTGGCCACCGCCAACGGCTCCACTCCCTGTTCCGGGACCGGTCCGGCCAACCTCGGCTCCAACTACGGCGCCACCATCCCGCCCGGCCAGAGCCGTACGGTCACCCTGACGCTGAACGTCGCCCCCGACTCCGGCTGCAACGGCAACATCGGCTTCTACTCGTACTTCTACGCCGAGTTCAGCGACTCGACGAACGTCAGCGGCGGCCCGGTCTACACGCCCGTGACGCGGGTCCTCTGCTCCTGACCCACGTCCGGAGCCCGGCGGCCGTGACCTGAAAACCTCCATGACCAGGTCACCGCCCCGGTCTGGACCACTGGCACTCCGACCGGCGGGTCCCACGGACCCGCCGGTGCGCCGCACAGGGCCCGGACCAGCACACCGGGCCGTCGGGCCGGACCCGACCGGCCCCTCCCGACCGCCGGAACGGTCCGCTTCCCTTCCGGAAGTGCCCCTTCAGACACCTGCGCTTTTCCGTCATGTTCCGCAACATGACCGCGAAATCTCCACAGAGACATCACTATGTGACGCGAACGGATGCGTGACGAACTGGCTTCTGAGGGGGACGCCGGCGGCACGCAAGGGGGTGCGTCCGCTCCACGGGAGCCGTGCTCACCCCTGCCCGGGGAGGGGACCTCACCGCATGAAGCGGACCTTTCGCACCACCGTGCTCACGGTGGGCGCGCTCATCGCCGCACTGGGCCTGCCGGCCGGTGCGGCACACGCCGACACCACGCCCCGCATCGACCTGCGGGTGCTGGTGGTGAGCGACGGCGACCCGTCGACCGATGCCATAGCCGCCGAACTGGCCGCGGCCGGCACGCCGTACACCCGGATCGACCTCACGCAGCCCGGCCGGAGCGTGATCGACGCCGACTTCCTCGCGGACACCGTGGGCGGCAGGCCACGCGCCAAGTTCCAGGCCGTCGTCCTGCCGAACGACAACCCGTTCCCGGCCGGCTCGTCCGAGATGGCGGCGCTGGCGGCGTACGAACGGACGTACGACGTTCCCCAGGTCGACGCCTACACCTACGCACGTCCCGAAGCCGGACTGCAGTACCCCGTCTTCGGGGGCTACTCCGGCAGCCTGGACGGCAAGCAGGCACAGGTGACCGTCGCCGGGAAGTCGGGCCCCTTCGGCTATCTCGACGGACCGGTGCCCTTCGAGGACAACGACCCCGCCATCGGGGAGAGTTACGCCTACCTGTCGAGACCCGTCGCCGGCGCCGACTTCACCCCGTACGTCGAAGCGGCGATCCCCGGGCAGTCGGCCAAGGGCACGCTGGTAGGCGAGTACCGGCACGACGGGCGGCGCGAGCTCGTCGTCACGTTCGTCTACAACCAGTACCAGCAGCAGTTCCGCCTCCTGGCCCGCGGCATCGTGGAGTGGATGACCGGCGGGGTGCACCTGGGCGCCTCACGAAACTACTTCTCCGTCCACGTGGACGACGTGTTCGCCGCAGACGACCGGTGGAACAGCACGCTCAACTGCACCCCCGGTGACGTCGACTGCACGGATCCGAACGCCACGCCCGACCCGATCCGGATGACGGCCGCCGACGTGGACCACGCCGTCGAGTGGCAGCGCGGCAAGGACTTCACCCTCGACTTCGCCTACAACGGCGCCGGCAGCGTCGACCACCGCGAGGACAACAACGGTGCCGACCCGCTCGCCGACCGGCTGATCGCGCGGCGCGGCGAGTTCCGCTGGATCAACCACACCTACTCGCACCCCTTCCTCGGCTGTGTGCAGGACACCTCCGTCGTGCCGTGGAAGTGCGCGACCAACGCGGACGGCAGCACCCGGTGGATGAGCCGCAACGACATCTCCGACGAGATCGCCATCAACCGGGTCTGGGGTCTGAGCGCCGGACTGCCGTTGGTGAACGACGAGTTGGTCACCGGCGAGCATTCCGGCATGAAGGTGCTGCCGCAGCAGCCGCAGGACAACCCCAACCTCGCTCTCGCCCTCGGCGACAACGGCGTCGCCTGGCTCGGCTCGGACAACTCACGTGAGCCGGACCAGCGCCGGGTCGGTCCGGCCACGACCGTGCCGCGCTACCCCATGAACGTCTTCTACAACGCCGGCCGCGCGTCCGAGCAGGTCGACGAGTACAACTGGATCTACCTCAGCCGCGCCCAGGGAGGCAGCGGCATCTGCGAGGACAACCCGGCGACCACCACCTGCCTGCCGGCTCCGCTGGACACCGCCACCGGCTATGCCGGCCACATCGTCCCGCTGGAGACGCGGATCGCCCTGGGGCACGTGCTGTCCAACGACCCCAAGCCGCACTTCATCCACCAGTCGAACCTGGCCGAGGACCGCATCGCCTACCCCGTGCTCAACGGCGTCCTGGACGGCTACGCGGCGCTGTTCGCCGAGGACACCCCCGTGGTGAATCCGCGGATGAAGGACATCGGCGCCGAACTGAGGCGCCGGGCCGACTGGCAGACCGCACTCAGGGCCGGGAAGATCACCGCCTACCGCATCGGCGGCACGGTGACCGTCGACGCACCGGCCGGACTGGCCGTCACCGCGACCCTGCCCACCGGCACCACGCTGGCCGGCGCCGCCTTCGGAGAGGCGTACGCGGGCGCGGTGTCCGGCTGGACGCCCGCCACGGGCACCCCGCTCTCCCTCACCCTGCCGGCGTCCTCCGCCGGGCCGGCTGCCCACGCCACCAAGCCCGCACCGGCCACCGGCCCCGCACCACGTACCCGTGTCCCCGCGGGCGTCACCGACCCGGTGGGCCACACCGCAGACGGCTGAACGGCGCACCCGCCCAAGACCGACCGACGGTCCGGGCCGCCCCCCTGGCGGCCCGGACCGGCCCGAACCACCCCACACCTCGGCCGTGGAGCACACACGATGCCCGTTCCCCAGGGCGCGCGCCGTACCGGCGCGACGCGCGTCACCCTGCTCACCGAAGGCACCTACCCGCACAGTCATGGCGGCGTCAGCGTCTGGTGCGACCAGCTCGTCCAGGGCATGCCCGACCTCGCCTTCGACGTCATCGCCGTCACAGGCACCGGACGCGAGCCGGTCGTCTGGGAGCTGCCCGCGCACGTCTCGAGCGTGCTGTCCGTCCCGATGTGGGGCACCCCGCCCGAGGGCCGTCCGC
Source organism: Streptomyces sp. NPDC050674 (assembly GCF_040654575.1). Classification (NCBI taxonomy): domain Bacteria; kingdom Bacillati; phylum Actinomycetota; class Actinomycetes; order Kitasatosporales; family Streptomycetaceae; genus Streptomyces; species Streptomyces sp. NPDC050674. The sequence goes on from NZ_JBFAIG010000009.1 coordinate 200,824, forward strand.
CCCGTGGGCGGTCCCGGGGCCAACTCGCCGCCGCCTACGAACGGTTCCTGACCGCCCTGCTCGACCCGCGCGCCGAGGACGGGTTCTCTCCCGCCCTGTACGCGCTGGCACGGGCCGCGTCGGACGGGACGCTGAGCCCCTTCCTGCGCGAAGACCGGGCGATCTCGATCCTCACCGCGCTGTGGAACCGGCCCGGTCTCGCCGTGCGCGAGGCGCGGCCCACCCTGCACGACGCGCTCACCGCGACCGCGCTGCTGGAGCACGCCCTGCGCCCGCTGGCCGCGCCGCTGCCCGAGGGCGGGGTCGCGCACGCGGTCAGCGGCGGGGTCGCCGTCCTGCCGGGCCTCGCCGCCCTCGAACGGCACGGTGTCCCGCTGCTGCTGACCGAGCACGGGGTCTATCTGCGTGAGCGCTACCTCGGCTACCGCACCGCGCCCTACCGCTGGCCTGTGAAGGCCGTGATCCTCGGCTTCTTCCGGCTGCTGGCGCAGGAAAGCTACCGCCGTGCTGCCTTGATCACGCCGGGCAACCGCTACAACCGGCTGTGGGAGGAGGAGGGCGGTGCCGATCCGGAGTCGATCCGCACGGTCTACAACGGCGTGGACCCCGCCGCGTTCCCCGCGGCCGGCCCCGAACCGGACGCGCCCACCCTCAGCTGGGCGGGCCGCGTGGACCCCATCAAGGATCTGGAGACCCTCATCAGGGCCTTCGCCCTCGTCCGCGACCGGCTCCCGCACGCGCGGCTGCGGTTGTTCGGCGGGACACCGCGGGGCGGCGAGGCCTACCGCGAGCGCTGCGAGGCCCTGGCCGCCGAACTGGGACACGCCGACGCCGTCACCTTCGAAGGGCGCGTCGACGACATCAAGGACGCCTACGCCGCCGGAAACGTCGTGATGCTCTCCAGCATCAGCGAAGGCTTCCCCTTCACCCTGATCGAGGCCATGTCCTGCGGACGGGCGACCGTCTCCACCGACGTGGGCGGTGTACGCGAGGCCGTCGGCGACACCGGGCTCGTGGTGCCGCCGCGCGATCCGGCCGCCATGGCCACGGCCGCGCTGGAGCTGCTGGGGGATCCCGAGCGGCGCAGGGCGATGGGCGAGGCGGCCCGGCTGCGGGTCATCGAGCAGTTCACCCTCAGACAGACCATTGACACGTTTCGATCCGTCTATCTGGAACTGGCTCACCCGAACCAGGAGTTGACGGTCATGCCGACGGTCGGAACGGCCATGCCGGCCGTCCAGGGCAGCGGAAGTCTCGCCCTGTGAGCGGGCCGATGTCTCTCGAACCCGGGGGCTCCGAACAGGACACCCTGGCCATCCGGCTGGCGGACACCCGCCCGCCGCGCCGCCGGCCGCGCTGGGCCCTCGACGACACCACGCTCGCCATCCGGCTGCCCCGGCGCGGCCCCGACGAGGAGGCGGTCAGCGAACTCGCCGCCGAACTCGCCGACCGCATAGGCCCCGCCGTCCACCCCTACGAGGTGGCCGCACTCCTGGAGGCGGAAGGCCTGTCCGCGTCCCTGATCAACGAACGGTACGGCCACCCGAACCTGTTCTCCCTCGCCTCCGCCCTGTACGAACGGGTGCCGCGCACCTTCCCCGAACCCGCCCCGGCGGCCGACCCCTGGCGCCCCGACACCCTGCGCTGTCTGCTGCGGGGCGTGCTGTTCGCCCTGCCGGGGCTCGCCTACCTGCTGACCGCGCCGCTGTGGAACGCCGGCGGGCACGCGCCCGCCCTGATCGTGGCCGGGCTGGCCTCGTGGGCCTGGGGGCAGGCACTCGGCCACCGCGCGCACCTGCGGATGGCGACCGGACGCCGGGAGGCGGGCCGCACCCTGTTGGCCGGCGCGCCCGTGGGAGCGGTGGTGGCCACGGCGGTCGCCGCGCTGCCCGCGCACGGCGGGCCGGTGACCCTGGTGGCGGCCGCGCAGTCCGCGTACCTGGCGGCCGCCGGGGTCCTGCTGGTGCTGGGCCGCGAGCGACTGCTGCTGGCCGCGCTCAGCCCGTTGCCGGCGGGTGCCGCCGTCCTGCCCTGGTGGGAACCCGGCCCGGCGATCCGCGCCGCCCTGCCCCTGCTGGCGCTGCTCGCCACGCTCGCCGTCACCGGCTGGGTCCTGCGCGGGGCCCTCGCCGTCCCGGCCGTCACCGGCGCCACCCGTCCGCGCCTGCTGTGGTCATTGCCGTACGGCCTGTTCGGGCTGGCCGCCGGGGTGCTGGTGCTGCTGGAGGGGCGGGACGAGCCGTACGCGGTGATCGTGCTGACGCTGAGCATGGGGCCCGCGGAATGGCTGCTGTACCGCTATCGCGGACTGTCGGTGGCCGCGCTGCGCGCCACCGCCACACCCGCCGGGTTCCTGCTGCGCTCGGCCGGCATCCTCGGCCTCTGCCTGCTCGCCTATCTCGCACCGCTGCTGCCCGCGGCCCTGCTCACCGGTGCCGACCCGGCCGCCCTGCTGCTGCTCGCGGCCGTCCTGTGGACCGCGCTGCTGTTGCAGGCGTTCGGTGCGGCCTGGCCGTCGGCCGGGATCTGTCTCGCGGCGGCCGGCGGGGCCGGTGCGGTCGTCCTGTTCCAGCTGCCACCGGGCACCGCTCTGGCATTGCCGTTCGCCTGCGGCGCCGCCGCCCTGTCTCTGGTGGCGTGCGCGCTGTGGCTGCTCGGCCGGCCCGCCCCTCATGCCTGACCCGCTCACCTCGCACCTCGTCGAAGGGATCACTTCGTTGACCTCCGCACCGCTCGCCGCCGTCACCGGAGCCGAGGGCTTCATCGGCTCGCACCTCACCGAGGCACTGGTCGCCTCCGGGCACCGTGTGCGGGCCATGGCCCAGTACAATTCCTTCTCCTCCTACGGCTGGCTTGAGACCCTGCACCCGGACGTCCTGGACCAGGTGGAGATCGTCCTCGGCGACGTCCGGGACCCCGGATCCGTGCGCGGCCTCCTCGAAGGCGCCGACACCGCCTACCACTTGGCCGCCCTCATCGCGATCCCGTACTCCTACCAGGCACCGCACAGCTACGTGGACACCAACGTCACCGGCACCCTCAACATGCTGGAGGCCGTGCGTGCCCTGGGCACGCCCCGGCTGGTGCACACCTCCACCAGCGAGACGTACGGCACCGCGCAGACCGTCCCCATCACCGAGGACCACCCCATCAACACCCAGTCCCCGTACGCCGCTTCGAAGGCGGGCGGCGACCGGCTGGCCGACAGCTATCACGCCAGTTTCGACACGCCGGTCGTCACGCTGCGGCCCTTCAACACCTTCGGGCCGCGCCAGTCGATGCGGGCGGTGATCCCCACCGTCATCGGGCAGGTCGCGGCGGGAGAACGCACCATCACCCTCGGCGACCTGCGGCCCACCCGTGACTTCACCTTCGTCAAGGACACCGCGCAGGCCTTCCTCGCCGTCGGCACCGCGCCCGCCGAACGGGTCGTGGGCCGCACCTTCAACGCCGGTACCGGCGGGGAGATCTCGGTCGGCGACCTGGTCGCGCTGATCGGCAAGGTCATGGACACCGCACTCGACGTCCGGGAGGACACCGCCCGCATCCGCCCCGCCAACTCAGAGGTGATGCGATTGGTGGCGGACGCGAGCCGGCTCGCCGCCGCCACCGGCTGGCAACCCGCCCACAGCCTGGAGGAAGGCCTGGCGCACACCGTGGAGTTCTTCCGCGACCCGGCCAACCTCGCCCGCTACAAGACCGGCATCTACAACATCTGACCCGCACAGCGCATCTCGTCCGTCCCGTCCGCGCACGTCCACGAAGCGTTCACGAAGGAGGAGCCCCATGCACGCAGTGATCCTGGCGGGAGGCAAGGGCGTCCGGCTGCGGCCCTACACCACCGCGCTGCCCAAGCCGCTCGTGCCCATCGGCGACCAGCACGCGATCCTGGAGATCGTGCTGCGCCAGCTCTCGGCGGCCGGCTTCACCAGCTGCACCATCGCCATCGGCCACCTCGGCGAGATCATCCGCGCCTACGTCGGCGACGGGTCCCAGTGGGGCCTGGCCGTCGACTACGCCACCGAGGAGAACCCGCTGGGCACCATGGGCCCCCTGCTCAACCTGCGCGACCGCCTGCCCGAGACCTTCCTGGTGATGAACGGCGACGTCCTCACCGACCTCGACTACGCCGACGTCCTGCGCCGGCACCGTGCGTCCGGCGCCCCGCTGACCATCGCCACCTACGCCCGCAAGGTGCACATCGACTTCGGGGTGCTGACCACCGACGCGAGCAAGGTCGTCGCGTTCACCGAGAAGCCCAGCATGGACTACCGCGTCTCCATGGGCGTCTACGGTCTGTCCCGCGCCACGCTCGACGGCTACACGCCCGGACTGCCGCTCGGCTTCGACGAGTTGGTCCTCGACCTGCTCAGGAGCGACAACCAGCCGCATGCCTACGACTTCGACGGGTACTGGCTGGACATCGGCCGTCCGGACGACTACGACCGGGCCAACGCCGAGTTCACCACCCGCAAGTCGCTGCTGCTCAAGGGAGCCTGAGCACGTCATGCGCATCCTCGTCCTGGGCTACACCGGCTATCTCGGCGCGCACGTCGCCGGGCGACTGCGCGCCCTGCCGGGCGCGCAGGTCCTCGGCGGCGGCCGGTCACCGGCCGCCGACCTCGAGGTCGATCTGGCCTGCGTCCGCCCGGAGCAGTTGGCCAAGGCCCTCACGTCCGCCGCGCCCGACGTGGTCGTCAACTGCGCGGGCGCGACCGGCGGCGATGCCGTCACCCTCGCCGAGGTCAACGCCCGCGGCACGGCGGTACTGTGCGCGGCACTGCGCGAGGCGGCCCCCGCGGCCCGCCTGGTGCATCTGGGCTCGGCCGCCGAGTACGGCCCCGGCGCGCCGGGCGCCCCCGTGACGGAGTCGGCGGCCACCCGCCCGGTCGGTCCCTACGGTGCCACCAAGCTCGCCGGCACGATCGCGGTCACCGCCTCGGGGCTGGACGCGGTGGTGCTGCGGGTGGGCAATCCGGTGGGCCCCGGAGCGCCGGCCACCGGGCTGCCCGGCCGGATCGCCGGACTGCTGCGCGAGGCGGGCCGCGCCCCGGAGGCGGTGCTGCGACTCGGTGACCTGTCCGCCTACCGCGACTTCGTCGACGTGCGCGACGTGGCGCGGGCGGCGGTGCTCGCGGCCACGGCCCCGGACCCGCTGCCTCCCGTGCTCAACATCGGCGCGGGCCGGGCCGTACCGGTGCGCGACCTGGTGCGGGGTCTGGCCGACCTGGCCGGGTTCCGCGGCCGGATCGAGGAGGCCACGGCGGGCTCGGCCGGTTCGGCCCGTTCCGCGCAGGTGTCGTGGCAGTGTTCGGACATCACCGCCGCCGAACAGGCCCTGGGCTGGACCCCGTTGCACTCCCTAGACGACGCGCTGGCCACACTGTGGGAAGGCGGCCGTACACCGTGAACCTGCTGATTCCGCTGTACGTCCATCCGGCCGAGGACCCGGGTGCCTGGCACCGGCTGATCACCGCCGCGCCCCGCACCTACGGTGTCGTCCTCAACCCGGCGAGCGGCCCTGGCGCGGCCCCCGACCCGGCGTTCACCGCCGCGGCCGGTGCGCTGCGGGCCGCCGGGGCGCGTCTGCTGGGCTATGTCGACACCGACTACGGGGTGCGCGATCCGGCCGACATCACCGAGGACGTGCGCCGGCACCGGGAGTGGTACGCGGCGGACGGCTGCTTCCTCGACCGGGTGACGGCGACCGCCGACGGGCTGCCGGGCTGTCGGCGGCTGGTGCGCGCACTGCGGCGCCTGGGGGCGGGGACGGTCGTCCTCAACCCCGGCGTCCATCCGGCCCCGGGGTACGCCCGGCTCGCCGACCTGACCGTCACCTTCGAGGGCGCCTGGTCGACGTACGTCTCCGCCTTCAGCCGGCCGGCGTGGACCGCGCGGCTGCCACCCGAACGGCTGTGCCACCTCGTCTACGGGGTGCCCGAGGCGCTCGTTCCCCTCGCCGTGCGCACCGCTCACGAGCGCGGGGCGGCGGTCTGCGGCCCGGTGACGGGTGAACCACCCAACCCGTGGGCACAGTTGACGCCTGCCCTCACGGGGGCGGAGCGGTGAGGAGGAGCGCTCTCGTCCGCGCCGTCCTGGCGGTCGTGCTCACGGCGGCGGCGCTGGCGGGCTGCTCCGGCGGTGTGGAGCGACCCGCCACTCCCCGACCGTCCGGGGCCGTGTGGAAACCCCGCCCGGGGCTGGCCTGGCAATGGCAACTCGACGGCAGGGTCGACCCGTCGGCCGACGTGCCCGTCTACGACATCGACGGCTTCGAGAACACCGCGGCCGACGTGGCCCGGCTGCACCGTGCCGGCAGGAAGGTCATCTGTTACGTCAACGTCGGCGCGTGGGAGGACTTCCGGCCGGACCGGGACGCCTTCCCGCGCACGGTGCTCGGCGAGCCCAACGGCTGGGCGGGGGAACGCTGGCTGGACATCCGGCGGTTGTCGGTCCTGCGGCCGATCATGGAGCGCCGCTTCGACATGTGCCGCGAGAAGGGTTTCGACGCGGTGGAGCCGGACCTGATGGAGGGCTACGGCAACGACACCGGTTTCCCGCTCACCGCCCGCGACCAGCTCCGGTACAACCGCATGATCGCGACCATCGCCCACGACCGGGGGCTGTCGGTGGGCCTGAAGAACGACCTCCCGCAGATTCCGCAGTTGGTGGCCCACTTCGACTTCGCGGTCAACGAGGAGTGCGCCCAGTACGACGAGTGCGGCGAGCTCTCCCCCTTCGTCGCGGCCGGCAAGGCGGTGTTCCACGTGGAGTACGCGGAACCGCGGAGCCGTTTCTGCGCCGAGTCACGGAGGCTGAGGCTGTCGTCGATGGTGAAGAAACCGGACCTCGGGGTGTGGCGGAGACCGTGCTGACCTGACGCGCCCTTTCGTTCGACTCCGTGTCCACCTTCCGGCTGAGCCTGTTCGTCCCGAGGACCCCACCGAGCCCGCCTCGTGACGCCGGTCGCCGCCACCCCGGCCCGTGCCGCTCCTCCTTGCCCCGCACTGGAGTCACCTGTCAGGATGGTGATGTGAATCCTGACCATGTCTTCGTCTGCGGGCACCCGGCCCTGGACTTCGCGGCCACGCTGCGCGCCCGGCGCTCGGCACGGTTCGAGATGTTCGCGACGCCGGAGCGGCTGAACGCCTGGTATCTGGAGTCCGGGCTCGTGGACACGATCACCCCCGGCCAGGAAGACGACGTCCGGGAGGCGATCACCGTGCGCGAGGTGATCTACCGGCTCGTCTCGAACCGTCGCCTCGGGGAGGATTTCGACCGTGAGGCGCTCGCGGTGCTGAACGCCGCGGCACGCAGGACGCCGGCGACACCGCAGCTCACCCTGAGCGGCCGGCACACCGACGCGACCCCGGAACAGGCCCTGGCCACCGTGGCCCGGCAGGCCGTCGAGCTGCTCAGCGGCCCGGACGTCCCCCTGCTGAAGGAGTGCGGGAACCCGGAGTGCACACGCGTCTACATCGACCGCTCGCGCGGGATGCGGCGGCAGTGGTGCGGCATGGAATCGTGTGGCAACAAGATCAAGGCCGCGGCGTATCGCGCACGGAAGAAGACCTCCCCCGCCGCGTCGCACTGACCGGTCGACCGGACGGGCCGCAATACCCCGCTCTTCCGCCCAGTTGCCCTTGACCACGTTCCCGGCCGGCGTGCGGGTGGGACTCGGGTCTACAGCCCCAGGTCGAGCGCGAGGCACGAGTAGTACTTCCACGCACCCTCGGGCTGATAGGCGTTTCCCCCGGCACCCGGCGTGGCCTCCACCTCTTCGGCCATGTCCTCGAAGCGGACACGCTCGGGAAGCTTGCCGAACCGTGCCCGCCGTGCGGCCGTGGCGGGGTCCCTCGACACGTTCTCGCCCATGACCGGTCTCCACTCGGGATCATGCTGCTACCTCGGACGACATCAGCATGCCCTCCGTCGCGTCACCTGTCAAACCGGTGACGCCGCCTTGTGGCCCAGCCAGACGGTGATGGTCTTGTGCTCGGATTCCGATCCGCGGGCAGGACGCCGATCACCCCCTCGGGCAGCCCCACCCGCCCCCAGCAGCTCCGCGAGTAAGCCCATGCTCAGCGAGTTATCCGGGACATTTGAGGACGACGGAGTTCCCCGCGAGCAGAGCCGGGATGATCTTCGCGGATGCCGAGGAGAACGCGGAGAGTTCCAGGGAATGAGCTCCGGGGCGCTGGGCTCCACCCAGGAGCCGCCGATGAAAAGCCGGTCATGAGTGATCATGCAGGCGTGCACACGGCGTTCAGAGTCGACCGGCGAAGGGGCCCCGGGACGACGTGTGGCCGGGAAGGGCATCGCCCTTCCCGGCCACGTCGGCGTTCTTCACTGACCGCGCTTGGGCAACCGCCAGTTCGGGCGCGGGAAGTGGCAGGTGTAACCCTCCGGGTAGCGCTGAAGGTAGTCCTGATGCTCCGGCTCGGCCTCCCAGAACGCACCGGCCGGCACGACCTCGGTGACCACGCGGCCCGGCCACAGCCCGGACGCCTCGACATCGGCGATGGTCTCCTCCGCGACGCGCCGCTGCTCCTCATCGAGGTAGAAGATCGCGGAGCGGTAGCTCAGGCCGATGTCGTTGCCCTGGCGGTTCTTCGTGGTGGGGTCGTGGATCTGGAAGAAGTACTCCAGGATCGCGCGGTAGTCGGTCGCCGTCGGATCAAACACGATCTCGATCGACTCCGCGTGCTTTCCGTGGTCACGGTAGGTGGCATGGGGCTTGTCGTCGTCCCCGCTGTAACCGACCCGGGTGCGAAGCACTCCGGGCAGCGACCTGATCAGCTCCTGCATGCCCCAGAAGCAGCCGCCCGCCAGCAGCGCCCTCTCCTCGACATCACTCATGACCCTTCACCTTTCTCGTCCGTATCCGTCCACGCGAGTCCAGCCTCGCACACCGATCCGGCCCACAGTCACCATTTTGACAGGTGACGAACTTGCCCGACAATTCCGTCACCAGTCAGAGCGGTGATGTTGAGGGAGAAGGGCGGCAGCCACTGCCACCTCCAACCCACCGTCAGCGGGTGATGAACGGCTCGGTCAGGTGTGGGGTCGCCAGGTGGAGCGTGTCGGCGGGCCGGCCCTGGAGGAGCTGCTCCCTTGACGCCCTTGCCTGCCCAGGGTCCATCTCGAGAGCGTAGGCGAGTCCGGGGTGGAGCAGCTGGATCGCGTGCACGAGCAGGTCACCGGTGACGGCGACCAGTTCACGCCCGGACGAGACGAGCACGCTCTGGTGTCCGGGTGTGTGACCGGGCGTGGCGAGCACGCGCTCGCCGCTGCGCAGCGGGGTGTCGCCGTCGAGCAGCCGTAGCAGACCGGCCTTGTGGAGCGGGTCGATCACGGTGGACCGCAGCTGCGGGTTGATCTCCTCGATCGCGTCGAGTTCGGCCTGCTGCAACAGGTAGGTGGCGTTCGGGAAGAACGGCCGCGACCGCTCGCCGCCGACGACGGCCCAGCCCACGTGGTCGGTGTGGAGGTGCGTGAGCACCACGGTGTCCACTTCGGACGGTTCGATACCCGCGGCGGCCAAGGACGCCGGGAGCGCCCCGGGCACAGGGGCCCACGAGGCCGCCGGGCCGTCGGCTGGGCCGATCCCCGCGTCGACCAGCGTCACACCCTGGTCGCTGCGGATCGCGAACGCGCGGAACTGGAGCCGCCAGCGCCCCTCGGCGTCGAGCGCTCCGGGATCGAACCGGTCGGCCGCCGCCCACTGTTCGGTGGTGGCGTCGGGGAACGCCGCCGACCTGGAGGAGAAGAAGGGGCCCACGCCGTCGGCGAGCGCGATGACGGTGTACGGACCGACCTGAAGCGAAGGGGACATCCCACAGATGGTGTCACCGGAGGACGGCCGACGACCAGGCGGGTCGTCGCCGGGGACCGCTCCGGGTCGTGGGCGCCTTGTTCGACCGGCAGGGCATGGGCAGCGGTCGCGTCGGCGTTCCTCACGACTCGGCGAAGGGGGTGAAGGCGGCGGGAGGATGGTCGATGGGCAGGTCGGGGCGCCAGGCCGTGAGGATCTGGGCGCTGCATTCGAACAGGCCCGGCGGCAGCGCGTCCAGCGGCCACCACCCCCAGTCACCGACCCGCTCGTCCGGCTGGTCGGCGGGCTCTCCGCGCCACCGCGTGACGAGCGCGCCGAACGTGATGCGGACGACGCCGCCGACCTGGTCCAGGAGCATGCCCAGCAGGCGCACGTCGGCGGGGTCCGCGTGCAGGCCGGTCTCCTCGGCCAGTTCGCGCACGACCGTCTCCTCCAGCGACTCGCCCGGCTCCACCGTGCCGCCGGGCAGTTCGAGGGTCCCGCGCCGGTGGCGGCCGAGCAGCAGACCACGCGGTCCCACCAGCACCGCGCCGACCCCGGCCGCCGCGTGTGCGACGGGCGGCTGGGCAGTACGGGGACGAGAGGTGATCCGGGCCGGCCTGCTGACCCGGAAGAGCCGATAGGAGGCCTGGTTGCCCTCCTCGGGCGCGTCCAGCACGGTCACGTCCTCGGTGCGCAGCCCGTACTGCGCGAGCAGGCCCGTCCACAGCCGGGTGGTGAGCACCCACATGTGCCCGGTCAGTTCGCCGCCGCCGGCCAGACGCAGGATCTCCGGGCGGGCCTTCACCTCCGAAGAGGGGCCGTTCCCGGACGAGTTGGTGTGCAGCACGGTGAAGTACAGCCGTCCGCCGGGCTTGAGGGCCGCCGCCAGTGCGGGCAGCAGTCGGTGCGGGTCGATGAAGTGGACGGCGGACAGGGAGTAGATCACGTCGTACGGCGCCGAGGCGCGCAGATGCCCGACGGCGTCGGCCTGGATCAAGCGCAGGCCCGGCAGGTCGCCGTAGCGTGCCCGGGCACGCTCGATCTGAGTCGGCGAGAGGTCGACGGCGTCCACGGCGGCGTGATGGGTACGGGCCAGGTGGGCGGCGTGCCGGCCGGGTCCGCAGCCCAGGTCGAGCACGCGCAGACCCGTCAGGTCGCCGAGGACGGCATCCCCCGGCCCTGTTCCCGCCGGGCCCCAGGCGATCTCGTCCACCTCGGGCAGCGGCGTGGCCCGGTCGAGGTGGTGCGCCCCGTAGGTGTGCCACATCGCGGCGTTGACCCGCTCTGCACCGGCTGTGTCGGCTGTCGTCATGGCGTCCCCTCCCCGGGCCGCCCGTCACCGGGCCGCCTCGTCACGTCGGCCTGCTCGCCCGGGGCGAAGTCCTGTCCTCCGGCTCGCTGCATCGGTTCATGTCCGCGCTCACACCATCGAGGTCGCCGAAGTGACCATCGCTGAAAACCGCACCTGGCCCGTCGACCTCCCCCGCATGCTGTCCGACGACTCCGTCCGGGAGCACCGCGACGCCTCCGTCCGCGAAGTCGCCGCCTTCCTGCAACGCGCCACGGACGAAAGGCTGTCGCGCCCCGACCTCCCCAAGGGGTGGGCAGACCGGGTCTCACAGGCGATCGGGCCCGTCGAGTCGGAGACCTACCCCTACAGCCTCACCCTCGAGAGGGTCGGCCCGCCCGGACGCGTGCAGCTCGACTACTGCGGGGACACCGCCGGCATCGAGGTCGCTTACCGCTACTCGGGACCGGCGGCGCTTGAGGTCATGGAACGGGCCTACCGCATTGCCCGCGTCGTCGAAGCGGAGAGCGGCCTCACCGGCCACGACTTCGAGGTGGACCAGCCCACCCTGACCGGCACCCCGGTCAAGGCCGCGGCCCGGCTGAGCGGCGTCTCCGATTGGGCCCACCACCACCTGGGCTGATTCACGCGCAGAAGTCCGTCGACGGCCCGACGGCTTCGTCCTGGCCGCCCGGAACCCCGCCCCGAGGGCCGCCGGGGCCGTCGGATAGCGCGATGCGGGCGGTGATGCGCTTGCCCACCGGCTCCTGCCGCACCTCGAAGTCCTCGACCACGGCCTTCACGATCTCCAGGCCGTGCTGGCCGATCCTGCTGGGGTCGGCGGCCCGGGCCGTGGGCACCGTCGGGTCGCTGTCCCACACGATCACTTCCACGGCGCGGGCCGTGATGCACAGCTCCAGCAGGACGGGGCCGGGAGCGTACTTGCGTGTGTTGGTGACCAGCTCACTGACTACCAGCTGGGTGAGGTCCCGCGCTCGGGCGGAAACGGGCACGTGATGATCGTCACTAGCCCGGTCGAGGAAGGCGGCGGCGTGATGGCGAGCGTCCGCGATGCAGCTGTCCTCCCCGCCCAGCGCGTATGTGACACGCATCAGGTGCTCCCCCGGTGCTGTACAGCCGTCACCGTCGACATCAGCTCCCACTGGCCTCGCCCTCACTCCCCGTTCACGCGCGCCGGTACCCCGTTTCGCTGCCCTGCATGCCGCAAGGGTGTTGTTCGGCACAGCCACTCGGGTGCATCCGGCCGGGGCGGTGGGGCAGAATCAGTCGCGCACGTTCTGACCGGGCAAGCCTAAGCACATTCGAGGAGACGGTGACCCAGATCGAGGAAGCGAACCGGCCGGGCCGGCTCCACGCCGAACACCGCATGTCAGGAGACATCCGTGTCGTGACGCTGCGGGGCGAGATCGACCACGACGTCCAGGACGTGCTCAGCGCGGCCCTGCTCGTCGACGACGGGGCGGCGCCGCCGCGGATCGTCGCCGATCTCAGCGGTGTGACCTTCATGGACTCCAGCGGCATCAACGTCTTCGTCACCGCCCACCAGCGGATGAGCGGCGCGGACGGCTGGGTGCGCATCGCCGGCGCCCAGCACTCCGTTCTGCGCGTGTTGCAACTGGTCGGCGTCGACACGCTGATCCCCTGCCACGACACCACCGAGCAGGCCCTGAGCGCCTGACCCGCGGGCTCGGACCGCCGCCCCGCCGCTCCCGCGTGAGCTGCCGGGCGGCGGTCGGGCATGCGGCCGCCGTACCGATCATGCCCTCGAGCCCGTCAAACCTGTTTCACCGGCCGCCGTGCCACCCAGTGCTCCGCCAGAAGCCGAGCAGGGCCGCTGCGAGAGCCCCGGGCGCCTCCTCGGCCATGTGGTGTCCGGAGTCGACCGGGCCCCCTTCGAGCCGTCCCCCCGCCCAGTCGCGCCAGACGTCCAGTACGTCGCCGTAGAGATCGGCCATGTCGTCCCGGGTGGCCCACAGCACCTGGAGAGGCCGGGTGACGCGCCGGCCCGCCCGCTGGTCGGCGTCGTCGTGCTCGCGGTCGACGCCGAGGCCGGCGCGGTAGTCCTCGCACATGGCGTGCACGGTGGCCGGGTCGTGGATCGCGCGCCGGTAGTCCTCGTAGGCATCGGCGCCCATCTGATCGCTGGTGGCGCGGTACCAGGCGTCGGGGTCGGCGTTGATGAGGCGTTCGGCGGGCTTGTCGGTCTGGCCGAGGAAGAACCAGTGCCACCAGCTCGCCGCGAACGTCGCGTCGCAGCGCCGCAGGGCCTCGCCGATCGGCACGGCGTCCAGCACGCTGACGGTGGACACGACCGCCGGATGGTCCAGGGCCAGGCGGGTGGCCACGTACGCGCCCCGGTCGTGCCCGACGACAGCGAACCGCTCATGCCCGAGGCGGCGCATGACCGCCAGGCAGTCACGGGCCATGGCGCGCTTGGAGTACGGACGGTGCTCCGGGTCGGAGGCAGGTTTGTCGGACTGCCCGTAGCCGCGCAGATCGGGGCAGACCACGGTGAGGCCGGCCGCGGCCAGCAGCGGAGCGACGCGGTGCCAGGTGGCGTGCGTCCGTGGATGGCCGTGCAGCAGCAGCACCGCGGGGCCTTCGCCGCCGTGACGCACCCGCAGCCGGACTCCGTCCCCTTCGCATCGCGTCAGCTCGAAACCGTCGAACACGCAGCCTCCCCCGCTTCCGGACGTCGCAGTGCTCGTGCCCCTCGGCCATCCGTTCATGACAGGTCGCTGACGGCCGGTGGGGCGCGGCCCCAGCACTTCGCGCGCCCCACCGGTCGTGGTCATGCCCGGGGGATCAGGGCAGGATCTCGATGTACCCGTCGGTTCCGTGCACGCGGATCCGCTGGCCGTCCTTGATCAGCCGGGTGGCCCGCCCCACGCCCACCACGGCCGGCAGGCCGTACTCCCGGGCGATCACCGCGCCGTGGGTCATCAGGCCGCCGACCTCCGTCACCAGGCCCGCGATCCCTACGAACAGAGGTGACCAACTGGGATCCGTGTAGGCCGTCACCAGAATGTCGCCCGGCTCCAGATCGGCGTCCGCCATGTCCAGGATGACGCGGGCCCGCCCCTCGACGGTCCCGCCGGACACCGCCAGGCCGATCAGGGCACCGGCCGGCACGTCATCGCGCCGGTACGCGCCGTTGAGGGCCTCGCCCTCCGAGGTGAGGACCCGGGGCGGAGTGAGCGCTTGGTACGACCGGAACTCCTCCTTGCGCTGCCGGACGAGTCCGTCGTCCACCTGCTTCGAGCGTACGACGTCGCGGAGTTCGTCGAAGGTGAGGTAGAAGATGTCCTCCCGCTCACGGAGCACACCCGCGTCCACGAGGCGCTCGGCCTCCGCCATGAGGGCCTGCTTGTAGACGAAGTAGCGGCTGATGATGCCGTACTTGGGGTACTCCCGGTATCCGATGAAGGTGCGGACGCGGTCGATCATCTTCTTCGTCTGGTCGGCTTTGCTCTCCCCGTCGGGCAGAGTCCGGAGCCGAGCCAGCACGTCCTGTTCCTTCTCCTGCGCCTTCTTCCGGCCCTGCTCGAAGCGGCGTGCGGCGGCGCCCGGTTCGAAGTTCCTGACGTTGTCGAGGATCGCCGGCACCAGTGTGCCGGGGCGCTCGCTCCAGCGGGGCCTGGTGATGTCGATCTCGCCGGCGCAGCGCATGCCGTACCGGTCGAGATAGGCCTCGATGGCGTCACGCGCCTCGGTCCCGCCCGTGAGCTTCGGCAACTCGTCGAGGAAACCGTCGTCCTCGACGTTCCGCAGGAACGCCACCACCTCCGGATGGGGCCGGATCGCGTCCGCGACGTCGAGCAGCGCCAGGCCCATTTCCGAGGTGATGTTGTCCGGGGCGGACAGCGTGAGCGTGTCGGCCGCGTTCTTCTCGCCCAGCCACTCGTGCAGGTGGTCGTTGAGCCACCATGTGGACTCCATCCCCGCCATGATCGCCTGATAGCTCAACGGGTCGGTGAGGACCCGCTTGTGCTCCTCGAAGGCCTCCAGCAGGAAGTCGAACAGCTCTGGTCCCCTCTTGTTGGCGATGTCGCGCCGCAGGGCGGCGACGGACTCCTCACTGCGTTCGATCAGCCGGGTGACGACCGCCGGGTCGGTCTCGACCGGATCGGACCCGCGACCGGCCGGGCGGCTGGCCGGCTCCGGGTCGGGGAGCGCGGGGAGGAAGCCGTCACGGTCGAGGACGGTCTCCAGGGCGTCCCTGGTCAGCGGGTCGGACCGTCCCACCAGGTCCAGGAGGTTGGCGCGGCTCGTGGGAGAGGACAGCGCGCGCGTCGCGTCGACGAAGAGCCTCCCGCCGGCGTCGCGCATCGGTGCCATGGCCGTCAGCTTCCACAGCGAGAGCCCCAGCGGCCTCATCGCGTCGGTCATCATCTGCTGATGCCCGACGGAGACGTAGACGTGGTTCTCCTCGTCGCCGGGCTCCGGGATGGGGAACAGCGTCGTGATCGGCCGGCTCTGCACGATCCGGAAGGTGTCATCGGCCAGGCACCATTCGATGTCCTGCGGGCTGCCGAAGTGCGCCTCGATCCGGCGCCCGAGCCGCACGAGCCGCAGGGCCTGCGCATCCGTCAGCGCCGGCTGCTCCTGCCGCTGCGAGTCGATCACCACGTCCCGTGTGCCGCCGTCCGGCAAGGCCTCGACGGCACGCTCTTTGGCGGCGATCGTCCGGGCGACGATCTCGCCGTCCCGCACCGTGAAGACGTCCGGGTTCACCAGCCCGGAGACCAGGGCTTCGCCCAGCCCGAAACCGGCGTCCACGGTGGCGACCTTCCGGTTGCCCGTGACGGGATCGGCCGTGAACAGGATGCCGGCCGCCTCCGAGAAGACCATCTGCTGCACGACGACGGCCATGTGGACCGCACGGTGGTCGATGCAGTTGCGCTGACGGTACGTCACCGCCCGCTCGGTGAACAGCGAGGCCCAGCACCGGCTGATGTGCCGGAGGATCGCGTCCCGCCCCATGACGTTCAGATACGTGTCCTGCTGGCCGGCGAACGAGGCCGTCGGCAGGTCCTCGGCTGTCGCACTGGACCGGACGGCGTAGGCGGCTTCCTCGCCGAGCCCGGCGAGCGCGCGGGTGACCGCCGCCGCGACATCGCCCGGGACGGCGATCCCTTCGATGATGCGGCGCATCCGCGCGCTGAGCGTTCGGACCGCCTCCCGGTCGTCTGGCTCCAGGCCCGCCAGTTCCTCGAACTGGTCTTGGATCGACGGAACTCCCGCCATGACCTGCCGGAAGGCTTCCGTCGTCACGACGAAGCCGCCCGGCACGCTGATGCCCTCGATCCGGGACAGCGTGCCCAGGTGCGCACCCTTGCCGCCGACGACCGCGATCTGTGTCTCGTCGGCCTCTCGCAGATCCAGGACGAGTCGCCCGGTCATCGGGACACCTCCCCCGCCGAACCGCTGGTCGGGCAGCTCCTCTTGTCCAACACACGCACCTCAAGTCCCCGTTTCCGCAGGTTGTGGCTCAGGGCGATGATTCTGCGCCGTCACGGGGGCCTTGCCGCAAGCCCCCCGATGCGCTATACCTTGGGAGAGGCAAGGAGAGGGCTCCTTGCCTTTTGTTGTGTGCCGAGTCCTCGGTCGTGTGCCGGAGCCTGGTTCGTCGTGTGCCGGAGCCCTTCAAGGTGCCACGTCCTGCTTGGGGTGCCGGATCCTGCTTGGGGGCCGGATCGTCCGCTGGAACGGCACACGTTCCCTGAGACATGACCGCCACTTTCGCGATCGCTCATGACGTCCGATACGCCCGGGCGTCACGCGCCGGTGAGGTAGGCGGGGGCGGCCCATGCGATGCCGTCGACCGCGAGCCACGGCGCGCCGGCGACGGCCGTGGGCGTCGCGCCCGCGAAGGCCCTGACATCGCGATGGAGATGCGACTGGTCGGCGTAACCGGACTCCGCGGCCACCTGTGCCGCGCTCTGTCCGGCGGCCAGACGGTGGGCCGCGTCGTCGAAACGGACCAGCTGGGCGGCGCGTTTGGGGTTGAGTCCGATCTGGGAGCGGAACCGCGACCACAACCGCTTACGGCTCCACCCGGTCTCGGCGGCCAGGTGCTCGATCCGGATCCGTCCCCGGTGTGCGACGAGCAGCCGCCAGGCGCGGGCCACCTCCGGGTCCGCCCGCCGCCCCTCCGCACAGCGCCGGGCGAGCGCGGCCTCGGCGAGCGTGAACCGGTCGTGCCATGACCCCGCGAGCCGCAGCCTCTCCCGGGTGCGTTCGGCCTCGGGTCCCCACAGGTCGCGCAGCGGGACGACCGCTCGCCCCAGGTCCTCGGACGCGCCCAGCACGGCGTACGCCATCAACGGCGAAAGTCGCAGCTGCAAACACTCGATTCCGTGCCCGCGGCCGTGGACGCCGGTGGTTGCCAGCCCGACGACGACGCCGCCCTCGTGCCGCCCTCCCCCTTCGTCCTCGACGGTGAGGGGGCGGTCGCCGAGGTCCACCGCCACCGTGACGGCCGGGTACGGCACCACCCTCAGGTCGAGGGGGTCAGCGGTACGGGCGCGGAACCCGGCCATGCTCAGGCCGTGCAGCGCGGGGGGCCGCATCGGAGTGGCGATGTCCCACACCGCGGCAGCGTCGGGTGCCTGTTCGGCGGATCGCATACGGCCAGGGTACGCACACGCCCCGCGCGACATTCGTCCAAGACCCCGGTCCGCGGCAGCGGTGACGCTGACGGTCACGGCACTGTCCCGAACCGAAAGGACCACTTGTGATGCCCTCGCCGATCGACCCCCGTACCACGGCCGTCGCGCTCGCCTCGGCCATCCGCCGCAAGGAGGTGAGCCCGGTCGAAGTGGCCGACTGCTATCTGCGCCGCATGGACGAACTCGACCCCGGGCTCAACGCGTTCTGCCACCGTGCCGACGACGACGTCCGCAAGGCCGCGGCCGAAGCCGCCGACGCCGTCGCACGCGCCGCCTCACCCGATGACCTCCCGCCGTTCCTCGGTGTCCCGCTGCCGGTCAAGGACCTCATGGACGTGGCCGGTTGGCCCACCACCTACGGCTCCGCCGGCACCGACCGGACTCCGGTCGCGGCGTCCGACCCGGTCGTACGGCGGTTCGTGGACGCCGGGTTCGTGCTGCTCGGCAAGACCACCACCTCCGAGTTCGGGTCGCTGCCCTTCACCGAGAGCGAAGCCTTGGGCATTTCGCGCAACCCCTGGGACCCGCGACGCACCCCCGGCGGTTCCTCCAGTGGCGCGGGTGTGGCCGTCGCCGCCGGGATGGCGCCCCTCGCGCACGCCGAGGACGGCGGCGGGTCGATACGGATCCCCGCCTCGTGCAACGGCCTCGTCGGACTCAAGCCCACCCGCGGCCTCGTCAGCCAGGCGACCGTCCTCGTGGAGGGCCTCGCCACCAGCGGTGTGCTCACCCGCTCCGTGACGGACACCGCGGCCTTGCTCGACGTGCTCGCCCGTCACGACCCGGCCGCGTGGTGGTCACCACCGGCCCGGCGCGAGTCCTTCGTGGCCGCGACGGCGACGGAGGCGCCGGCCGGGCTTCGTGTCGGGGTGCTCACCGACACGCCCCTCGACGGCATCGGCGTGGACCCGGCCTGCCTCACGGCCGTGCGTCTCACGCTCGACGCACTCGAAGCGGCCGGCCACCACATCGTCGACACCCGCCTTACGCTGCCCTCGACGGACGAGCTGGTCGGGGCGTTCACCACGCTGTGGAACATCGGCGGCGCGGGAGTCCCGCTGGCCGATCCGGACCGTGTCGAGCCGCACAACCGCGCTCTGCGGGAGGCGGCGCGATCGATCGATTCCTGGGACTACGCGCAAGCGGTGCTGAAGGCTCAGCGGTTGTCGCGGAGAGTCGTCGAAGGCTTCGTGGCCGGCTTCGACCTGCTGGTCACTCCCACGATGGCGTGTCTGCCGCCGCCGATCGGCGCCTGGCGGGCTGGTACCGAGGAGGATCCGTCGGCCGCGCTGCGCAACAGCTACCCCATGGGCGTGTTCACCTCGCTGTTCAACGTGACCGGCCAACCGGCGATCTCCCTCCCCGTCCACCATGACCTCGCCACCGGCCTCCCGGTCGGCGTCCAGATCGTGGCCGCGCCCTGGCGTGAGGACCTTCTGCTTCAGGTGGCGCGTCTGATCGAGCGGGCACTCCCCTGGTCCGATCGCCGCCCGCCCGTCGACTGACCGGGTACGACGGCGCCTGCCCGGCCCGGCCGACTGGCAGGACAGGGCAGGCGTTCGCGGGGTTCGGCCGTTCGGCGGAGACCGATCTCCTCGTCCCGGTAGCCTCACGCCCATGGACCAACTGCCCGCGAGTGTGGACCGCGACATCCTGGCGCACCGGAGCATCGCCGCGATCGCGACGATCCGCGAGACCTGGGGCTGCACGGTTCACCAGGCCGTCGACGCCTATGTGCAGCGCTACGAGCAACTTCGAAGCGACCGCCCGGGTGACTTCGGGCCGGGCTCGGAAGCGGACGACGGACCGCGGTCGGCACGCGTGGCGGGCGATGCCCCGAACCCGTAGGCGCAGTCGGGATCGTGGGCCTCAGGCGTTGGCGTGACGGCGCCAGGCCGTCCTGCGCGGAGCGGCATGGTGCACGGGCTCCTGCGAACTGCGAGCCTGCTGGCGCCACAGCCACAGTGACGTCATGCCCAGCAGAGCGGCGAAGACCGTGAGCAGCACCACGGAGACCCACATCTGCCGGCTCCCGGGACTGTCCCACCCCGCCGACGTGGCCGTAGCGGCCCACAAGACGGCGCCCCCGGCGTAGAAGGTGCGCATCCTGCGCAGTTGCCGCAGGGCTCGTACGGATTCAGCGTGATCGTTTTCCGAGGCCATGCCGACGCAGGTACCCCCGATCCGCGTCCCCTATCAAGCTTCGGCACATCCCTCCGAGCGGGAACTCCGGGGCGTCCGTATCTTGGCGTCCATGACAGCCGAGGGAGAGCCGCGGCTCTTTGTGAACCGCTGGGGCGACACGTCCGATCCGGCGCATGCTTCAGGCGGACCCCGGAGGGCGGACGGATGTTCGTGCTTCGACCAGTCCAGGCCGCACCCGCGGGCCCGGGTCGGTTTCCACGCCGAACGGCAGGACACCTCGGCGCCGGGCTGGCAGCGGCTCCTGGAGCTCGTCGAGGAGGCCGCCGCCGACGGACGCGAGGAGTTCCGCCCTCTGACCGAGCTGAGCCCCGAACACCGACGGCAGATCATCACCTTGCCGCCGAGCATCGCCAAGCTGACCGCGGTCAGGCACCTTGTGCTCTACGGCAGCAACCTGGTCCGGCTCCCGCCCGAGATCGGGGCCATGACCGGCCTGGAGGAGTTCACTCCTTACACCTCCTACCGGTTGCACTGGTTCCCGTACGAGATCACTCGGTGCCGGAAGCTGAGCCGTAGCACGGTGAGCACCCGGGCCCTGTTCGGCAACCACAAGCTGCGACCGCCTTTTCCGCGGCTTCAGCCCTCCCCGGGCGCCGGGACGGACATCGACCTGCGTGATCTGGATCCCCGGCGCTGGGGCACCACGGCCGTCGACGAGTGCGGTGTCTGCGCCCATCCGGTCCCGCCCGGCGGACTGCACCAAGTGTGGCTCTCACGGCGCGTGGCCACCGACGTGCTCCCGCTCCTCGTGAACGCCTGCTCGCAGCGGTGTGTGGCCGAACTGCCCGAGGGCGCCGAGGGGCATCTCCCGGCTCCTCACCGGGGAGGCCGCGTCGACCGGTCGGCCTCCGACTGATCCCTGTGGTGTTCGAGGAGGTAGGGGTCGTCGAGACGGATGTCGTCGGTGCGGGTGCGTGCGTCGGTGAGGAGCCAGTCAAGCAGTTCGGGCGAGGCGCGGTACTCGTCGTAGAAGCCCATGCGAAGGTCGGTGATCTCGTACTCGACCATCACGTCGTCGATGAGATCGGCCAGTTGGGCGTCGGCGGCCGGGGTGCGGATGGCGGTCCAGGTGTCGAGCCACGGGCGCAGCGTGCCGGTGGCGACCGTGACGAGGCTGAGGACCTTCCTGATGGAGACGGGGCCGGGGTGAATGTGCAGCGTGGTGCGCCACCACGCGGACCAGACCTCGCCGAGAGCCCGGGTCAGGGGTTCGTTCCATGTGGTCCACTGCGCTTGGACCAGCCGTGAGGCGACGAGGTCTTCGTCGACGTGGAGCCGGTCGGTGACGACGGCGCGGATGATGCGTGGCGTGAGGCGGCGGTAAAGACGCGGGAAGTCGTCCCAGTGGTCGGGCACCTCCGCCGCGACGGCGGACACCAGATCGTCGGATATCAGGCCGAGCGGTCCGGAGAGTTCGAGCAGGTCCTGATCTGCGTAGCAGTAGGTGCATCCGCTGACGGGGAAGGGCTCTTCCGAGGCGAAGGCGCGGTCCAGGGCGTCGAGCGCCGTGATGAGCTGCCGCTCTTGGTGACTGGGCATGCGACCTGCCGGGGGACTCCGTCCGGGCGACCGGCGAAGATCGCAGGTTATCAGCTCGGTCCCGGGCCTGATGGTGCGGTGCCGTCGGTCAGTTCGAAGTCGGCGCGGGCGGTCTCCACTCCGTTGATCTGCAGGGAGATCGCGTGTCGTCCGGGGTAGTAGCGGCGGGTCGTGATCGGGCGGAAGGAGTGCTCCCGCGTCACCTGCGTCTGCTCGCCGGGGGCGAGGGTGCGGGTGGTGAGTTTGAAGGTCTTGCCGGTCTGGCCGCCGTTGGCCTTGCGGTGGTGCACGATGTAGTCGATCGAGAGGCGCGCCGGGGCGTCACCGGTGTTGTGGATCGAAGCGGTGAAACGGACGCTGCCGCCGAACGGGACGCTGTCGCGGTCCAGATGAGGTCCGTCGACGTGGAGCGCCGCCGGGGCGAAGCCGAGCAGTTCCAGTGCGGCGGGGTGGCCGCGCTTGACGAGGGTGCGCAGTGCATGACGCACGAGGCGTTCCGTGGCGGTGCCCGGGTCGTTCAGCCAGCGGCGGGCGGTGGTGACGACGAGGTCGGGGTGGTCGCGGCTGAGGTCGTTGAGGTGGTTGGCGACCGAGCGGCGCACATCGTCGCTCTCGTCCCGGTAGAGGGCGTCCAGGAGCGGCACGGTTGCTCCCGGCCGGTCCAGGAGGTCCGGCACCCGCACCGCCCAGGGGAGGTAGGGGCGGGTGCCCTCGGAGGCGAGCCTGCGGACGTCGGCGTCGGCCGAGCCGGTCCAGCCGCTGATGATGCCGAGGGCCCGGTCGAGGTCGTGCCGCAGCAGCGTCCTGATGGCGAACTCCGAGGTGAGACGCCCGGTGAGGTCGGCCAGCAGCGTCATCGCGTCGTCGAACGCGGCGACGCCGCCGTCCTGGACCGCGCGGGTCGCGAGAGCGCTGGTGACCGGCCAGATGAGCCATCCCGTGAAGTGCGGGGCGTCCCGTGCCGAGCGAACGGCCCGGGCCAGTGTCGCGTAGTCGCCGGGGAGGTCGGTGAGCAGCGCATCCCTCAGCAGGTCGGCTCGTTCCCTGAGGGACAGCGGAGCGAGCTGCCGCGGAGCCGCGCGCAGTGACTTCAGGTCGGCGTCCGGAACGGCGGTCCGCACGGCGTCGATGAGGTGCTGGACGGTGTCGTGGCCGAGGAGTTCGTCGGCGGTGGGCATGCGGCTTCTTCCGTGTGGTGGGCGGTGTGGCTCGGTGGTGATCGGTCCGGGTGAGCCGGTGGGCACGCGGTTCGCGTTCCGGAAACAGGACGTGCGGTCGGGCGGCGGATGTCGCGTCCGTGTCCGGGCCGGTCAGGGGCTGTCCCCGCAGTGGTAGAAGCGGCAGGTCACTCCCGGGCCCGGCGCCCGTGGTCCGTCGGTGCGGGGCTCGTACAGCGCGCGACCGCCGGGGAACTGCCCGAGTTCGGTGGGCAGGGCGGCCCCGCCGGCCATCTCGTCCGGCGTCCAGCCCGTGACGTCCAGCAGCAGTCCGTCCAGCGGGCCGCCGACGAGGTGGGCGTACGTCTGGCCCGGGCGGGGGCCCGGGTCGGGGTCGTCGTGGTCATGGCCGTACACCCGGCCGCGCAGCAGCTGCTCATCGCCGTTCATGGGGCCAGCCTTCCACCCACCACCGACAACGGGGGTCCGCCGAGGGCCCGAGGGGTGGTCCGGGCGCCGTGCTACCGCGTGCCGCTCGCCGAAATCGCGGTCCGCGCAGGCGTCGCCGCATGATGAAGGCATGACCGACCGAGACGATTTCCTGGTGTGGGTCGAGACCGCCCTCTACGAGGCCGAGCTGGCGCTGCACAACGGCGACGCGGCTCCCCGCCGGGCCCTCTGGTCGCGCAACGAGCCCGTGAGTGTCCTGGGGGCGTGGCGCAACGCCCACGGGCGACAGCAGATCGACCAGCTCTTCACCGCCCTGGCCAGGAGCTTCTCCGACTGCACGTCGTACGTGTTCGAACTACAGGCGTTCGACGTGTCGGGAGACATGGCCTACACGGCCGGCCTGGAGCACACCTCGGTCTCCATCGACGGGGAACGGCGCGGCTACACGCTGCGGGTCACTCAGGTGTACCGCCGTGAGGACGGTGGGTGGAAGGTGGCCCATCGGCACGGCGACACCGTGGCCGAGTAGGCGGAGGGGCGGACGCGCCGTTGCGCTTCCCGGGCTGCGGGGGCTGCCACCGCGCCGCGACCGGCCGTGCTGCGACCACCGTCGCGGGCAGCGTCAATGCCGCGCTGTGCGCTCCCCGCCATCGGTCCGCCCGGGAGGCGGGCTGATGCCGTCGATGAGGTGCGAGACCAGGGCGACGACGAACTCGTCGGTCACGGGCTCGTCCGGGATCAGCATCCGGTGGTAGACGGCTCCCCAGAGCTGGTCGACGACGACCTGGACGTCGATGTCCTCGCGGATCTGGCCCTGCTCCTTGGCACGCGACAGCCGCTCCCCCGCCAGCCGTCGGCGTTCTGAGGAGTAGAGGGAGCGGAAGGCGGTCGCCAGGTCCTCGTCGGTCTGGGACTGCCCGATCAGCTCGGTCACCACCCGCCCGGCCGGCGTCGCGGTCATGATGTGCGCGAACGCCCGCAGTTGGCGGGTGAGGTCGGCGCGGATGTCGCCGGTGTCCTCGAAGGCGAGGGTCTCCTCGACGGCGTGGAAGTAGCCGTCCAGGGCGAGGGCGCCTTTGGAGGGCCACCACTTGTACAGGGTCGTCTTGCTGACACCCGACAGGCGGGCCACCCGTTCGAAGGTCAGGTCGGCGATGCCTTCCGTCAGGAGCACCTCGCCGACCACGCGGAAGACATCCGCGCGGACCTCGTCGGCCGGGCGGCGCCCGCGCCCGCGGGCCGGGCGTTCGGCGGCTCCCTCGGCCTGCTTGGTCACGATGTCTCTCCCTCGTGTGGTCCCGGTCGGATCAGTCTAGGAAGCCGGGTGATCGCCATGCGGTCCGGGCACCGGCTCGGCCGGGGGGCCGAAGGACCTCGGCGGGCGTCGTCGGTTCCTCGACGCGCGCGAGGCGCCCGACGTCGCGTGGTGTGACGGACTGTCCCTGCGGACGGTGTGGACCGGTTCGTGAGGCGGGCGGCTCGCGGGGTCAGGCCAGACCGCCGTTGGTGTAGAGGACCTGTCCGTTGACCCAGCGGGCCGGGCCGGCGAGGAAGGCGACCGACTCGGCGACGTCGCGCGGTTCGCCGAGCCGCTCCAGCGGGGTGGCCTTGGCAAAGCCGGCCACGGTGGTCTCGTCCTTGCCGTCGAGGAAGAGCGGGGTGGCGACCGGGCCGGGCGCGACGGTGTTGACGGTGATGTCCTTGCCGCGCAGTTCGCGGGCGAGGATCAGCCCGATGCTCTGCACGGCGGCCTTGCTGGCGACGTAGGCGCCGTAGGCGGGGAGCTGGGTGCGCGTGACCGACGTGGAGACGTTGATGATCGCGCCGCCGCTGCGTACCCGGCGGGCGGCCTGCTGGGCGACGACGAAGGTGCCGCGGATGTTGGTGCGGTGCATCCGGTCGAGGTCGTCGAGGTTCAGCTCGGCGATCGGTGCGAGCACCATGATCCCGGCGGTGTTGATCACCACGTCGATGCCGCCGAACGCCGCCTCCACGGCGTCGAAGGCCGCCTCCATCTCCTGCTCCTCGGCGACGTCCCCACTGACGGCGACGGCCTGGCCGCCTGACGCGGTGATCTCTTCGACGAGGGTCTCGGCCCTGCCCTTGTTGCCGGCGTAGTGCACGGCGAGCGCGAAGCCGTCCGCGGCGAGCCGTTCCACCACTGCCTTGCCGATGCCGCCGGAGCCGCCGGTGACGAGGGCGACGCGGCGGTCGGTGCGGGATGTGCTGGTCATGAGTCTTGCTCCTCCATGAGAAGTGGACGCTGAGTCCATATAAACAAAATATGGACGACCTGTCCACATCTCCGTCCGCACGCCTGCACCCCTGGTGGCTCGGGCGGATGGGGACGGGAGGCCTCACCCCGCAGTCGCGGCCCCTGTCCAGGGCTCCCCCGCGCGCCCGGCCCACTCCCGGGCCGCTTCCGGGCGACCGGTGAGCAGCAGGAGCAGGGCGGCGATCGGGCCGCGGATCTCCCGGCCGGACCCTCGCGCGAACTCGATGTCCGTCGCGACGAGCCGGGCCTTCGGCAGGGGCCAGGGGCGGGGCGGGACGCGCATGGTCCATACCCGGTCGGCGGCGTCACGAGCGGCGGCAAGGGGCATCGGACGTGTCCGGCCGAGCGCGAGGGCGATGTCCTGGCCGTGCACCAGGAGGTCGAGGAGGGGCTCGCGGGGCGAGGTGGTGGGTGCCAGCCGGCGGGAGCCGACGATCGAGCGGAGGTTCGCGACGATCTCGGCGACGGGCAACGATCCCTCACGCACCGCCGAGTCGTGGATCATCCGGTTCCAGTTCCCGCGCGCCCGGACCATCTCCCGGACCACCTGCCCACGGGAGTAGCGCGCGGCGATGGTCAGGTGCGCGGCCACGTCCCGCACCCGCCAGTCCCCGCAGCGCGTGCGCGTCTCCCACTCGTCGGGGCTCAGGCCGTCCAGCAGGTCGGCCAGGCTCGTCCGCTCCAGATCGACGGTCCGCCAGAGCTCGTCGACGTCCAGCACCGCACCCACGACATCACCCACCCAAATGGTAAGCTTCTCTGACCAAAGTAGTCAGGTACTCTGACCAATGTCAAGGGAGGCGCGGCGTGCCGCGACCAGGGTTGCGGAAAGCGGGCGGGCGATGGTGACGGAGAGCGACCTCAACACGGGCGTGCTGTTGTTCCTGCCGTACCGGGCCTTGGAGAACCGCGTCTTCGCCGCGCTCGCCGAGGCCGGCTTCGACGACTTCACGCCCGCTCAGGCGCGGGTCATGCAGCGCATCGGCCCCGAGGGCACCCGTCTGACCGAGCTCGCCGAGCAGGCCCAGATCACCAAGCAGACGGTGGGCTTCCTCGTCGACCAGCTGGAGAAGGCCGGCTACGTCACCCGCGTGCCCGACCCGACCGACCGACGGGCGAGGCTCGTCCGCGGCGCGGAGAAGGCCCGGGCGGCCAAGGAGGTCGCCGACGCGGTGGTCGCCGAGGTGGAGAAGGAATGGGAGCAGCACCTCGGGAAGCGGCGGATGAAGCAGCTGCGGGAAGCCCTCACCCTGCTCCGGCAGATCACCGACCCGTGGGCCTAGAGGACGCGAAGCCCGCGCCCGGGGAGACGCGGAGCGCCGGAGTGAGGCTGCACTCCGGCGGACGGCGGACCGCGGACGTGAACGGCCGTGTCCCGCCGAGCCGTTCCAGACGGTCGGAGTCTGTGCAGGTCAGCGCCCGTTTCAGCGTTCCAGCGTCCCGTGATGGCCGCCATCCGTGGCCGATGGGACGGATCACGGCACAGGCTTGGGTCGTCCGAGCAGCTCGCCGGACCGTCCACTTCGCACCTGGAGATCTGATGCGTTCCCGTTTCACCGCCCGCTCCGCCCGCCTCGCCCTGGCCGCCGTCGCGGCGGTGTCCCTCACCGCCACCGCGGCCTCCACTGCCGCCGCCGACAGCCGAAGCGACACCGTGCGGGCCTGCGCGACCAAGGACCTGACCTTCAAGGTGAGCGTGAAGACGCAGGCGGGCGGCTACTACCTCGTCACCGCCAAGGCCAAGTCCGGCGTCACCTGTTACCTGAAGGGCGTCTTCCCGTCCGCCTCCTTCGGCTCCTCCCCCGACACCGAGGTGGGACCGGCCGAGCACTCCGTCAGTGAGAACGTCGTACTGTCCGGCTCCAAGGCCGCCTACGCCGGCATCAACCCCATGACCACGGGCAGCGACCACGGCAAGCAGTTCGACCGGATCCACCTCTCGGTCGCCGGGGACGAGGGCAACGCCGTCAGCCTCCGCCTCCCCGACACCGCCACGGTCGACCGGCCCGTGGCCACCAACTGGCACGCGGACCCCGCCGACGCCGTTCCCTTCTCGGACTGAGGCCCGGCGTTCCGAACCGAGGATCGATCCGCCCCCGGCCGTGCGACATACCGTCGGCCGGGGGCGGCACGGCTCATGTCAGTAACCCCTGGCTGCTGCTCACGGTGGCCGCGCCGGTGACGTCGCGGATCCGGCTGGGCACCCTGCTGACGCCGGTTCCCCGGTACCGTCCACAGCAACTCGCCCGCCAGGTGGCCACCCTGGACCGGCCCACAGGGGTCAGGCCGTCGATTCGTCAGTGAGCCGCCTCGCGAAGGCCGGTGAACACCTCGGGGGTCGTCCAGCCACGCAGTGTGGCGTGCATGGTCGACCGGAACGCGGCCTCGGCCGTGGCGCCGTCGAGGGCTCCGGCCAGTTCCAGAGTCACCAGCCCGTGCATGGCGGCCCAGAGCGACAGGGCGATCGTTGTCGCGTCGCCTTCGAGCACGGACTCCGCCAGGGCGCGGTCGATCGCCGCGAGGAGCGGACGGACCGGGTCGTTTCCGCCGACCTCCCCCGACGGGTCGAAGGACTGCACGCCGCCGAACAACACCGTGTACAGGTGCCGGTGTCCGCGGCCCCAGCGCCGATAGGCGACGGCCAGCGCGTAGACGTCGGCGAGGGGGTCTTCGCAGGGGCGTACCGCCGACACCTCCTGGAACAACCCCGCGACGGCCCTGTCCCGTACGGCGCCGATCAGGCCGTCCTTTCCCCCGAACAGGGAGTACACCGCCGTCGTGGACGCGTCGGCGGCGGCCGCCACGGCGCGAACCGTGACGGACTCCCGGGGTCGCGTGGCGAGCATTTCGGTCGCGCATCTCACGAGCCGCTCTCGGACGGCTTCGTCGTTCGTTCTCGGCCTACCCACGAACAGCAGCCTACCTCTACTGATAACGTCGTTTTGAAACGACGTTCTGAAACAGTCGGAGGTTCGCCGTGCCCGCATTCCTCATACGCCTCGCCCGCTTCACCGGGCGGTTGTCGCTGGCCCTGGGCGCCGTAGCGGCGCTGATCGCCCTGTTCCTCGCACTCATCGCCCTGACGGACGGGGCGGGTTCGGGGCTCGTCGCATGGTCGACGGCCATCGGGGCCGGGGGCGCTCTCGCGTTGTGGCGGGGTCGCCGTCGGGCCTGGCCGGCACGGCTCGTGCCCTTGGTGCCGGTGGCCGTCGCGGCGGCGTTGACGGCGTCGGTCTGCATTCCGACCGTGCCGGTGCAACGGCAACGCCCGCCCGCCCTGCCCTTCGTGGCCACGCAGCACTGGCAGCTGAGCACGGGCAGCCGAGTCGCGGTCTACCACTACCCGCCGGCACGCAGCGCGCCCAGACACCCCGTCCCGTTCGTGTACCTCAACGGCGGCCCCGTTCGGGGCATCTCGGTACTCGACCACCGGTTCCTGCGACTCCTGGCACGCCAGGGCCATGACGTCTACGCCTATGAACCGGCCGGTGCCGGACGAAGCGACCTGCTCCCCATGGACCAGTACACGATCTCCAGGTCGGTGCGCGACCTCGCCGCCTTCGTCGACCGCCTGGACAAGGGCAAGGCCGACGTCCTCGGCTTCTCGGCAGGCGGGGCGGTGCTCACCCGGGCCTTGGCCGATCCGCGTGTCGCCGCGCGCCTGCACCGGGCGATCATCGCCGAGCCCGGCCCCATGGACGGGCCCACCGCGCACATCACCGGCCACAAGGGCAGAAGCTCCGCCCGCGGACTCGCACCGGCCATGACCGGCCCTCGATCGACCCATGTCCCCCGCTACGCCGTGGCGTTCGGCCTCATGCGACTCGGACTCCTGTCCCCCGGCACCGGGTTGATCGGACAGGCCGAGGGTGTGAACGCCTTCACCGCCGCGGACCTCGGCAGTGACACCGCCTCGGCCTACTGCGCGCGCGACGCGCACCGCATCCCCACCGAGGACAGCGCGCAGAACTTCTCCTTCAGCCCCGCCGCCAGCCTCCGGATTCAGCAGACCATCAAGGACTCCCCCTCCATCGCACCGCGCCTGGGGCGATCACGGACCCCGGCGATGCTGATGATCGCCGAGTGCTCCTCGCAGGTCCGTCAGTGGGCGACCGCCGTCCTCACCCACGACCCCGCCATCGAACGCACGCAGTACATGCCCGGAGTCGGGCACCACATGTGGAACGGCCTGGACGACAACGACGACCGTGCGGCCGCGGTGATCACCGCGTTCCTCCAGGGCGAGCCGTCACCGCTGCCGAACCACCCGACTCACGAGACCGTCCCCGCTTTCCTGCGCGACCACGAGTGAACGCGCGCGGGTGAGGCCGGACTGGCCGTCACTCGTCCGGGTCCGCGAGGAGGGCACGCCCGGCCGCGAAGAGCCGGGCGCAGCGTCGGGCCATGGCGTCGGGTGACTCGTCGGGGTGTTTGACCCACCAGCGGACGAGCGCGGTGCACAGTCCGCGCCAGGCGTGGGCGAGAGCGTCGGCGTCCAGCGGGTCGTCGGAGCCGGTGGTGCCGAGGAGGTCGGCGGTGCCGGTCGCGGCGAGGTCGTCGATGGCGCGACGGTAGTACGCCGCACGCCGGGCAGCGTCACCGCCGGGCGGCAGCGTGGCGTCGTAGAGGACGAACCAGGCCTCCCGCTGTCCGTCCAGGGCGGTGAACAGGGCGTGCAGAACGCGAAGGGCGGTGGGTGGCGCGGCGGAGCCGGGTTCGGCCATGGCGGTGCGGATGGCGTGCAGGAGGCGCTCGCCCACAGGGTTCAGGCAGGCGAGGTAGAGGTCCTGCTTGCTGCCGAAGTAGTGGTGCAGCAGGGGTTTGGTCACGCCGACTCGTGCGGCGATGGCGGCGACAGTGGTGGCCTCGTAACCGCGGCGGCCGAATTCCTCGGTGGCCGCGGCCAGGACCTGTCGCTCACGGTCGGCCCTGGGGACGCCCTTGGTACCGGCCTTGGAAGAGGGCATTGGCATGCGACCGATATTACCCTAGGGTAATTTTCCAACGGGTAAATTCCTGCGTCCGCTGGGAGACCTCATGTCCGCCTCGCCCTCCGGCCCCGGCTCCTCCCGCGCCCGCTCCTGGTGGGGCTGGGGTTACGCCGACGCCCAGCCCGACGACGCCGAATGTGCCGCCCTGGGTGCCCTGTTGCCGGGCACGGCGGCCCGCCCGCTGCCGCTGCCCCGGGTCGCCGACCTGGCGATCGCCCGCCCGGGTGTGACACCCCCACCCTCCCTGGAGCACCTGGTCACCGCCGATCCCCACGTGCGCGCCGGGCACGCCATGGGCAAGGCCTACCGTGACGTCATCCGGGCCCTGCGCGGCCGGCCGGGCCGGATCCCCGACCTGGTCGCCCGCCCTGCCGACGACCAGGAGGTGGCCGACCTGCTGGACTGGGCCGGTGGACACGGTGTGGCCGTCATCCCCTTCGGCGGCGGCTCCTCGGTGGTCGGCGGCGTCGAGTACCGCGGAGACACCCACCGTGCCGTGCTGTCACTCGACCTGACGTCGATGAACCGGGTCCTGGAGATCGACGCCACCAGCCGCTCGGCCCGCATCCAGGCCGGGGCGCTCGGGCCCGTGCTGGAAGAGCAGTTGCGCCCCCATGGCCTCACCCTGCGCCACTTCCCGCAGAGCTTCGAGTTCTCCACGCTGGGCGGCTGGCTGGCGACCCGGGCCGGGGGCCACTACGCCACGCTCCACACCCGTATCGACGACTTCGTGCAGTCCCTGCGGGTGGTCACACCGGCCGGGGCGGGCTCGTCCTGGCGCCTGCCCGCGTCCGGTGCCGGGCCGTCACCCGACCGTCTGTTCCTCGGCTCCGAGGGGGCGCTCGGCGTCATCACCGAGGCGTGGATGCGTCTTCAGGAGCGGCCCCGGTACAAGGCCTCGGCGTCGGTGGCCTTCGCCGACTTCCAGCAGGCCTTGGAGGCGGTGCGTGCCCTGGCGCGGTCCGACCTCCACCCCGCCAACTGCCGTCTGCTCGATCCCGGCGAGGCACTGCTGTCCGGCGCCTCGTCCGACGGCTCCTCCGTCCTGGTCCTGGGCTTCGAGTCGGCCACGGGCCCTGTCGACGACCACCTCGTGAGCGCCCTGGACATGACCGGCGCGTACGGAGGCCGCGGCGGGACCTCGTCGAAGGCGGACCGAGGTGCGCAGGCCGACGCGGCAGTGAGCGCCTGGCGCTCGGCGTTCCTACGCATGCCCTATCTGCGCGACGGCCTGGCCCGCATGGGCGCGGTCGTCGAGACCTTCGAGACCGCTGCGACCTGGGACAGGATTCCCGCGCTGATCGAGGCCGTCCGCACGGAGGTCGGGGCGGCCGCCTCCAAGGCCACCGGGAACCCGGCCCGCGTCAGCTGCCGCCTGACGCACGTCTACCCCGATGGCGCGGCTCCCTATTTCACCGTGGCCGTGGCCGGCCGCCCCGGCGAGGAGGTCGGCAGCTGGGACGACATCAAGGCTGCCGCGGGCGAGGTCCTGCACCGTCACCGTGCCACCATCACCCACCACCATGCCGTCGGCCGCGACCACCGGCCCGGCTACGACCTGCAACGGCCGGAGCCCTTCGCACTGGCGCTGCGCGCCGCCAAGGACGCCCTGGACCCGCATCACATCCTCAATCCGGGCGTCCTGATCGACTGACCGGCCTCGGTTCCTGTGGCCGCCGGCGCGGCCGGGCCCACGGCCGCTCGTACGCACGGCAGCCGGACAGACCAGGTGACTCAGCTGAGCGAGTCGAGGTCGTCGGGCGTGCCGTCAAGGGCGGGCCCACAGCCTGGGGGGAGGTGCGCGGCTACGAGTTCCACTGCCTCATCGGCGGTGACAGGGCCACCGATCCGCTCCCGCCCCGAACCGAGCGGCTCATGCAGGCGACGAACGCGGAAGTACCGTTCGCCGTCGTAGGGGAAGATCGAGGGCAGGTCTTGCGACCAAGGGAAGCGGGTGCACCGGCTGAACTGCAGCGATCCATGGGTGACCAGCGGAAACAGAGCCCGGAGGGCGGGGTTTGCGTATGCGGCCTCTACCAGGTCTTTGTAGATGAGGCTCTCGTCCATGTCCCGCACGTCCTGCCACTTGGCTGCCACAGGGTCATCCGGCGCTGTCCCGCGTATGTCCTTCTCCACCATGCTCGGACATTAGCCGACTCCAGAACGGGTTGATGTGCAGGTCGCCGTTCGCCCTCCTCTCCGATGAGGACGTGCTTCGCCGACATCGCACCTGCCACCCCGTCAGCCAGCTCCCCTCAGCAGCACCGACCACACAGAGTCAATGCCGCGCGTCCCCTGACGCCTCACTTCCGGGACAGCCCTCAGGCGAGCCAGAGGGAACCGCGTCGGTGACGCGCCGGGGGAATGTCCACCAAGTCGGCGACGTCGAGCGCGATGTGGCCCGGAGCTGAATTCACCAGGCCCAGTACTGTGCCGACTTGACCACGCAACCGCTGCCGCGCCCGGCGCTCTTCCACCGCGGACCATTCGGCGACTGAGCGATCCTGCCGGTGTCGAGGGTACGAGTAGATCTCCACTGTGCGGCGAATTCTTCGAGGCCTGGGCTTTCTGGACTCCCTGGCCGCTTCGGTGAAGCAGCGCGCGCTGTAACGGAGGTCGTGGAGAACGACCTTGTGCCAGGGGCCTCCTGACGATGTGTCGTCTCCACTCCGGGCGGGTGAAGGGGGAAGATGGCGGGCGGTGCGAGCCACGGGACTCCGTTCGCAGCAGCCACCAGGTATCTCCTGGCGGCTACCTGAAGCCCGTGGGTCCGGTGGAGCGTGCGTATGCCATGCGCATGACTGTAACTCCCTCCCCCGGCGAACACATGCCATGACAGAATGCCCGCATGTTCATGATCCGAAAGGACAATGCCGCGTAGGCGTCCGAAGGCCGTCCGCGCTGAGCGGTGGCGGCCCCGCAAGCATCTGCCGGTCCGCCGGATTCCGAACGTCTCCGCTCGAACTCGCGCTGCGATAAGACGAGTTGAGGCCGAGCATCTCTGGCCCGACGCCGTGGCGGATGCGCTCAGCCGGTTCGAGTGGGCCTTCCGGCAACCGGGGCGGTATCTGGCCGGTCCTTACGAGAGCCCTGGCATCGAGATCGAGGACGGCCGGGACGACCTGGAAGAGGCCCTTCGCCGCCTGCCGAGCGGAGCCCGGGCCGATCTGGGTCGCCTGGTGGAGCGGATCGACGCGGAGTTCGAGCGCCGTGCGCTCCCCGATCCGGGGTGGGCGAGCGAGTGGACGGCGGGGCGCTGGTGGTGGTGGCGCATCCGGGAACGGTGAGGGAGGACCAGCCGCACACCGGGCGCCGGCGGTGAAGGTGGCGATCTTGGGCAGACGGTGGGAGTGATCTTGCCGTGGTCCCAAGAGGGGGGATGTCGTGACAGTGCCTGCGCGTCGTGCGTCGTTCGTCAAGCGTCGTCGTTACCGGTTCGATCTTCGCTCGACTGCCTTGTTCTTCGTCTTTCTCGCCGTGGTCGTGTGCCTTCTGGGCTTCGCCGCGCGCATGCTGGCGGATGCCGTGGAGCGGCGTCCCGCCTGGATGTTCGTGCTGGTCGTGATAGGCATGGCGGGGCTATTGGGCCTGCGGCGCCGGGTGCACGTGGCGCGAGCGGCCCGCCGGGCCGCGGCAGCGCTCGACGAGGCGGCGAGGGAGGCCGCCGAGGCGCTGGAGGCCCCCGTGGTTCCCCGCCCTCGGGCGACCGCCGAGGTCGCCACCGAGGTCGTCGAGGTCGCCGTCGACTACGACGCCCTGACACCGGAGGAGTTCGAGGAGGCGATAGCCGCCCTCTGCGAACGCGACGGCTGCTCCGGCGTCGAAGTCGTGGGAGGTGCGGGGGACTTGGGCGCCGATGTCGTGGCGACGACGCCGGACGGACGGCGGATCGTCGTCCAGTGCAAGCACTACGACCCGTCCCACCGGGTCGGCTCCCAGGACCTCCAGCGTTTCGGCGGTACCTGCTTCACCGTGCACGAGGCCGACGTCGCCGTGCTCGTCACCACGAGCGACTTCACCGCGCCGGCGGTGGAGTACGCCGACCAGTGCGGCATCGTGTGCGTGGACCGGGAAGCCCTGGAGGCGTGGACGGAGAGGACCGGCCCCCGCCCCTGGGAGGCCGCCCTGGGTGGCGGAGCGGCCGGGTGGGAGACGGCCGGTGCCGGGTACTGAGGGGTGCCGGCCGCTCTGCCGGCGCACGGGGACGGTCGGGGCCGACGACAATTCGCTTGATCGGGTGCCGGGTCGACGTGTCAAGCTCACGGTGTGACACCTGATCTGACTCCACGGCTTCTGAGCTGGGGCGAAGTGGACCCCGCCCGTCATCCCTTCGACGCGGACGCGGCGGCGCACGTGGTCCACTCGCTCGGGCCGGCCCGGCGTGTGCCGCGTCGGCCGGATGTCCCCTTCGCCGACCCGGTCATGACCGCCTGGAGCCGGCATGAGGCCGACCTGTGGGCCGATGCCATGTCCCACGCCCTGATCCGGCACTACGGCCGTTGGGCCGCGGGATGGCGCTGGTCGCACGACGAAGGAGACTTCGACGGCGGGCCGGTCGGCGCCTGGTCCTGCCCGCGGGCCTCGGTCACCACGCCCGAGGAGACACTCCCCCGGGTGGTCGCCGCCCTGTGCGAATGGCGTGCCTGGCTCGAGAGCCTCGCCGGGTGGATCGACGCGTACCCGCTGGACCTGGGCACCGTCGAGGACAACCGCATCGTGTGGGAGCGGGCGGCCCGCAATCTGATTCTTCAGGTGACCGACCGCACCGGGTGCGGCAGCGGCTGGCACGGGCACTGCCATCAGGTGCTCACCTGGTTCCTCGAGCGCTGGTCCGTGGCACCCGATGTCGCGGGGGAACTCGTCGACGGCGCGATCGGCGGGCGGTTCGAAAGCTGGACCGGCCCTGACATCACGCTGGTCGACGACGTCGCCGAGCGGCTCGCGCGCTCACTGCGGCCGGAGGACCACGCGAGGCCTGCCGAGCCGCTGCCGGACCACCTGGAGCGTTGGCTCGCGGTGCGCGCGAGCGTGCCGTGGCAGGAGCTCCAGGACAGCGGCAGGGAGGAACCGGTGGTGGCGTGCCATGACGGCGCGGCCGAGGACATCCGCTGCTTCGACGGCGCCCTGGACCCGGCGCGTGCCCGTGGTCTGCTCGACGCCCTGGAGGAACTGCGGGCCGACGCCGCCCACGACGCCGGCCTCGACTTCGCACGGTTGCAGCGCTGGCAGCGGCACGTGCTGGGCACCCCGCACCTCCCGCCCCTGCGCACTCTGCCCGCCTTCGCGAAGGGCGGCCGGGAGCGCTACGGCATCGGCCCCGACCTGCGGGCCCGCCTGGACGCCTGCCTCGCGGAGAGCGCCTTCGACGCCGAACGGCCCCTCCCCCTGACCGCTCGCGCCGCACGCGCCTACCTCGACGTGTGCTTCTTCCACCCCTTCGACGACGGCAACGCCCGCTCCGCCTTCCTCACCCTGCTCTTCGTCCTCGCCCGGGAGGGCATCACGCTGGACAACGTCACCCTGCTGCGCCGTGTCAGCTTCCGGGCCGGCGATCCGCGCGAAGCTCTCGTCCTCGCCCGGTACATCGACGTCCATCTCACCGAGACCCGGCGCCGTGCCGCCGCAGGGTGAGCACACCCCGGACAGGTGGCTTTACCCATCCGTGGGACCCCGCGGTAATCCGGGCTCGGCGGGGTAAGGGGATGTCGATCAGCCACCTGTCGACAAGGAGCCGTGGATGACCGACGACGCCTACCTGTTCCTGCTTGACGACGCGTCCGCGCCGCTCGGTGTCCCGCCCGCCGCCGTCGGCGAACTCGCCTGCATGGAGACTCCCGCCGTCCGCGCCTGGCTCGACGCTCAGGGCAGCACCCCGACCTCGCCGCACCTGCGCCTGCTGCCTCCGGAGGAGACGGCGGCCGTGCCCGAGGGAGCGGAAAGGCTGCCGGTGCCGCTGAGCGAGGAGGAGCTGAACCGCCTCCGTCACCAGATGGCACCGGAGCCGCTGGCCCGGCTGGAGGAGGAACTGCTCGCCTACCGGGACAGTGCGGACGGGCGGGACGGTCTGATCGGGCGCGCGCTGGCCGCCGGTGTGGCACCGCACCGCATCGTCGAGCTGACGGGGGTGGATCCCGCCACCGTGACCGCCGCCGCGAGCGGGTGACCACTCGGCGCGCCGCCCTGGTGCGACATGCAGCGATCGGCCCCGCCGGGCGGTCACACCCGGCGGGGCCGATCGTCGTGCGCGGTCGTGGAGGGCGGGCGCCTGCGCGGCGTGGGCGGGCGGCCGCCGTGGGCGGGGAGGTCAGTTCAGCGGGTCGAGCGTGAGGTAGGCCTGGCGCGGATCGCCGTCGTGCACCAGTGATTCGTGATGGCCCACGTCATCGAAGGCGAAGGCGTACGCCTTCCCGTCCGCCATCTGTGCATGGATCTTGCGCGCGTAGTGATTGGTGACGGCGTCCTTGTAGAAGTCGGTGGAACCGGCGTCGGGCTGGTTGGCGTTGACCAGCAGGGTGGAGCGGTTGAAGCCCGCGCACAGGGTGCGCGAGATCGGGCCGCGCACCTGGTCGTTCGGGGCGTCGAGCCGTCGGTGGCAGCCGAAGACCGAGGAGGCGTCCGGCTTCTGGAAGCTGGTGACCACGGTCCCGGTGCTGTCGGTGAAGTTCATGACGCCACCGGAAACCCGTCCGTAGTACTTGGTGCCGGGCCGGTCGGCGAACGGGGTGACCGTCAGGGTCGAGGTGGAGTACTTCTGCCAGACGCGGTTGATGTAGTCGTCCATGACGGTGGCCGGCAGGGCGCCCGTCTCCAGGCCGTACAGCGGTGACAGGGCCCGCAGCACGGTGCCGTCGGGGCGGGTCTGGATCAGGTTGGCCCAGCCGCCGGGCTGTCCCCTGAGGGCGTTGAAGAAGCCGTTGTACCCACCGGGCCTGAGCCGCCCGGTGCTCACGGTGCTTCCGTCGGCCCGCTGCACTCCCACCGCGTAGGGAGCGGAGAACATGTCGACCTGGGTGCTGTTGATCCACAGGCCCGAGTCGTTGAGCGTGTACTCGGACCAGTTGAAGAGGATGTTCCGGTTGGGGTCGGCCGGGTTCTGCACGGCGGGCTGGACCAGGCCTCCGGTGGTGAGCTTGAAGACCAGTTTCTGACCGTAGGAGAAGTAGACGCGGCCGGAGAACTTCGGCATGCGGATGGTCGCCGACTGCCCTGCCGCCGGGCCCGGGATCGAGGCGTCGGGGGCGGGGGTCGGGGGGTTGCCTCCTGCCGGCCAGGGGTGGAAGGTGCCGCCCGCGTCGGCCCAGCCCTGGCGTCCGGTGGCGAGGTCCGTGCCGAGGTTGTAGATGTACAGCTGCTCGCCGCGGGCCGAGTTGTTGGTGATCTTCAGGGGGATGGTCGCGGGGACGGCGGCGTGGGCCGGCGCGCCCGTTCCGGTCGCCAGCAGGGAGCCGGCGAGGACCGTGGCGAGGGACAGTCCCACAGCCGCGGCCCGGCGTTTGAGAGTTGGGAACACGCTCTGTCTCCGTTCGACGGTTGGCCGATTCGTGAGTGTGTGAGAGCGCTCTCAGAGTTCCGCTTTGGTCCGGACCTGTCAATGGTTGAAGCATCCCCGGTCAGGTCGGACAGTCGTCGCGCGGGGAGGCACGCAGGCAGGAGAGGACGACGACGAAGGGCCAGACCGACTGCATGGTGGTCACGGCCCGTTCGGCCACGCCCGCCACGCCGTGCAGGTGGAGCTCGATCAAGAACCAGGCCGCGCCCGCCGCCATGACGGCGGTGGCCCCCAGGGAGGGGAACGGGCGCAGGGCCCACGGCACGGCGGCACCGCCCCTGGCGGCCAGGACGGGCCAGGCGGCCAGGACGGCGAATCCCACGGCAGCCACCGAGCCGTGGCGCAGGGAACCACCGCTGCTCGGAGCCGGGAACACGGCCACCGCCAGCGCCGCCACTCCCCCGGCCGCCAGGGCCGTCCGCCCCGCGGTCGCGGCCGGGCGCAACCCCCAGGCCGTCAGCAGATGACAGAACCCCAGGGCGATGAACGCCACCGTCATCACCCAGGACCCCTCGGTGCCG
This sequence comes from Streptomyces sp. NPDC050674, assembly GCF_040654575.1. NCBI lineage: Bacteria > Bacillati > Actinomycetota > Actinomycetes > Kitasatosporales > Streptomycetaceae > Streptomyces > Streptomyces sp. NPDC050674. The sequence continues at coordinate 239,308 of NZ_JBFAIG010000009.1, forward strand.
GGAGCCGCCAGGACGCTGATGGTCTGGGCAGCGGGATCGTAGGGAGGTCCCTGCACTGACGCCGCCACCAGCCACCCCATGATCAGGAAGACCGGCGCACACCCCGACGACACCAGCGCCCACGCAGGAACAGATCGCATCAGCACACCGTAAAACGGGCCTTCGTCGGCATCGTGTTCCCGCGAAGGGAGCGCCCCGCGTGGCGTAGTCGCACCCTCCGCTCCGCCGAAGGAAGCGCACGATGGGAACGTGCGGCCGGGCGGTGAAAGGTGATCGGCATGGAGCTCACTCTCGTGGTGCTGATCATCATCGTGGGTCTGACGTTCGACTTCACCAATGGCTTCCACGACGCCGCGAACGCGATCGCCACCTCGATCTCCACCAGGGCCCTGACTCCGCGTGCGGCGCTGGCCATGGCCGCGGTGATGAACTTCTGCGGGGCCTTCCTGGGTACCGGGGTCGCCCAGACCGTGGGCAGCGGCATCATCGGGGCGCCGCAGGAGACCTCGGGGCTGCTGCTGGTCCTGTGCGCGCTCATCGGCGCCATCGCCTGGAACCTCTTCACCTGGTGGCGCGGGCTGCCCACGTCCTCCTCGCACGCCCTGATCGGCGGGCTGGTCGGTGCCGCGCTCGCCGCGTCCGCCACGGTGCACTGGTCGGGCATCGTGGACAAGGTCGTCCTGCCGATGCTGCTGTCCCCGCTGGTCGGCGTCGTGCTCGGGTACCTGCTGCACACGGGCGTCCTGTGGCTGTTCCGCCGCTCGACGCCCCGGCGCACCATGCGGCGGTTCCGCATGGCACAGACCGTCTCCGCCGCCGCCATGGGTCTGGGGCACGGCTTGCAGGACGCGCAGAAGACCATGGGCGTCATCGTGCTGGCGCTGGTCACGGCCGGCATGCAGGAGGACTTCTCGGTGCCGGTGTGGGTGATCGCCGCCGTGGCGGTCGCCATGGCCGCCGGGACGTACACCGGCGGGCGCCGCATCATCACCACCCTGGGGCGGCGCATCGTGCACCTCGACCCGCCGCGCGGCTTCGCCGCCGAGAGCGCCGCCGCGGCCGTCCTCTACACGACCGCGTTCCTGGTCAAGGCGCCGATCTCCACCACCCAGACGATCACCGCGGCCATTCTCGGCGCCGGTGCCACACGGCGCTTCTCGGCCGTACGCTGGCAGGTGGCCCGTTCGATCGGTACCGCCTGGATCCTCACCTTTCCCGGCGCGGGGATCCCGGCCGCGGCGCTGTATCTCCTCCTGCACGCCGTCACCGGTCTGTGATCACAGCCGGAGGCCTCGCATGACCGCTCTCCCCGGCCGCCGGGCGGCCGCGTACTCCCCCACCGGGGTCCCGGACGGCCTTCCCGAGCCCGGGCGATTCGCCCATCTGCACCCCGACGACGGCGCCTGTCTCATGGAGGCCGCCGCGCTGCTGTCCGGCGGCCCTTTCACCGACAGTCCGGCCGGAACGCACCCGGCGCTCGCGGCCCTGGCCCGGGTGGTCAATGACCGTGTCGGTGACGGCGCCCGACGTGCCTTGTGGCCGCTGGCCGCCGATCTCGCGGACGCCCGCCCGCCGGACCGGTGTTACGCGCCGCAGCTCGTCGGCGCGGTCGTGGACGAGGCTCGCGGGGTGCGTCCCGGTTCGCGGCGTCTGGCGCGGCACGGCTGTGCGTGCCGCCGCCGAGCGCAAAGACTCGCCTCGCGTCCCGCGGGCGGCCCGGCGGGCCGCGTCGCCGATCTGCTGTGGTGGCGCGGGCCGGGCCGCCGGCGACTCGAACATGCCCTGCGGGTGCTGTGCGCCGCGCCTGACGCGGATCAGCGGCTGTCCCGGCTGTTGCGGCACGCCGTCGCCCGGGCACGGGACCGCGCGGACGGCCGCGGGCCGAGCGCGCGGACGCCCTGCAACCGGTAGGCGCACGGTGCCGTCCTACAGGGCACCATGATCCCTGTCGGCACCTTCGGCTCGCTGCTCGCGTTCGCCTGGACACAGACGCGGGCGTGCGCTTTCGCCATCGCTCTGCTGTCCGGCGTGGCCGCGTCCGCGCTGCTGCCCGACCTGCCGGTGGCGCGGTACGACCTGCTGGTCGGCTACGGGCTCCTGCTCACGCTGGTGTTCTGGGCCCGCGGCTGGGAAAGCGGGCGGGACGTCGCCGTCATCGCGGTCTGCCATGTCATCGGCCTGGCCTTCGAACTGGTGAAGGTGGCGCTCGGCTCCTGGAGCTACCCGGAGCCGGCGGTGCTGAAGGTGGCCGGTGTCCCGCTGTACGGCGGCTTTCTGTACGCGGCCGTGGGCAGCTACGTGTGCCGGGCCTGGCAGCTGTTCGACTTGGAGCTCGTGCGCTACCGGCCCCGTGCTACCGCCCTGGTCGCCGCGGCCGTGTACGTCAACTTCTTCAGCCACCACTGGCTGCCCGACGCGCGCTGGGTGCTGGCCGGGCTGCTCGTGGCGGTGACCGCGGGCACGTCGGTGCGCTTCACCGTGCGCGGGGCGCGCCGGCGGATGCCGCTGGCGGCGGCGTTCGTGCTGATCGGCTTCTTCCTGTGGGTGGCGGAGAACCTGGCGACCCTGGCCGGCGCGTGGCGCTACCCGTACCAGGAGCACGGCTGGGAACCGGTGGGGCTGCACAAGTTCGGGGCCTGGGCGTTGCTCATCAGCGTGACGTTCGTGCTGGCGGCGGTGGGACGGCGTACCGACGGCGCGGCGGCGCGGGACGGACGGTGAGGGCCACCGAGGCCGTGGGGCGTCACCGGGCCGTGAAGTCGTCGCACAGGCCTAGAAGTCGTCGCACAGGGCGCACCTGAGTATCATCCTATGGACGTAAATCGGGTGATTCCCTCCAAGGTCGTCACCCACCGTGGCCATCCTCGCCGGAGTGATCCATGTCCCGCACCGGCACGACGGACGACGGCGACGAGCTGCTGACCCGGCTCGGGGCCCTGACGGCGCAGGCGCGCGCACAGGCCGAGATGCAGCGGTCCCGGGTCGAACTCGCGATCGCGCTGCAACGCGGCATGTTGCCGCGGGACCTGCCCCGGGCACGCCGGCTGCACCTGGCCGTGCGGTACACGCCCGCGTGCCAGGGCCTCAACGTGGGCGGTGACTGGTACGACGCCTTCACGCTGGGCGACGGCCGGATCGGTCTGGCCATCGGGGACGTCCAGGGCCACAACATCGAGGCGGCCGCCTTCATGGGGCAGGTCCGGGCCGGGTTGCGGGCGCTGGCCTCGGTGACCAGCGATCCGGGCGAGGTGCTGGCCCGGACCAACGATCTGCTGCTGTCCCTGGGCTCCGACCTGTTCGCCACCTGCACCTTCATGCGGCTCGACCCGTGTGCCGGCGTGCTGGAGAGCGCGCGGGCCGGGCATCTGCCGTGCGTCTGGGCGACACCGGACGGGAAGTCCGGCCGCACCGAGGACGAGGGTGGGCCGCCCCTCGGGGTGCAGGCCGGGACGCCTTATCCGGTGACCCGGTACGAGCTCGCGACGGGTGGGGTGTTCGTGCTGCTCACGGACGGTGTGGTGGAGGGGCCGTCGATGCCGCTGGAGGAAGGGCTCGACCAGGTGACACGGCTCGCGGGCATTGCGGCGGTCGCGGGCATGGACGTGGACGCCCTCGCGGCAGCCGTGATCAAGGGTGCCGAGCGGGTGGGCCATGACGACGACGCGGCCGTCCTGGTCGTCGGACTGGACGGGCCGGACGCTCAGCCATAGGGCCGCACGACGCCCGCTCCCGCGTGGCCGAGGCGGTGGCGCCGGTGTCTCATGGCTGCTGTGGTGGGTAGCCAGGATCTGCGCACGCCGGTCGTCATCGCTCTGCAGACGCTGGCCGTCGCCGCCTGCTATTACGTCTCCGGTGAGCTGGGGCTGCTGCGGGAACTGGTCGTGGAGGGAGCGGTCGTCACCCCCATCTGGCCTCCTACCGGCGTCTCGGTCGCCTGCCTGCTGATCCTCGGGCTGCGCTGCTGGCCGGGGATCGCCCTGGGCGCCCTCCTCATCATCATGTCCCTCACCTCGCTGACGCCGTCGGCTCTCGGCGTCCTGGCGGGCAACACCGCCGCCCCCGTCGTCGGCTACCTGCTGCTGCGACGGGCGGGCTTCCGCACCGACCTCACGCGGCTGCGGGACGGTCTCGCCCTGGTGTTCCTGGGCGCCTTCGCCGCCATGCTGATCAGCTCGACCACCGGCGCCGGGATCCTCATCGCCACGGGCCGGATCGAGTGGTCGGGCTTCTGGGCGGTGTGGCTGGCCTGGTGGGTGGGCGACGCCATGGGCGTGCTGATCGTCACCCCGATCCTGCTCCTGCTGTCCCGTGTGCGACTGCCGCTGCGCCTGTCGCGCTGGAAGGAGGCCACGGGGCTCGCGGTCATCGCCTGCTGTCTGGTGCCGCTGGCCGCGCAGAGCTCGGTCAGCCTGCTGTTCCTCATCTACCCGCTGCTGATCTGGGCGGCTCTGCGCTTCCAGCTGGCCGGGAGCCTGATGTGCGCGCTGTTCGCCTCGATCATGACCACGGTGGCGGCGACCGACCGGGTCGGGCCGTTCGAACGGCTCAGCCGGGTCGAGGTGATGATGAAGCTCCAGGCCTTCAACGGGGCCATGGCGCTCACGGCCCTGATCCTGTCGGCCGTGATCACCGAGCAGATCCTCACGCGGCGTTCCGTGGAGCGCGCCTGTCAGGAGCTGGTGGAAGTCCTGGAACACCTCACCGCGGGCGAGGCGGCGGACACCCGGGCCCCGGTGGAGGACGGCAGGCCCGTGCGGCGGCCCGAGGAGTGATCAGCCGGGCGGCCCCCGGCGTCCTGGCGCCGCTGACGCGCCTCGACGGCCGACGGCGGTCGCCCCGGACGTAGGGTGGCGTCATGGCCGAGGTGGAGGTGCTGCAACTGCTGGTGTCGCCCGCGCACCGGCTGGCCGGACGGCCGTCCGACGGGCCGTCCCCCGGACCGGCCGACGAGCGGGTCACCCGCGTGGAGGTACGCCGCCACCTGGGGCTGGTGGGCGACCGCTACTACGCCCGGCCCGCCCATCGGAACGCGGCGGTGACCCTCATGGCCTCCGAGAACCTCCCGGCCGGCGCCGACCTGCGGCACACCCGCCGGAACATCCTGCTCAGGGGCGTCGACATCGACTCCTTCGTCGGGGCGACGGTCTCGCTCGACTGCGGCACGGGGCCGGTGGAGTTCGCCGTGAGGCGTCCCGCCCGGCCCTGCGCGTGGATGGACGTGACCATCGGCCCGGGCGCCCAGCGGGCCCTGCGCGGCCGGGGCGGCGTGCGGTGCACGCCGCTGAGCGACGGGGTGCTCACGCTCGGCCCGGCCACGTTCCGGGTCGTGGCCGGTGCCGACGCCGGGCCGTAGGCGCCCCGGGGCGGTCAGCCGCCCGTCGGAGGCGTGCGGATGGCGGCGATGTCGAGTTGCAGACGCACCTTCTCGCTCACCATCGCGCCGCCCTCGGCGAGCCTGCTGTTGTACGTCAGGCCCCAGTCGGAGCGGTTGATGGTGGTGGTGCCGTCGAAGCCCACCCGGTCGTAGCCGAAGGGGTCGGTGACGTTTCCGATATAGGTCATGTCGAGTACGACAGGCCGCGAGACGCCTTTGATGGTCAGTTCGCCCCACATGCTGAACAGGTCGGCGCCCGTCTGCTCCACCGCCGTGCTGGTGAAGCGCATACGCGGATAGGTCGCGGCATCGAGGAAGTCACGCCCCACCAGGTGCGCGTCACGCTGTTCCACGCCGGTGTCGACACTGGAGGTGAACAGCGTGATGTCGGCCCGTGACCGTGTGGGGTCGTGCGCGTCGAAGTAGAGCCGGCTTTCGTACTCCAGGAAACAACCGCGCACGGTGGTCACCATGGCGTGCCGGACGGAGAAGCCGATCCTGCTGTGCGCGGGGTCGACGACCCATTCGCCGGACAGATTCGCCAGGCTGGGGTCCGGCAGCACGGCAGTGGAGGACGCCGATGCGCCGACGGGGCGCTGTGGGGGGAGCGGTGCCTGCCGCCGGGACGGCACCACGCGGTTGAACAAGTTCATGATTCATCTAGGTACTTGAGTTTGGTTATGGCCGCAAGTCCCCGCCTGATGTACGGCTGTTGAGAACGAGGCCCCGCCCCGCCTTTTGCCGCCGCTTCGCACAAAACCCACACATGGCTGTCCCGGCCCCTCACCGGAACAGCCATCCGGAATCCGCCGAATTTCCATGTCGGGCATTTCGGCGAATGGCCTCACGTCACCTCGATCGCGAGGTCGTTGTCGACGGTGTAGTAAGGGCGCAGGGTGGAGCCGTCCGCCGTGATCGCCGGATAGACGAACACGTGCTTGCGGTCCGCCACGTCATCGAGCAGCCGGCCGACCCGGACGGGCTGCGCCTCGGAGGCGGGCCGGACGAAGACGTCCCAGATCCGGGCCGCGCCCCCGCCGTCGCCCGTCAGCTCCCCGGGGCCGACGGTGAAGGAGAAGCCCCTGCCGTCGCCGTCGGTGCGGGGGCGGAGGGTCCGTACGGTGTCGGTGCCCCGCAGGCGCAGCCGCACGGTCGCGTCCTCGCCGAGTTCCGCACCGTGCAGGCGGGCCGTGACGTCGAGGGCCCCTTCCGTGACGTCGATGGCGTGGGCCTCCGCGTGGGCGGTGCGCCGCCACGCCCTGAGGGCGAGGAAGCCGTCCTTCGTGACGTAGGGGATCCTGACGGCGACCGGCGAGGTGCGGTCGCGCAGGTGCCCGTCGACCAGGGCCCGCAGATCCCGCAGGCCGGGGCGCAGCCGACGGTGCTCGGCATCGGCTTCGGGCAGCAGGTACACGTCCCAGCGGCCTTCGGTGAGAGCCGGGTGCGGTTCCAGGACGGCGTGCCGGTGGCCGTCGGCTTGGTCGAGCTTCAGTTCGAGGGCATCGGGGGCGGTCTCGGCCCGGCCCTTCTTGGGCCGCAGCCGCAGGAGCAGCCTGGGGTGAGCGGCAGGGCCGGGCGGCAGCCGGAAGGTGATCCGGCCGTCCGTGTCGATCACGCAGTCGGCGCGCGGCTCCGGATCGGCGGCGCCGTGCCGGGGGCTCGTTCCCGTGTCCCCCTCGGTCTTCGGCTTCAGGTCCTCGTGCGTGCCGGTCGTGCGGTTCTCCGGGGTGTTCATCGGCGGCCCTTCCGTATCGAGCGCAGTACGCCGGCGGCGGCGGCGTGGGCGGCGTCACGGGCGGCATGACCCCGGCCGGTCAGGACGCCGCGGGTGCGGTGGTCGTGTGGTGCGGCCGCCTGGCCGCCTCTTCTGGCCGCGGCGGCGGTCTCCAGGAGGCGTTCGGCCTGGGCGACGACGGGGCCCGGGGCGAAGCGGCGTGCGTGGTCCAGGGCGGCCCGGCTCATGCGGCGGCGGCGCTCGTCGTCGCCGACGAGTTCCAGCAGGGCCGCGGCGAGTGCGTCGCGGTCCCCGACCGGTACGAGCCGCCCGTCGGACCCGTCCTGGATGATCTCGCCGGGGCCGTAGGGGCAGTCGGTGCTGACGACGGGCAGTCCGCAGCGCATCGCCTCGACGATGGTCATGCCGAACGGCTCGAAGTTGGACGCGGCCGCACCGATCGAGCCCTTGGCCCACTCGGCCTCCATGGGGGTCGCCGCGCCCATCAGGAACACGTTGTTCCACAGCCGGAGCCGCTCGATGAGTTCCCGCAGCCTGGGCTGCTCCTCGCCCTTGCCGTAGATGCGCAGCTGCCAGTCCGGATGCGCGGCGGCGACCTGGGCGAACGCCTCGATGAGGAGGTCGTAGCGCTTGACCGGGACCAGGCGGCCCGCGGCGACCACGACCTTGGCGGTGCTGTCGGCCGGAGGCAGGACGGGGTCCGGGACGCTGTTCGGGAGGGCCTCGACGTGGACGCCGGGCAGCCACATCTTGCGGCGGTAGGCGGCGGCGTCCGCCTCCGTGACGGTGGTGATCACGTCGAGGCGGCGGTAGGCCCGGCGAAGGGCGGTGCGCAGCCGCGGCGAGTGGTTGTCCAGCGTGAGGTGCTCCTGGCCGACGCGCAGGACGTGCTCGGGAGCCTGACGGGCGATGTGCACGTTGAGGCCGGGGCGCGTGCCGATGACGACGTCGGCGTCCAGGGCCCCGAGGCAGTCGCCGATGCGCTGGTCGGTCAGCTCGCTGTACTGGTGGTGGCGGTACTCGGCGGCCGGGAACACCTTGGCCGGTCTCCGGTGCAGCGGATGGTCCGCTTCTTTGCGCAGGTCGACCAGCGCCCGCAGCCGCACCCGGGGATCCAGGACGAGATTCGGGCGTTCACGGTGGCGTAAGGCGGAGACGATCTCCACGTCGTGCCGCTCGGCCAGGGCCCCTGCCAGGTTGAACGTGGTGGTGATCGTGCCTCCGATTCCGTAGGCGTTGTGAATGAGGAAAGAGATCTTCATGTCGGCCTAGACCGTGTCAACGACCTGTTCGTTGTTCGTCGTTACCACTTCGTGGCCGGCCCGGTGGCCTTGCCGATCCGGATGATTTCTGAATGATCTCGGGCATAAGTGGCCTGGGCCATATCGGTATGCCCCCGATGTGTGGATAGCTGGATCTGTTTGCCCGCGCATCGTCGCGTTTCGGGTGCACCCTCGTATCGAGCTTCAGGAGACCCATGCGCCCCCGTACAGCCTCCGTCTCATGTGTCGCTTCCCTCCCGTCCGTCGCCCTGGCCGGCGGCGCGCTGGCCGTGGGGGTGGGCGGCCTGTATCTCGGCGGCCTGCTCCTGACCGGTGGGGAGATCGACTCCGGCACGACCGTGCGCGGGGTGGAGATCGGGGGGCTGAGCCGCGCGGAAGCGGTGCGGAAACTGGAACGGGAGCTGGGCGCGGCCGGCGCACGGGAACTCCCCGTGACGGTCGGTGACCGCACCGGGACGATCGACCCGGAGGACGCGGGTCTGTCCTACGACCTCCGGGAGACCGTCGACCGGGCGGCGCGCACCGGCGCCGATCCGCTCAGCGTGTTCGGCGGCCTCTTCCGCTCGGGCGGCGCCATCGAGCCCGTCGTCCACCTCGACGAGGGCAAGGCGCGGGCCGCCCTCGGGCACCTGGCGAAGGACCTCGACCGGAAGGTCCGGGACGGCGCCGTCACCTTCGGCGACGGCCGGGTGCGGACGGTCGCGGCCCGGACGGGATACGCCCTGGACGTCAACGCCTCGGTCGACCCCCTGCGCGACTCCTTCTTGCGGGGCGCCACCCGTACGGCCACTCCCCTGCCCGTCCACGAGACCCGGCCGAGGGTCACGGACGACGAGGTGCGGCGGGCCGTGCGCAGCTTCGCCGGACCGGCCGTGTCCGGCCCCGTCACGCTCACCGCGGCCGGTAAACGGTTCACGGTCGGCCCGGACGCGCTGGGCGAGCACCTGGCCATGCGGCCGGACGCGCACGGCACGCTGAGACCCGAGCTCGACGCCAAAGGGCTGCGTTCCGAGCCCTCCGTGGCCGGCCCGCTGAACAGCATCACCACGACCGCCGAGAACGCGAAGCTGCGGGCGGAGGGCGACAAGGCCGTGGTGGCCGAGGACGCCGTCGTGGGCCGGTCGGTCACCGACAAGGCGCTGGGCGAGGCCGTGCTGCCGCTGCTCGGCAGGACGGGCCCCGCCCGCAGCGGTGAGGTGAAGGTGCGCGAGACGCAGCCGGAGGTGACCCGCGAGAACGCCGCGGAACTGGGCCTGACGGAGAAGATGTCCTCCTTCACCGTCCACTTCGAACCGGCCGAGTACCGCACCAAGAACATCGGCCGGGCCGTGGAGCTCATCAACGGCTCCCTGGTCGGGCCGGGCGAGACCTGGAGCTTCAACCGGACCGTCGGGGAGCGCAGCGAGGCCAACGGCTTCATGGACGGCATCATCATCCTCGACGACAAGTTCACCAAGGCGTCCGGCGGCGGCGTCTCCTCCGTGGCGACGACCGTGTACAACGCGCTGTTCTTCGCCGGCGTCAAGCCGGTCGAGCACGGAGCGCACTCCTTCTACATCGAGCGCTACCCGGAGGGGCGCGAGGCGACGGTCGCCTGGGGCAGCCTTGATCTGCGGTTCACCAACGACTCCGGCAAGGCGCTCTCCATACAGGCCGAGTCCACGGACACCTCCGTCACGGTCTCGTTCCTGGGTACCCGCGCGTACGACGAGATCAAGTCGGTCACGGGCCCGCGCACCCACGTGACCAAGCCGAAGAAGCAGGTCAGCCACGACAAGGAGTGCGTGCCGCAGAACCCGCTCGAAGGGTTCGACGTCACCGTGGAGCGGGTGTTCTACAACGACGGCCGGGAGGTGCGGCGGGAGCCGTACCGCACGCACTACACCCCGCGCGACGAGATCGTCTGCGAGTGATCCCTCCCCCGTTTCGCCGCCCTTCGCAACTCTCCCTTCGCTCCGAGGCGTTGACCCCGCCCCGGAGCGCCAGCACAATGAGCGCGCACTGACTGAGAGCGCTCTCAAGGGAGATCCATGACTGGCAGACAAGGCCCGGCGCTCAGCCGGCGTTCGCTCATCGGTGCCGGACTCGGCATCAGTGCCGCGGGGCTCACCGCCGCAGGCCCGGGACAGGCCTTCGCCGCCGGATCCCCCGGCACGCGCCCCGCGTCGGCCCCGGCTCGCGGGCATGCCTTCCTCGCCGCCGCCATGGACGCCTACCCCGACCACGGCGCCATCCGCCTGACCCAGAGCTACACCGACCAGGCCGGCCTGTTCAGCACCGCCTTCACCTACGACAACGCCCTCGCGATCCTGGCCCACCTCTCGGCCCGCACCCCGGCCGCCCTGACCCGGGCCACGACGCTGGGCGACGCGCTGCTCTACGCCCAGGGCCACGACCCGGCCCACGACGACGGCAGGCTCCGGCAGGCCTACAACGTCGGGCCGTACACCTTCTACGACGGCTCGCTCCAGCCGGACGGCTTCGTCCGCGCCGACGGCACGGCCAACGTGGGTACGCAGTTCGGCTTCACCGGCACGGCCGTGGGCGACATGGCCTGGGCGGGCATCGCGCTCAGCGCTCTCGCCCGCCGCACCCGGGCACGCCGCTTCCTCGCCGGTGCCGTGCGCATCGGTGAATGGATCGAGCGGACCGGCCGGACCGACGAGCCCCTCGGCGGCTACAAGTTCGGCGTCGACGGAGCGAACCGGAAACTGCCGTTCACCTCGACCGAGCACAACACCGATCTCGTCTGCCTCTTCGGCCGCCTCGCCGCCCTCACCGGCGACCGGGCGTGGCGGGAGCGGCAGGCCCGGGCCGAGGCCTTCGTGCGGCGCATGTGGGAGCCGTCCGGGGGGTTCTTCTACACCGGCACCAACGACGGCGTCACCATCAACAAGTCTCCGGTCCCCGAGGACACCCAGACCTGGACCCACCTCGCGCTGGGTCACCGCACCCGCGGCTTCTCCCGTTCGCTGGACTGGGCCGCGGCCGAGCTGGCCGTCCTGGACCACTCCGGGCGCACCAACAGCACCTTGCCGGCCGGGCAGTCGTACGAGGGCGTCACCTTCAGCTCGGCGAGCCTGCTCGCCGACGAGGACGCCCCGATCGCCGAGGGCCAGCCCCGACCCGACCGCAACGGCGTCTGGTTCGAGGGCACGGCCCATCTCGCGCTCGCCCTGCGCGACCGCGGGGCCCGTGGTGACGAGGCACGCGCCCGGCGTCTGCTCGCCTCGACCGAACGGGCCCAGGACGAGCTGGGCGGCGGGCAGACCGTCGGGGGGAAGGCACTGCCCGAGCGGTCCGGGGTGGTGTCCGCGAGCAGTCCGCTGGACACGGGGTTCGGCTTCGGCTACTACCCCTACCGGCACACCGGCGCCACCGCCTGGTACCTGATGGCGGCGGCCCGGTTCAATCCGCTGCGGGTGTGACGGTCCCGCCCCGGTCCGCCGCCACTCGCGGCGGACCGGGGGTGGACGCTCAGGCCAGCCGGTGGACGACCTGGGTGGTCAGTTCGTAGCGGGCCCCGACGACCGCCAGCTTGCCGCTGCCGATCTTCGCGGCCAGCTCGGGCTCCGCCGCCAGTTTCGAACGGACGAGGCGGACGTTGGCACTCACGGTCGCGTCGATCCGGGCATCCCCCTCCTGCCCGTGGTCTATGGCCGGGCGTATCTGGTCGACGAGGTACTGCATGTGAGCGGGCAGGTGCTGCCCGGACCGCTCTGCCTCGATCGCGGCCCGCACCGCGCCGCACGACTGATGCCCGAGGACCACGACCAGCGGGATGCCGAGCTCCAGCACCCCGTAGGCGACGCTGCCCAGCACGGCCTCGTCCAGCACCTCGCCGGCGGTTCGCACGGTCATCAGGTCCCCCAGCCCCTGGTCGAAGACCAGCTCCGGCGGCACACGCGAGTCGATGCAGCCGAGGACGACCGCGAAGGGATGCTGGCCGGTGGCCAACGTCCGCCGCACGGCGGGGTCTTCATGCGGGTGCCGCTCGCGGAAGGCCCGCCAGCGGCGGTTGCCCGCGGCCAGTTCCCTCAGGGCTTCTTCCGGGGTGGCGGGTCGCGGGGGTGTCTCCCGGACCGGGGTGGCGGCCGTGGCCGGCCGGATGGCGCCGACACCCGCGCCGACGGCTGCGGCCCCGGTCAGGGCGGTACGCAGAAGGGTGCGGCGGCCGGCGCCTCTGTGGGCAACGGAATCTGTGTTCACGGTCCGAACGTATGCCCGGGGGCGGGCTCGGTCGCCGTCCTTGCCGTTTCATGGTGAGAGTTGGGTAAGTGATGTTCTTACCTTGAAGGCTTCTTGACGGTCCCTCAGGCAACCAGCGGAACGCCCGGGCCTTGTGGCCCGGGCGTTCCGTTCACGCGGGGGTGATCAGACCAGGTCGAACCGGTCGAGGTTCATGACCTTGACCCACGCAGCGACGAAGTCCTTGACGAACTTCTCCTTGGCGTCGTCGCTCGCGTAGACCTCGGCGAGGGCGCGCAGCTCGGAGTTGGAGCCGAAGACCAGGTCGGCGCGGGAGCCGGCCCACTTGACCTCGCCGGTGGCGGCGTCGCGGCCCTCGAACGTGGTCTGGTCTTCGGTCGTCGACTTCCACGTGATGCCCAGGTCGAGCAGGTTGACGAAGAAGTCGTTGGTCAGCGAGCCGGGCGTCTTGGTGAAGGCGCCGAGCTGGGACTGCTGGTGGTTGGCGCCCAGCACCCGCAGGCCACCGACCAGGACGGTCATCTCGGGAGCGCTCAGGGTGAGCAGGTTGGCCCGGTCGAGCAGGAGGAACTCGGCGGGGAGGCGGTTGCCCTTGCCGTAGTAGTTGCGGAACCCGTCGGCGGTCGGCTCGAGCGCCTCGAACGACTCGGCGTCGGTGTGCTCCTCCGTGGCGTCCACACGGCCCGCGGCGAAGGGGACCTCCACCTGGAAGCCGGCTTCCTTGGCGGCCTTCTCGACGGCGGCGGTGCCGCCGAGGACGATCAGGTCGGCCAGGGAGACCTTCTTGGCGCCGGCGCCGGAGTTGAACTCCTGCTGGATGCCCTCCAGGACCCGCAGGACCTGGGCGAGCTCGTCGGGCTCGTTGACCTCCCAGCCGCGCTGCGGCGCCAGGCGGATGCGGGCGCCGTTGGCGCCGCCGCGCTTGTCGCTGCCGCGGAAGGTGGACGCCGAGGCCCACGCGGTGGACACGAGCTGCCCGACGGACAGACCCGACTCGAGGAGCTTGGTCTTGAGCACCTCGATGTCACCGGCGTCGATCGTCTCGCCCTCGGCCTCCGGCAGCGGGTCCTGCCACAGCAGGGTCTCGGCGGGGACCTCGGGGCCGAGGTAGAGCGACTTCGGGCCCATGTCACGGTGGGTCAGCTTGAACCAGGCGCGGGCGAAGGCGTCCGCGAACTGGTCGGGGTTCTCGTAGAACCGGCGGGAGATGGGCTCGTAGATCGGGTCGAAGCGCAGCGCCAGGTCGGTGGTGAGCATCTTCGGGCGGTGCTTCTTCGAGGAGTCGTGCGCGTCCGGGACGATCTCCGGGGCGTCCTTGGCGACCCACTGGTTGGCGCCGGCCGGGCTCTGCTCGAGCTCGTACTCGAACTCGAAGAGGTTCTTGAAGAAGCCGTTGCTCCACTGGGTGGGCGTGCTGGTCCAGGTGACCTCCAGGCCGGAGGTGATGGCGTCGCCGCCCTTGCCCGTGCCGTAGGTGCTGCGCCAGCCCAGGCCCTGCTCCTCCATGGAGGCGGCCTCGGGGTCGGCACCGACGTGGTCGGCGGGGCCGGCACCGTGGGTCTTGCCGAAGGTGTGGCCGCCGGCGATCAGGGCGACGGTCTCCTCGTCGTTCATCGCCATGCGGCGGAACGTCTCACGGATGTCGCGGGCCGCGGCGATCGGGTCCGGGTTGCCGTTGGGGCCCTCGGGGTTGACGTAGATGAGGCCCATCTGGACGGCGCCGAGGGGGTTTTCCAGGTCGCGGTCGCCCGAGTAGCGCTTGTCGTCGAGCCAGGTGGTCTCGGGACCCCAGTACACGTCCTCCTCGGGCTCCCAGACGTCCTCGCGGCCGCCGGCGAAGCCGAAGGTCTCGAAGCCCATCTGCTCCAGGGCGACGTTACCGGTGAGGATCATGAGGTCGGCCCAGGAGATGCTCTGGCCGTACTTCTTCTTGACGGGCCACAGCAGGCGGCGGGCCTTGTCGAGGTTGCCGTTGTCCGGCCAGCTGTTGAGCGGGGCGAACCGCTGCTGGCCGGCGCCGGCGCCGCCGCGGCCGTCGCTGATGCGGTAGGTGCCGGCACTGTGCCAGGCCATACGGACCATCAGGGGGCCGTAGTTGCCGAAGTCGGCCGGCCACCAGTCCTGCGAGGTGGTGAGCACCTCGGCGATGTCGCGTTTCACGGCGTCGAGGTCGAGGGCCTGGAAGGCCGCGGCGTAGTCGAAGCCCTCACCGAGGGGGTTGGCCACCTCGGGGTTCTTGGCGAGGATCTTCAGGTTGAGCCGCTCGGGCCACCACTGGCGGTTGCCGCCGCCCTGGGTCGGGTGCAGAGCGCGGCCGTGGGCCACGGGGCAGCCGCCTCCCGCTTCCTCCGACTTCGAGTCGGTGACGATCGCGTCGTGGTTCTCAGTCATGGAAATCCTTCCGGACGGGGTGGATCACAGTGCTCGGGTGGATCACAGTGCTCGGGTGGATCACAGTGCTCGGGTGGATCACGGTGCTCGGGTGGATCACGTGCTCAGGAACTGCGAGCGGTGGAGCAGGTGGGGCACAGGCCCCAGTAGATGACCTCGGCCTCGTCGACGGCGAAGCCGCGGTCGTCGGAGGCGGTCAGGCAGGGGGCGTGGCCGACCGCACAGTCGACGTCGGCGACGGCTCCGCAGGAGCGGCACACGAGGTGGTGGTGGTTGTCGCCGACGCGTCCTTCGTAGAGGGCGGCCGGGCTGCCGGGTGGGTCGAGGCGACGTATGAGTCCCGCCGCGGTGAGTGCGTGGAGCCCCTCGTAGACGGCTTGGACGGAGACGTGGCCCACGCGGCCGCGCACCTCGGAGGCGATCGCCTCGGCGCCGAGGTGGTCACCGTCCCGTACGGCCTCGAGCAGCGCGACGCGGGCGGCCGTCACCCTCAGGCCGGCACCGCGCAGCTCTTCTGCGGTGGTCGGGTTCCCGGAAGCGGTCATGCGGCCAACCTAGCGGCATAAACACGATTGGTTCAAGAAAAGGAATGGTTCAATTTTGGTGTCGTGCGCGTAAGGCGTGGGGGGACAGCGCATTGGCGGGTTGTGAGCTCGGTCACAGGTGTCATGGTGGACCCCCGGCGGACGCCGGCCGTCGCGCACCGCCGTGCGGTCCGCGGATCACGCGTCCGGCGAGGTCAGGCGTTCGAGCTGGGCGGCGGCGGTCGCCGCCTTGCGGCCGGCCTCGCGGACCCGGCGGTCGGCCGTGCGTGCCGCCTCCCGGGCCGTCCGCTCGGCGAAGCGGGCCTGCTGGTGTTCGTTCCTGGTGCGTGCCAGTTCCTCGGTGAGCTCCTCCACGCGTTGCTGGAGGTCCTCCATCCGCTGCTTCGCCTCGTGTGCCGCCCGGCTCGCGGTCGCCGCCTCGTCCCGCAGTTCGCTCAGCTCGCGCTCGGCGGCTTCGGCCTCCTCGCGGGCCCGGGCGAGTTGGCGTCGCCGCTGCTCGTCGGCCTTCTTGCCCGGGCGCGAGGAAGCGCGGGCGGGTGCGGGGGCGGGGCTCCTCGGCCGGGCACCCTCGGCGACGGCGGGGAAGCCGACGGCCGCGTCCAGCGGTTTGGCCAGGCGGCCGCTCGCCCAGGCCCGTGCGGCCTCCGGGTCGGCCAGGACGGCGTGCAGGGTGTTCTCGACCTCGCGCTGCACGCTCTCGCCGATCGGATGACCTGCCTCCTTGGCGAGTCGCCGGGCCTGGAGGGACAGGGCCCGGATGAGCGCGTGCTGCCGGCGGCTCAGCTCGCGCAGCTGGGCGCCGTCGAGGTCCTGGTGGGCCTGCCGCAGCCCCTCCCCCAGGCGCAGCAGGGGTTCCACTTCGCCGGGGCTGCTGCGGACCAGCAGGTTGCTGACCCAGGCGGCGAGGCTGGGTTTGCGCAGGGTGCGGATCCGCTCGGCGAGCTCCCGGTCACCGGCGGTGCGGGCGGAGGCCATGGCGGAGGCGCGGGCGGCGGTGAACTCCTCCGGGCGCAGGGCGTACAGCTCGTCGGCGACGGAGTCGTAGTCCATGAGCACCCCTTTTCACACGGAAGATCCGCTTTCGATCGTCTCAGGGGCGGCCCGGGGAAGCGCGCGGAGAGGGCCACGGAGGCGTCGGAGACACCCCCTTCATGATCGGGAAATCGACGGTTTAACATATGAGCGCCGCCTAGCTCGAAAGATGGACTCGTGACTGTCAACGACGACTCGTTCACCAACTGGAAGAACCGCGAGGAGATCGCGGAGTCGATGATCCCGATCATCGGGAAGCTGCACCGGGAGCGGGACGTGACGGTCCTGCTGCACAGCCGCTCCCTGGTGAACAAGTCGGTGGTCAGCATCCTCAAGACCCACCGGTTCGCCCGGCAGATCGCCGGCGTGGAGCTCTCGGTCACCGATACCCTGCCGTTCCTGCAGACCCTCACCACGCTCGACCTCGGCCCCTCCCAGATCGACATCGGCCTGCTCGCCGAGGCCTACCAGGCCGACGACCGGGGCCTGTCGATCGCCGAGTTCACCGCCGAGGCCGTCGCCGGCGCCACGGGCGCCAACAAGATCGAGCGCCGCGAGGGCCGGGACGTCGTCCTCTACGGCTTCGGCCGTATCGGCCGGCTCGTCGCCCGGCTGCTCATCGAGAAGTCCGGCTCGGGCAACGGTCTGCGGCTGCGGGCCATCGTCGTGCGCGGGGGCGGTGAGCAGGACATCGTCAAGCGCGCCTCGCTGCTGCGCCGTGACTCCATCCACGGCCAGTTCCAGGGCACGATCACCGTCGACGAGGCGAACAGCACCATCGTCGCCAACGGCAACGCCATCAAGGTGATCTACGCGAACGACCCGTCCGAGATCGACTACACGGCGTACGGCATCAAGGACGCCATCCTCATCGACAACACCGGCAAGTGGCGTGACCGCGCGGGCCTGTCGGAGCACCTGCGCCCCGGGATCGACAAGGTCGTGCTGACCGCGCCCGGCAAGGGCGACGTCCCGAACATCGTGCACGGCGTCAACCACGACACGATCAAGCCGGACGAACGGATCCTGTCCTGCGCGTCCTGCACCACGAACGCGATCGTGCCGCCGCTGAAGGCCATGGACGACGAGTTCGGGGTCCTGCGCGGCCACGTCGAGACGGTTCACTCGTTCACCAACGACCAGAACCTGCTGGACAACTACCACAAGGCCGACCGCCGCGGCCGGTCCGCGCCGCTCAACATGGTCATCACCGAGACGGGTGCCGCCTCCGCCGTCGCCAAGGCGCTGCCCGACCTCAAGGCGCCGATCACCGGCAGCTCGATCCGCGTCCCGGTCCCGGACGTCTCGATCGCGATCCTCAGCCTGCGGCTGGGCCGTGAGACCACCCGCGAGGAGGTCCTCGACCACCTGCGCGACGTCTCCCTGACCTCGCCGCTCAAGCGCCAGATCGACTTCACCACGGCTCCCGACGCGGTCTCCAGCGACTTCATCGGCTCGCGCCACGCCTCGATCGTCGACGCGGGCGCGACCAAGGTGGACGGCGACAACGCGATCCTCTACCTGTGGTACGACAACGAGTTCGGCTACTCGTGCCAGGTCATCCGTGTGGTGCAGCACGTGTCCGGCGTGGAGTACCCGACGTACCCGGCCCCGGCGGTCTGATCCCGGGAAGACGAAAGCGCGGGGCGTGCGGGCCCCGCGCTCTCGTGTGTCACCGGCGGGTCAGCTCGATCCGGTACTGCCGGGTCTGCGAGCCGTCTTCGCCGGTCACGGAGACGATGCGGGTCGTCCTCGCCCCGGCCGGGTCCTTGCCGACCGTCACCTCCGCGTAGGGGTCACGCGGCGTGGCGGTGATCCGGGCCCGGTCCGGGCGGTCCACCGCGACGCGGTAGGCCGTCCGGTCCGGGTCGAAGCCGCTCAGGGACCGGCCGTCCACCTCGATCGACGCGGCCGCCGCGTCCGGGGAAGCGCCCGGCGCCTTGGCCAGGAGCTCGATCTCCCCGAGGGTGATGTAGCCGCCCGGGCGTGCCGTCATGACCACGCGCACACCCGTCACCGGGCCGCTCGCACGCACCGGCACATCGGCCACCGGCGTCCCCTCGGTTCCCACCGGGACCTCGTCGCTCGCGTCGGACCAGCTGCCGTCGGCGCCGCGCACCCGCACCTTGAGGGACTGGGCGAAGCTGACGTTGGTGCCGTCGCGGTGGAAGTGGGTGACGACCCGGCTCAGATCACGTGCCTCCGGCAGGGTGAAGGTGATGGTGTCGGAGGGGTTCTTCGTGCCTGACCTCCAGTTCGACCAGGCCTTCTCGGACGTGGTGCCGTTGCGCAGGCCATCGGCGGAGTACCCGCTCTCGGAGTAGGTCGCGCCGACCGTCACGCCCTCCTCGCGCGTGGCGTTGGTCTCGCGGGGTGCGGTGACCTGGACGCGTACGGTCGCCGCGGCCGTGTCTCCGCCGGGGACGCGGGCGGTACCGCGCAGGGTCACCACGCCGGTGTCGTCGAACGCGTCCTCGGGGGCGGGGTCCCAGCTGACCGGGAGGTCGGCTGTTCCGCCGTGCCGTCCCACGCCGGTGACGGTGGCGGGCAGCTCGGGCCGTTCCCCGGTGTAGGTCTTGGCGCGGGCCGGGAGGGTGGAGGCGACGGTGTCCACGGTGACGACCGCCTCCGCCGGGACCCTCCGGCCGAGCGGATCGGTGGCCCGCCCCTTCACCCGTACCGTTCCGGGTGTACGCCAACGCGACTCGGAGGGCAGTGTCCACTCGACCGGCAGCTCGCCCCGGCCGCCGTCGCGGAAGACGGGCGTCACGGTCGCGGGCAGGTCGGGGGCGCGCCCGGGGACGGTGAACGCCTTGGCCGGCTGCGTCCTGAGCACCGTCTCGTCCCGGACGCCCCAGCGCTGGTTGGCGTTGGACGTGGGAAGGAAGGCCGAGACCCGGGCGCCGTCGGCGGTCGACTGGCCGACGACATCGAGGAGACGGCCCGTCGCGGCGTTGACGAAGGTCCAACTGCCGTCGCCCGTGGTGGACATGATCCACTGCGCCGCCGGGGCGTCCTCGTCCTCGAGGACCGCTTCGTCGTCGCGCACGGCGAGGCGCCTGCCGTCGGCGGCGTTGACGAGGGCGTAGCGTTCACGGTTTCCGCTGCCGCGCGTCAGGTGCTCGACGGACCAGAGCTGGGATGTGGCGGCCGGGTCGGACGTGCGCACGACGACGCCGTCGCCCTCGGCGGACGGCGCCAGGGACTTGCCGCTCTGGGCGCCCTGGAGACGGTAGACGTGACCGGGCTGGACGAGCGACGCGTCCTTCGCGGTGCCGGACACCCCGTCGACCAGGAGGGTGGTCACCGACTTGGCCGGGACGGTCACGGTGGCGGAGTCGTCCTGGACCTTCACGCGCGTGCCGCGCACGAGGGCGCCGTCGGCGCTGGTCACCACGGGGGTCACGGTGGCGCCGGGGGCGATCCGCCGGAACTTCGACAGGTCCAGGGTCACCGCGCGCGGGGTCGTGCCGTTGTTGACGTGCACCACCGTCGCTCCGCGGCCGGACTTGCGTACGGCGGCGACGCTGGAGGCGTCGTCGACCTTGACGAAGTGGTCCCCGGGGCGGATGTGGTGGGTGAAGTTGCGCAGCGTGTGGAACTTGGTGTTGGCCTTGACCGGGCAGGTCTCCAGGGTGTCCTTGGAGGTGCAGTTGAAGGGGATGTGGATGCTGCCCCAGTTCTTGCCGGCCTGCGCCTGGGGAATGGAGTCCTCGATCGGCTGCCACAACACCCAGGCGGACGGCTCCAGTTCACGGATGTCGTCGACGACCCGGGTGGCGATGCCGAGCCCCGGATCCATGCCGGTGAAGTCGGTGCCGGTCCCCCAGGTGCCCTCGACCTCGCTCATCCAGAACGGCCGGCCGGCGGCCTTGGCGCTGTCCCGGGCGCTGGTGCGCATGCCGGTGCCGTAGGTGTGCACATTGAGCTGGTCGACGACGGCCCGGGCGGAGCTGTCGTAGGCGTTCCAGTTACGGACGAAGGTGCTGGGGTTGGTCTCGTCCATCGCGGAGATCCTGGCCCGGGTTCTGGCCTTCTTCAGCGCGCGTGACAGGGCCAGGACGACCTTCTGCTGGAGTTCCGGGCCCGCGTGGGCGCCCTCCTGGCGGCCACCGGTGGGCTGTCCGTCGGGGCCGATCTGGGTGCCCCAGTAGTTGGTGTTGGGTTCGTTGAGCGGGGCGATGGTGTCGAAGTCGATGCGGTGCTTCTTCTCCAGGTGGTCGGTGACCTTGACCAGGTAGGTGGCGAAGTCGTCGACGCGGTCCGCGCGTATCTGGTCGGTGTTGGCGTCGAACCCTCCGGAGACGTAGCCGCTGACGGTCTGGAACCAGGGCGGCGAGTTGCTGAAGGCCTCCCAGCGGGTCACCTTGCTCTTGACCCGGTCCACCCACCAGCGCTGACCCGCGTCGGCGGACCAGTCCCAGTGGGCGGGGTCGTCGGGGTTCCACCAGTCGGTGTCCTCCCGGGTGGTGCCCGCGGGCGCCTTCCAGAAGCCGTCCATCGTCGCGCCGGTCTTCATGTAGTCCTTGCGGACGTCGGGGGCGTTGCCGCCGCCGATGTTGTAGCGCGCGATGTTGAGGCGGAGCCCGTCCTCTCCGAACAGCATGTCGGCGAGCTTGCGCCGGATGGGTTCGGGGTAGCGGCCGGTGATGTTGGCGAACCAGACGAGGCTGGTCCCCCACCCCTCGAACTCCTGCTGCCGGTAGGACGGGTCGATCCTCACCGTGACCGCACTCGCGGGCGGGTCGGCGGCAGCCGCGGCGGGAGGCACGGCCATGAGGCCGGCGCCGAGTGCCAGGGGGACGGTGACCGCCAGTGCCGTCCGGGCCAGGCGATGTCTGCTGGACATGGATTCCCTTCGGGAGCGAACAGAACCGCGCAGAACCAATCGAGCTTCCCGAATGTTTTAGGACGGCAATCAACACGTCAAGAGGCGGGGCGAGTTGGGAGTGCTCCGAGAGACGAACGTGGCGGTGCCGCGTCCCTCAGGACGCGGCACCGCCACGTGACTCAGTGCTTCGGTCTTCAGTGCTTGAAGACGTCCTTGGTCTTCTCCTTGGCCTGGCGGGCGTCACCCTTCGACTGCTCCGCCTTGCCCTCGGCCGTCAGACGCTCGTTGCCCACCGCACGGCCGATCGTCTCCTTGGCCTTGCCCTTGGCCTGCTCGGCCTTGGCCTTGCCCTTCTGCTCTCCAGCCACGGTTCGCTCACTCCAAGTCGTGTCCGACTGCGGGGTCACCTCACGAGTGACCGTGAAGGGGCAGCTCAAACCTGCCACGTAGGCTCCATGAGAGCCTTTGCCCTGATCATGATCGGCGAGACGAACCCGGAGGACGGGACATGACCATCAACCGGCCGGGGCTGCCCGGGGACCTGCCGCCGGCCGAGGTGCTGTGGGCGCGCTGGGCGCTCATCGCCGTGCTGGAGGCCACCACGCGGGGCGAGCAGGCGCGTCACCGCACCGGGACCTGGGTGGACGCCGACGGGCTCCACCTGGACGACTCCGGCTGCACCTGGTGGGGCTTCTCCGCACACGGCGAGGAGCGGTACGTGCTCTTCGGCGAGGACGAGTCGAGCGGCGTCAAGTGGCACGAGCCGCCGGTCGACATGCTCGCCGGCGCCCCCGCCTGGCTTCCCCACGACCCGTTGAAGGACCTCGTCAGCGGCTGCGAGCTGGGCTGTGTCTACTGGTACGAGAACGGGGCGTGGGCCCGCGCCCCGTACCCCGGCACCCTCGCCGACGACGGGCTCGACTGTGGCATGAGCCGCTTCGCCGACCGTGCCGACGTGCTGCGCACGATCGCCGACGAGGACCACGGCGCCATGCCGGCCGGCCACGCTGAGGACCTCCTGGCCCACGCCGAGAACTACCGGCTGACGCCGGAGCTGCTGATGTCCCTCACCGCCGACCCCGGCCGGCGGCAGCGGGACCGGCCGGCCATGACCCGGGCGCTGGAGCGCGCGGGCCTGAACAGGCCGTGACGGCCGGGGTCAGTGACAGCACCCGTCGGCCGTCCGGGGGACGGGCATGGCGTCCAGGCGGCAGAAGCAGGACGCCTCGATCGGCACGTCGGCCAGCGCGGTCGCGAGCTTGAGCTGGTGGGCCACGAGGGCCGCCTCGCCGGTCTTGCCCGTCCGCAGCAGGCACTCGTGGAAGCCGTGCAGGGCCCAGACGTTCCCCGGGTGCTGGAGCGGGCGGGGCAGGGTGTCGTCCAGGCCGAGGTCGGCGCGGTAGACCGCCTCGGCCTCCGCCACGCGTCCCTGCTCCAGCAGCAGTGCGCCGTAGGCGTGACGGGTGGGCTGCATCCAGCCCCAGGGCTCGTCGTAGGGGAGGTTGTCGTCGAGCTCGATGGAGCGCTCCAGGGCGGCGAAGGCGAGGTCGTACCTCCCCTTGCGGTACTCGAGCTCGCCGTCCAGCATGGCGGCCGCGATGGCGAGGATGTCCTGGCAGGTGTTGTTGAAGAGCATCCGCGTCTCGGGAACCCGGCCCACCGCCTCACGGAAGAGCTCGCGCTCGGCCTCCGCCCGGTCGACCTCGCCGGTGGCGGAGAGGGCGACACCCCGCGCGTAGTGCCGCATGGCCGTGGTCGTCGCGTAGAGCTCCGGGTCGGCGGGGGCGGGCCGTGCGAGGATCTCGGCCCAGCGGCCGAAGCGGATCAGGACGTGGACGCGCATGGCCAGGAAGGCTTCGAGCCAGTCGGCCATCGGAGGGCTCTGGACGCGCAGGAGGTCCTCGGGGATGGCGGCCTCCAGCCGGGCGGCGGCGTCGAGGGCGACCTGCGCCTGACCGAGGAACATGGCCCCGTAGATCTTGAAGTGGTGGTTGTGCGCCCGGTAGAGGGTGTAGAAGTTCATCGCGCCGGCCCGCCGGTGGTACTTCTCGTCGGCGGCGATGGCGTCGCTGTTGGCGGCGACGACCCGGCGGTAGTCGCCGCACAGGACGTCCAGGTGTGAGGGCATGTGGAGCAGGTGCCCGGCGTCGGGTACGAGGCCGCGCAGGCGGTCGGCGACGGTGAGGGCCTGCTCCGGCGTCGGGGACATCTCCATCAGGTGGATGTACAGGTGCAGGACCCCGGGGTGGCGCACGCCCGCCTCGGTGGCGAGAGCGGCTTCCAGCACGGCCCTGGCCTCGGTGGTCCGCGCGCCCTCGGCCGGCTGCCCGGTCCGCAGATCCCACAGCTGCCACGGGGTGAGGTTCATCGCGGCGTCGGCGTGCAGGGCGGCGACGTCCGGATCGTCGGGGGTCAGGTCGTAGACCGCGCGCATGGCGTCCGCGTAGGGCTCGTTCCACACCGAGCAGTCCTCGACGGCATCCGGCTGCGGATGGCGGGCCCGCAGCGCGCCGATCAGGGCCTGTTCCACCGGGGTGGCGCGGGCGGCCTTCTCGTGGGCCCGCTCCACGGCGCTGTGCGTGCGTTCGACGGTCCGCGCCAGTTCCTCGCCGTCGAAGAATTCCCAGGGCTTGTTGTAGTTCGGGCCGAGCGCATAGGCGATTCCCCAATACGCCATCGCGCATTCCGGATCCGCCTCGGCCGCTTTTTCGAAACAGGCGACGGCTTCCTCGTGGTGGAAGGCGTAGGTCCACACCAGGCCGCGATCGAACCAGAGTTGGGCATCGGCGGAGGATGTGGTGACGGGACGGCTGTGCGTGCCGAGATCGTAATAGTCGCCCATGGTGTTCTCCTGGGAAAGCGGCCGGACCGTGAGAATAGCGGTTGTGGACAAGCCCTCGACTTCCGATCAATTCTCGCATTTCCATATGAGCGGTGCGGAGGACGGCCGGCGCCGCCGTACGGCAGGGCCGGGGCGGGTGCGGCCTGACGGGGAGTGCCTTGGTCAGTACAGTCCGCGGGGTGCGAGGAACCGGGACATGATGCCTGGCATGACTGACTACCCGATTTTCCCGCCCGGCTTCGTGTTCGGGGCCGCGACCGCCGCCTACCAGATCGAGGGGGCGGTGCACGAGGACGGGCGCGGGCCGTCCATCTGGGACACCTACAGCCACACCCCGGGGCTGGTGGTGAACGGGGACACCGGTGATGTCGCCTGCGACCACTACCACCGGTACCCGCAGGACGTGGCGCTGCTGCGCGAACTGGGCGTGGACTCCTACCGGTTCTCGATCGCCTGGCCCCGGATCGTCCCGGACGGGTCCGGCCCGGTGAACGCCAAGGGGCTGGACTTCTACTCGCGGCTGGTCGACGAGCTCCTGGAGGCGGGGATCGAGCCGGCCGCCACCCTCTACCACTGGGATCTTCCGCAGGCGCTGCAGGACGGCGGCGGCTGGCGGGTGCGGGAGACCGCCGAGCGGTTCGGTGAGTACGCGGCCGTCGTCGCGGAGCACCTGGGCGACCGCGTGCCGCGCTGGATCACCCTCAACGAGCCGTGGTGCAGCGCCTTCCTCGGCTATTCCGTGGGCCGGCACGCCCCGGGCGCCCGCGAGGGCCGGGGCGCGCTGGCCGCCGCCCACCACCTGCTGGTGGGGCACGCCCTGGCCGTCCGGGCGCTGCGGGCCGCCGGGGTGCGCGAGGTGGGCATCACCCTCAACCTCGACCACCACCTCCCCGCGACCGGCTCCCCCGCCGACCGGGACGCCGTCACCCGTGCCGACACCCTGCACAACCTGGTGTGGACCGAGCCGATCCTCGCGGGCCGCTACCCGGCGACCGAGGAGGAGACGTGGGGCGAGCTGATCAGCGGTGAGGACTTCCGGCGCGAGGGCGACCTGGAACTGGCCTCCCAGCCGCTGGACTTCCTCGGCATCAACTACTACCGGCCGATCGTCGTGGCGGACGCCCCGTACCG
Source organism: Streptomyces sp. NPDC050674 (assembly GCF_040654575.1). NCBI lineage: Bacteria > Bacillati > Actinomycetota > Actinomycetes > Kitasatosporales > Streptomycetaceae > Streptomyces > Streptomyces sp. NPDC050674. The sequence goes on from NZ_JBFAIG010000009.1 coordinate 264,681, forward strand.
CGAGAGCGACCCGGCGCGGCGCGTGGCGACCGACAACCGGTACGTGGAGGTGCCCATGCCCGGCGTGCGGCGCACGGCCATGGGCTGGGCCGTGGCACCCCACACCTTCACCGACCTGCTCGTGGGCCTCAGGCAGCGGTACGGCGCCGCCCTGCCTCCCGTCCACATCACCGAGAACGGCTCCGCGGAGGACGACGAGGTGAGTCCGGACGGGGCGGTGCACGACGGTGACCGGGTCGCCTACCTGCGCGACCACCTCACCGCGCTGCGGGCCGCGATGGACGCCGGAGTGGACGTGCGCGGCTACTACGTGTGGTCCCTCCTGGACAACTTCGAGTGGGCCTTCGGTTACGGCAAGCGCTTCGGGATCGTCCGCGTCGACTACGCCACGCAGCAACGGACGCCGAAGGACAGCTACCACTGGTACCGGGCCGTGATCGCCGCGCAGCGGCGGTGACGGACCGGCTCAGAGGCCGCTCAGGAGCTGGGACGCCAGGTCCTTGATCACGGGACACCGGTGGCGCAAAGTGCGCGGACGGTTACATAAGACACATAGGGTGGCACGGTGGCGATCATCTTGTCGTTCGATCGTGCGCACCTTCACCAGTGGGCTGGCACCGCCCAACTCCCGCTCCCTAGGATGTACTTCCTGTCCAGCCAGTCCGTTGGCGCGGCACCTTGCAGGGGGAACGATGCACTCCGAGAAGCAGCTGTCCACCGAGATCGACGCGAACGTGCCGACGGCAGCGCGCATGTACGACCACTATCTGGGCGGCAAGGACAACTACGCCGCCGATCGCGCCGCGTGCGAGGAACTCGACAAGGTCGTTCCCAGCACACGCCGCCTGGCTCTCAACAACCGGCGCTTCCTCCAGCGGGTCGTGAAGACCCTCTCCGAGGAGTACGGCATCCGTCAGTACCTGGACCACGGGTCCGGCCTGCCGACGCAGGACAACGTCCACCAGGTCGCCCAGCGCATCGACCCCGCGACCCACGTCGTCTACGTCGACAACGACCCGATGGTGCTGGTCCACGGCCGTGCGCTGCTGGAGCAGGACGAGCGGACGGCCGTCATCCACGCGGACCTGCGCCAGACCGACGAGATCTTCGGCCACGCCGACACCAAGCGGCTGATCGACTTCTCCCAGCCCGTGTGCGTGCTGTTCAACTCGGTGTTCCACTGCATCCCGGACAGCGACACCGACGGGCCGCTCGCGGTGGCCCGTCGGGTACGGGAACGGCTCGCGCCGGGCAGCTTCATGGTGATGTGCCAGCTGGTCAGCGAGGACCCGAAGGTCCGCGCCTTCGTCACGGACTTCATGGACCAGGCCACCCAGGGCAACTGGGGCCGCGTGCGTGAACCGAAGGACGTGGAGACGTACTTCGAAGGTCTGGAGATCCTGGAGCCGGGGCTCGTCGAGGTGTCGACCTGGCGTCCGGACACCGAGGTGGCACCGCGTCAGCTCACCCACGAGTGGATCGAGTTCGGCGGTGTGGGACGGATCCCCTTGGAGAAGTGAACTCCCGGAGAAGTCATCCGCCGGGAGAAGCGGGAGTGACCGACTGGGTGCCTCGTGCCGGACGCACGCGTCCCGCACGAGGCATCCGTGCGTCAGGCGCAGCGGTCAGGGATAGCGCTGGTCCATCGTCTGGCGCAGCAACTCCAGCGAGTCACGGGGCTTGAGCGCCTCGTCCGCGAGCCGGTCCAGCGCGATCCGGTACTCCTCGGTCTCGTCGCGGTCCTCGAGGAAGTTCGCGCTCTTGATGTGCTCCAGGTAGACCACGTCGGGAAGATCGAGGCCGCCGAAGCGCAGATACGTCACCGGGATGGCGGGCGCCGAGGCGTTGGTGACGCTCAGCGGCACGATCTGCACGGTCACATTGGGGCGTTCGGCCACCTCGACGAGGTGAGCGAGCTGTTCCCGCATCACGTCGGTGCTGCCCAGGACGCGCAGCAGCACGGATTCGTCGATGATCGCCCACAGCTGCGGGGCGTCGGTCCGCGTCACCAACCGGGCGCGGCGCCTGCGCAGTTCGACGCGACGCTCCACCTCGGCGGCCGGCGCGTTCGGCAGGCCGCGCTCCACCACGGCCCTGGTGTAGGCCGGTGTCTGCAACAGGCCGGGCACGTACTGGATCTCGAAGGTACGGATGGTGGCGGCGGCCTCCTGGAGGCCGACCAGCCGGTCGAACCACTCGGGCATCAGCCGCTTGTCGTACCGCTGCCACCAGCCCGGCTCTCCGGCGCGCTGCAGCAGCTTGAGCAGCACCGAGCCCTCGTACTCGTCGGTGCCGTACAGCTCCAGCAGCGCCCGGACGTCGCTCTCCGTCGGCGGGCGCCGGCCCTTGCCCGACTCGATGCGGGACAACTTCGCGGCACTGAACCCGACAGCACGCGCCGCCTGGTCCTGGGCGAGACCGGCGTCCTCGCGGAAGCCGGCGAGCTGCACACCGACCAGCATCTTCAGCAGAGTCGGCGCCGGCTCGGGCCTGTCCAGGTAGGGTTCCAGACGGGAGATGCGATGCGACGCGGCGGACATCCTGACTCCCAGCAGACCGGCACAAGGGCGGCTTACACTATCGCACTTCACCGGGTCTTCACGCATCCGCCCGCAGCGCCCCCGCAGAAGTGGGGAGTTGGGCTCCGCTTCTGCCGGAGGGCTTCACATCGCCGACGCGAGCCACCGCCCCTCAGAGCAGGTGGTCGAACTCGCCGTCCTTCGCACCGGCCAGGAAGGCCGCCACCTCGGCCGACGTGTAGACGAGAGCGGGTCCGTCGGGGTCGCGGGAGTTGCGCATGGCGATTCCGCCGTCCACGAGAGGGGCGACTTCGACGCAGTTGCCCTCGGCGTTGCTGTGCCGGCTCTTGATCCAGCAGGCGCTCAACGAGCTTGCCCGCACTCCGTTCTGCACTGGTGGCACCGCAGTCTCCTTGCTGTTCTCGTTCCCCGCCGCGCACGGTGTGCCCGGCCGATCGGCCGAGCGCGGCCGCGTCCCTTCGACCGCACTCGTCCCGGCTTGCGTACCCACAACGGCTTGATTTTCACGCAATTTCCCGTGCAATTGCACGCGAGCGCCTTCAGCGTGGATAATAGCTGCGGCGTCAACCCCCGGGCTGGCGCACCGTCCTGACGTCGCATCGGGGAGATGCCGTGTCATCACCTGCGCAGCACGTGCTCCGGCCACCGAGCGGGGCTGCGGCACACACGGGCACCCCTGGGGCGGCCCAGGCCTTCCCGGCCGGCCCGCCCGCGGCCGGCCCCCGCGGGACCCCGCCCTCGGTGCCGACGATGTTGCCGCAGTTCTCGGGCGCCCTGTCGGCCTCGGTCTCCCTACGGCTCGAGTGCAGCGGGGAGGGGTTCGCACGAGCCCGGACCTTCACCCGGGAGACCCTGCACGGCTGGTCGCTCGACCACCGCTGCGACGACACGACCCTCGTCGTCACCGAGCTCGCCGCCAATGCCGCGACCCACGCGGCTCCGGCGGCCGCTGCGACGCCTGGAGTGCCGGAGATCCGGCTCGGGTTCCTCCTGGACCCGGCCCACCTGCTGATCACCGTCTCCGACCCCGGCGACCACCCGCCCGTGTACGCGCCGACGGGCCCGGCCCTGGAGGAGCACGGCCGGGGCCTGTGCATCGTCGACGCCCTGTGCGAGGAGTGGGGCTGGGCCCCCAGTCCTCCGTCGGGCAAGACGGTCTGGGCCCGCTTGTCGACCCGTCCGTCCACGCCCTGTCCACCCATCTGACCCACCTGCCGCGGAAAGGCCCCTCGCCATGCGCAGCGCTTCGACGGAACACCCGAGCAGCGAGCGCCCCCAGCGCCCCGACGCCCCGACCCGGAACACGCCGCTCACGGCACTGGACCGCGTGCCGTGGGGCGAGATCCAGGACTCCACCGGCTCGGCGGCGGCCATTCCCCTTCTGCTCAACGGCATCGCCGCGGGTGATGCCGACACCGCCCGCTCCGCCCTCGACGACCTGAGGAAACGGATCTGCCAGTTCGGTTTCGTCGTGGAGCAGGCGACCGCGGCCACGGTTCCCTTCCTGTGGGAGCTGGCGAAGCTGCCGCAGGTGACGTGTCGCGCCCAGATCATCCAGCTGCTCAAGAACATCGCCGAGGCCCGGCAGTGGGAGAGCACCGCCGCCGTCTATCCCAAGCTGCTGAACCACCGGGAGAACCCGGTGGTGTGGGAGCGCGCCGCCCGCCAGGCGGTACGGGCCCGGCGCGGCGAGCTCGGCGGGCTGATGTCGGACGAGGACGGCGACATCGCCCGGGCCACGACGGAGCTGGCCCGCTCGCTCGGCGCCTGAGACCGTCGTAGGTTCTCCCTGAGACCGTCGTGGGTTTTCGGTGGCAGGGAGCCCGTGCGCGCCGGGACACGTGACGAAACGGTGAGGACCCCCTGCCACCACGGGTGATGCCCCTCGCCTCCGGGGGCCCGGCAGTGTAGACATGGCACATGGTCCGACTCTTGGGTCGATCCGGGACTCGATCACCCCTGCGGCCCGGCGCTGCGCCGTCCGCACGGCAGCGGCGGGAGGCGGGCCCGTCGCGGTGGCAGCCGGCGGCGGGGCTGCGGTCGGTGCTGGGCGGACGCAGCGTCGCCGGGCAGGTGTTCCTGCTGGTCGTGGTGATCGTGCTGCTGCTCGTCGTGGCGGCCGTGGTCGCGCTGGTGCTCCAGGTGCGCCACGACACCACGCAGGAGGCCCGCAACCGTTCGCTCGCCGTGGCGGAGACCTTCGCCAACGCGCCGGGCACGGTCGAGGCGCTGAGCAGCCCTGATCCCACGGCCGTACTTCAGCCGCGCGCCGAGGCCGCCCGTGAGCGGTCGAAGGTCGACTTCATCGTCGTGATGAACACCGACGGGATCCGCTACACCCATCCCAAGCCGGACCGGATCGGGAAGCAGTTCGTCGGGACCATCGCGCCGGCGCTGGCCGGGGAGTCGTTCACCGAGGAGATCGAAGGCACCATCGGCCCGCTCGTGCAGGCCGTGGTGCCGGTGAAGGCCCCCGACGGCCGGGTGGTGGGCCTGGTCTCGGCGGGGATCACGACGAAGAACGTCGGCGGTACCGCCGACCGGCAGCTGCCGCTCGTGCTCGCGGCCGCCGCGGCGGCGCTCGCCCTGGCGACGGCGGGTGCCGCGCTGGTGAGCCGGCGGCTGCTGCGCCAGACGCACGGTCTCGGGCCGCACGAGATGACCCGGATGTACGAACATCACGACGCCGTGCTGCACGCCGTACGGGAGGGCGTGCTCATCGTGGACGACGGAGGCACCCTGCTGCTCGCCAACGACGAGGCGCACCGGCTGCTCGGGCTGCCCGCCGACGCCGAGGGGCGGCACGTCCTCAGTCTGGGGCTCGACCCGGGCACCGCCGACCTGCTGGCCTCGGGCCGCGTCGCCACGGACGAGGTGCACCGGGTCGGCGACCGGCTCCTCGCCGTCAACCAGCGGACCACGGACCGTGCGGGCGTCCCGCCGGGCAGCGTCGCCACCCTGCGCGACTCCACGGAGCTGAGGGCCCTGTCCGGGCGGGCGGAGACCGCGCGGGAGCGGCTCAACATGCTGTACGACGCCGGGGTGGGCATCGGGACCAGCCTGGACGTGACGCGCACGGCCGAGGAGCTCGCCGAGCTCGCCGTGCCCCGGTTCGCCGACTTCGTCACCGTGGACCTGTTCGACGCGGTGCTGGGCGGCGGGCAGCCGAACGCGGTGGCCGCGCTCAGCCGGACGGCGCTGAGCGGGATCCGCAAGGACGCGCCGCTCTACCCGGTCGGCGAGCGGATCAGGTTCGTCGAGTCCTCTCCGCAGGGCCGCAGCCTCGCCACCGGCGGTCCCGTCCTGGAGCCCCGGCTGAGCGAGGCCCCGGGCTGGCAGGCACAGGACCTGGAGCGTTCCGCGCAGATCGTCGACTACGGCATCCACTCCCTGATCACGGTGCCGCTGCGGGCCGGCGCCCTGGTGCTCGGCGTGGTCAGCTTCTGGCGCTGCGAGAAGCAGCAGCCCTTCGACGCCGACGAGCTGGCCCTGGCCGAGGAGCTGGTGGCGCGGGCCGCCGTCTCCATCGACAACGCGCGCCGGTACACCCGCGAGCACAGCATGGCGGTGACCCTCCAGCGCAGCCTGCTCCCCCGCAATCTGCCCGAGCAGGAGGCCCTGGAGATCGCCTACCGCTATCTGCCCGCGCAGGCCGGTGTGGGCGGCGACTGGTTCGACGTGCTGCCGCTGTCGGGGGCCAGGGTCGCGCTCGTGGTGGGGGACGTCGTCGGACACGGGCTGCACGCCGCGGCGACGATGGGCCGGCTGCGCACCGCGGTGCACAACTTCTCCGCCCTCGACCTGCCGCCCGAGGAACTGATCGCCCTGCTGGACGAGCTGGTCGGCCGGATCGACCAGGACGAGACGGAGGACGAGGGCAGCGCCCCGGTCACCGGTGCTACCTGCCTGTACGCCGTCTACGACCCGGTCTCCCGGCGCTGCACCGTCGCACGGGCCGGACATCCGCCGCCGGCGCTGATCCATCCGGACGGGACCGTGGAGTTCCCCGAGGTGCCCGCCGGTCCCCCGCTCGGGCTCGGTGGTCTGCCGTTCGAGACGGCGGAGCTGGAGCTGGCGGAGGGCAGCCGGCTCGTCCTCTACACCGACGGGCTGGTCGAGGACCGGGAGCGGGACATCGACGTCGGCCTGGAGATGCTGCGCGAGGCGCTCGGCCGGGCCGGGCAGTCCCCGGAGGACACCTGCCGGGTGGTGCTCGACTCGCAGCTCACGGCACGCTCCAGCGACGACATCGCGCTGATCGTCGCGCGCACCCGGGCGCTCGCCGCCGACCAGGTCGCCGAGTGGCCGGTGCCCGCCGATCCGGCGGCCGTGGGCGAGGTGCGGGCGGCGGTCAGCCGGAAGCTGTCCGAGTGGGGTCTGGACGAGCTGACGTTCAGCACGGAGCTGATCCTGAGCGAGCTGGTCACCAACGCGCTCCGGTACGGCGGCGGCCCCATGCACGTGCGGGTGCTGCGCGACCGCAATCTGATCTGCGAGGTGTTCGACAGCAGCAGCACCTCGCCGCACCTGCGGTACGCGACCATGACGGACGAGGGCGGGCGCGGTCTGTTCCTCGTCGCGCAGCTCGCGGAGCGCTGGGGGACGCGCTATCTGCCCACCGGGAAGGTGATCTGGGCGGAGCAACCCCTGCCATAAGCGAGACCAGGGAGTACCCATAAAGTAGCCTTATGAGCTCATAGACCGGACCCTCGTACCGACTTAGGCTTGCCTTAGTTTAGGCTTCCCGTCGAGATCGCTTGTCGCCGCTCGAAGGGAACCTGACCATGCCCCGCCCCCTGCGGGTCGCCATCGTCGGATCCGGCCCCGCCGGGATCTACGCCGCCGACGCCCTGCTCAAGTCCGAGGTGGCCGCCGAACCCGGCGTGTCCATCGACATCTTCGAGCGCATGCCGGCTCCGTTCGGACTGATCCGTTACGGCGTCGCCCCCGACCACCCGCGGATCAAGGGCATCATCACCGCCCTGCACCAGGTGCTCGACAAACCGCAGATCCGGCTCTTCGGCAACGTGGACTACGGCACCGACATCGGCCTGGACGACCTGCGGGCGTTCTACGACGGAGTGATCTTCGCCACCGGCGCGATGGCCGACCGGGCGCTCTCGCTGCCGGGCATCGACCTCGACGGCTCGTACGGCGCCGCGGACTTCGTGTCCTGGTACGACGGCCACCCGGACGTGCCGCGCACCTGGCCCCTGGAGGCGGAGAAGGTCGCCGTGCTCGGCGTGGGCAACGTGGCACTCGATGTCGCCCGCGTCCTGGCCAAGACGGCCGACGAGCTGCTGCCGACGGAGATCCCGGGCAATGTGTACGAGGGCCTGAAGGCCAACCGGGCCAAGGAGATCCACGTCTTCGGCCGCCGCGGCCCGGCGCAGGCGAAGTTCAGCCCGATGGAGCTGCGGGAGCTGGACCACTCCCCGAACATCGAGGTCATCGTCGACCCCGAGGACATCGACTACGACGAGGGCTCGATCGCCACCCGGCGCGGCAACAAGCAGGCCGACATGGTGGCGAAGACCCTGGAGAACTGGGCGATCCGCGACACCGGCGACCGGCCCCACAAGCTCTTCCTGCACTTCTTCGAGTCGCCGGTCGAGATCCTCGGCGAGGACGGCAAGGTCGTCGGACTGCGCACCGAGCGCACGGAGCTGGACGGCACCGGCAACGTCAAGGGCACCGGCACCTTCCACACCTGGGACGTCGGCGCGGTGTACCGCGCGGTGGGCTACCTGTCCGACAAACTCCCCAAGCTGCCCTGGGACATCGACTCCGGCACCGTCCCGGACGAGGGCGGCCGGGTCATGCAGGAGACCGGCGAGCACCTCCCGTCCACGTACGTCACCGGCTGGATCCGGCGCGGCCCCATCGGCCTCATCGGGCACACCAAGGGCGACGCCAACGAGACGGTGTCGAACCTGCTGGCCGACTACGCGGGCGGCCGGCTGCACACGCCCGCCACCCCCGAGCCCGAGGCCGTGGACGCGTTCCTCGCCGAGCGCGACATCCGCTTCACCACCTGGGACGGCTGGTACAAGCTGGACGCGGCGGAGAAGGCTCTGGGCGAGCCCGAGGGCCGCGAGCGCGTGAAGATCGTCGAGCGCGAGGACATGCTGCGGGCCAGCGGCGCCTGACGTCGCACACACCCCGCGGGGCGGGTTCGGTGGCAATGTCACCGGACCCGCCCTTCTGCGTACTTGAACCGTGTACGATCCGGATGCTTCACCGAACGATCACATCGCCTTCACTCGAAGGCCATGCAGGGGGGACGAACATCCATGCGTATACGCCTTGCCGCCACCACCGCTGTCGCCGCCGGGGCCCTCACCGCCCTCTCGGCGGTTCCGGCCCAGGCCGCCGAGTACGACTCCGCGCTGAAGATCCGCGGCATCCAGTACGACGCTCCCGGCAGCGACTCCAACCGCTGCTCGGGCGGGAACACCGCCCAGGAGTACCTGACCATCAAGAACTACTCGCGCTCCACGACGGTGAACCTCAAGGGGTACGTCGTGAAGGACGCCGCGGGGAACAAGTTCACCTTCACCGCGAGCCACTCCCTCCAGCCGGGTGACTACGTGAAGCTGCGCGGCGGCAACGGGTCCGACTCCGACGCCAACAACGTCGTCTACCGCGACAACTGCAACTTCATGTGGAACAACGACAAGGACACGATCTACGTGTACAAGCCGTCCGGCAGCCGTGCCGACGTGCACTCGTACACCAAGAGCGGCTCCGACGCGGACGGCAACGGGTACATCAGCTACCACGGCTGAGCCTTTTGCCGACCCGGCAACAGGCTTGGCGTGCGGCGCGGCGGGCGCCGGATGATCGGTGGACCGAACGCCCTCCGGATCGCGGGAGGATCCATGCCGCAGACGTCCGCCGCCGACCGTACGCATCGCCTCGTGCCCACACCGGCCGGCCGTGCCCACCTCGTGGAGCAGGGAGCCGGGCCGCTCGTGCTGCTGCTGCACGGGTTCCCCGAGTCCTGGTACGCCTGGCGCCACCAGTTGCCGGCGCTGGCGGCGGCCGGCTACCGGGCGGTCGCCGTGGACGTACGCGGCTACGGACGCTCGTCGCGGCCCGCTGAGGTGGACGCGTACCGGATGCTCGACCTGGTGGAGGACAACGTCGCCGTGGTCGAGGCGCTGGGCGAGCCGTCCGCCGTACTCGTCGGGCACGACTGGGGGGCGACCATCGCGGCCACCTCCGCGCTGGTCCGGCCGGACGTCTTCCGCGCGGTGGGGCTGCTGAGCGTGCCCTACACCCCGCCCGGCGGGCCGCGGCCGAGTGAGGTCTTCGCGCGGATGGGCGGCGACGAGGAGTTCTACGTCTCCTACTTCCAGGAGCCCGGCCGGGCCGAGGCGGAGATCGAGCCCGACGTGCGCGGCTGGCTCGCGGGCTTCTACGCGGCCCAGTCCGCGGACACGCTGCCCGAGGCCGACCCCCATTTCGTGGCCCGCGGGGGCCGGTTGCGCGACCGGTTCCCCGCCGGGCGGCTGCCGGGGTGGCTGAGCGAGGCCGACCTGGACGTCTGTGCCGCCGAGTTCGAGCGCACCGGACTGACCGGGGCCCTGAACCGCTACCGGAACATGGACCGCGACTGGGAGGACCTCGCGGACTTCGCCGGTGCCCCCGTCACCCAGCCGTCGCTGTTCATCGGAGGAACCCTGGACGCGTCCACGACCTGGCTGGCCGACGCGATCGCGGCGTACCCGACGACGCTGCCCAACCTGAGGGGCTCATACCTTCTGGAGGGCTGCGGTCACTTCGTCCAGCAGGAGCGTCCCGCCGACACCAACCGGCTCCTGCTCGAGTGGCTCGCCGGCCTTCCGGTCTAACGCGTCGGCAGCCAGCGGTCCAGGAAGGCGCGCAGGCCCGTGAGATCGGTGCCCCGGGCCAGGTAGCCCACATGTCCGTCAGGCCGTACGAGGGCGTGGCCGACACCGGGCCAGGGGCTGCGCGTGCCCAGACGGTGCACGCTCAGCAGGCCGTGCCGTTCGCCCAGCCGCGGGTCGCCGGACCAGAGGTGGGCGGGGCCGGTCAGCAGCAGGTGGTAGCCCGGTCCGGCGATGCGCCGCTGGAGGCCGGACGGGATGTCGGGCAGCCGGTCTCCCGCGCGCGGACCCCCGCGCGGCCGGTGCGGTCCGGTGACAGAGGCGGGGCCCCGGCGGTAGTGGACGCCGAGTTCGGAGACCGTGCGGAAGAGACGCGCCCGGGCACCGGTCGCCCGCAGGAGCAGCGGGGCCAGGTGCGGGGCGAGACGTGTCCGTGCCAGCCTCAGGGCCGGGTGGCCGCTCGTCCCGACGGTGAACGCGCGGTCGGTGAGGCGGCGCACACCGTGCCCGACCGGGGCACGTTCGGCCCCGTACGTCTCCAGCAGGTCCTCCGGTGCCGCGCCGCGGCAGACGTGGGCGAGTTTCCACCCGAGGTTGAGCGCGTCCTGGATGCCGGTGTTCATGCCCTGTCCGCCGGCCGGGCTGTGGATGTGCGCCGCGTCGCCGGCGAGGAAGAACGGGCCCCTGCGGTAGTGGGTGGCGCCGCGGTTGTGGATGCGGAAGCTCGTCATCCAGACCGGGTCGCGCAGGGACGGCCTGTCGGGGGTCCAGTCATCGGCGATGCGCTGGAGGAGGTCGAGGCTCACCTCACCGCCGGAGGTGCCCGGCGGGCGCATCGCGATCATGCGCCAGGTGGCCGGGGTGCCGAGCGGGAAGAAGAACAGCAGCCCGGCCGCGGTCAGGTAGGTGTGGGCGACGCCCGGTTCGAGGCCGTCGGCCTCCAGGTCCGCCAGCAGGAACGTCTGCGGATAGGCGTACCCCTCGAAGCCGATGCCGGCCTGGGCGCGCACGGTGCTGTGTGCGCCGTCGCAGCCGACGACATAGCGGGCCCGTAGGGTCTCCTCGGTCCCGTCCCCGCGCCGCAGTCGGCAGGTGACGTGATCGCCCTCCGGTACGGCGCTCAGCAGCTCCGTGCCCCGTTCCACCGTCACGTCCCGCGCGGCCAGACGGTCCGCCAGGACGGCCTCCGTCTCCGACTGCGGCAGGAACAGCAGGTAGGGGTACGGCGTGTCGTCACAGCCGACGTCGAACACCGGGACGTGCAGCACTTGCCGGGGCAGATGCAGGTGCAGCCGGACCGCCGCGCTGCCCCGGTCGACGAGGTCGTCCGTCACACCGAACGCCGACAGCATCTCCAAAGTCCGGGGCTGGATCGCCGGGGCGCGTGACTCCCGGGCGCGGTCCGCGGAACGGTCCACGATCCGGAACGGGGTGTCACAGGCGCGCAGTTGGGTCGCGAGGGCGAGTCCGGTGGGGCCCGCGCCCACCACGAGCACGTCCAGGAGTGCCGTCATGGCATCCACCGTAGACGCGGCCGGCCGCGCGGCTGCCGTCGCCGCGCGGCATGGAGGGGCCCTCCGCAACGGGTGTGTGGCGGAGGGCTCCCGTCCGGTGGTGCCGGTTCAGACCTCCAGGTCGGCTTCGATGCGGCGCAGTTGGTGGCGGGCCATCGCGAGGTTGGCCCGGCTCCCGTCGAGCACGAGGTAGAGGAAGAGTCCGCTGCCTCCGCGTCCCTTCAGCAGGCGGATGAGGTGGTACTGGGTGTTCAGGGTGATGAGGATGTCCTCGATCTCCTCCTTCAGGCCCAGGTGCTCCATGGTGCGCAGCTTGGACCGCACGACGTCGGTGTTGCCGGCGGCGGCGACCTCCAGGTTGAAGTCCTTGCCGCCGCCGAGGGTGCCGAGGGCCATGCCGCTGGTGTAGTCGACGAGTGCGGCGGCCGTCGCTCCGTCGATGGAGCTCAGGCATTCCTTCAGCGCGGTCTCTGTGTTGGCCATGCGCTCGGTTCCTTTCGTTCGGTCTTGTACTTCGGTGGCTCAAGCGGTTCGGATGGTTCAGATGCCGGTCTGCGGACGCGGCTGGTGCGTGGGGCGCTGCGGGGTGCGGACCGGGAGGGTGCCGATGGGTCGGTCGGTGGCCGGGGGCACGGTGGCGAGGTGCTCCGCGGGCGCCGTCCGGTCGGCGTGCCGGCCGGTGCCGGGGCCCACGCGCGTGGTCACCAGGTCGGCGATCCGGGCACCGCTGCGCCGGCCTTCGAGGTGGAGGCGGCCGACGTTGACACGGTCTTCGGCGAGGAGGGTGAGGACGGCGGTCGTGCCGGCGGCGTAGGTCGCGACGTACCCCTGGGAGCCCCGCACCAGCAGTTCGCGGAAGTCACCGCGGGCGGCGGCGTCGGTCATGCGGTGGGCGACACCGAGGGCGGCCGCGGTGAGCGCCGCCAGTCCCTCCGGTTCGGTGTCGGGCACGTCGTGGGCGAGGACGAGTCCGTCGACGGTGGCCGCGAGGGAGCCCGTCAGCCGGGGTATGCGGGTGCGGAGCCGACGCAGTTCGTTCAGGACGTCGGTCTCGACGGCCATGAGCAGTCTCCTTTCGGCACGCTGTCTTCGCGCGCGGATCACAGTGCCTCCAAGGCGTGCAGGAGCCGTCGCAGCAGTGCGGTGTCGGGCTCGTCCGGTGCCGTCGGACGAAGGGCGGGGCCCGGCTCCGCGGACGCGGTGGCCGGGGCGGACGCCGGGGCTGAGGCGGAGGCGGGGACGAGGGGGGCTACGGGGGTCACCAGTCCGGCGGCGGCGAGACGCCGGAGTTCGACGAGGGTGTGGAAGGTGCGGCAGGCCAGGGCCGTGGCGATCTGGGCCGCGGTGCGGACACCGTTCACCTGGGCGAGCGTGCGGCTGCGGCGGGCCGGCAGGTCGGCCGCGTCCGGTCCGGGCACCCGGGCGAGGGGCGCGCGGTCGACGGCGGGCTCGGGCCATATGCGGTGCAGCAGTTCGCGGCGGCGTCTGGACTCGCGCAGGACGGTGTCCACCGGTACGGAACGGACCGCGCCGAGCCAGTGTGCGGCTCCGGGCCGGAACCGCAGGGCCGGTCCGTCGTGGGAGAGGACGAAGTACGCCGCGTCGAACAGGGCGCCCAGGTGGCACAGCTCCAGCGCGCCGGCGGCGAGGTGGCCGCTGTCGACGAGCTGCCGTCCGACCCGGCAGCGGCGGCCGGCCCGGTCGATCGCCTCCCACCAGCCGTCCGGGGCGAGCGCACCGCTGTGGGTGAGCAGGTCGCCGAGGTCGGGTGTGACGGCGGATTCGACGTGGACGATGTGTCCCGCCGCGAGGTAGACGATCCCCGACTCGGTGGACAGGGCGCCGGTCGCGCCCTGCGCGGCGAGGGTGCCGAGCCGGGCCGAGGCCGGTTCGTCCGAGCGCGGGGTCCGTATCGAGGTGGTCATCCCAGCACCAGCCGGTCCGCCATCTCGGCCAGCCTGATGCGAGCCAGGGCCAGGTTCCCTTCGCCGCGGTCGAGCCACAAGTGCACGAACACCGTGCTGTCGAAGGTCGTGGTGACGAACCTGAGCAGGTGGTACGAGTCGGCGTTGGTGATGATCAGGTCCTCTACGGGGGGTTCCTTGCCGGACTCTCCGCCCGGTTCGCCGTCGGACGCCCCGCCGCCACCGGTGAGGGCGAGGGCGCCGCTCTCGGTGGCGAGGCGGGCGAGCTCCGCGGTCTCCGCAGCCGTCGCCTCCGCGTCGCCCCCTGGTGCGTCACCCACCGCCCCCAGGGCCAGACCACTGATCCAGTCGACCACCGACGCCCCTCGTGCACCTGGCAGCCGCATGGCCTCCAGCAGACTCTCGTCGATTCCGGGCACGCCGAATCCCCTCCCCCTGCACGGCCGTTCCCGCGAACGTGAGCACGACACTACGGAATGTGCTCGGCGCAGGTGAACGCTTTGGCATTTTCCAAATGAATGTGCAGTCAAGCGGGCGGAGGTGAACGCGGTCGTAAGCAAGCGAGCAGGATGCGACGCGAAAAACCACACAACGGCCACCCAGCCAGCGCCTTCTCACCAGCGGCACGTGCCTCACCTCGCACCACCGGCATCACCACATCCCACATCGACATGGCCGGTTCCGAACCCTCCGTCAGGGCATCTCGCACGTTGAGCCGGACATGAGAGAACTGCTCTACGTGTCCCGTACCAAGCTGGAGTCTTTTCACCTCCCCTCGCGTGGACTGCCGGTGTCCGGTGGCGAGGTGGAGTTCTCCCTCCCCGGCGCCCGATTGCGCCTGGCAGGACCCTCCGGGCCCGGACCGGGCCCGGACACCTTGGCCAAGCTGCCACGCGTCGCCAAGCGCCTGCGCAAAGAGGCCAAAGCGTCGACCGACCCGTCACTCAGCCCTGGGCAGTGGTTCTTCTTCGATCATGAGATGTCCTGTGGGACGGCCTGCGTCGTCACCTCGGGCCTCCCCGACCTTGCGCTCTTTCACCCCGTCCAGCTCGATCTACAGGCCGGTGGCCTGGTGCTGTGCGGCTCTGCGGGCCACCTGACCGCCCAGCTCGGCGAGCCGACCCGCTGTACGTCGAATCTCAGTTGGCTGTTCGAGGAGATCGCCCAGGAAGAAGGGGGAGGTCAACCGGTCGACGACACCACGTCGGTCGTGAGGGGCGTCAGGCGAGTGGTCGGGAGACTCAACCGCGATCTGGTACGGCTGCGACTCAGTGGTCTGGCAAGGGCGCTCTACGTCTGCCCGCCCCACGTCGACCCCCGCTACCCGGGCATCCGCACCGAAGGCAGGCTCGTGCTCGGTACTCCGCTCTACGTCGAGATCGGCCCGTGGAATCCCAAGTGGTAGCCGTCGGGGGCTTGTTGTCCACCCCACGGCCTTAGCTTCTCGGGGTTGCGGACGGCCCAGATCCGGGTGACGCGGCCGTCGGAGACCTCGAACGAGGCCACGGTCATGACGACGCCGGCACGCCGGGCCACCAGGCCCGGCGCACCGTTGACCGAACATTCCACGAGTTCGAGCCCCGGCGCCTTGTCGGCGATGGCGACCATGTACTGGGCGATGCGCCTCCCGCCCTCGACCGGCCGCAGGACGGCACCGACCAGGCCGCCCCCGTCGGCGGTCATCACGACGGCCGGGTCGAGGAGACCGACGAGGGCCGCGATGTCCTTGTTCTCCCACGCCTCTTTGACGTGCCGCACCACATCGGCCCGGCCGGCCCCCGCCGCCCCGGAGCGCGACGCGTTCACCGGCCGCCGGGCCGAGGCCGCAAGTTGCTTGCAGGCCGCGGGAGTTCGTCCGAGGACACCGGCGATCTCGGCGAACGGGTACCGGAAGACGTCGTGCAGGACGAACGCCACCCGCTCGGCGGGCGTCATCGCGTCCAGTACGACGAGGAAGGCCACGGCCACCGACTCGTCCTGGACGATCTGGTCGGCGGGATCGGCGGGGCCGGTGGGGGTGGCGCCGCCCGCGGTTCCCGCTTCGGCGCGGTCGGGCAGCGGCTCGGGCAGCCATGCCCCGACATAGCGTTCACGGCGTGCCCGGGCCGAGCCGAGCAGATCGAGGCAGACGCGGCTGGTCACCGTCGTCAGCCAGGCGCCCGGGGAGACGATCTCCTCCCGCCGGCTCCTCGGCAGCGCGTACCAGCGGGTGTAGGCCTCCTGCACGGCGTCCTCGGCCTCGGTCACCGAACCGAGCAACCGGTACGCCACATTGATCAGTTGCCGTCGCTCGCCCGTTATCCGGTCGGTCCCCTCCCCGGCAGTTCCCATGCGTCCGGCCCCCTCGCCTTACCTTTCGCGGGCCCGCCTCGTCGGACCGGTGAGACCTTATCGATCCACCGCCCCGAGGGCGGGAAAAGGGGACTGTGACATGGCCACTGACGTGACGGTGACGGCACACGCACGGCGCGGCTCCGCCTTCCTGCGGATCGCCATCGCGCTACAGACCCTGACCATCTTCCTCCAGGCGGTCTCCGCCGGACTGCTGCTGACGTCGCCTTACGGAGAGACCCTGCACAGCGCCGGAGCGCGGGTGATGTACGGGGCGTCGATGCTGTACCTGCTCGCGGCGGTTCTGGCGTGGAAGCCGGGTGGCGGCTCGCCCCGGCCGGTGTGGCACGCGTGCGGTTTCCTCGTGCTGGCCTCGGCCCAGGTCGTGCTCGGCATCGCACACGTGCCCTCGGTCCATCTGCCCCTGGGAGTGCTGATGTTCGGCCTGAGCGTGCTGGCACTGGCCAGGCGATGACACGACGGCGGGAGGGAGGACCCCCGGTCCTCCCTCCCGGACGCCCGCCGGGGATCAGGGGCGGCGCCGCTGGTCGCCGGACTCGTCGGTTCCCTCGGTCTCTATGCGTTCCTTGCGGACCTGGCCGGTGACGGTCTCCTCCTCGGTGACTTCTTCGGTGGACAGGCGGACCCGCTCCTTCGGTACCGCCCTGGTCTCCACGACAGGCTGTTCTTCGTACAGGGTCACGTCGTGCTCGGCCTCGGTGATGTCCGGGCCGGCCATCGCCCTGTCCCGGTTGCTTTCCGTGATCGGCTCACGCTCGACGCGGACCTCCTCGTGACGTACGGGGACGGTGTACTGCTGCTCTTCGGTGACGACGTACTTGCGCAGCCGCGCCCGGCCGGCCTCACGGCGTTCGACACCGACGTGCATCTCCTCCTCGGACCGCGTCATGGCGTCCTCGGCACCCGGGGCGGAAGCCGCGGTGCCGGTGACCTGGCCGGTTCCGGCATGACCGGTGTCCTGCCAGGCGGCGTCCCAGTCGATGCCGTAGTGCTCGTACAGGCGTTGTTCCTCCTGCTCGGACAGGTGGCCGCCGGAGTCGACGTCGACGTTGGGCGCGTCCTTGACCTGGTCCTTGGCGAACGGGACCTCGAGGTGGTCCTCCACGACGGACGCGTCGTGGATGGGCACGAAGGACTCGCTGGTGCCGAACATGCCGGTCCGTACGCTGACCCACTCGGGCTCGCCGGTGACGTCGTCGAAGAAGACGTGCCGGGCGTCGCCGATCTTGTCGCCCCTCGCGTCGTGGACGGGGTGGTCCAGCACGGTGGGAATCTGCTCTCGGGTAATCATGCTTCTCCTGCCTGTTTCTGTGTGACGGCTCCGGTCTTCCTGTGGGCCGACCGGGCCGGTGGATCAGCGGATCAGCGGTTCGCGCCGCCGTATCCACCCGCGTACGTGCCGCTCTGTGCGTTCCGGTCGGAGCGCATGGACGCTGCTGCGCTGGCGGCGAGGGCGAGCAGCAGGGCGACGATGCCCGTGATGATGTTGTTGACGACGGTGCGGGTGGTGTCGACATTGCCCGCGACCACCCAGGGCGCGACGATCGTCCAGACGCCCAGGGCGCACGCGGCCCACGCCATGCTGTGCGTGCGGTCGTAGGCCCGGCCGAAGCCGCCGCTCATCAGCAGGGCGTAGCCGATGCCCGTGATCAGGTTGGTGACGGCCAGCCGGGTGAACCCGCCGCCGTTGAAGCCGACGATCCACGGGGATGCGGCGAGGTAGAGGCCCGTGAGCAGGGCCAGTGTCTCGATCATCTGCGCCCGGGACGTCGTGGTGGCGCGCTCGGCCATCTCGTGGCGCTGGCGCATGTCGAGGATGTCGGGGTGGTTCTCCATGGTCGACCCGGAACTGGGTGACGTCATTGCAATCGCCTCCGGAGACAGTGGGTTGCGAGGGGCCGCGCCGGCGTCCGAGGACGGCTGACCAGTCGGGCTGGGGGGTGTTTACGGTCCGGTGTCACGGGTCTGCCCGCGTGCTTCCCCGGCCGCGGTCTGGGCGGATCGGCGGGCCTGGTCGGTGACCTGCCCGGCTTGCTCCTGTGCCTGTTCCTTGGTGGTACGGGCGGCTTCGGAGGCGGTGTCCTTGACCTCCTGTGCGGCCTTGCGGCCGGCCTCGGTGGCGTCCTCCTTGAGTTGCTGCGCGGACTCGAGTGCGGCTTGTTTCACCGGCTCGACGGCCTGTCCGGCCCGTTCCGCGGCCTTCTCCTCGGCCTGCGAGGTGGGCAGCAGCGTGGCGGTCAGCAGTCCCGCGCCGAAGGCGATCAGGCCGGCCGCCAGGGGGTTGCCCTGTGTCTGCCGCATCGCCTGTTCCGGGGCCTGACGGGCGGCCTGACCCGCCTGCTCGGCGGCCTGCCGAGCGGTGTCGGCGGCCTGGCCGGTGGTGTCCTGCACCGACCGGGCGGCCCGCTGGGTGCGGTCGGCGGTCTGCCCGGTGATCTCCGAGGCGCTGCCCATCACGCGCTCCCGCGCTCCGTGCAGTGCGCCGCGGACGCGCCGCGTGCGACGCCGTACCATCCGCCGGGGGCGGGCGCGGTCGGCCAGCCGGGAGACATCCTCGGACAGTCTCTCCCGCGTGGTTTCGATGTCGGCCCTTATCTGGTCGGGTGCCGTGCCCATTGCATGTCCTCCTTCAGCGTCTGCATGGTCTGTTCCGGCTTCGGGGACACGGTGCGCATCTGCGCCCGTCCCCGGCGGTAGAGGACCAGCCCGATCACCGCCCACACGGCGGTGACGATCAGCGCGGCCCATCCCAGGTCCATCACGTTGGCCAGGCCGAACATCGCGGCCAGTGTCAGGAAGACGGCCACCATGTAGCCGGCGAACCCGGCGCCGCCGAACATGCCGGCGGCCTTGCCCGCCTTGGTGGCCTCTTCCCGGATCTCGGCCTTGGCCAGCTCCGCCTCCTGACGCAGCAGCAGTTGCAGGTCCGACGCCACCGTCGACAGCAGCTCTCCCACGGAGCCGTCCTCCTGCCCGCGGTGAGCGGGGGCGTGCCGTTCCGGGGCGTGGGGCGCGAGCGATGACATCTCACGCCTCCCCGTAGCCCGGCAGCTCCGGCACAGCCGCCTCCTCGGGCAGGGCCTGCGGGCCGGAGCCGTTCGACTGTGCCGAAGGGCCGGAGCCGTTCGTCTTGGAGCCGGCCTTGGCCAGCCGTCCGACGGCGAACCCGGCCAGCACCGCCCCGCCGAGGAAGGCGCCGGGACGGCGGCGCGCGAAGTCCTGGAGGTCGCCGACCAGGCCGCCCACGCCCCGTGAGTCCAGGTAGTCGGCGGCACGGTGACCGCGGTCGGCCGCCTGCACCACGAGCTTCTTGGCCGGTGAGTCCGTGTCGGCCTTCTGCGCGAGACCGGACAGGTCGTCCGCCCATTCCCGCATCACCTGCGCTCCGCGGCGCGCCTGGCTCTCGGCCTCCTCGGTGACCCTGGATCGCAGGTCACCCGCCATCGCGCCGGCCTGGGCCCTGGCCTCACCGGTGACGGCCTTGGCCTGCTCGGTGGCCGTTCCGACGACCTCACTCGCGCCTTCCCTGGCCTGACCGGCCGTGGCCGAGGCCTCCTGCTTGGCCGTCTGACCGGCCTGCCGAGCACGTTCGGTGCTCGCGTTCGCCATCTCGCTCATGGGTCCTCTCCCTCAGGCACCGCCCGTGGATGTGCTTCTCGTCAGGAACCGGATCGCCCGCGGCGACGGCGTCCGCCGTCGGCTCACGCGTCTCGGCGTGACCGGCCGGGTGCCGGGGGCTCGTCGCCGGCCCTCGTGCTCCGGCGTCCGTCCCGCACGCACCCTCCTCGGTTAACCACCCCTGCCGGTACAAAACGACAAAAAAGGATTTTTCGGGCGAAGGGGTTCTCGAGGCGCCCGATCCCACGGGTCACATGCGTTTCCCGCCTCCGCGATTCGGCCAATCCGGCCCGTGCGGGAGCCGCCTCAGCAACGAACCGCCCCGGTCGACCCCTTGTGCGGCAAGGGCTCCCGCACGTCCGGAATCGAGTGCGTTCGATTCGACCGCCGCGTCGTTAGGCCGTGCACCGCCGAGCCGTCCCGGCCCGGCACGGATCCGCAGGAGGGCCCCAGGTGACGACGACCGACGCCTCGACCGCCGACGAGAACGCTCCACCCCCTCCCCCACCCGCGACGATCACGTTCAGCGGGACGTACGGCAAGAACCCGCTGGCGGACGCGGGTTTCGGTGCGATGTGCCGCCGCCTCCCCTCGGTCCTCGGGCACACCGTCCGGATGGCGTGGGCCGTCGACCGGACCGGCGTCGTCCTGCTCCTCGCGAGCCAGCTCCTCACCGGCGTCGCGGCGGCGCTCGTGCTCACGTTCACCGCGCGGGCCATGACGCACATCCTCGGCGGCGGCACCGTCGCCGAACGCCTGCACGGTGCGCTGCCCGCCCTCGTCGTGGTGACGGCGGCCGCGGCCGTCGGCCGGATCAGCGGCGCCCTGGCCTCCTACGCCGACGGCCGCGTCACTCCCCTGCTGACGACCGAGGCGGACATCGCCCTGGTCGCCGCCGTGTGCCGGGTGGAGTACTCCGCCTACGGCGAGGACGGCTTCGCCGACCGGCAGGAAGCCGCCGAAGTCGGCGTCACCCGCACCCGGTTGATGGTGCAGGACGCCCAGCGGTTCATGTCCGCCCTGATCCGCATGGTCGCGGCGAGCGGAGTCATCACGGCACTGCACCCGTTGATGCTGCCCCTGCTGCTCCTGGCCGTCCTGCCGGCCGGCGCCGGAGCCGTGCTGTCCGCGCGCGTCGACTACGAGACCCACTACCTCAACGTGGGTGACCGCAACGTGCGTTCCATGATGCGCTGGTGGGCCACGTACTCCAGGTTCGGTGACGAGGTCCGCGCCAACGGCATGACCGGCTACCTCATCTACTGGTACCGCGCCCTGTCCGACCGCATCGACCGGCGCACGCTCACCGCCGCCCCGCGTCTGCTGCGCATCGAGCTGAGCACCAGCGCCCTGGGCGGGGTGTTCCTGCTGTGCACCTGGGCCACCCTCGCCTGGCTGGCCGCCGAGGGCCGGGTCGCCCTGCCCGTCGCCGCCACGGCCGTCGTCGCCGTGCAGACCACCCTCGCCGCGCTCGGCCAGTTCGTCGTCCACGGCGCCGCGCTGTTCCACACCTCGCTCTATCTGGCCGACATGCGGGCCTTCCTCGACATGGCCGCCGAGCGCGCCCCGCGGCGCGGCGCGGCGACCATCCCCGAACGCGTCGAGGAGATCCGCCTCGACGAGGTCGTCCACCGGTACCCGGGCAAGGACGAACCGGCCGTCGCGGGGGTCTCCTTGACGCTGCGCCGGGGTGAGATCCTGGCGATCGTCGGGGAGAACGGTTCGGGCAAGTCCACCCTCGCCAAGCTCATCACCGGAATCCTCCTGCCCGACAAGGGACGCGTGCTGTGGGACGGCGTCGACCTCGCCCGGGCCGACCCCGACGCCGTGTGGAAACGGACCGCGCTCGTGCCGCAGAACTTCGCCTGCTGGCCCCTGCGCGCCCGCGAGAACATCACGCTCGGGCAGCCGAAGACGCTCGACGACGGGCCGGTGTGGGACGTGGTCGACGCCGTCGGCATGCGCGAGGCGATCGAGAAGCTCCCCCGGCAGCTCGACACCCTGCTCGCCAAGGAGTTGTGGGGAGGGGCCGAAATCTCCGGCGGGCAGTGGCAGCGCCTGGTGTGCGGGCGCGCCCTGTACCGCCGGACACCGCTGCTCATCCTGGACGAGCCCACCTCGCAGATGGACGCCCGCGGCGAACACGCCATCTTCCTGGAGATCAAGAGGATCGCCGCCGAGCGCATGACGATCGTCGTCACCCACCAGCTGGAGAACACCCGCCTCGCCGACCGCGTCCTCGTCATGGACAAGGGCCGCGTCGTCGAGCAGGGGACCTACGAGGACCTCGTCAACGCCGGCGGACTGTTCGCCGAGCTCGTCGCACTGGCCAAGGACCGCTGACCCGCACCGGCCCGGCCCCCGGCTGCGCGCCGAGGGTCCGGGCCGGACGTACCGGTGGGACAATCGGCCGTACGACTCCGAGCCGAGGAAGCCGGTCATCACGCCGTGGAACGACCAGCCGTCCCCTTTCCCCCGTCCCCGTGGCGCCTCACCGGCGACATGATCGTCTCGCTGTGGCGCGTCCCCCCGGGCGATCTGCCGTCGTGGCCTCTTCCCCCGGGAGCCCGGCCCTGGATCGTGCGGCGCCGCGCCACCCTGCTCACCTTCTGGGTCGACTACCGGCCCGGCGGTGTCCTCGCCTACCGCGAGTTCCTCGTCGCCCTGGCCGTGCGCCACGGACACGCTCCCGCCGCCACCGCCGTGGCCGCGTGGGTCGACAGTGAACAGTCCCGTGCCGGGGGGCGTGCGCTGTGGGGCATCCCGAAGGAGCCGGGCACGTTCACGCTGCACGCGGACAGCCGGAGCGCCCGGGCGGAACTGACCGCCGCCGGTACTCCGCCTGTGCGTCTCTCCTACCGCGAGGTGCTGCGGCTGCCCTTCCGGGTGCCCGCCCGCGGCCGGCTGGTCCAGCGGCTGTCCGACGGCACCGTGTGCCGAGTGCCCATGCGGATCGGTGGCCGGCCGGGCCTCGGGCGTGGCCGCGTCACGGCCGAGGCCCACGGGCCGTTGCCCTTCCTCACCCGGCACCGTCCGCTGCTGACCGTTTCCCTCCGCGATTTCCGCGGCACCGTGGGCAGTTGATCCTCACCCGGTTCGGCTGGGCTACTGACGGCTCCACCGCTGCGGGGCGTTGCCGAGAGCCGTCCAGAGCTGCGCCTTCGAGCCGTCGTGCTGCGGCACCGGCTGGGACTCCAGGAGGGCGAGATCGCCGCCGCGATGGGCATCTCCGCCGGTTCGGTGCAGACACACACGGCCCGCGGCCTCGCCGCGCTGACCCATCTCCAGGGGTGCCGCGAAGGTAGCGGGCGACACGCGTCTCCGAGCCGGTCACCGCCCCGATGCGGTGGCCCGACCGGGCGACCGGCTGACGGCGTCGACATCGGCATCGACACCGGCACCGGCACCGGCACCGACGGCCCACGGGCCCGGTCCGGTTCGGCTCAGAACGCGGGGGCCGACTGCTCGGCGGGCTGGTTCTGGCGCCGCGCCCCGAGTACGGCGTCCCGCAGCCGCTCCTGAGCCATCGTCAGGCACGCGTACACCGCGCCTTGCGCCGTCGACAGACCGATCAGATGCTCCACCGCCCTGATCTCGGGAGCGCTCGGCAGGCTCCGGTCGAGCCGGCCCCGCACCTCCGGCAGCACCTCGTCGACGAGGGGACGCAGCCGGCCCACGAAGTAGACCGACTCGGGGTCCAGCGTCACGGCGACCACGCTCACCGCGGTCACGATCGCCGTGGTGAACGCCTCGAGCACCTCGGCGCGCGGAGCCTCGGGATGCGACTCCAGCCAGAGGTCCTCGACGCGCCCGAGCTCCAGCCCCCGCTGCCGGGCGAAGCGCAGGAGCCCCCTGGTGCTCAGCAGCTCGTCGAGGATCTGGTCGCCCACCCCGGACGACAGCACCCCGATGTCTCCGAAGGTGGGCGTGCTCCCTCGGGCGAGCTCGTGATCCGTGCAGCTGGCGAAGTTCAGTATCGTGCTGACGCTGAAAAGCACGGCGTTGGTGATGCTGGCGTCGTTCGTGAGGATCCCGAGCAGGGCCGCGTTGGCATCGCTGTCGAGGAGCACGGGAGCGTCGACACGTTCCTCGATGGCCCGGTGGAGGTGGGAGCCCTCGAAGATCTTCATCGACTCCGCGGGGCCGAAGATCTCCGTGCCGCCCCGGACCCGGCCGGGAACCGCGGCGACGATCTGACGCAGAGGACCCTGCGCGGATTCGGCGGCCTGCGCGATCAGGTCGACCAGCCAGCGCGCGGCGTCCTCGACCTCCTGGTGTTCCGGGGTGGGAACGGCCAGGTGCCGCACCTCGCGGCCCCTGAGGTCGGTCACCAGCACACCCGTGGTCTGCACACCGAAGCTGATGCCCGCGACATGCCCGGTCGTGCCGGGCAGGTCGAGATAAGTGGACCGGCGGCCACGTCCGGTGACCTCGTCCATCCCGCCGTCGACGACGAAGCCGTCGGCCCGGAGTTCCTCCACCGCCCTGGACACGGTGGCCTTGCTCAGGCCCGTCAGCTCGATCAGCTGGTTCCGTGTCAGGGGCGCGTGGGAGAGGACCACGTCGAGCACCGACGCCTTGTTGTAGTCGCGGGGAGTGGGGTTAGAGGTCACGTGATGACCATAGCGAGCCCGGTACGCCGGTCCTGCCGGGACCGGCCTGGGTGTGATGATCACGGGCTTCGGTGGGGTGACGCGAAGTCGCTCGCGTCCGTCCGCCGCCGTGCCCCGGGGGCGGTCGAGGGCGTCCTCACGGCCCTCTCCCTCGTCTTCCGCTGCGCCGGACGGTTCTCGGCTCATCTGTCATGCACTCCGAAGGGTCCCGGCAGCACTCCATACGGCATCGCCGCGCCATGGCGCGGACCGGAGGGGCTGGGGGTCGATGGCGAACTGATGGTCGCAGCGAGCATCGATCAGACGGTGGACCCCGGTGCGGTCAGCCGTCGCAACGGAGTGACGTCAGGCTGATCACCCCTGATACAGGGCGACTTGACCGCATGGCGCGAGCGTACCACTCGCGATCAGCGCCTTTCCGTCCCTGCCCTAGGGCATACAGGGGCATCTCTTGCGCACGAGACGCTGGCCGTGCGCCAGGCCGGCGTCTGGATTGAGCCGCTATACACGGATCCGGAGCCTCCGGATCGCCGCCTTCACGGCACCCACCACCCTCTGATCGCCGGAGCGCAACACCAAAATTTATTGTTTCAGGTTGGAACTGGAACCAAGAGTGTTATGGTCTGAGCGCAGCAGCGAGCAGCTTCCGACACCCCTAGCGGCTGACGGCACTGGCAGGAGAGAGCAGCGATATGAAGTTCACCCCTTACTGGCTGGACACCGCTCCTCAGGGACCGGACCGGTCCGGGACCGAGATCGGCGGGCGTGTCGGCGTGGCGGTCATCGGTGCAGGGCTGACCGGTCTGTCGGCGGCCCTGCATCTGGCGCGCCGGGGTGCTGACGTGCACGTCTTCGAGA